>JABBCA010000025.1 GCA_018607135.1 Opitutales bacterium
CGCCGACCTCATCCTTACCAAGGATGCGCTCTACCACTGAGCTACAAGGGCACATTTGGAAATGAATTAGTCGACTTTCAACAACGCATAGGGTTGCAAAAAGAAAGATGGGGAAAGTGGTCAGCGGGTATAGGGCAGTCAATACTTAATTACATAAAAATACATCGCTCTCTTTTCTTCGTAAAACCCTGTATTTTAGCGGGATAACAGCCGGCGTGCTCCATTCGCAGCTAGGTAAACCGCCGCTGCCAGTAAAATGATCGAAGGCCCAGTCGGTAAATCGAGCGAAAAACTGAGGCCTAATCCAATAAAAACGAACACAATATTCATCAAAATCGCCGCAACTAGCATTACACCGAGACTTCGGGCTCTAAGCGCTGCAATCGCTGGAGGCAGCGTCAACAAAGCGATGACCAGCACAATACCGACCAAAGAAACTAAAATAACTACCGTGAGCGCCGTAAGCAGCAGCAGCAGCAAATAAATCGAATCTGCACGCACACCACGAATGGCAGCAAACTCAGCATCAAAACACACTGCCACGATCTGCCGATGCCAAACCACTAATATAACCGCAATCAAGACTCCAACTCCACCCGCGATCCATAAATCCGAACTCGTTACCAACAAAATGTCCCCAAATAGATACGCCATCGGGTCCACATAACCGGGTGTTCGCGCTATAAATAGCAGGCCAATTGCCATGCCCGTCACCCAAATCGAGCCAATGACCGCATCCTCACGCTGTTTTGCACGCAAGGACACCCAACCAATTAAGCCAGCCGAGAGCACTGCTGCTACCAGAGCACCTAACATGGGGTGCATCCACCCCCAGTTAAGGGCTTCACGGCTGTAAAGGGCAAAACCGATACCACCGAGCACCGAGTGCGCAATCGCGGCTGCGAGGTAACTCACACGACGTGCGACCACAAAGGTGCCCACCGCCCCCAAGGGCAAACTACCTATCAGCCCCAGAAACAGCGCATTGCGAAGAAAGACCAAGTCTGGATCTAACAGAGCCTTTAAGAAATCAGTCATGATAGACCTCCCAACCAGCAATTGTAGGACTCAAGCTCGCGAGTCGCCGCGCTAAGGCGAGAACCAAACGCATGCCCAAGACTAAGCGGCACTTCGCAAGCGAAGGCCCGACGAAGACACAGCAATTCAGCAGCTCCCCACCTTTTCAAGGAGGGGTGGCTCGCGAAGCAAGACGGGGTGGTCCATACACCACTCAAAGTTCGACAGTTGCCGTTGCTGCGCCATCTCCGGTAGACCTTCGTCAACGTTCCCTGCTCACCCATGATGATGCCCCCCATGACTGTCTAAATGCTCATGATCATGCTGCACC
Source organism: Opitutales bacterium (assembly GCA_018607135.1). Taxonomy (GTDB): domain Bacteria; phylum Verrucomicrobiota; class Verrucomicrobiia; order Opitutales; family Coraliomargaritaceae; genus JBPOFY01. Next base: position 1,349 of record JABBCA010000025.1, read on the forward strand.
ATGCTTACTTCGTAGCCATAGAGCTCGCGGATACGCGCATCAGTTAATTCTCTGGTAGGATGCACATGCACGCAACGATTCACACAAATCACTTTTGGCACCGAGCGCGAAACAAAGGCCAAATCGTGCGAAACCGTAATCAACGTCAAATCCGCATTCAATTCCTTCAAGCTCGCCATCAAGCGCTGTTCCGCAGCCACATCCACATGTGCTGTCGGCTCATCCAATAACAGCACTTCAGACTGCGCTGCGAGCGCTCGTGCAATCAAGGTTGCCTGACGCTGGCCACCCGAGAGGCTGGCAAAGGGTTCCTTCGCTTTCGCAGCAAGGCCCATTTTCTCCAGTGCGTGCATCGCCAGCTCCAGATCCTCACGACTACGAAACCCAAAACTTCGACAGCTCAAGCAACCCATCAGCACCACATCCAGTGCTGAGACAGGAAACAAAGGGTCAAAATCGATATGCTGGGGCACATAGCCAACTCGAGCACGCGCCTTTTTTGGACTCGAACCCAACAGATGCACACTACCCTTCTCGGGCTGCAGCAAACCAAGCATGAGTTTTAAAAGGGTCGACTTGCCGCCCCCGTTCGGACCCACCACGCAAACAGACTCCCCTTTATAGATGTCAAAGTCCGCATCCTCAACCGCCCACGAGCGGCCATATCGAAACGACACCCCCTCAAAGCAGACCACTGGCTCACCTCCGTGGCTCTTACAATTACAGTCTGAATGTGGCTCTGCGTCGCTCATTTATTCAAAACTCGCGACAAGTCGCGCAGCAATCAACTGCATATTCTCAAAGTAAGCTTCCGCCAAAGGATTTAATTCAACGACATCGACCTCCAAGGCACGAGCCAGAATGGCAGCACTTGAGCGCCCAAACTCTGGTTGCGTGAAAATCGCCTTCACTTGATCTGCACGCGCCGCCTTCACCAACTCGGCCACGTGCCGAGCTGAAGGATTCGTGCCCGCTTGCTCGAGCGAACGCTGCACTAGCCCATAGCGCTCGGCAAAATGCCCCAATGCAGGATGATTGATGTAAAACGCACGACCCACATACGGCCCCAATTGCATCTGCAGTGCTTGGTTCAATTCATTCAACTCGGAAATAAGGCGCTCTGCATTCGCCTGAAAAAGCTCACTCTTCGAAGGCTCAAGTTGCACTAGCAGCTCGCAAACTTGATCCACAAACCCAATCATAGCCACTGGGTCCATCCAAATATGTGGATCTTGATCTCCATGCACACATCCCTCGTGATGATGGTGAGCGTGGGCTTCTTCCAATTCTACTGTTTGCAATACGCGCACTCCTGGCATCGTAGCCTCGATACGCGGCAACACTTGATGCTCCACAGGTAGCCCCATCCCTACATAAGCGTCTGCTTTGGCAAGACGCACCAGTTGAACTGCACTTGGCGTATAGAGTTCTGGGCTCTGCCCCTCACGCACCATCACCTCGACCGTGACCAAGTCACCTCCAACGCGCTCTAGAAAATACTTCTGCGGTGCAATCGTCACCCACACATCAATTGCGTGCAGTGGCAGCGCTGTCAGCAGTGCTGAGATTGCGAATGCATATACATGTAAGAACTTCATTTGATAAACAGTTACTCACAACTGCATATCTACAAGTCACAACCCCAAAATCTTGCGGAGAAACAATTCACGGTGAATCGGGCACGGGCCATGCGTATGCAAGGCATCGCGATGCCTCTTAGTGCCATAGCCCTTGTGCACCTCGAAGCCATACTCCGGATACTTCCGAGCAAGCACTTTCATTTCACGATCCCGAGACACCTTAGCCGCAATACTTGCCATCGCGATGGAAAGCGACTTCCCGTCTCCTTTTACGATACTCTCATGAAAATAGGGGAACGGCTTCAGCGGACGACCATCGACGATCAGCTGAACACTCCTCGGCTGCGATGTGAACAGTGGTCCATCTAAGGCAACCGACGGCAGTTCCCAAACCTCCGAACGTGCAGCCAAAGTCTCCACGGCACGCTGCATCGCTAAACGAGTCGCGCCTAAAATGTTCAACTCCGCAATCTCTTCCACAGAGCCAGATGCGACAGCAAAATCCAACCGCCCTTGCGACCGTAGTTGTTCCATCACTACAAATTGTGCCTCGCGCGATTCAGCCGAAAGCTGCTTCGAATCATTTATTAATAAACTTAACTCTAAGACCTCTTCCAATTCAAAAAAAGACGAATGTAATACACACACTCCTGCAACCACAGGCCCTGCCAAACATCCACGCCCAGCCTCATCGATGCCGATCAAAAAATCAGCTGACTGCAGGCGCTCCCAGTCATGTGTTTGTAAATGATTCATATAAGGCAGTGACACGCGTTCCAGCAGCCACAGGAGAAGCGATTCAGCAAGCCCTAGATAATGACGAAAACTACGAAAAGCCAATCAAGTATTCGAAAAAGCAAACTAGTAACACTAGCGCTGACTGAAATTGCTTCGTCGGTCCGCTACGAAGATCTCTCCTTAGGAATCACCTCTGCTCCTATCCCACTCTGCACAAAATGAAAGGCCCCACCAACAATTGGCAATGAGGGTAGTTGCCCTGCCCTAAAAATTCGACACCACGTATGCGCAGGGCGCAAGTTGATGCGTCCGCCATCAGACGCCACAAAGCAAAAGACCTCCACGCATCACCACATGGAGGTCTTCGAGAAAACAACGCGACCGCTTATGCTAAATCAAAGCGATCTAAATTCATCACCTTACTCCATGCAGCAACGAAGTCCTTCACAAACTTAGTTTTGGCATCTTCAGAGGCATAGACTTCAGCGATCGCACGTAGTTCAGAATTAGAACCAAAGATTAAGTCGACTCGCGTGCCCGTCCACTTGAGTTCGCCAGTTTTGCGGTCACGGCCTTCAAAGGCATTTTCTGCATGTGAAGTCGCTTTCCAAGTAGTGCCAAAATCGATCAAGTTTACAAAGAAATCGTTACTCAAGACACCAGGGCGCTCAGTGAAGACACCGTTCGCTGAGCCATCAAAATTGGCATTCATTACACGCAAGCCACCCACTAGCACGGTCATCTGAGGAGCCGTCAGCGTGAGCAATTGAGCACGATCTACGAGCATCTCTTCAGCAGATACTGAATATTGCGTCTTCGCATAATTGCGAAAGCCGTCTGCCTCGGGTTCAAGTGCACCAAACGCTTCCACATCTGTCTGCTCAGCGGTAGCATCCACACGACCTGCAGTGAATGGCACGGTCACTTCGACACCACCTTCTTTTGCAGCCTTCTCAACCGCTGCGCACCCACCGAGAACGATCAAATCTGCCAGCGAGACGGTCTTTTCGAAATCCTTTTGAATCGCTTCAAGTGTATCGAGCACCTTTGTGAGTCGCGCTGGGTGATTCGCTTCCCAATACTTCTGCGGAGCAAGACGGATGCGAGCACCATTGGCTCCACCACGCTTATCAGAACCACGAAAGGTTGAGGCCGATGCCCATGCGGTTGTGACCAGATCAGAAACCGAAAGGCCAGAATCGAGGATCTTTGCCTTCAGCGTAGCAATATCCACATCGTTTATCAGCTCATCGGCTACTGGTGGGAGTGGGTCTTGCCAAATAAGTTCTTCGCTGGGAACATCTGCACCTAAATACAGTGTAATTGGCCCCATATCTCGATGCGTAAGCTTGAACCATGCACGCGCAAAGGCATCCGCAAACTCATCGGGATTCTCATAGAAGCGACGCGAGATCTTGGCATACGCAGGGTCTTCTTTGAGTGCTAGATCGGTGGTGAACATAATAGGCGAGAACGACTTCTTAGGGTCGTGTGCGGCTGGCACAGATCCTTCACCACCATCGTTTTTTGGCCTCCATTGCTGCGCGCCAGCAGGGCTCTTCGTAAGCTCCCAATCGAAATTAAATAAATTTTCAAAGTAGTTATGGCTCCATTTCGTTGGAGTCGTCGTCCAAGCACCTTCTAGGCCACTCGTAATCGTGTCATCACCACTACCGGTGCCAAAAGTATTTTTCCAACCAAGGCTTTGCTCTTCAATACCAGCCGCAGCTGGCTCTGGGCCGACGTGCTTGTCTGGATTTGCTGCGCCATGCGCCTTTCCAAAAGTGTGGCCGCCCGCAATCAATGCAACGGTCTCTTCGTCGTTCATCGCCATACGTGCAAACGTTTCACGGATGTCGCGCGCCGCTGCTATCGGATTCGGGTTTCCATTTGGGCCTTCGGGATTCACGTAAATGAGTCCCATTTGCACTGCTGCGAGCGGATTCTCCAACTCGCGATCGCCTTTATAGCGCTTATCCCCAAGCCATTCGGCCTCTTTACCCCAGTAGATATCCTCTTCTGGCTCCCAAATATCGGCACGGCCGCCACCAAAACCAAAAGTTTTGAAACCCATCGAGTCGAGTGCGACGTTACCTGCAAGAATCATTAAGTCGGCCCAAGAAAGGTTGCGACCATACTTTTTCTTGATTGGCCATAGGAGTAAACGTGCCTTATCGAGATTGCCATTATCCGGCCAGCTATTGAGTGGGGCAAAGCGCTGACTACCAGAACCCGCTCCGCCGCGACCATCAGCAATTCGGTAAGTGCCCGCACTGTGCCATGCCATCCGAATGAAGAAAGGTCCATAGTGACCGTAGTCCGCAGGCCACCAGTCTTGAGAGTCGGTCATCAAGTCGTTAAGATCTTGTTTCACCGCTTCTAGATCTAGGCTATTAAACGCCTCTGCGTAATCGAAACCATCATCCATCGGATCTGATAGCTGAGAATGCTGGCGAAGAATATTGAGCGGTAATTGATTGGGCCACCAGTCACGATTGGAGGTGCCTCCACCCGCTGCGACGGCTCTCGTCATCGAGCCATTCAGAAAAGGGCATTTGCTCTCATCATTCGTCTCGTTATTCATGTCAGAGAGTTTTGCATCTCCAGAATCATTTGTATGCGGATTATCCATGGGTGTATGTTTTGTTTAAAAGTTATGATGTGATGTCTACTAGATGCGATCGGTTCGCCGGCTGACTAACTTACAATTCAATACAAATAAAGTAAGCACGAAATTAGAACGAAGCAAAATAGTCAAAATTTATAGATCCGTAGAAATATTCTAAGGTATCTGCCCTATCTGCTGTAAAGATACCTTTAAAGCGCCAGTCTTGATCTCAAAAAACACGCTTTGAGGGTGAACAAATCGATTTGTAAGCTAAACTCATTCAAATACTCAATCAAAGCACTCCAGTAACCACTGAGTTTCACTTAATATTTCGATAAATGAACAAAGCCCTTGCCCTCTCCTCACTCAGTTTCTGCATCGCCGTCATTGTATTACTCAACCTAAGAAATGACGCGACCGACTACCTCACTCAACTCAGCGATGAAGTGCTTACTGGGCAAACTCCAGCAACTGAACAAAAACTTGCGGACGCGCACGCTTGGGATGACACGGCGCTTCCGCCAACCACAACTGTCGGCAAGGCCCATACAACCATAGAGAGCTGGCCTGTGGCCTCGATCGAATCGTTTAGCGCTCAATATCCACAGCAGCAAGAGGCGCTCGAATTCATCCGACGAGCCATTTCATTTGAAACTTTTGCCTCGCTGCCTGCCTTACAAGCGGACCAATTGTTGGGCTACACAGACTGGGTGATGTCCATTTCTCCGAGCGACATCCCGCATCTCTGCTGGGGACATCAAGCTCAGTCCGAAGTAGTCTCTGCATTTGAAGCAGTCAGAGCGCTTGCAATCACAGAAGGTGACGCTAATCCATCCTCACTGCCTGTCTTTCAAGGAGATGATCGATGGACATTCACAGCAACAGACGGCAACACTGGGAACTCCGGAACCCCTGTAACCTTGCTTTGGAGTTTCGTGCCTGATGGCACTCCTATCAATAACGGCAGAGGTTCGGTGCTACCAAGTGATTTAATCGCACAATTAAATACCGCCTACGGCGCCTCACCAGTTCCGAGCGATCTGACACAAGCTCCTTGGTTTAACATCTTCGAAGACGCTTTCACCGACTGGGCAGCTGTCACTGGAAATATTTATATCTACGAACCAAATGACGATGGAGCCTCATTTCCAAATTCAAGCGGAAATATTAACACACGAGGCGACATTCGTCTCGGCGGCGTCTTCATTGATGGAAATAGCAATACACTCGCTTTCAATTATTTCCCAAACTCTGGCGACATGGTCATCGACACTGCGGACTCCTCCAACCTTAACAATACGGCAACCACTCGATTACGATTTCGTAATACCATCGGCCACGAACACGGACACGGCTTAGGCCTCAGTCATGTATGCCCTACCGACGGCACCAAACTTATGGAGCCTTCGGTAACCACTGGTTTTACTGGGCCACAACTTGACGACACGATTACCATTCAAGGAATCTACGGCGACCAACTAGAACGCCAAGGAAACAATAAGAACAACGATACGACGCTCACAGCTTATGACCTAGGAACCGTTAACGCTAATTTTGATGGTCAAAAACTCTCAATTTCTGACTCCTCTGATATTGACTTGTTCAAATTCCGTATAGCTGGGCCGCGCACCCTCAGCTTAACGATCACACCTGATGAGAGTGATCCCTTTCAAGAAGGAGAGCAACCAGACTCCGCCCCAGAAGGTAGATTCGTCGCTGGATGCAGCTACATCCTCATCACGGATACAAACGACAGAGACCCGGTCCCGACCACAGCATACGACCCTCAAACGAGGCAGGATTTAAGCTTACGACTACTTGCAAGCGATGGCAGCGAGCTCTTCGATTCAAGTAGCGCGTCGATTGGCGCAGCAGAGAGCTTAAGCGCCATATCTCTCAACTTAATAGATCAAGACTATTTCATTGAAGTCACCGGAGGTGGCGAAAATGCAGCATCTGGTAACAATACTCAAATCTATGACCTCGACCTGCAGTTAGTCGATCCCAGCCAAGTTCAACTTAGTAACATCACCATCACGCAAGAATCGTGCGCTCCAAACAATGGAGCACCCGACCCTGGCGAGATAGTCACCATCACAGTCACCACTGAAAACGTAGGAACTGCAACTGCCACGGGTGTGAGCGTCACACTTTCTGGAAGCAATAATCTAAATATTTCAGGCAATGCCACGCAGTCTATCGGCACGCTAGCTGCGGGAACTTCAACGACGACCACTCATTCCTTTTTCCTATCTGGAACCTGCGGCGACCTGGAAACCCTCACGTTCACTGCGAATACTGCGACTGGCTTTACCGAACTCTCTGAAGAATTCGCCCTCGGCACAATCGAGGATATATCGACTGAAGATTTCGACAGCAGCAGCGCACTTCCAGCTGGATACACTCAGTCCTCGGGCGATATCGAGGCCAATTGGGGCATCGTCTCGACGATTGCAGGCGGCTCTTTACCGAATGCAGTTTCTACGCAAGGTGTTCGATCGGCTAATTCTGCAATCCTCACTTCCTCCCCATTCACAGGAATCGCAGTTGGATCGGAACTGCAGTTTGAGCACAGTTATGACCTTCGAAATCAATCTAGCGGAGGCATTCTAGAGATTTCGATTGATGATGGTTCAACATGGACAGAATGGACCGCCGCGGGAGGCACGTTCTCGCAAAATGGCTACAATGGATTTTTGCCCAACTTTAGTAACGCCGACAATCCACTCGAGGGCGAGGCAGCGTGGACAGCTGATTCAGGCGGCACAATAACGACGACGGCGATCTTTCCATCGTCAGCAATTGGCCAATCAGCGCGAGTCAGGTGGCATCTAGGCAACAATCAATTCTCTAACTTCACAGAGCACTGGACTCTCGATAATATTACTCTCAGAGGCCCCGTATGTTGCGAAACATCCATTCCTACACTTGGGGTGACCGCCCCAAGCCCAACAGTTGAGGAATTCACGCCATCGACTAGTGCAGACTTCATTGTCACTTCGGACATCGCCGTCAACGGCGAGCTGTCAGTTGCTTACACACTTTCTGGTGACGCGACTTCGGGTAGCGATTTCGTCGCACTCGCTGGAACTGCGACAATTCCATCCAGCCAAAGCATGGTAGCCATCCCAGTGACTGCGATTACAGACAATGAAATCGAGGGCGATGAAACACTCACTTTAACTATCAGCCCATCAGTCAATTACGGCATCTCTACCGCTTCAGCAAGCATGACTATCAAAGATCTCCCATTCGATGAATTCAGGGAAACAAACTTTGGTGCAGCAACCCTCAATATCGCAGACGATGAAGACTTCGACTTTGATGGTGTGGCCAATCTACTTGAGTATGCCTTCCGACTTGATCCGACGACGTCCGCCCCGCTCCCCTTCAGTCTAATGGTTGAAAACTCTGGAGGCACCACTCTGGAACTCACTTACTACGAAGACACCAACCTTGTAGATGTGAGCTACATCGTCGAAACCTCGACCACTCTGCTACCCAACTCATGGACCACCACAGGAGTCACCATCACTAATGGCACAACTACCAATGGTTTACTGACCCGCACAGCCAGCATCAACATCGGCAATCAACCCGGCTTCATTCGAATCCGCGTGGAACGTATCTCCCCGTAAGAGCGCACTCCGCTCCTTTGCTGTTAAAATTGCGTAGCCAGAGCCATCCGAAGAACGCGCTTAGCTCGTGTGGATTCAAGCCACGACTTCACTGATAAAAGCCTCAGCCGGACAGTCCTTTTCTGAAACTTCGCTTGCTTGCTTCAATAGCTGTTTTTGAAAATCCTCATAACTTAAAACCTGCAAGGTGCCATCATCATGCTCCACAATTGATGTCAACGACTCCACCCAGTCACCAGAGTTCATATAATGAACACCATCAATTATCTTATCATCTGGTGTATGAATATGACCACACATCACACCGTCATAACCCTTGGATTTCGCCAATTTAACAAACTGATCTTCGTAATTTGAAATAAAGCTCACTGCCGACTTAACACGACTCTTGATATACTGACTCAATGAGAAGTTCCCCTTGCCCTTCCAACGCCACCAGCGGCTATAAAGTCGGTTAAAGCGGAGCAACCATTGATAACCAAAGTCACCAACATGCGAAAGTATCTTTAAGTGCGTGGTTACCAAATCGAATACATCGCCGTGCAAAACCAAATACTCTTTACCAGTCAGTGTTTTTAAAACGTAGTCTTCACGGATTTGAATATTTACGAAATCCATCGGCATAAAACGGCGCAATAAATCGTCGTGATTACCACGCAAGTAAATCACTTCAGTGCCCTGCTTTTCCATCTTTTTCAGAATCAAACGCACAAAGCGAGTATGGGAAGTCTCCCACTTACCCGAACGACTTAATTGCCACGCATCTATAATATCGCCGTTTAGGATTAAACGTTCGCAGCGCGTATGCTTTAGGAATTCATTGACTTCATTGATCTTACAATGAGGCGTGCCTAAATGAACATCAGACAAAATGATCGTTTTGTATGTTAGCTTATTCATAGATCTGTATTTAACCAATTAGGCGGGTCATCGCCCTGCATAGTTTAAACCACCCGCAAGGCTATCGGACGCATGCAACAATCCAGTCGCTATTGAGTTACATTGTCGTTACAAAGTTCACCATTCGATCAATACTTATACCAACTAGGCTTCGCTGGCGGCTCTAAGCCTTGCGCCTCATATGCGGTTTTGAAATGCATTTTAGCAAAATTCGACAAAGCGTCCACTCCTCTCTCTGCGACAATTTTCTTAGCCTGATCAAGGACTTTACCGCTGGCACCTTTGACGAGTTCTTCACCCAGCTCTTCAGAGAGGCGTTTCATCTCTCGCACATAGATGGCTCGTGCCACGATGGATGACGCGGCCACCACAGGATCTTCTTCCGCCTTAGTGCGACTGATTAATTTAAAGTCTTTGCGCTCTTTCACATACGCATCCACCAATTTCTGCTTAGTAAATTGGTCGAGTATTCCCCAAGGCGCTGGGCGCTTATCTAAAGCTTCGTTTAATGATTTCCCATGATACCAAGCCAAGAGCTTATTCAAATTATTTCCAAACTTACCGTAAAGATCGTTGTATTTAGCCATTCGTGCAAAGGCTGTCGCAATCACTACCCCCTTGGTATTCCGAATCACTTTGTCCAATTTCAGTATGGTATTATCGGTAATCTTCTTGCTGTCACAAACCCCTGCTTCAATCCAGCCTCGCACCATATCGCCATCTGCAACCACGCACGCAGTCACCAGAGGCCCAAAGAGGTCGCCCTTGCCACTTTCATCGCACCCTGCATGTAATGCATACCATTCAGGATGGTGCACCTCGTCATAGCCGAGTCGCGCATCCATAGTGACTTGGGCTTCCACCACGTCTCGGACGAAATCCTCGGTCTTTTTACCCTGCACCACGAGTTTGCCGCTCTGGTAACCCACAACGTTCAAACCTTCGCCCTTAAATGCAAATAGCGAATAGGCGACATCATATGGAATAAACGCACCACCATCCTCTAAAATATCTGCCAGCTGATCCATCTGCCCTTCATCCAACTTAATCGTGTAGAGCTTCTTTACTTTAGGACCTTCCTCATCGGTAGATTGTTTAGATTTCTTTTTAGGCATAGCGACCCTGACAATTCACACCAGTCAATCCCTCAAATCAAGACTGGAGAAGCATGACTGTCTTCTAAGGGATAAAAATAATGCTGACAAAAATGATTCTGCATCCCCTCCATGAGTGCCACCTCGATAAAACCAGCTATTGAAAAAGTGTTCCACTGCTCCCATCACTATCCAAATGACAACCGACACCTTTACCCAATGGTTTATAAACTTTGGCCTCTCCGAGATAAATGCTGAGCTGCTGGGCGTCTGCTGCGCCTTCTTATTCTTGGTCTTCCTCGCCCTTTTTGCCAATTACGCGGCCAAAGCCTTTATCAACAGGGTCGTTCACCCGCTGATTCATAAAACCTCCGTTGAGTGGGATGATTTACTCATCGAGACACGAGTTTTCGTTCGTTTCTCCCACATTGTGCCTGCAGCGGTCATTCACTTCTACGGCCCAGCACTGTTCCCGAAATTTCCCGATGTCGTCGAAAACTTCGGCGTAGTAGTGAACACATACCTCATCGTCATTGTGCTCTTCATCATCGATGGCGTGCTCAATTTCCTGCGCGCAGTCTGGGAAAACGGCCCGGTAGGCAAACGCTACCCGGCCAAGAGCTTCACCCAAGCAGCGAAGCTAATAATCAACATGATTGGAATGATTTTCATCCTTTCAGCAGTGCTTGGAAAGTCCCCACTGGTCTTCTTCTCAGGCCTGGGTGCGGTCACTGCTATCCTGCTATTGATTTTTAAAGATGCGATTCTCGGCCTCGTTGCAGGCTTTCAACTCTCAGTCAATCACATGGTCATGGTAGGCGACTGGATTGAAATGCCCGCTCGCGGCGCCGATGGTGATGTGATCGACGTATCGCTCACCACGGTGAAGGTTCAAAATTGGGATAAGACCATTACCACAATTCCTACCTACGCACTCATTTCTGACTCGTTCAAGAACTGGCGTGGCATGAGCGAATCTGGGGGTCGACGGATTAAACGCTCACTCAACGTTGACATGCGCACGATTAAATTCGCCGATGAAGAACTGCTTGAGCGTTTTAAGAAAATCCGTCTCTTGCGCCCATATCTTAATGAAAAGTTAGAGGACATTCAAAAATACAACACCGAAGTCGGCGACGACCTTGCCGAACTGATCAACGGGCGCCGCCTGACTAATATCGGCACGTTCCGTGCCTACTGTGTCGCCTACCTACGTAATCATCCAAAGATCCACCAAAAGGGAATGACACTCCTCGTGCGCCAGCTGGCACCCAATGATAAAGGTATCCCTATCGAGCTTTACTGCTTCACCAATGACACCGCATGGGTCAATTTCGAAGATATCCAAGGTGACCTATTTGACCACATGCTATCCATTCTTCCAGAATTTGGCCTCAGTCCTTATCAAGCACCTAGCGGCGCAGATCTAGAGAGAGCAGGCGCGCTACTTAAAAACTAAGCACACATGACTGATCAACCTCCAGAACGAGCCTGCACACGCTGTGGCGCGTCCACCAAAGGCATGCTGGATGGCATAGCACTCTGCGACACTTGCTACAGCGTTTTCGGTGCTTGTTGTGCCGGCGAGTTCGAAGACGACAACGTGCTCCGCAAGGAAGCAGAGCACGAAAAGAAGTAGCTCACCCGTGCGGGTGCACAGACATTCCTGTCTGTTTGTCCTTCCCTAACCGCTGCGGCCCTCCAAATGCGAAAGCTCAATATCCCTTACGCTTGTTATATTTTTCAGCCTTGGACTTTAGCTCACGCCTGTTGCGACGCCCTAGAGTAATTTGACGCTTCTTTTGTCGCTGTTGCAGATTCTCCAACTCAAAATCGAGTTTCAAATAGTTAATGAAACGCTCTTTGCTCAGCTCACCCGATTCAATCGCAGCGCGGATCGCACAACCTTTATCAGTGCCGTGCTTACAGTCGTTAAATTTACACTGCGAAGCGATTACGTCAAAATCCGCAAAGCTCTCCTTCAAAGTCTTAGCATCCGTCCACATCTGAACTTCGCGAATACCTGGATTGTCGATCAACATGCCACCTTCAGGCAGCAAAAGTAGTTCACGCGCAGTGGTAGTATGCATTCCCTTACCAGTGACTGCATTGACCTCGCCCATCCATTGCACTGCCTCGCCAACAAGGTGATTAATCAACGAAGACTTCCCCACGCCGCTAGACCCAATAAACGCAACAGTGATCCCGGGCTTAATAAAACGACGAATCACCTCAACACCACCGCGTTCAACAGCACACGTTTGAATCACTTCAATGTCTGGATTCAGCTTTCTGAGTGCATCCGCCGCGAGTTCGTTCATCTCGTTGGGATATAGATCCGACTTATTTAAAATAACGACCGACTTTGCACCACTGCGCTGCATCACCGCATAGTAGCGCTCCAAACGTCGTGGATTGAAGTCTTGTCCTGCTTCCGTGACTACAAAAACCACATCTACATTCGCAGCAATCACTTGCTCTTCGGTGCCTTTACCGGGAGCCTTCCGGGAAAGGCAGGTCTGCCGCTCTAGGCGAGCACGAATGACGGCATCGTATTCGTTATTCTCTTCGCCCATCTCAAGGGCCACCCAATCACCCACAGAAGGCAGCTCTGCGTCGGTATTTGCCTCATGATACACAGCTCCACTCATGATGACTTCGAGCTCCGATCCATCTCCCAAGAGCGCGCCATAGGAAATTTTATTATCACGAATCAATCGTGCGGGTTGCCAGTCCTCACCCTGCAGCTGACGAAACTGTTCTGCATAGCCCGCGTTCCATCCAAGAGATTCAAGAGACATCGTTGACATAAATATTAAGTATCGTTTCGCCCAATTGGGCCCAGCTCTTGATAAAGCGCGTTCCACTCAGCGCTTAAACTTGTCGAACAAACCGGCTGCACCGCACGATTATACCAATACGTCGCGTTGGACGTATCCCCCTCGACACGATGCAAATAGGCATGCACCCACGCTGCCTCAGCAGTGACTAAGCCCTGCACCAGTTCATGCGCGTGCTTCCAATCACCGCGTTGCTCGGCTTCCAATGCTTGAATATAAACGTTCTTGGCTTCCATCGATTTTTGAATAAATCGGTAAATTGCCAGTCAGCGATACAAGGCTCAAGCCATTAGTCATCATTCAGAAAACGAAGGGTGCGCAAGTGCGTCACGCATAGCACGACCTAAGGGGGGACGGACATTCTTGTCCGTTGCGTTTGAGTTAAACTTGTCGAGACAAGGACAGGAATGTCCTTGCTCCTTTGAACCACTCTACCAATGGCATTGAAAACTCCAACTCGTTACCGATTCGGCGACCGGCCATTACTCCGCCCAACAAAGATCATTTGCAAAACCCTCTCGTCGCCAAAACTGGCGCTTCTCAAAATCCATGATGCACAGCTCATGCTCAAACTCATAGACACGCTCTCGTGCCCCGACTGCATTGGCTTTGCGACTGACCCCGCGTAACTGCTTTGAACTGATCGAAACTGCGAGATAACGACCACATGTTGTCTGTTTAACTGGGCGAGCAAACCAAAATTCAGGATTTCGATGATTCGCTACTGTGAACACTCGGGTCGATGCATTCGTATCTAAATCATAATAAAACAAGTCTGAGCTACTCTCTCGATACCAGAAGCCATTACGCCCAACGGCCCAAACCGGGTATCGCCCAATTCGGCATAACTGCTGAACCTGATTACGCTCCAAATCCCAAATGTAGATTCCATCCCCGCCAATGATAACACGTCCTGCTCCAGATGGGTCGAAGGCCGCACCCTGCCCAGTCGCCTCACCCCCTGGAAATGTTGCCCGTCGTATTCCTTTCAAATCTACTAAATAAATACCATTCGCACCCGCAAACACGAGCTCACGACGTTTCCGACTAAAAGCCAACGGCCGGTATCCGTCGCGGCAAATCGGTCGTAAGCGTGCACGCTTTTCGCCAGGCTTCAGTGCAAATAACTGATGCTCGATCACAATACGATCCTCTGTGGGCCTATCCGTCGCGACTAGGCCCAAAAGTTGCCCCGATCCACTCTCCGCGCCCGAAATCCATTCCAACAACCACAACACCCACTGATTCAAAGGTAACTCCCAGAGCACTTCAGTAGTGTAATGTCCTAAATGAAACGACCGTAACTGACTGAAATCACCACGTGCTGCACTCGAAGCGCACACATATCGATACGCGGTATGCGTCCTAGTATCGTATGCAATCGGGCAATCCACTGGCCCTACCGCACCAAAATCATGCAGCAAACTGAAATCACTTCGCTGAACCAATAATCGCCCGTCAGACTCCAACAGTAAATCTGGCGCACCCATGCGCGAGGCCACCTGCTCCCAGCCACCTGCAAACTCAATATCCATTCGATTCATTGTCGGTGAGAACTAACTCATTCGTGCACGATGGCGCAAGCAGCATTCGATGCGACGCTACTACATTGGTTGATACAGAATCGAGTCTTCATCTACTCTACAGACTAGACCAACGTGGGAACAATTTACCCAATACTGGGAATGCACATACACAATTAACTATAGATCAAAATCCTCAAACATCCGACGTAAATCACGGTCAAATTGTGCATTGATCGTCTTTGATTTGTATAAGCTATTGAAACTCTCAAGCATACTACGCGCAGTGTAATGCCAATTACTAATGGTAGATGAATCTGCGATTATTGCGCCTTCACCTAAAGCGGCACTGGCATCCTCAAATGCCTTACAAATTGCGTCTAAGGCTTCGAGATTATAGCGTAGTAAAGTTACACCAGAATTACTTAGGCGATTATTTTCCTTAGACAAGAACTGCAGGAAATCCATAGGTTTCATCAATGTAGTGCTTCTGCCTGGCCGCGCCTCAGTGACTACCACATCTCGACTACCATTCGACTTAATCAGCGAATGAGTGGACTTGCTAAACTCAGGATTCTCCCAACCGACTAAATCCTGTAGCAGCTCTGTATATAATTTCAAATAACGTGCCGATCGTTTTTCAGCAAATTTGAAATCGTCGATATGATTGAAGTTAAAAGACCCTCCTTTAATATCCTTATCATCAAAGAATTCACTCATGGGAGGTAGCTTTATCTGAATTTCCTGGTTCAGCGCATCCCGTAAACTCTTTTTAAATTCTTTGGCAGTTTGCATCCCGGCATAGACTCCCAATCTCAACGACACATCTTCACGCTGACGGATCGACCGCTGCATCGCATTGTAGATATCAGGCTGACGGGTCTGCATGTCAGATTCGTCAAATTTGTCCCATGTTACCAATAATTCCTCTCCGTCTAGAGCCATCATTAAGACCAAGCCTTTCGGGGTCGCCTTCAAAATACCTGGAAATTCAATCGCAACACCATTTGCGCCACGCAACTTCACACCCTCAGCAGAAAGCACTGAAAAACTACTCAAGAAATAAGCGACGATGAGGAAATATTTCATCATAGATAAACAGTTAGCACTGTTTTAACTTAGGACAATACAGAAATCTCTCTGCAACACTTATTGTAGCGCTCAAGTCGTATCTAATTATAGACAAACTTACAGTATAGTGGGCGAAGATAGACCGCCCCTTTAAAATCACCATAGCAGTATTCGAACTCAAGCACATCCGCATGACTACGGTCATCCACAGACCAACCGCTCATCTCAGGTATGACGGTCCGAGCCGATTCAATAATATAAGCAGACAGGGCTTCTGCGTTTACTTTAAGCATCTCGTAGTCCACTAGGGGCGGCTGTAGTTTTCGTGTATATCTGACTGGCATCATCGAGTCCTAAGTTTCACCAAAACACGCACACAGGATAACTCGAGTAAATACAAATCCTTGGCGACATCTCATTCAAACTCATGCCAGTTTGAACCGATGCAATTCATCAGACTTGCACTCAAAGCCACATGAGGAATGCTCCATCGCTATGGATTTTCCGCTCAGACCAAGACCCGATATAACCGACCCAGACGTGCTCATGGAGCACTTCCTCGACTATGCGATCGCGAAAGGCATTGAGCTCTACCCCGCCCAAGAAGAAGCGATTCTCGAAATCTTCTCAGGCAAAAACGTCATCCTCAACACGCCGACAGGATCGGGTAAGTCACTCGTCGCGGCGGCCCTGCATTTTCTATCGGCATCTCAAGGTCGGCAATCGGTTTACACCTGCCCGATCAAGGCATTGGTAAACGAAAAGTTCCTCTCTCTCTGCCGCGACTTCGGCCCTGAAAATGTCGGCATGATGACCGGTGATGCCAGCGTCAACCGAGGCGCGCCCATCCTTTGCTGCACCGCAGAGATCTTAGCCAACATTGCCCTGCGTGATGGTGAAACTGCTAAAGTCCACGATGTCATCATGGACGAATTCCACTACTACTCAGACCCAGAGCGCGGCGTCGCATGGCAAGCGCCTCTACTCACCTTAGCTCACTCACGCTTTCTACTCATTTCCGCGACCCTTGGTGAAACGCGCTTCTTCGAACGAGAGCTAGAGCGCATCACCTCCAATGAGTGCGTCACCGTCTCCAGCACCGAACGCCCCGTGCCGCTGGAATTCAACTACATCGAAGACAGCCTCACCGAAACACTTGGCAAGCTTCAAGCGAGCAACCAATTCCCCGTCTACATTGTTCACTTCACACAGCGTTCAGCGTCTGAAACCGCGCAAAGTTTACTCAGTGTAAATGTCTGTTCGAAAGAGGAAAAAGCAGCCATTACCAAAGAACTCGAAGGCGTCGGCTTCACCAGCCCCTTCGGCAAGGAAATCAAAAAACTTATACGTAGCGGCATCGGCCTCCACCATGCAGGGCTCTTACCCAAATATCGAGTGCTTATCGAGAAGCTTGCACAGAAAGGCATGCTCAAAGTCATCTGCGGCACCGACACCCTCGGAGTCGGTGTCAACGTGCCGATCCGCACCGTCCTCTTCACACAGCTCTGTAAATACAGTGGCACCAAGACCGGCATCCTTACCGCACGCGACTTCCATCAAATCAGTGGTCGTGCAGGCCGTAAAGGCTTCGACGATGAGGGCTATGTGATCGCGCTCGCACCTGAGCACGTCATTGAAAACAAGCGTCTCGAAGCCAAAGCCGCCGCCGACCCGAAGAAGAAAAAGAAATTTGTGAAGCGCAAACCGCCGGAACGCGGCTTCGTGCATTGGGACGAGCAAACCTACGCTCGCTTACAAAGCGCGCCCGCCGAACCGCTCAGCTCTAGTTTTAAAGTCTCACACGGCATGCTACTCAATGTGCTCAGTCGCGAGGGCGACGGCTGTGCCGCCATGCGCCAGCTCATCCGCGACTGCCACAACACCGAGCATTCCAAAAAGTCACTGCGCAAACAATCCTTTCAACTCTTTCGCGCACTCGTGGATCGTAGCATCATCGAAATCATGCCGCCCGATAGCCCACAAAAGCTGCGCGTCAATGTAGAGCTACAAGACGACTTTTCACTCAACCAAGTGCTGTCACTCTACTGTATTGACACCCTCGGCCTGCTCGATACCACGGCACCAGACTACGAGCTCAAGCTTCTCAGTCTGGTCGAATCGATTCTCGAAAACCCCGACATCATTCTCCGCAAGCAACTCGACAAAGCAAAGAGCGATAAGTTCGCGGCAATGAAAGCGGCAGGCATCGAATACGACGAGCGCATCGAGGAACTCGATAAAGTCGAGTATCCTAAACCTGAAAGCGAATTCATCTACGAGACGTTCAATCGTTTCGCAGCGGAACACCCATGGGTCGGTGCAGAAAATATCAAACCAAAGTCCATCGCCCGCGAAATGTTCGAGCGCTACAGCAGCTTTGCCGACTACATCAAGCTCTACGGGCTCATGCGCGCCGAAGGCCTGCTACTGCGCCATCTGACCAATGTTTACCGCTTTCTAGAACAGAGCATTCCACCCGCGTTTAAGACCGAACCCGTCAACGAAGCCATCACTTACATCGAAAACCTACTCCGTATCACCGACTCCAGCTTACTCGATGAGTGGAACACACTCAAAGATCCCGACTACAAACCCAGCTTCGATGAACCCGCTCCGGTAAAGGCAGGCCCAATAGACATCACCCGCGACCGCGAAGCATTCACCCGCTTAGTTCGCAACGAGGTCTTTCGTTTCCTCCGCATGCTCGCCAATAAAGAATATTCCGAGATCAACGAGAGCTACGATCTCAACAAGCTATACCCAGACGCCAAATGGAAGCATACCGAGCTCGGCAATGCAATGGATGCCTATTACGAGACCCACGATTGGATTCGACTCGACCCCGCAGCTCGTAACGTAGCCAACACTAGGATCATCGAATCCGACGACCGCTTGACGTGGACCATCGAACAAACTCTAGTCGACCCCGAAGCACTCAACGATTTCCTGGTCATCTTTGAACTTTCGATACCTGAAGCACGTGAGTCCTCTAGTATTCAAATCACTCCGACCTCAATACGGCCATCAATTGCTTAGAGATCGCATAGCGCTTAATTTTTCAATCATCATATATGCTTGTGAAAAAACCTAAATCAATCCGTCTTACTTTACCATATTTAGGCAAAATAATAGATAACAGTATACTATTTATATGCTTGCTCACCAATGCTTTGATAGCAGGACCCCAGAGCTACTTCATCCTAGAGGACGGCAGCACAGTAAAAGGTGAAGTCCTGGCGGCGGATGATACTTATTTCTACTGCCAAAGAGTCTATGCCCCTAAAAGTCCATTCATCATAGAGATAGAAAAAAGCCCCTATGCCATACGCAACTTAGTCAGACTTAAACAAATCCGCGGTGAAATCCCAGAACCACAAAATGCAATTTCACCACCAAAGGTTAATGACACTGCAAACGAAAGCGTGGGCCGCTGGCGATATTCGCCTATGGATCGCTATGAATCCGAATTAGAAAGCTACCAGTCTCGCTACACAAAAGACGAATATCACGTTCTATCACTCTACTCAGTAGATGAGACCGCACTATTCGTGATTCGATATAGAAATGAACACTATTCCATTTATTTTAAGTTCCTCAATAAATACATCGGTCAGGTTAGAAAAAAAACTGCAACTTATCAATTTGACCAAGGCGAAATACATAAACGTATGTGGGAAACCAGTCGCTTAGGAAGGGCTCTATTCTCGAACGAAATAGAGACCATTCTCGACCAACTTAAAACTTCACAACAATTGAAAATCACCTCAGCCGATTTTGAAAGTAACCCTATTAATGTTATATTTGATGTCCGTGGATTCGAAATGGCCTTCGATAGAATGCAAGCAATCATAGATGCAGCCGAACAAGAATGATTTTAGTGCATAGCTAAAAAGCGACTCTATCTGCACTGAAACAAGCGAGCATTTTTTTAGCGACAAGAGAACCATCCTACCTATTGTTCTTACCTACGAAACTCGCAAACTGCGAGAATAGTATCAAAATTAAGACACAAAAGTATATGAGCACAGGTATAGTAAAATGGTTCGACTCCGAAAAGGGTTATGGTTTCATCACACCCGAAGACGGCGGTAAGGATCTCTTCGTCCACCACTCCGAAATTCAAATGGATGGTTACGCAAAACTCGAAGATGGACAAAGCGTCTCCTTCGAAATCGGCAGCGGCCCTAAAGGCCCTTGCGCAACTCAAGTGGTAGCTGGATAGAACGGACTCTATACAACCTTTCCACAACGCGCTCCAGCAACGGAGCGCGTTTTTTGTGCCCGATCTCTATAATGTGCCATTTCCAGTCTCGCCATAAGGTCTTGCGAAGACTCTCCTAAAAATATGCCAGAAGTGATCATTACCAGTGAACCCGTCGAACTTTATAAGCTCCTTAAATTTGAAGGACTCTGCGCCAGTGGGGGCGAAGCCAAAGCCGTCATCGCTGAAGGTCTCGTCCGCTTAAACGGCGAGATCGAAACCCAAAAACGCAAGAAAATCGTCTCCGGCGACTGCGTCGTCTTTAACGAAGTCGAGCTTCAGGTCCGCTTAGCTTAGTCAACGGTCATTCAACCATGAGTCGCACAGGGATCATCGATTGCCACACCCACTGCTACCCACCAGAGGTGGCTGCCAATCCACGTGCTTGGGCAGAGGCACATAATGAGCTCCACTGGGCAGAGCTTGTGGCACCAGAGGGTAAAGTTTCCATTCAAGATTGGAGCAGCCCCGAATCGATGCTCACGGAAATGGACGCCAACGGAGTCGAAAAAGCAGTGCTACTGGGTTGGTATTGGGAACACGAGCTGACGTGCCGTTGGCACAATCGAGAGATCGCCAACTGGGTGCAGAAAGCACCCGAGCGTTTCATCGGATTTGCTTCGATCTACCCGAACGAAAATGTCGTCGATCAACTCGAAACGGCCAAGGCATTGGGGCTGCGTGGCGTCGGTGAGCTTCACAATGGCGCACAAAACTTCGCTTCGGATAGCCCAGCATGGATCGCGCTCGCCGACTGGTGCGTGGCCAACCACTGGCCTGTCAACCTACATGCCACCGAAGCGGCAGGACACGACCACCCAGGCAGTATCGAAACCCCACTCAAAGACTTTGTCCGAAAAGCCGAGGCGCACCCAAAGCTAAAGCTTATTCTCGCCCACTGGGGCGGAGGGCTCCCCTTCTTCGAAGCGAACCCGCGACTACGCAAAGCCTTGAAAAACGTCTATTACGACACCGCAGCAAGCCCTCTGCTCTATGACGCCTCAGTTTTTCGATCCGTGATCGACGCAGTCGGCTGCGAAAAGATTCTTTACGGTTCCGACTTCCCACTACGTGTCTATCCGCGCAAGCAAACGCGCGCACAAATGCAGCATTTCCTCGATGCCATACGCGATGAGACACAGCTCAATTCAGGCGAACTCGATGCGATCTTTTCGAAGAATTTTGAACGGCTGCTTGAATAACTCACAGGCTTGAAGCAAGGGAACGTCCAAGGTAGAACGTTCAACATCGAATATTGAAATACAGGCTGAGCACGGCAACTTCATGCATCACTCATCATTGGACGTTCGACGTTGAGCGTTCGACGTCCCCACCTCCTCACATCTGCAAACCCTGCTTCCAGCAGACTTTAGTCTACCAACTATATCGCAAGACGGCCAATAATTTCCTGCAAATCCCCTTGCGCGTTACTGCCTCCGCAATTACCGAAGTAAGACACATGCATCGTCCCCCTTTCTTTATTCCAACACTTTGCCTCTGTGCGCTGCTCTCGTTACTGATTGGCTGCGCCAAGAAAACGACGAATGTTGAATACGGAAATGCGAATCAAGAACTGTTCATTGGTATCGGCGCAGAACCCGCGACTCTCGACCCACACCTACTCACTGGACTGACTGAATATTCAGTCGTCATGGCCTTTCTCGAAGGCCTCACCACTCTGGATGCCGAATCCATGCGCGTCCGTCCCGGCGTGGCTCAGTCGTGGGAAATATCCGAGGACGGACTCACCTACACCTTCCATTTCAACCCCAAAGCAAAATGGTCAAACGGCGATCCAGTCACACCAGAAGATTTCCTGTTTTCCTT
Source organism: Opitutales bacterium (assembly GCA_018607135.1). Classification (GTDB taxonomy): domain Bacteria; phylum Verrucomicrobiota; class Verrucomicrobiia; order Opitutales; family Coraliomargaritaceae; genus JBPOFY01. The sequence goes on from JABBCA010000025.1 coordinate 23,429, forward strand.
CGAACGTATCCTCACACCGCTCCTCGGCGCGCCCTATGCCTATATGCTTTATCCAATGCGTGGAGCCGAAGCATTTCACACAGGCGAACTGACTGATTTCTCCAAAGTTGGCGCGACCGCTATCGACGAATATACTTTGCAAATTGTGCTCGAACAGCCGACGCCTTATTTCCTCAGCCTACTCGCGCACAACACATGGTTCCCCGTGCATCCTCCGACGATTTTACAACACGGCGGCATGACCGAGCGCATCTCAAAATGGACGAAAGCAGGTAACTACATCGGCAATGGTCCCTTTGTGCTCGAAGACTGGCGACTCAACAACCGCGTCTATGCCGTCAAAAGCCAGCACTATCACGATACTGATTCGGTCAAACTCAACGGCATTCATTTTCTGCCGATTGATATCGAAACCGAAGAGCGTGCCTTCCGCACGGGCCATTTACACATCACCGAGTCAGTGCCGATTCATCGCATTGAATGGTATCGTGAGAATAGCCCCGAAACCATCCACTTCGCCACTTCGCTAGGGGTCTATTACTACATGCTCAATACCGAGCGCGAGCCGCTCAACGATCCTCGAGTCCGCAAGGCACTCGCCTACTCGATCAATCGCGAAGAGCTCACCAAGCATGTGCTCAAAGCAGGCCAGCAGCCCGCCTACCACTTCACGCCCCCAAATGCAGGCGGTTACAACGCCGAGGCTCGTTTCCCATACGATCCTGACCTCGCCCGCGAACTCCTCGCCGAAGCAGGCTTTCCTGCAGGTAAGGATTTCCCTGCGTTTGAACTACTTTACAACACCAGTGAATCGCATCGCACCATCGCCGTAGCGATTCAGCAAATGTGGAAACAAGAGCTCGGTATCGACATCGAGCTTCATAACCAAGAATGGAAAGCCTACCTCTCCACACGCGAAGCAGGCGAATTCGACATCTTACGCGCCGCGTGGTTTGGCGACTATGACGATCCAAATACCTTTCTCAGCCTCGGCGAAACCAACAACGGAAACAACCATACCAATTGGAGCAACGCCGAATACGATGCACTGATCAAGCAAGCCGCCGTCACCCTAGATCCTGAAGCGCGCAAAGCCATTTTCCAAAAAGCGGAAACGCTCCTTATCGATGAGATGCCCGTCATCCCGATCTACTTTTACGTCACCAGCCGCCTCATCGACGACTCCGTGCAAGGTTGGTATCCAAGTATACTCGATAATCATCCGTATCAAGCGATCGAGTTAATTGGTAATGAGTAATAGCTAATTTCAAATATTATCTACAATGCATCATCAATTATAAGCCACTAGGTATTACACATTATTCATTTAATTTAAACCATGTTTAATTTAATCGCCAGACGACTGTTACAAGCGATCCCCACCCTGTGGGTCGTGGCGACGGCGACGTTTTTATTGCTGCGTCTGGCGCCCGGCGGTCCATTTGATGATGAGAAACCGCTGGCACCTGAAATCAAGGAACAGATCGAAGCACACTATGGGCTCAATTTACCTCTGCATGAACAATACTTCGCTTTCCTCGGCAACCTCCTCAAAGGCGACTTTGGCCCGTCCTATAAATACCCGGGTTGGGACGTGCAGGAAATCATCGCTCAAGCATTCCCCGTATCACTGGAGCTCGGGCTTTGGGGTTTATTAATCGCACTCAGTGTCGGCATTCCCATCGGCACTCTAGCGGCGATCAAGCACAATACCTCAACCGAAACAGGGCTGATGGGTTTTGCAATGGTCGGCATTTGCCTGCCGTCCTTTGTGATCGGGCCGATCTTATTGCTGATTTTTTCGCTGACTCTGAACTGGTTCAACCCTCTCGGCTGGAGTTATGCATCCGATCGAGTGTTGCCAGCGGTGACCCTAGGGCTGCTCTATGCGGCCTACATCGCCCGACTCGCTCGCAGTGGCATGCTTGATGTGTTGCGACACGATTACATCCGCACCGCACGCGCCAAAGGGCTCGCCGAGCGCGCCGTGGTGATACGTCACGCGCTACGCACCGCGCTTTACCCCGTTGTCGCCTATCTCGGCCCCGCTGCGGCTGGACTCATTAGTGGCTCCTTCGTGGTAGAAACGATCTTTTTCATTCCGGGCCTAGGCCCCTTCTTTGTGAATGCCGCACTGAATCGTGACTACCAAATGGTCATGGGCACGGTGCTGTTTTACGCGGTGCTCATCATCCTGTTTAACCTCATCGTCGACATCATCCAAATGTGGATGAACCCACGCGCCCGCCATGACTAGTATTCACCATTCGAGTATTGTAGCCGAATGCGTGAGCATTTGGACAAATCGCATTAGCAGCTTCAATCGATCCAAATCGTTACCGCTTTGGCTACACATTCAGACTAGCAAACACACCTCTTCCCCGTGCCGCGCCTCGCTCGCGCGTCCTACCTCCTCGCATGACTAAGCACGAACGCGAACAGATCGCCAACGACGCGACCTCTCTCGGCCGCGATGCTTGGGAGCAAATCAAACGCAACCGCATGGCGCAGATTGGGGGCGTTTTGTTTATCACGATTACTTTGCTCTGCTGGATCGGGCCAGCGTTGAGCAGCTACAGTTTCGAGCAACAAAACCTTGCCTACGGCCCTCAAGCGCCATCTACAGAACACTGGTTTGGCACCGATGATCTTGGGCGTGATCTCTTTGTGCGAATCCTCACTGGCGGACAAGTCTCCATCAGCGTGGGCTTTGCAGCCACGCTCGTGGCCCTCATTATTGGTGTCACCTACGGATCGATCGCCGGCTACGTCGGCGGTAAAAGCGAGGACTTAATGATGCGCTTTGTGGACGCAGTCTATGCCCTACCGTTTACCATGATCGTCATCATCCTCACGGTCACCTTTAACGAAAAGAATCTGATTCTCATTTTCATGGCCATCGGTGCTGTCGAATGGCTGACCATGGCGCGCATCGTGCGTGGTCAAACCCGAGCGCTACGTAAGCTCAACTACGTAGATGCAGCCAAAGTTTATGGGGCATCGCACCTCTCTATCCTACTCAAACACATCCTGCCCAATTGTCTCGGGCCCATCATCGTCTACACCACGCTGACTATTCCTGCCGTCATCCTATTGGAGTCTGTGCTCAGCTTCCTCGGCCTCGGCGTGCAACCACCCATGAGCTCATGGGGCGTGTTGATCAACGAAGGTGCCAAGAAAATCGACATTTACCCGTGGCAACTGATCTTCCCTGCGATCTTTTTCTCTCTGACTTTGTTTGCCTTGAACTTTATCGGAGATGGACTCCGCGACGCGTTGGACCCGAAGGAGAGCAAATAGTCGGTCTTAATCTGACTCCTAATGTAATCTGAATCCCTCAAATATACAATTTGGTCAGGATTATGATTAAGAGTGAGTTTACGTATTGCCCTAGTCACCACCTCACTCTTTTACTTTTCGCATGAGTCAACACTCTCTTACTATTTCGATCGGAACGGACCACGCGGGATTTCCTCTCAAGGGGCCGATCACCAAATTTCTTCAAGCATGCGGACACACGGTCATCGACTGTGGTTGCGACTCTACTGAGTCTTGTGATTATCCAGATTTCATTCGCCCGGCAGCTCAAGCGGTCTCGGAAGGTAAAGCGGACCTCGCCATTGTCCTCGGTGGTAGTGGCAACGGTGAAGCGATTGTCGCCAATAAAGTCAAAGGCGTCCGCTGTGGACTCGTTTGGGATGAATGGTCTGCTGAAATGACCAAGCTTCACAACAATGCCAACTGTATCGCGATGGGCGCACGCCCTGTTCCCGAAGCACTCGCACTCAAACTCGTCGGCATCTGGCTCGATACCGAGTTCGAAGGTGGCCGTCACATCCGCCGTGTAGAAAAGATTGAGCAGTAACCTAAACGGGAGCGTCGGGCTTCGTCCCGACACCTAGACTAAATACGGACACGGAGCTCTGCGCTCCCAAAATAAACGAATTCTCTATAGAGCTTGAAAGATCGAAGACTCCTGCTCTTCTTACCTGATCAAACCAAAGCAAATTTTACCCATGGCTGAAAAAGATAAATCCAAAGAAAAAGACGACAAGAAGTCTGGAATCAAAATCCAAGAAACTTTCCTGAAGGAGCGCAAAATCTTCCTTTGGGGCGGCGTGACTGATAAGACCGCTAGCGAAGTAACTGAAAAGCTCCTCTATTTGGAGATGGATGCACCGGGTAAGGAAATTACTTTCTATATAAACACCCCAGGCGGTTCGATCACTGCGGGCATGGCGATCTACGACACCATGAAGCTCATCAGCTCCCCAATCACTGTGGTGGTCACAGGGATGGCTGCGAGTATGGGTTCGATCCTTCTGTGCGGTGCGGACAAAGGTAAACGCCTGCTCTACCCACACTCTCGTGTATTGATCCACCAACCTTTGATCTCTGGCCAAATGGTGGCGGTTGCGGTAGACATACATATCCAAGCGCAAGAAATGGAACGCCTACGCGATGAGCTCAACGCGATCCTCGCTGAAAGCTCCGGTCAGCCGCTCGAAAAGATCCAACAAGACACCGACCGCGACTTTTATATGACTGCTGACGAAGCGATCGCTTACGGTCTCGCGGACAAGGTCGTCGAAAAGATCTAGTCGAACATCTAATGATGAAGCTCAGAGGTAATGATCGAGGATGCTTCCAATTCTGATTTCAATGTTGAGCGTTCAAAGTTCGACGTTCAAGCGCAGCACCAAGACTTCAGCCCTGCAGAGGACCATTCAAGTGACCTCGATAAACTCGAAAAATACTCGGGAGACGTTGATTGGACCTACCTCAAGCCCCACTACGAAGCAAAATCGATGGTCTACGTCGACCCCGCCCTCGACTTAAAAGAGGCGGGGCTCGCATTTACCAACGACGACAAAGACCAAGTGCAGGCATGGCTCAAGTCAGGCGATCTGGTGCAACCTTGCGACCTACATGTAGAACACTGGATCGAAGTAAAGACGCGTTTCAACGCAATGATCGTGCGCCCCTTTGTATTGGCACAGCCCATACAAATATAGGCAACACATGAAATCTGCTGTTCACTACAGATAGCTCTCAAACTGCGCTTCAAGATCTTCGAGCATTTCCTCAGTAATGGAGAATTCAATCATCTGCGCGAAGCAATCTAAACTCACGATTGCATTGGTCGTCGCCTCACAGTCGGAATAACCCTTGAAGCGCACACTAAAGTCTTTGTTTAGTGTATTCACGTCTTGGTATATTGTCCCTAAACCACTGAAATCTGGGTCCGTATCTAATCCAGCTTTACTGCGAAAATGTTGCGCCAACGCATACATCGAAAGCGCACGATACATCGTCTCCTCCATACTCGCGAATGGTAAATGATGCAGCACCATCGGACGCAATTTATCCATTATTGGACAACCGCTACTCGCCATGTGAATCCCCATCAATGAGCTGATCGCAGGATACAAAGCAGTTTGCTCACGACTACTGGTGCGTTGCTCGGTCTCTACCACGACATTCGCTTGCTTGATTGATTTGTAGTCATGAAAAAACTCCATCACATCGACAATGCTCGTTGCGACCGGACAATACGGATGCGTTTCTTTTGTCAAAGGGCAATGCCGACAACGACAATATTCCAAGTGGGTCCAACTAGGATACTCCTCACAAGGCTTCCGAACTAAAACACCTGTTTTACGTTCGAGTTCGACATCAAACACTTTCTTAGCCCCCTCTGGGAAAGTAAAAACGTATCGAATTCTGGTTGTCGAATCTTTCTCCATATTGTCAGTATTCATAGCGACCCCCTTTCACGAAGCAATCGCAGAACAACTCAAGCCCCTTCCCATTCGAATGAAAGCCAACCGACGCATCGTTCACATTGATATGGACTGCTTTTATGCAGCCGTAGAGATGCGTGAACATCCAGAGCTCGGGAATCGCCCAGTCGCAGTGGGCGGTGCCTCTGGCCGTGGTGTGCTGACGACCTGTAATTATGCTGCACGCGAATATGGAGTGCGTTCCGCGATGCCTGTCTTTAAAGCAAGAGCGCTCTGCCCAAATTTAGTCATCCTCCCAGTGCGTTTTGAGCTCTATCGAGCCGCCTCTGGCGTAGTGCGCGACATTTTCAAACGCTATACCGATCTCATCGAACCACTTTCGCTCGACGAGGCCTACCTAGACCTTACCCATCACAAACGCAGTGGCGCTGAGCTCGCCGGAGAAATACGTCAAGCGATCTACGACGAAACTCAGCTCACCGCATCGGCAGGCATCGCTCCCAATAAACTCATCGCAAAAATCGCCAGCGATTGGAACAAGCCCAATGGGCAATGCGTCGTCGCTCCGTCTCGCATCGATGAATTCATGCACCCACTCCCCGTGCGTCGAATCTGGGGCGTTGGGCCAAAGAGCGCTGCCAAACTCACCGCAATGGGTATCGAGACCTGCGGCGAACTCCAAGCACTCGATCAAACAGAACTCGCGCAAAACTTCGGAAGCTTCGGTCTCGAACTCTACAAACTCTGTCGTGGAATTGATGAACGTCCCGTCGAACCCAACCGTATTCGTAAAACGCTGAGCAACGAAAGCACCTACTCGCAAGATCTAGAAACACTCGAAGCCTGCGAGCAAGCACTCCTCAATCAGCACCACGAGCTTATTGAAGATCTTCGCAATAGCGCACCGGATCGAAAAATTGCGAAGGTGCTCGTTAAATTAAAGTTCAGCGACTTCCGACGCACCACCGCCGAGATGCCATCGACCCAAGCCGAACCCAAGCTTTTCTTGCAACTCTTGCGCGAAGCGTGGGGCCGTAGCGGTCAGCCCGTCCGCCTGCTTGGCGTCGGCGTGCGCTTCGCAGAAACCGACAGCAGCCCCGAGCAAATGGAACTGAGTTTGTAGCCAACCAGCCTGAATCATAATCGTAATCCTAGTCTTAATCTCGATCGAATTTTCAACCGCCCGCTTTCGGCTTTTCTCGCAAAGCTACGACAGACAGGTCGCTCGAGAACACAGAATCGATTTAAAATATTCTCATCATCCAAAGCCTAAGCATACCCGTGCTCTGCGGTTAAACCAACCGAGACCAAACTGACGTCAGATTAAGATTAAGAGTAGGATTACGATTAAGACAAATACCCACACACACAAAAAAAAGGCCGCCCTTGCGGACGACCTTTTAGAAAAGTAATTAAGCTTACTTGCGCTTTGCTTCGACGAGGCGCTTTTCCTTAACTTGGTTAGCAGCCTTACCGATACGGTCGCGCATGTAATACATACGAGCACGCATAGTTACCGACTCACGGTCGATCTCGATTTTCTCGATGGTTGGGCTGTGAACAGGGAATACCTTTTCAACACCCACACCTGATGCGATACGACGCACAGTGAAAGTTTCTTGGATGCTACCACCCTTGCGAGCGATCACGATACCAGCGAAAACCTGGATACGTGTCTTGTCACCTTCTTTAACCTTAAGGTGAACGCGAACACCGTCGCCGACTTTAAAGTCTGCACGGTCGCTCGTAAGTTGATCTGATGTGATTTCTTCTAGGATTGCTTGGCTCATGGCTGGAATTCGTTGTTGTCTAAAATGTCGGGGCGTAATTGCCGTGTTTTTTCGATCGATTGTTCGCGTCGCCATTTCGCAATAGCAGCGTGATCGCCTGAAAGTAAAACCTCAGGAACATGCATCCCGCGAAAGTCAGCTGGACGCGTGTATTGAGGAAAGCCGAGCAAGGTGCTCATAAAAGATTCCTCCGTCAAGGATTTTTCGTCACCTAAAAATCCTGGCACAAAACGGCTTACACAGTCGATCACCACCGCCGCGGCCAAGGTGCCATTGGTCAATACGTAGTCGCCAATACTCACTTCACGGTCAACCAGCTCGTCGCGCACGCGTTGATCCACACCTTCATAGTGTCCACTAAGGATAATTAAATGTGTTTCCTGCACCAATTCTCGGGCCAATTGGCTCGTCAACGGCTCCCCATCGGGCGCCATGTAGAGGACTTTCGACTCGGGGCGGCGTAATTCTTCAACCGCCGCAAAGATCGGTTCTGGCTTCATCACCATGCCCGCTCCGCCACCAAAGGGCATTTCGTCGGTTTTACGATGTTTATCAGTCGTCCAGTCACGTAATTGATGCGCTTCAGCTCGGATCAAACCGTTTCGCTGGCCTCGCCCCAACATACTGGACGTTAAAAAACCCTCCACCATTTCTGGGAAGAGGGTTAAAATATCAAACTCGAGGTGCATCGGAGCAATGGTCGAGTTTCCCGCGAAGGGAATCAAATTGATTTAAGCTTCAGCTTCTGCTGGAGCTTCACGGCGAGCCTTGCGAATGAGGCTAGCAGCGGTATCTGTTGGCTTTGCGCCTACAGACTTCCAGTAATCAACGCGATCTAGCTTGATTTTCACTTCTTCTTCAGCGCGCTTTGCTTGCGGCTCGTAAGTGCCTAGCACTTCAACGAAACGGCCATCACGACGAGCAAGTGCTTCGGTGACAACCATGCGGTAGAATGGACGGTGGCTTGCGCCATGACGTTGGAGACGGATTTTAAGTGCCATAATAAAAAAGCTGAAATACTGAAATTTAGAAAATGCTGAAATAGCCGACAGATCGCCGGAAATTGAGAAAAGCGAAGAAAAAAGGTGTTTCGAGAGCAACTGTCAAGCGTGGAGACTCAGAAATCTCATTCAGGACGAACGACATCGGGAGAATCTGTCCACGGTAACGGGAAAGCGCTTTTCTGCCAATCCTTGCGTTCATCCCCGATTTTAGCGAATGCATCTTCCTCCCCATCCACCAAAATTCCAGAAAACTTGTAGCGATTCTCAATACCAGTCATCCGCACCGTGCGCTTGCCACTGTAAGAAATCAGTGTGCGCGGAGTCGTGTAATCAATTTGGCGTATCTTAGACATAGGATTAGAAGGAGTTAGAATGTAGAAGTCGGGCGTGAGAAGCTCAAACTCACATAATTTCAGCTCATAAACAGCAGGCTTGAAATAAATAATTAAAAAGTTACTCTTACTAGTGTGATCAAAAAATTCGCACAGATCATGATGGTCTTGGCCATCTTTAATCCTTTCTGCTGTTGCACGGCAGAATTGTTTGCTGTGAACGATATGGAGGCAACACCAGTGAGTCACGGTTGCTGCGGATCGGAAACTCAGGATGCTTCGAATAGCGAAAAATCAGATCACGATCCCTCGAGTTGCCCGCATAAAGCGCTCAAGGATTACCAAGTCTCTTTAGAAAAGAGCACTACGGCCACGCATGACCTTGCGACGTTCCTGCCTGCGTTGTTGGCTGTAATCGAATTTATGTTGGCTGAGCCAGTAGCTCAGTCACAACACCATGTGACTTTGGCAACGGCATCGCATGCGCCGCCGTTAGCGTTATCACAGGTATACTGCGTCTATAGGATCTGATCGGTTCGTGTGACTTCTGCAAGGTCGAGTGACCTTGCACTTGATTGTTTCGTTGCGGGTGCAACGGGACTGTAAATCAACACCGAACCATTATGATCCATGTTATTAAAGATACGATTTTCCGATACGGGGCGCTGCGCTGTTGCTAGTGCGTGCCTAGGCTTACTTTTCCAGAATAGCTTGTCCGCACTGACGCTGGAGCAAGCGCTTGAACGTGCAGAAGCACAAAGCCCTCGTTTAGAGATACTTCACGAGCGCCAATTGGCAGCAGAGGCCGCCATTGGCAGCGCAGGCACCCTGCCCGACCCGAAGTTACAACTGACCTACTTTGGTGAGTCAGTCGAAACGCGAACGGGGCCACAAGAGGCCATCTACGCCTTCAATCAAACCGTGCCTTGGGTGCCAAAGCTACGAACGCGAAAAACCTTGGCCAGTCGCCACGCGGAAGCGGTTGCTTACGATTATGCGGGTGGACATGAAAGGCTGCTACGTGAGGTGACGAACGTGTATGTGGAACTGGCTTATTTACAAAAGGCAATAGAATCCACCGAAGCGAACCTGAGCCTCATAGCAGACACCTACTCCATCGTGGAGGAACAGGTGAAAGCAGGTGCGTCGTTAAACTCCCTACTTCGATTGGAAGTTGATCGGGAGCGTGTCCGTGATCATTTAGAATTGCTCAAACAACAAGCGATTCGTCAGCGCGCCTCACTGGCTGCGCTGTTAAACATGGAGGATTCTGAGTTGAACCAGAGCTTCTTCTTTCCCGAACGAGCCATTCCTGCTGCCGAACACGAAAACCTACAAAAGCAATTGGACAAAACGAATCCGGACCTGCTGGCCTTGCGTCAACGTATCTTGGGTTCTGAAGAACAGTTACAACTCAGTCGCCTCAATCGTTATCCTGACTTCACCTTTGGGCTGACCTATATTCAGGTCGGAAACGAAGGCATGGCTTCCGATGCCGGCAAAGACCCTTGGGCGCTGACCTTCGCGGTTAATTTACCGATTTGGGAAGGAAAGAACCGGGCGGAAATTCGAGCGGCGTCTGCCAACCAGCGAGCAGTCGAGCAGCTATATCGCGAACAACAGTTGAAACTGAAGGCGGAACTCACCGCATTGCTGTCCCAAGTGTCGGACAGCGCACAGCGGTCGGACCGTTATCGAGAAATGTTAATCCCTCTGGCCGAGCAAGCCTTGGAAAATTCACGCAGTGCCTACGAAGGCAATCAAATCAGCGTGCTCGAGCTCATCGATAGTGAACGCGCCCTCTTAGAACTCAACCTAACTTATTGGCGCGCAGTCGCCAATGTCCTGCAAGCCGAAGCATCCATCAATGCACTCATCGGTAACGCATATTCACAAAAAAACTTTCAATAATTATGAATCCCAAAAGCTATTTATTTATCGGGGCCGCCATTGTAGTGGGCCTCATCGCCGGACGTTATTTAATTCCAAAATCATCAAAGGACCACACGGCACACGACAGCGACTCAACCACGTCTACTTCCACTGAGCCGAGCATCTGGACCTGCTCGATGCACCCGCAGATTCAACAACCCGATTCTGGGGATTGCCCAATTTGCGGAATGGATCTAATTCCATTGAGTAACGATTCGCACGCAGACGCAGGGCCACGCGAAATGAGCATGAGTGAAAGCTCCAAAGCGCTCGCCAACGTTCAAACCAGTGTCGTGGTCAGCGAAAACGCGACGCGCCCCATTCGCTTAGTCGGCCAACTCAAGCGAGCCGACACAAATGTGAAATCCCTAACCGCCCGCTTCCCCGCACGCATCGAATCGCTCGCAGTCGACGCGGTCGGCATCACGGTCGAGCAGGGGCAAACACTCGCTCAAATTTATAGCCCTGAGCTACTCAGCGCACAACGTGAACTACTGGCAGCTTACCAGCGAGATCCTGAGGGCCGATTTACTCAACTCGCCCGAGAGAAACTACTCCAGTGGGATGTAGAAGCCGACCAAATAGATGCGATATTGAAGAGCGGCGCAGCACCAAAAACCTTCGAGCTACGGTCTCCAATTAATGGAGTCGTTGTCGAAAAAAACATCAACGAAGGCGACTATCTTAAAACAGGCCAAGCACTCTACACCATCGTCGGCATGAGTGAGCTCTGGCTCACCTTGGCAGCTTACGAAACGGACCTGCCATGGCTCGCGGTGGGACAAAGCATTGAGTTCACCACTCAGAGCACACCCGGCCAAACATTTGTGGGTGAAATTGAGTTTATCGAGCCAGAGGTTGATCCAGCCACGCGCACCATCCCAGTTCGTGCTCTGGTGCCGAACCCTGAGAATCAACTCAAGCCCGGAATGTTTGCCCGTGCCACCGTTCAAGCTTCCAAGTCACACGAATCTGAACCGCCGCTTCTCGTCCCCGCTTCTTCGGTTTTGCGCACAGGTAAACGCGCCGTTGTGTATGTCGAGAAACCCAATGCCGAACGCCCGACCTATGAGGGCCGCGAAATCGTGCTCGGCCCACGTGCAGGCGATCATTTCATCGTAGTCAAAGGCTTAGAGGCCGGTGAACACGTTGTGACCAAAGGTGCCTTCAAGATCGACAGTGCATTACAAATTCAGGCCAAGCCCAGCATGATGAACCCGCAAGGAGGCGGTCCAACACCCGGCCACAATCACGGCGATGCAGCCCCTGAGCCCGACTCCCATGCGGGCCACACCATGCCTTCGGGCATCGAGATCAAGCTCGATACTGCAAAGGCAATTTTGCCGAATTACCTAGAACTGCAGAACGCGCTCGCAAGTGATGATTTAGAAAAATCCAAATCGTCCTTAAAAGATATGATGCAAAACACCGGCCACAGCGGTGCTTTACCAGATCTGATTCATACAATGTTTGCAGCCAGTGATCTGGATACAATTCGCAAGCCGCATTTCGAAACGCTCTCGAATGCATTGATCGCCTCGGTTAAGGAAAGCCCTAAAGCGTTTGGACAGAATCTATTCATCATGAATTGTCCGATGGTCTACGGAAACACGGGTGCTGACTGGCTTCAAAGCGATGACGACCTACTCAACCCTTACTTCGGCGCGATGATGCTCCGCTGTGGTAAACTAAAAGAGACGATTAAAAATGATTAACCAACTCATACGTTTCTGCCTCGAGAATAAGCTCGTTGTCGTTCTTTTCACTACCGTGCTCATCCTTTGGGGTGCGGCGGTCGCACCATTCGACTGGGAGTCAGACTGGCTTCCTCGCGATCCGGTGCCCGTCGACGCGATTCCCGATATCGGCGAAAATCAGCAAATCGTTTTCACCGAATGGATGGGGCGCTCGCCGCAAGACATCGAGGACCAGATCACCTATCCGCTCACCACCGCCCTACTCGGCCTGCCGGAAGTCAAAACGATCCGCAGTTACTCGATGTTCGGATTCTCCTCAATCTACATCATCTTCAAAGAAGACGCGGAGTTCTATTGGACACGCAGTCGTATTCTCGAAAAGTTGAATAGTCTGCCTTCCGGCACTTTGCCTCAAGGCGTGTCGCCGCAGCTCGGCCCTGATGCGACAGGGCTCGGGCAAGTCTTCTGGTATACATTGGAAGGAATGAGCCCCGAGGGAGACCCCACCGGCGGTTGGGATCTCGAAGAACTGCGCAGCACGCAGGACTGGTATGTCCGCTACGCGCTTCAAGGTGTCGATGGTGTAGCAGAAGTCGCCTCGATCGGCGGCTACGTCAAAGAATACCAGATCGACGTCGATCCCGATGCACTTCGCACCTACAACGTGGCCTTACACGAAGTCTTCGAAGCCGTTCGCGGCAGTAATCTCGATGTCGGCGCACGCACCATTGAAATTAACGCAGTGGAATATGTCATCCGTGGTCTCGGGTTTATTGAAAATTTGGATGATCTCCGAAAGACCGTGATCACGCAGCGCAACAACGTGCCCATCACGCTCGATCAGATCGCCGAGGTCGAATACGGCCCCGCGCTACGACGTGGCGCACTGGATAAAGCAGGCGCTGAAGCGGTCGGTGGTGTCGTCGTAACACGCTATGGAGAAAACCCATTGACCGTCATCAAACGAGTGAAAGAAAAGATCGAATCTATCTCCTCCGGCCTACCAAAAAAGACCCTCGAAGATGGCACCGTCAGCCAAGTAGAAATCGTGCCTTTTTACGACCGCACTGGATTAATCTACGAGACACTCGGAACGCTCGAAGATGCCGTGAGACAGCAAATATTGGTGACCATTATCGTTGTCATTATCATGGTCATGCACCTACGCAGCGCATCGCTAATTTCAGGCGTATTGCCGCTCGCGGTGCTCTTTGCATTTGTCGGGATGAAACTCTTTGGAGTGGATGCGAATGTGGTCGCGCTCTCTGGCATCGCGATCGCGATTGGCACCATTGTCGACATGGGCGTGGTGTTAATTGAGAATATTCTAAAACATTTGAATGATGCAGACAATGGAGGAACAAGCTCCGCCTCGTCCGCGAATCTTCAAGACTGTCCGAACGGAGCCGGACGCTCCGGCAAAGAGACCCTAGAAGTCGTGTATCGTGCCTGCACTGAAGTCGCTGGCGCGGTGGTCACCGCAGTGCTGACGACTATCATCAGTTTCTTGCCAGTTTTCACGATGGTCGCGGCTGAGGGGAAATTGTTCCGTCCGCTCGCCTACACAAAGACCTTCGCCTTGATCGGTTCGATTGTCGTGGCACTAACAATTATTCCACCGCTCGCGCATTGGCTCTTGGCCACTAGAAAGCGTAAGCAAGCACAAGGCACAGAAGACCCGAAAAACAAAGTATGGTTAATTATCCAGAAATACTTCCGCTTCGCATTATGCTTCTTTGTGGCCATCTTCACCGCCTTCTATTTAGCTGGAGATTGGCAACCACTTGGCCCGGAGCGCGATATCGGCAATATCGTTTTTGTCCTCCTATTGATCGGTGGATTACTCGGTCTGTTTTCTCTCTTTATCCGTTTCTACGCGGCTATGCTTTCAGTGCTACTTCGATTCAAAACACTCTTCCTCGTTAGTTGTAGTCTAATCCTTATCTTCGGACTGAGTATTTGGCTCGGCTGGGGAAAAGTCTTCGGTTGGATGCCAGACTTTGTCAAAAAGTCCGACCCTTACGTAGCGGTATCGCATGCCGTGCCTGGCCTCGGAAAGGAGTTCATGCCCGACCTCGATGAAGGCTCCTATTTACTGATGCCGACAACGATGCCACATGCCTCGATTGGTGAAGTCATGGATGTGCTGAGTAAGCAGGACATGGCAATCAATGCCATCCCAGAAGTCGAAAGCGCAGTCGGCAAACTCGGACGTGTGGAAAGCCCGCTCGACCCTGCTCCGATCTCGATGATTGAAACGATCATCAGTTACAAGTCAGAGTATATCACCGACGATGACGGACGCGTGCGAATCTTTGCCTTTGATAATAAGAGTGATGTATTTAAGCGAGACGCATCCGAAAATCTAATACCCGACGATGAGGGGCGCCCCTTCCGCCAATGGCGTGATGAAATAAAGAGCCCCGATGACATATGGGATGAGATCGTGGAAGCCGCAAAAGTTCCTGGCACGACCTCAGCACCTAAATTGCAACCGATCGCTGCGCGTATCGTGATGCTGCAAAGTGGTATGCGCGCGCCGATGGGGCTCAAGGTATATGGTCCTGATTTAGAGACTTTAGAAGCAGTTGCACTGGATATCGAAGCACTGCTGAAGCAAGTGCCCGCGATCAAAGCCGAAGCCGTGCTTGCCGACCGAATTGTCGGTAAGCCTTACCTAGAAATCGATATCGATCGTGATGCCATCGCGCGTTACGGCATAAAAATTAAAATGGTGCAGGATGTGATCGAAGTCGCTGTCGGTGGTAAGCCGATCACTATGACAGTGGAAGGTCGCGAGCGCTACCCCGTGCGTGTGCGCTATATGCGTGAGCGTCGCGATACGATCGAAGACATTGAAGCCATTCTCGTCGCGGCTCCAGGTGGCGCGCAAATCCCATTGCGCGAGCTAGCGATGATCAACTATGTGCGCGGCCCGCAAGTCATTAAGAGTGAAGACACTTTTCTCGTGGGCTACGTAATCTTTGATAAACGGGAGGGTTACGCCGAGGTGGAAGTCGTCGAGCAAGCGCAAAATTTCCTCGCAGGAAAGATTGCCAGCGGTGAACTGAACATTCCAACTGGAGTCAGCTATAAATTTACCGGCAGCTATGAAAATCAAGTGCGTGCGGAAAAGAAACTGCGTGTGGTGCTGCCGATAGCACTCTTTGCGATCTGGCTGATCCTGTATTTTCAGTTTAGGCGAATTTCGACGACTCTGTTAGTGTTCTCTGGCATCTTCTTTGCCTGGTCAGGCGGCTTTATCCTTATTTGGCTCTATGGTCAGCCGTGGTTTATGGATATCAACCTGTTCGGGCATAACTTGCGAGAGCTCTTTCAAATGGGGCCCATCAATTTGAGTGTGGCCGTCTGGGTCGGCTTCTTGGCGCTCTTCGGAATCGCAACCGACAACGGTGTGATCGTCTGCACCTATCTACAGCAAATCTTTAAGGAGGAACGCCCGAAGACTATAGAGGCAATTCGCGCTGCGACGGTCGAAGCGGGCACTCGCCGCGTGCGCCCGGCGATGATGACCAGTGCGACCACAATTTTAGCGCTCCTGCCCGTGCTTACATCAACTGGACGCGGCGCCGACATCATGGTGCCGATGGCAATCCCATCTTTCGGCGGCATGTCACTCGCAATTCTTACGATTTTCGTCGTGCCCGTGCTCTACTGCGCAATCGAAGAGTTTCGCTGCAAGTGGTCATACAATTAAGCTTCATTAACAGTTTGCATTCATCTGGTTCCCGAATTGCCTCTTTATCTATGGCAAAAATCATTTTTCAAAAATCTGGCGTCTCCTTTGAATGGACAGGTGACGAAGAAAGCATCCTCGAACTCGCAGAGGCCAACGACCTCGATCTCGACTACGGCTGCCGCATGGGCAATTGCACGGCCTGCATGCAGGAAGTGACTAGCGGTGAAGTCGAATATCCAAACGGCCATACTGGTGAGCCCGACGAAGGCCATGCCCTACTTTGCTGTTGCCAGCCAAAGGGCGACGCAGACGTAACGATCAACGCTTAAGCTTCGGTAGCAGGTCTAGCAACTCGAACAGAGCTTATAATTGGAGGGGCAAGGTCCTCACTTGATCACCAAGGCGAACATCGAACATCGAACATCGAACATCGAACATCGAACATCGAACATCGAACATCGAATTGGGATTCTAAATCCTAGATCTCCCGTCCAGCCCAAAATCGCTTCAATTCAACATTGGACGTTCAGCGTTTGACGTTCGACGTTCACCCCCCTTTACAAATCTCAATACGCTCAAACGAGCGGGCTAGACCAGTGCTCGGATCGATCTCAATCAGACAGCCACACAGACGCACATCGCCTTCTGCAACTGGGAAGCGACGCTTCATACCGTCGAGAAAACTCTCGATCACAGGCTCAACTTCACGCCCCAGCACGGACGCATAAGGCCCACACATTCCAGCATCGCTTAAGTATGCAGTGCCTTTAGGCAGAACTCGACCATCCGCAGTCGGCACATGTGTATGCGTGCCCACAACAGCTGCTGCGCGGCCATCGAGATACCAACCTAGTGCGATTTTCTCTGAAGTCGCCTCCATGTGCGACTCTACAAAGACCGCATCACACTGCGCTTTCAGCTCTTCCAACTTCGCATCCGCCATCGCAAATGGGCAACTCGACTTCAAGGTCAGATAGTTACGACCGAGGACGGTGAAGATTCCCAGACGAAATCCATTCTTCTCGATGACCAGATGCGTGCGCCCTGGGTTCTTTTCTGGAAGGTTCGCAGGACGGCAAGTGGTTTCCAACGTATCGATTTCGTTTTCAAAATTCTTCTGATCCCAAACATGATCGCCCAGTGTAATCGCATCGATCCCCGCAGCCGTGAGCTCTTCGACAATCTTTTTAGTGATGCCTGCACCTCCGGCGGAGTTTTCAGCATTCGCGACGACAATATCTGCTCCAAGTTCTTCACGCAGAGAGACGAGGTGCTCTTTTACAAAAGTGCGCCCAGGACGACCAACAATATCACCAAGAAATAAAAGCTTCGGCATTTTCACACGCTGCAAACTTAAAAGCGCCACCGCAAGACAACAGTCACAGCAGTGAAATCGAGGGTCCACATCCTCGATTGACCGCTTGGCAAAACCGCGGACAGGCCAGAGGCTGTCCCTCCAAGCGTTTAAGATCTCAATTCCAATTATACCTCAGTTCGCTTCTGCCGCAGCGCCTCAGTCACCAACTTCGCATTACGTAGATTACTCTTAAACACCACATCGAAGAAATCGCCCAACACTGGAATCGACCCAATCAACCAATCGATTACAATATTGAACAACATCTTTAAAACCACCAACCACCCAACTTTCAATCGAATCGCTTCATACAAAAGATACAATTGGGGCAAGGCAGTCAGCGTATCGCCAATACCAGGAATCAAACCAACCACGGCATCCCAACCAAAGCGTATCGAGGTGCCGGGAATCGTAAATTGCGCATCCAACGAGTTCGCAATCGCATCAATCCGTCGAATACGATCGGTCCATTCATCCTCATAAGGATCCAGATCGGGGATGTCATCATTCGTCTTCATTCTTTATCGCACCGAATCTGCCTCATAGCCCAGACCAATCTCCGCCCTCCACCAATCCAATGCTTTCATGTTACCTAGTGTATCGTCAAAACGCATACCAACGGCACGTGGAGCAATGGGTCGACCACGCATTTCAGCGACAAAGGCGTCCAATTCGTAGGCAAATAAGTGACGCTCCAAATCAGCCTCCTGCACTGTTACCACTGACTCACCATCGAGCTGCATACGGATCGCACCTTTACAATGCCAAGGGTTCTCAACCATGATACGGCCCTGATCACCATAAACCACCGCGCGATTCTCAGTATTCAAACGCACCCCACAGCTGAGGCTTGCAAGTATATCTCCCTCAAATCGTAGTGAGGCAGTCGACCACATATCTGTCCGCGTCTGTGAATCCAAATGTCCGACTGCCTTCAACTCCAAAGGCTCTGCAAATAAACGATCCTGCGCACGCCCGGCAATCAACCGTGCAAACGAAACTGGATAACATCCGACATCCAAAACCCCACCCCCACCGAGCTCTCGGGCTTGTGTGCGTGACCCGGGACTCACGCCACTGTTAAAGCAAAAGTTAGCTTCGATCATGCGAATTTTGCCAATCAACCCAGACTCAACCAGTTCCACGACTTTTTTCGTCTGGGGATGATGACGATACATGAACGCCTCACGTAGTAGACAACGCTTTTCCAGCGCCATCTTCTGCGCCTGCTTCGCTTGACGTAAATTCATGGTGAGCGGCTTTTCACACAATACATGCTTTCCCGCCTGCACCGAATGCGTGATCCACTCTAAATGAAACGGGTGCAAGGTAGCGATATACACGGCGTCCACATCAGAGTCCGCAAGCATGGCTTCGTAACTACCGTAGGCACGTATCGCGCCATGTTTCGTTGCAAACGCCTGTGCCTTTTCAGCATCACGAGCCGCCACCGCGTGCAAAACGCTACGCTCCGTTTCGTTCACTGCCGCCGCAAATGCATTGGCAATATTTCCACAAGCTAGTATGCCCCATCGAATTGGTTTTAAGTCACTCACTATTCTTGTATGAAATACAAACCCGATTGCCACAACTCAAGATTTCAAAGAAGGCACTAGACAAGCGATAGACATCGCTCACTCTTGCTGACGATGACGCCTGATGACCTAAGCAAGCAAAGCAGCCTGCCAACTGCACAGAATGCACTTGTTTTCACCACCAATGAAGCGTTCGCCGAAGGCTTCCTAGTCACCTTTGCATCCGCACTCATCACCAGCGATCTTTCTGAGTTCAACATTTACATCGGGCACGATAAGACTGAAACCATCAAGTCACTTTGGGAATCGATCCTCCATCTCTGCGAGCGTTTCAACTTCCCTAAAGAACGCTGCCGAGCTCTACCGATCAACTACGACCAATTCAAGCAATACCAAGCATTCGAGAACGGCACTCGGCAAACTTACGGGCGGCATTATCTAGCAAGTATTTTAACAGAGCCAGTCTTTCTCTATCTAGATAGTGACATGCTCGTGCTTAGTGATTTGTCAGAACTCGTTCAATTACTACCGCCAGATAAGTTACTCGCTGCAGTTCGAGACCATGGAGATTCCACCCATGCGGAGGACCCTTACACACTGGATGGTCAGAAAGACCTGGAGGATCGAAGCCCTTATTTCAATGCTGGACTGCTATTGATAAACACTAAAAAATACCAAGCGATCGAGCCACTCAAACGCTTCGATGAGTTAAGAACACGAATAGAAAACGTGTGCTACCACGACCAAACGTATTTCAATATACTGACCAAAGGACAATGGCACCCACTACCATCCATGTGGAATTCAATAACGCTGCCAAATCAGCCTTATCCAATTCAAAATGAAAACTCATTAATTGGCATTCTACATTTCATTGGCTCACAAAAGCCGTGGATTCGCGCGAGACTGAATGCGCCCAGCATACTCTGGCACATCATCGCATCCATCATAGATCTGCCTACCGCGCACCACATGACGTCTGAGTATCAAGCTTTAATGAAAAAGCATCATAAACAAAATAGGCTTTATCTGAAGCTTAAGTTGAGAACTTACCAAATATTAAATATTGAGGGGCGTAAAATGAGACGCATCAAACATGCTTTAGAACTTCACAAGCTAACGCCGCTTTTAAACGAATGGTTGCGTAAACATCTGCTTGATCCCGCGCCAAAAGTCTTTAGGCAACTTTGAGACCACTCTAATTTAGCAATTACGCTCGAATCAAGAGCTTCCCTCAATCTATTTAATGCAACGTTCCTTCCAAACAAACGGCTACTTGATCCACAAGCAGGTTTACAATCAAACGGAACTTCAAAAAATCTGTGCGACCATTCAAAGTGATCCCACGGTGTATCAAAGAGTCTGGGAAAAAGATCGATGTGCGAGCTCAAGCAATTTTCTCAATTTTGCGACACATCCCTCCATACTTGATCCAGTCCGCAAGCTATTGGGTGACGACGTCATTCTCTGGGGCGGCCTCTATTTAACTAGAACCCCAGGGCAAGTGCATCATTGGCATACCGATATCGAATCTTCGCACCCCGACGGCGGCTTTGTATCGGTCTGGATTGGCCTCACTGGCACACAACAAGAAAGCGCACTCAACCTAGTCCCTCACTCGCACCACTTTGGCAAGCCGCTCCAACAGGTCATTCAAGAAAATGCAAAACAGCGAGAAACCACGACTAACGAAGACATCATAAAATGGGCAAACGCATACCATACTGGTCACGCTGGCATCCTAAAACCTGAAGTCACTAACGGTGATGCCATATTCTTCGATGGCCGTCTATGGCATGGCTCTGACAATCTCAGTAAGCGTGTCGAACGCACAGCTCTGCTCTTCCAATTCGCACGCGCCGATGTGCCCGTCCGTATTCCGAACTTCAAATACCTTAACTGGCCGTTCACTGTTTTCGAGGCACCCTTGCCACCATGTATTCAGGTCAGCGGTAAGGCAGACAGAGAGATCAATAAAATTTCAGAAAGGCCACCAGTGCTCGACAGTGCATTGACACACATCCCAGCACAAGTGGCTCCGGTTGATCTGAATACAACAACCAAAGCCGACCAAATATTAGCCAGCAAAGCGCTGCTCGAAGGTAGATCTGACAACTTGCTGAAGCTAAGCTGCCATTACTCGAGCCTAAAGCCCGACTGCAGACCCCATCCGCCACATTCACATGTTGACGAAGAAATTTTAATTGTTTTAAGAGGCGAAGCCACTCTTCGCTATGATGATCCACAAGGGAAGCTAGCTCAACGAATCTGCACAGCGGGTGCGGGAATCTACTATCCCACTTTTCATCGCCACACGATCTACAATCACACCACCGAGCCCTTGATTTATTTAATGTTCAAATGGGTCGGTGCTGGTAGCCAGAGCAAGGAACCGCTCAGCCTTCAGACCTTTAGTGTGCCAACGCTCGCAGACCACCCACCCAGCGATCCGCCCTATAAAACAGAACGCATTTTATTTGGCGCAACCTCTCAAATGAATGCGATTGAAGCACACTCTTCCACGCTATTGCCTGGCGGAGGCTATGACATGCATGCTGACGACCATGATATCGCAATCATTGTTCTCGAAGGAACCGTCGAAACAACAGGACGAACGATCAACACAGGCGAACTAATCTGGCACCCAGCCAATCACGAGCATGATATGTGGAATCACAGTAACGAAGCTGCCCGCTATGTGGTATTCGAATTTCACGGAGACAATTGCTCAGGCGATTATCTTAGCTTTGGCTCAAGCGAGCAGGATCAAAAGAAATTAATGAAAAAACGCTCCACCGCTAGAATCTTCCGCAATATCAAACGCGCTATCGGCTTTAAATAGCACCCATGAACTCAAGCGAGCTGCACTCAGAACAAGCCAAATACGCACTTGTATTTGCGACCAACAGTGCATTCGCAACAGGCCTGCTGACAACGCTAGCATCCGTGTTTTGTAGTAGTAACTTAAAGCATTTCAACATCTACATCGGACATGACCAATCCGATCCAATCGACTCGATATGGGAATCAGTCATCAATCTGTGCCAACGCTTCAACTATCCAATCGACCGCTGTCAACGCATCGCGTTTAACACCACTATCTTTCAAGGTCTACGCACTCGAACTGGCAACTTCGAAGCCTACTTTCGCTATCAATTTACTCAGATACTATCAGAGAATCGAATCCTCTACCTCGACAGTGATACACTCGTCCTAAATGACCTCGCAGAGTTAGCGTCCACCCACATGCAAGGAAATGCAATCGCTGCAGTCCAAGACCTATTCTTGCAAACACACCGTAAAGATCCGTATCGCTTAGCGAATTCGCACAAAGATGAGCGGGCTGCTTATTTCAATTCTGGTGTTCTACTTATGGACACGAAGCGATGCAAGGAGCTCAACATTCTAGAGCGGTTCAAAGAACTCCACCCGCAACTGCAGAATCTAGAATACTCTGACCAAACTTACGCCAACGTGATCTTCAACAAACAATGGACACAGTTGGCCGCGCATTGGAATGCCCTGCTATCCCCAAAGCGAACCCACCCAATTGCAAACAAAAGTGCGACAGTAGGAATTCTACACTATGTGACGAAGCAGAAACCATGGCTTTGCGCCACACTCGATGCTCCAAATATCCTATGGCATAGCATCGCTCACCATGTAGGCATCTCGGTCTCCATCGAGCTTGAAAGACAAATCCGTGAGCAAATCGAGCGTCATATCCACTCAAACCACACCCGCCTACGCCTCAAACTGCTCACTTACCAACTACGCCCTTCAAGAAACCGCAAGGCAATGCCACTTGCTCAAAAATTAAAGCTCAGAGAGGACTTCGACTACATTAGTAAATGGCTCAAGGAGCATCAACTGACTCCACCGCCTGAGATGTTTCACAGACTTAGCTAACATCTCTTGAAGCTGGATAATGCTATAGGATGAGCCAGGTGCTTAAGAAGTGCCCTTAAGTTTCAAACTAGCGAGCAAAACTACTGCATCGCCTCACGCATTGCTCGCGGAAAATTACTCGAGATCGAAGTCACCCCAAAATCGGCATAGCGGCGAGCATCACTCGGATCATCCACCGTCCAAATATTGAGTTCCAAATCTGCCTCCAGTATTTGTTGCACCATTTCACGATGAATTCCCGAGTGGCAACGTAAGCCGAGCCCATCCGCACACAACGCTTTCGCAGTCTCCAGCACATCATCTAGCTTCAACTTTGAGCGCCCGAGCCAATTCGACTGCACATCGATCAACCAATAGACCTGCAACTCCGGTCGCCGCACCTTCAAGGCATTCACCATTTCGGTATCGAAAACGATAATCACTACCTGCGGCAAGGGCACTGAAGACGCATCAAGCACCTCGAACAGCGGCGTCAAAATTTCCTCGCCGGTCTTTAGCTCGATCAACACGCGCTTTCTTTCAGGAATATCCATCAACCACTCGCTTAAAAGAGGAATCCGCTCGCCCGTATAGGCATCGCTTTTAAAGGCGCCCACATCGACCTGCTCTAGCCCCTCATACGTATGTTCCTCCACAATCAACTTTCGGTCACCCACCCGCTCAGTATCTACATCATGGATGCATACCACCTGACAGTCTGAAGTCAGCCGCACATCGCACTCCAGCCCATCCGCATTTTCAGCCCACGCCTGCTCCACAGCTGCCAGCGTATTCTCCGGAGCCACCCCCGAAGCCCCCCGGTGCGCAATCACTTTAGGGACATGTTTCATGCCTAAGAACTTACTCACTTAAGCCACGAATTTCGATTAAAATCGCGAAGAGGTCCACATATCGAGTGCACTTTTCACTGCAGCGTAAAACAGAACGATTGGAAGCGTGGACCTCCGTGTCCGCAAACGTCTGCACAAGGGTATCGGCACGGAGGCCGAGGCTCCCTGAACATTGCGGCTGTTAATTTACCTCGCGCGTTTCATTGCCCCCTCTCAGATCAATCTCTGCAAGCTGACTACACTATCGAGGCACCCTGACTTGAGTGAAAGGATCAAGAAGAGTGCTGGGCCGACAAAAAAAGCCCCGCAGACTTTTGCGAGGCTTTTAGAAAATTCGTGGTCCGAACCGCGACTAGCGACGGCGGCGGAACTTGCTTTGGAACTTCTCGACGCGACCTGCTGTATCGACGAAACGCTTCTCACCAGTAAACGCTGGGTGGGAGTCAGATGTGATATCGCAGATGACTACTTGGTAGTCTACACCGTCGATAGTTTCTGTCTTACTGCCACGCATTGTGGAACGAGTAAGGAATTTAGTGCCAGTCGAAACGTCGACGAAGGCAACCGGATTGAGCTTTGGATGGATGTCTGCTTTCACGTTAAAAAAGTTTCCTGGTTATGAGTCTATCCCTGACGCGCTTTAAAGCGTGGGTTGGACTTGCAGATTACGTAGACACGACCCTTACGACGAACGACTTGGCAGTCAGGGTGACGGTCTTTTAGAGATTTGAGTGAAGATACAACTTTCATGACGAAATTAATGGAATGGGAGAAAAAAGGCTGCGTCTAGGCCCCTGTCAATGGCAAAGGCTGAAATATATCCCTTTATTTATCAGGTCTAATTAAGGGAGGGATTGTCAGGTTCATCAGCTAAAAGCCCCATCTGTGGACTGTCTCGTCGTAAAATCATGCGCCAGACCTCCTCCCCTTGCACACTATCAATTTCAGGCATAAGGGGCGATGTCACCCAAGCACCCTCTTCGATCTCAGCATCCAGTTGCCCCTCGGTCCATCCAGAGTGGCCAATAAAGCCTCGCAGCTCAAATCCAGAGTTCTCGGCAAGTAACGAACGCGCTTTCACGTCGTCGATTCCGAAATAGAGCTTGAAGGAGCCCTCTTCGGGGGTCCACTTCCATGCAACGAGTATCAATTTGTCGTTCGCGACAGGACCTCCATAGAAAAGTGGGACTGACTCAAGGTCGGTATTGCTCAATGTTGGGTCAAACTCACTCAGTGTTTGATTCATTGGACGATTGACCACCACGCCGAGTGAACCTTCCTCATCAGAATGAGCGGTGAGTAACACTACGGAACGCCTAAAGTTAGGATCTTGTAGCGAGGGATGCGCCACCAACAAAGAACCCGCAAACGGTAGTGTCGCTTCGGCAAATTGGCTAGGTCGGTCCATACGCTGAGAGTATCGCATTACAGCTGTTGAATCGAGACTCCAGCTTCGCTCAAGATTTCTTTCACGAGATCGTCGTTTTTATAGTCTCGATGGTATTTGATACATTCGATTCCAGCAGCAGCCAAAATTTTTGCACAGTTGATACATGGAAAGTGTGTAATATATACAGTCGCTCCTTCGAGCGAAACACCCCGGCGCGCCGCATCGCTGACTGCATTTTGCTCAGCGTGCACCGTAGCTTGCTCATGCCCATCTCGCACACGTGAAGTATGTGATGCTCCAGGAAGAAACCCATTGTAGCCCGCAGCCACAATTCGGTTCTTTTGCAAACCTCCAGAAACCATGACGCATCCGACGTGCAAACGCTCACAGCTTGAGCGAGAAGCCATCAATAAAGCAGTTGCCATAAAATAAGCATCCCAAGAAGGACGCTCGCCCCAAGACAGCGTGAGTGCTTCCAACTGATCTAACATCGTCGCCTCATTCACTAAGGGAGTGCAGGAGCGCTGTGTTTCAATTTCCATGAGAAGAAATTACGCTCCAAGCAAAGCAGCCTGCAACCGATAAGTGCAAAAAAACGGTATCCACTAACCACTAACCATTCTCACGGATATACCTGAATCCGCAGATAACCAAATGGTAATTTACCCTGCGTCTCAGGTTTGCGCAGCCAATCCTGTGCAGATTGATCGAAAACTGGATTGCCCGAGCTTTCAGAAACAATCGGATCACCCAGTGCTTGAGCAGCGCCGTTGATTCTTAAAAACAATGTGACTGGATTGGGCACTGCAGCGGTATCGGTAAACACCAATTCGCACTCCATAGAGATCGAGCTACCTTCGTCTCCTACAATAAAAACCTCTCCAAAATGCCCAATGGTCGGATACACCTCAATCTCTTGCCGGACTTGACCAAAAGTTTCAAATAGCGACCAAAAACGCAGTTTCAACAAATCAACGGGCGTCGTTACCAGACCGTCATCCACCATCGGGAGGCTTGTCGAATGTAATGCCTCTGCGACATTGATCTCTGGCTCAAATTCTGGAAAACGCTCACTAATTCGATCTCGAGGCATCAACGATACGTTTTGCGCCGCATTCCATTTAGTGGGAACAAACAAAGGCGCTGAATCAAACAACTGAGCTTGCTCCTCTAAGGCACGATCACCCGCCATGGAGCCCGCAGAAATATACCGCACAAAGGATTCACTCGCATCTCTTGTAGGCAATGGATTTGATGTTACGCGAAAAATCAAAAAGCCTGCAAGGTGCACAATTACACCAGCCAGCAAGGCGCCGCGCAACACGGGCGACATCAATCGCAAGCCACGAGCACCGCTTTCTATGAATGACTCTGGAGTGTGCTCCATTATAAAACGGGCACCGAAAACTTCTGGCTCTCTCGCATTGAGCTTGTCGGCACCATATCCTGACGTTCAACGTTCTTTTCACCGGCCAGTTGAACCTGCTTAAAGCCTGCTTCCTGCGCCATTTGGCACAGATCCAGAAAGATCTGCAATTGCATAGTCCCTTCCGCTTTCACCAAAAGCACGATTTCATTCTCCTCATCACGGCCTTTCATATACTGCAAAAAAGCTCGTTTAATCGAGCCTTGCTCATACACACTCCCATCAAAATAAAGCATTCCTTTATTACCAATAGTGAGCACCTCGACCGCAGCATTGTAGTGCGGCATCTTCATTTCAGAATTAGGCAAATCAATACGCACACCTGGCACCATAACAAAGCGAGTGAATAAAAGGCTTATCAACAGCGCGATGGTCACCAAGTCCAACACTGGGACCAAATCCAGCTTCATCTTAGGACGATGTAGGTGATCGACTAAGCGCAGGGGTGCGGTGTAACCAGCCATCGACTGTGGCAATGGATCGTCAGCTGTTTTCTGTGCTCGCGAACTCATTCTGCAGATGACGTGCTTGAATGAGCGGCTTCAATCGCTTCATTCGCTTTTGGAGAAGTCGTTAAAAACTCATGGATACTATGGCCCACCCACTCGAAATCATGCACCAAGGAACGCACTCTGCCATATAAAAAGTGGTGCGCCAATGTGGCCATCACCCCAATTGCTAGGCCAGTCGCAGAGGTGATCAAGGCCTCGGCCAGCAATCGACTAAACTCACCGCTATCTCCGTTCGATGCTTCTAGGGCGTAGAGTGCTTGCACCGAAGCGATCAAAGTGCCCAATAAACCGAGCAGTGGGGCAATACGAGCAATGGCAGCAATCGTGCCGATACGGCGTTCTAACGCGGGTATTTCAACCAAGGCTGCAGCCTGAATTGCACCACGAATCTGACCTCTAGACTCACCGTAATGCAACAGCGCCGACTTGACGATGCGAGCCATCGGCCCTGGCGTGTCTTCGCACAGCGTCAATGCCTCGACGAGACGCTTCTTATTCACCAGATTCTTAATCCCACTCAAGAAGTCTTCCGTGCCGATCTGCCCTTTGTGTAAAAAAAGCGCTCGTTCAATAAACATCACAAAGCCGAGGATGCTGACAAACAACAACGGATACATCACTGGCCCGCCTTGAAGAATGAAAGTGTCTTTAAAAAACTCCATGTATAAATCCCTTGTTACTGTGCTACAGAGTCTTCAAGGACCTGTATACTATTTGCACGATCCAGCGCCAAATTACGGCCTGGTAAGTTAAATGCGACCATCTTTCGATACACGCGTCGCGCCTCGACGAGCTGACCCGACTCTTCTAAAATCTTACCCAATCCGAGCAAAGCTCGCGACAACCAATAACGACCCGATGGACCGACCTGTGCAGCACGTTCACTCTTTAAAAGGAAATCATCGAAGATCATCATAAAGACCTCTTGAGCTTCTTCTGGCGCGTCGCGCTTCAATAAAGTAAATCCCCACTTATAGCCCACCTCTGCTTGAAAATCGATTGGCAAATTAGGGATATCCATCAAGCGCTCGAGCGAAACAATGACATCGTTCAGCTGCGTCACGTCATTTTTTGCTAGAGCAAGCATACAATCGATGCGCGACAGCTCCGGAATATATCGAAGTGGATGTATTGGATAAGTGTTAATTAAGGTTTCGTAGAGACTCTGCGCACCTGCAAAGTTATTCATTTTACGTAGCAAATCACCCTGCTTCAAACGAGCGGCATAGACCAAGTTATCAGCGGGATAGTTTTCAACAATCTGATTATGCAAAAGCACTGCAGCCTCATAGAACTCGGCGCCGCGGCGCTCGCAGTAGATGCCCGCCTCAAAAATCGCTTGTGGCGCCAACACGCTCTGAGGATACAACTCAGCTAACTTCTCAAGAGCTTGCTGCGCTGCCTTAAAATCGTTGATCGATGCATGATAATCAGACTCGCTTAAATAGGAACGTTGTGCCGCGGAGCTATCCGCAAAACCAACACGCAAGCGCTGCAGCACTGTCATGCCATCGTTTGCACCGCCGCCTCGTATCATCACTTGCGCCTGCAATAGCATGATTTCCGTAACCAGTAATTTTGCTTCCACTGGATCGAACGTTTGCTCAGGCAGCGACTCCACCCGCTCTAGTAATGCCGTAACGCGCTCCAATAGAGTCGCATCCTCACCCACAACAAATGACAGATACGCCTCTAACCAGAGCAAACGAATATCCAAACTAGCACCCACCGAGGAAGGCACGTTCTGAGTTAAAGAACGCACGCGATTTAAAGCGATATCCATTCGCCGGTTCGCTTGCAGTCCTTGCGCTACGTTCCACTCCGCACGCCAACGGTCCTCCACACTTATATTGCCGCTAAAGTCGGCTTCATCGATATGCTGAAGCGCAGACTCCATTTGCCCCGCGCGCACCTCTGCGGTAATCAAACGCAAAAACAGCCCTTGATCCATTGATCCGTCTATAGATCGAGCATACGCGGCTTGATAAAAGTCGACCGCATTCACATAGTCAGCATTAAGAAAATAACAGTCACCGATCAAACGATTCAATGCAACACGCTCACTAGTCACTTCAATTTGATCACGCAATTGAATCAAAAAATCCGCCGCAGCACGATATTGAGCGGGCTTACGTTGCAAAGCAGCATAGGCCAGTAATCGATACACATTAGTGATCTGCTGTAGTCCCGGAAATTGCTCGAGTAGATATTGGGCATCTCTCTCAGCATTCGCAGTTTCAGTTTGAGCCAATTCAACATTGGGAGCATCCCCCTTCAATGCTTCTTCGGCACGCGCCAATGCCAATTGACTCCGTATATAATAGATCTCACCTAGCAAGGCATGCGGCTCCGCACGGGCCACCATTTGATTCAAAAAATCAGACAAACCGCCTTGCACTGCCTTCGGGTCGCGCGCCAACAATTGCAACGCCACCCGCATCGCATCCCTAGTTTTACCAGATCGCACCAATGTCTGCAGTGCCTCAATGCCACGCAACGTATTTGGCCCAGCAATCATCCCCTTCAGTAACAACAACTGCTCACGCTCACGGCTGCTCAGTGACTGATTATTCACTCGTTGATCATCAATCACAGCAATCGCGTCCTCGGAACGTCCTAGATTATTTAAAATCACCGCATACTCACGCGCATAGGTGTAAGCCGCGGCCTGCCCAGTAAATTGCTCCAGCTGTTCACGAATCTCCGCAGCGAGTGCCTCATTCGATGGAGTCTCCAATAGTTTTTGGCGAAACACTAAACTCTCAAAAAAAGCCTTTTGTGAGTCGGTTTGCGCAACCTTCACAGCACTTTCAAATGCAGAAACTACTTCCTCAGGCTTATCCCACAATTGTGCGCGTAAAGCTCTAGCCACCTGCCACCACGGCTGATCGTATGTGCTCAATTCCACAGCCCTGACTTGCTTTAGAGTCTCAGTAAACCGTGCACGATTCACACGTTCCCCATCTCCATAAATCGAAATTGCCCGATATAAATAATACCGACTAGCACGCCCCGACTCTCGAATCGCATCTAATTCTAATGCCGCAGCACCATAGCGCTGCTGCGCAATCAGCGCTGCAGCCAAGTGGTAGCGAATCACATCCTCGCGCTGTGCATCCAAAACGGGACTCTTCAACGCTGTGCGAAGACCAGTCTCTGCCAAACCAATCAAACCAGAGCGAAGTGCTCGTTCCGCCGATTCAATGCGCCAGTCTAAAGCAATCAAATCGCCCGCATTTGCTGCAACTACTTCACCTGAGAGTAAAGGTGCCTGCCCTTGCAGCGTGAACGAACCCGCACAAAGCGAGCACAAGGCAATCAAACGAAACAAGCTACTAGAAAACAACCGCATAGATATTGACACATGACAAGCGCTCAGCTCACAGGTTGCAAAGCGATTTTTCCCCTTTCGAAAAGAGGATCGAATTTCTAAGCTGACTAGCAGGCCTCATTTCAGCATTTCAGCATTTCAGCATTTCAGCTTTTCAGCATTTCAGCTTTTCAGCTTTTCAGCGTTTCAGCATTTCAGCATTTCAGCGTTTCAGCGTTTTCAGCGATTCTAGTATTTACGCACTCCACCTTTTGCATACACCTATGCGAACGGTCGTCCCCGTAGTTCAACGGATAGAACTACTGTTTCCTAAACAGTCGATCTGGGTTCGATTCCCAGCGGGGGCACCATTTGCTGGGAACGTCGAACTTTAAACGTCCAACTTCAAACTGTGAATAGTTACGGATCACCACTGCCAAGGCGTTCATTCAAAGTTGGAGGTTCGACGTTCTCTCTATAATTTTACCACGTAACATCGCCCTCGTAGCGCCACTCATAGAGTCCATTTACAGTGCGATAGACACTATCCACCTGCCAATTCCCCCACGCGGTGCGAAGCACCCCAAAATAGCGCCTCATGGCTTCGAAGTGATTATCGCTGCGTTTGTGTAGGTCGACAATCGTCGCCTTGCGCGGCTCATTTGCAGGCCCATAGCTGCGCACCCCAGCCATAAAGTAATCTTCAAAGGTCTCGGTATCGACAAAAGCTTTGCCATGAACACGCTCAGCATCTGGGTATTCCACCAGATGTAAATCGATCATATTATCTGCGGTCGCCATTTCCATGATGCGATGTCCATAGAAATCACGTTGTGTGTTTACTTTTAGCTTAGCCTGGACTTCTGGAAAACCCAATTTCGCAAGCGCTTCAACCAGTAGACTATCACTATAGCGATGATCTACCCAAACCGCGTCACTACCGTCGCGAGTATCACGGCAGGCCACACGCAACGCACAGTTACGGCTGGCTGGACCCATTTTTAATGGAGCCCACTCAGGCGCTGCATGCTTCATAAAGATCGCACACAAGCTCAACACATAACCCGCCTGCGTCGGAACCGGCTCAAGGAAGTCGGGAGTCACTAATTCACGCACCACCGCTTCAGGAACAAGCACATTGGCCACCCAGCGCTCTGTTACTTGAGCAAAGACACTCGTCACCTTTTGGCGGGGCACCTCCCAAGTTTGGTCATTCTCTGGATCATAGATCCGCATCATATCATGTTCGGTTTTCATACTGTCTCCACCTTTCTAAAATTCTGCACCCTTCGAACCAGCCAGTAGCCAACAAGCCAAACCAGCACATAGCCGTAACCAAGAACGAGATCGAATACCCCGAGCCCACCAAGGCTTTCCCATCCCCTGGAATTCGCCAAATCTTGCCACAAAAATGGCAGCATTCCAGCCACCTGAATGGGCGTAAATAGGATAGGTAGCCAGAGTATACCGACGATCCAGCTCCGCGGACTCTCAAAGTCTATCCGCGTCCATACGATATAGAGTGCGAGGCAATACTGAAGACCTCCGAAAAAAACAGATGCCGCGATCACAAGAAGTGTCATGCTAAACCAATCTGGCAGTGCATCTGCCGCATTGCTATCAATCAACGCAACAGTGTATCCCAAAAACAACAACAGTGCGGGCAACCACAACGGCATCCATAAACAGAGTTTGAAATACAACTTCATCCCTAGCTCGCCTTCCTTTCTTTATACTGCTGGCAATAATCTCCCGCTCGATCAACGGGTAATGATTCATCTAAATCGACATCGTTGAGCGTCGTTCCCGCTCCCCATGCGAACACTTTTTCAAACAACGGCAGCCAGCGCTCACCCTCAATCATCTCTTGAAAGAACACTTCATGCTCCTTCTCCTTGAGTCCCATCGCATAAAGCACTTCATCATGCTCCGTAATGCCCAGCTCATGAAAATAGCGCAGCATCACGATGTATTCGCAGACGTTGCCGCTCTCTAACTTACCCGCTAAAAAGTAAGGCATGAAGCGACCAATGACATGACAGCTCAGTCCAATAATACGGCCGATGACTGCATACTTGAACTCAAACCAAGTTGAAACAGGCAGCTCATATTGATCCATGATCGCCCGCACTTCGCGGCGGTGCTCCCACTCATCGAGTTCAATTTCGTGAATGCGCGTTTTCACAACTGGATCTCGTAAAGAAGCCGCATGCCCAAGGTAAGCATAAGCTGCCGCCTTCTCCGCTGAATACGCGAGACGCAGGCTGTTAATCAGTGTTGGATGTTGGATAGCTGGCTTTTTCATAATATTGAACTTTCAGTAATTAATGAAACTTTGGATTGTAATTAATTTTTGATTATTGGGAGGGTAGCGGTCTCTACTGTCTTAGAAATGCCTCTCTGAAACAGCGACTGGGGACAGTTCCCGCCCCTTTGAAAACGAAACGACTACAGGCGTTTTACAATGAATGGCAGCACCTTGCTCTGCTCCGCTCGTGCAATCTTATCTAGCGCGGAGCTGGCTGTCTGAACAAATTCGGCGAGCGCTGCAGTTTGCTTAAGAAACAACTGCTGCTCTTCATTATTTTGATTGAAGCTGTTCGACGAGGAGGATTGCAGAAGATTCAAAGCGGGGTCGATTTCCCGGCGTTTCCGCTCGCGGGCAATGATGCAAAACATCGCCCAAACATCTTTCTCCGCTTCAAAATACTCTTTGCGGTCACCTGGATAGGTGACTCGTTTAATTAAGCCCCACCCAACGAGATCTCGTAGATTCGAATTTGCATTGCCACGGCTAATTTTGAGCGCGTCCATCACCGTATTGGTGTCGGTCGGTTCAACAGCCATCATCAAGAATGCATGAATCTGCGCCATCGTGCGATTGATCCCCCAGCAACTGCCCAGAGTCCCCCACTGCGCAATGAAATCTTCCTTCAATTTTTTAAACTCTTCGGCTTTCATGACTAAACTTTCAGTAATTACTGAAAGTTTAGCAAGTTTAAAATGCATCAAATAAAAAAACGTTATAATTACACAGCCGAAAGACAGCACTCGAAGCAGAAATGTTCTGAGCATTGTAGCACGTGCTTCTATGCGAAGCATCAAGCGTATCCGACAACCTAACACCAAAGCGCCCCCTGCCGGAGGCACGTGCTACATTATCCGCTTTATAACCGAAGGGCGCGAGCTCCGCGTTACCACTTCTCTAGCGAACCACATTGGAATAGAGTCACCTTCATACACAGTTCACAAAAAAAGGCGCGCCAGTAGGCGCGCCCTTCGTAAAAAGATTCTGCAATTAGAATTATTTAACCTTCACTGGCTTGAGTTTCCAGATCTGCTCTGCGTATTCGCTAATGGTGCGGTCGGAAGAGAACTTACCCACGCGAGCGGTATTCAAGATTGCCATCTTGGCCCAACGCTTTTTGTCACTGAACGCCTTGTCGACCTCTTCTTGTGCACGAATGTAATCCGCGTAGTCAGCTAGGCAAAGGTAAGGATCGCCGCCTTCTAGCCAGCTGCTGCAAAGCGGTGCAAAAGCATCGTGCTCACCTGGCGTGAAGTAATCCGAACGCAACCAATCGATAACCGCTTTAAGCTCCCAGTTACTATTGTAATAGTCGTATGGATTGTAACCCTTGGCGTTGATTTCTTCAACTTGCTCAACGGTGTTACCGAAGATGAAAATGTTCTCGTCGCCGACTTCTTCACCGATTTCAACATTCGCACCATCAAGTGTGCCGATGGTGAGCGCACCATTGAGAGCGAGCTTCATGTTACCAGTGCCAGAGGCTTCCTTGCCTGCAGTCGAAATTTGCTCGGAAAGGTCTGCTGCGGGGATCATCTTCTCCGCCATGGTGATACGGTAGTTTTGTGGAAACACGATCTTAATCTTACCGTTGATGCGTGAGTCGTTATTGACCTTCTCAGCAACCTTGTTGATCGCGCGAATGATGTTTTTCGCAAGTGCATAGCCGGGTGCTGCCTTGGCTCCAAAAACGAATACACGTGGATTCATTTCGTAATCCGGATCATTCAAGAGGCGGCGATAGAGCGTCAAGATGTGCAACAAATTAAGGTGCTGACGTTTGTATTCATGGAGGCGCTTGATCTGCACGTCGAAGAGTGCATCTGAGCTGATCTCTGTGCCAGAGTCCGCAAGAACGAAGTCTGCAAAGGCTTGCTTGTTCGCACGCTTGATCTCCATGAAGCGCTTTTGAAACTTTGCATCGTCTGCAAACTTGGCAATGTCTTGAAGCTTATCAAGGTCCTTGGGCCAATCCGCTCCAAGCTTCTCATTGATGAGTTCGCTGAGACCCGGATTGCAAGCAAGCAACCAACGACGTGGCGTGATGCCGTTGGTCATGTTGATCAACTTGTTTGGATACAACTCGTGAAATGTAGAAAAGAGGTCTTTCTTCAGCAGTTCAGTATGCAATGCAGCCACACCATTCACCTTCGTTGAACCAACGACTGAAAGATATGCCATGCGAACCATCTTAGGGTTGCCTTCTTCGATGATCGAAAGCTCAGACTTCTTCGCATTTTCACCAGGCCATTTCGCTTCAACTTCGTCTTGCAAGAAACGTGAGTTGATTTCGAAAATAATTTCAAGATGGCGAGGAAGCACTTTCTCGAAGAGAGGCACACTCCACTTCTCCAACGCTTCAGGAAGTAGCGTGTGATTTGTGTAATTACAAGTCTTGCGAGTGATCTCCCATGCTGCATCCCAATCGAGACCATTTTCGTCGATGAGCAAACGCATCAATTCAGGAATCGTGATTGCTGGGTGTGTATCATTCAGCTGCAGTGCATTGTAATCTGAAAACTCAGACCAATCACTGTGGTTGATTTGGAAGCGACGTATAATGTCCTTCAGCGAGCAAGTAACGAAGAAATATTGCTGGATCAGGCGAAGTTCCTTACCATTTTCGGTAGAATCATTCGGATAAAGGACCTTAGAAATGGTTTCACCCATTGCTTTCTCACGGACCGCTTCGACATAGCCGCCATCATTGAAAACATCTAGGTCAAACTCTTTAGTGGACTTTGAGTCCCATAATCGAAGGAAGTTTACAGTGCTGCCACCATATCCAACGATGCCGATGTCGTATGGAACACCTTCGATCGTTTTGTAATCCACCCACTTTGGCTTGAAGACACCTTTGCTATCCATTTGGTGCTCAACGCGACCAAAGAGCTGAACCTCTTGCGCATAGTTCGGACGCATGACCTCCCAAGGGCAGCCCTTCTCCATCCAGACATCTGGATGCTCGATTTGGTGACCATCCTTGAATTCTTGGCGAAATAGGCCGAATTCGTAGTGAATACCGTAGCCAATCGCGGGAAGGTCCAAGGTTGCCAATGAATCAAGGAAACAAGCCGCCAAGCGACCGAGGCCGCCATTGCCGAGACCCATGTCCGCTTCTTCGTCTGCGATTTCATTGAAATCTTGACCGAGGTCAGTGAGTGCATCACGTGTTTGCTCAAAAATCCCCGCATTGTGCAGGTTGTTGACGAGCAAGCGGCCCATGAGATACTCAAGGCTCAAGTAATAGGCACGGCGCACCTTCTTTTCGCTGTGCGTCTCTTGAGTCTTCATGAAACGATCTAGAAGACGGTCACGAACCGCGAAACAAGTGGCGGTCCACCACTCGTCCTTGGTCGCGCTTTCAGGGTGACGCGCCAAAGTGTAGCGAAGGTGATTTAATATCGAAGTTTTGATCGATTCTTTGGTTGTTTCGACATCGAAACGAAACGATTTAGCGGCGCCTGTGGAGGCTGATGCTTTTCTAGAAGCAGGCTTCTTGGCTGCTGTTTTCTTAGGCTTTGTTGCAGTCTGTGTCATAATAAAGGTTATATAATTGAGTTTTCAGTCGTCGAAGAGTCCCGATGAAAGCGACTACCCATAGTGTTTTATATTCACTATGGAAGCAGAAAGCATGAATGATACCTTTTATGCGAAATAAAGTAGATTACTGTAGGAGCCCCGCGGAGCTATAAGTTTTATTAATTTCATGTATTAATTAATCAGACAAGACGCAGGGCATCAAGGCCGCGTCTTTCATGCCGTGAATGATCTTTTTATCCGCAGGGCAAAGGGTTGCTAAAACACCGTGTAGATCAGCATGTTGGGTCTCTTCATTGACAAAATAATAGGGGCACAGGCGCATACGTCCCTCCATTGAGTAAATGTGTGATCCACCGGAAGCGTAGACAGGATGCTTGAGGCGCTTGGGCTTTTCATAAACTTGCAAAATGTGCAAAGAGGTGTCGGCCATGGTCGTGGCTTGTTGAATTGCGGCTTCCCAATCTGCCTTGGAGGAATCACTGCCCAGAGTCACGCTACGCGCGCCCCAAGCGCTCTCATGAAAACCGCTAATCTTGATAATCAAATTACGTTCCTTCTTACTCGCATCAACTAGTTGCGACCAATTTACAATGGGCTTGCCTCCGATATAGGGAGCGTCCAATACCGCATTAGGAGGCAATTTCACAGGGTCCATCACCCATGTCTTCGGTATCACTTTTTTTAATACGCGAAGCGACTGCCGAGATAAACTTTCCTTCCAGTAGTCCTCCAGCACATGATGGTGAAACAATGCTAAACTCAATTTCTCTTCTTGGAACGGACGCATTGGCGGAGTCAGGCTGAGTTGCGCTTCTGAACCAGCCTTTAATAAAAAATCGGCAATCGAAACATTCGCCAGGTCAAATAATTCCCAAAAACGATACAATACATCCACCTGCTGCGGATCGCCGTCCGTGCTCACACAAATCTTATCTCCTAAAGGCATGACATCATCTGGATGAAAGACATGCACTCGACGCCCACGCAATCGCAACTGAGAGGCGAGCCACTCCATCTCGGGTCGATAAGTCGCAGCCTCATCACTCACGATGAGAGCAATGTAGGGTGCTGTCATCGCAGGCGCACGCTTACACAACGCACGATAAAATGCTTCGATCATATTTTGATCCGCCGCACCGATCAATGCATCACCGTGATGAGGCTCATACAGTCGGTTCAAAAAAGCAGTCAGTCCAATGCCACCAGGCACTGAATCGATTTCAGTCATTGCGAAGCCATTATCAGTGATCAACAAATCAGGCCGAATCACTATCGGCGTCGAGCCGCGTAGCCCCTTCGACCGCGCATGCTCAATCAACACTTGCGGCTTACCTCGATCCAAATATTCCGCGACCCATGGCGCTTTCAAGGCTCGATTACGCAATACGTTTTTACCTTCAAAGGACTTCAAATACAGCGACTCAAGCGCTCGATAAAAATCGTAACAAGCCTGGCCAATCAAACGGATCTCCTTGAGCTGACTCGATGACAGCGCGAATGCCTCTGGCGAATAACGCCAAGTCTTGTTTTCAAACAAACTTTGATCCGAAAATGCCTTTGTTGCATCTTCGTAACTCAGTCCACTTGAGCTGCTGATAGTTTCGCTCATAAAATATGCGCCTATTAATCACGCAGGACAGCAGACGGGTCAAGACAGGGCACGCGATTTAAGAACATCGAACATCGAACATCGAACATCGAACATCGAACATCGAACATCGAACAT
>JABBCA010000029.1:0-13415 GCA_018607135.1 Opitutales bacterium
TCGTTCGCTTTGCTC
This sequence comes from Opitutales bacterium, assembly GCA_018607135.1. Classification (GTDB taxonomy): domain Bacteria; phylum Verrucomicrobiota; class Verrucomicrobiia; order Opitutales; family Coraliomargaritaceae; genus JBPOFY01. Next base: position 16 of record JABBCA010000029.1, read on the forward strand.
ACTCGGAACGAATTCTGTAGCTCCCACCATTTTTAGCCCGTCAGACTTTTCGAGTCGGCGGGCTTTTTTTGCGGCCGGTTTGGTTTTCGGTCGAATTCTCATCTGTCGATGTTCCGATCCTTTCGTTGCACGAAAGCTCGGTCTTGTCGTTCGCTTTGCTCACTCGGAACGAATTCTGTAGCTCCCACCATTTTTAGCCCGCCAGACTTTTCGAGTCGGCGGGCTTTTTTTGTGGCGGGCTTGAGGTCGTCGTGGAACTAGGCATAGTGCTTTCTGGATTTTGGCTGGAAATCCGTGGGGGTGTTGTCGCATTCTGTAGTTCGATGCAGAGCGCTTTCAGTTGGGGCTCCTATAATTTTGTTTCGACATGAAAAAAGCCCTCGTAGTTTACGAGAGCTTTTTGAACGGTAATCTGGACTATCAGAAGCTTAGTTTTTGGTGTTCTTCGCTGAAGAAGCACTCTTAATTTCGTCTAGTCCACGAATGACTCGGTATTTGCCTGAGAAGAAGCGTGTGTAGTCCTTGAGTTGATCTTCCTTCTGCTTATTAAATTCTTCGTCACCAGCGAGAAACAAAACCACATTCAGCGAGGGATCTTTTGCGTTTTTATCTGTGTAGAGCACTTCTTTGAGGCGCTTGAAGTATTTTTCGATTTCTTTCACTTCGATAAAGTAGCCTGGTTGCCTACCAGGGTGGGACGTTTTCCATTCCAGTCCTAATTCAGTGGCATTGGAATAGATTCCGTGTCGTTGAGCGAGCACTCGGGGTGGTTGTCCTTTGGCTTTGCGCTCGGCATTTATTTTAGCCATCGCTGCGGCGACTCGTTTCTTCATGTTTGGAATCTCCAGTTGGTGCTCGGCTAATTGTTCAATATATTGCGGTTTTGCAATCGTCCGCTGCCAATCTTCGTCTTCACGCTCGGTGGGACGTCGTCTCACGCGTTCGAAGCCTTGATGGTAGCCTGTTATAAAGAAGATTGCGTCGATATCTTGTTCCAGCGCGACCTGCGTGAGGTATGCAGTTTCGTTACCGCGTTGTCCCGAGAATTCAAGATTCTTATGCATCGGTTCTTCTGGTAATTTCACAGTATTTACTTGCGAAGCATTCCTGACAGTTTCAAGCCCAACATTATTAGCACTACGATTTATCGGTGCCATCCATTTGATGAGTTCTTGATGCACTTCGCTGCCCGCGGCACTGAGTTGCGGCTTAAATATCATTGCTTTACGTCGGTCGAAAAGCATCACATTGAATAATGTTCCCGCAGAGAGGTTGCCGACCATGTCTGTGATTTCGTCTTTAATGACTTTGTAACTATTGAGTCCACCCTTCGCATCGGTAACCATCTGTCGATTGGTATCGATTACGAACAGAATTCGTTCGGCTTTGGTTTTAAGACCAAACACACTCACATCAGACATTCCAATTCCGAGGGAACCACGAGTTCCGCCTAGTAGGCCGCTGCCACCGCTGCCTCCAAGTCCACCGCTGACGGTGAAGGATTCTTCCATGTTAGGCAGGTCTACATCGACATTGGCAATCGCAATATTGGAGACTGGCTTCATCTTCAGATTGTTTTGCGGCTGGTTCTCAGGCTTTGGCTGTTGCTTGATTTCGACCTTTACCTCTTTCGGTGGCTCGACCTCCTCGATTGCTGGTGGTTCCTCGAACTCAGCGTCATCTGGAATGACAAATTTCACAAGTGTGTAACTCCCAAAGATAACCAGAGCAGCGACATGAACGAGTAAGCTAATGAGCAGCACGTTCAAAAGCATTGGGTTCATCTTCCGCTTTTTGGGTTTAGTAATCATAATTTAGCAAGGATGGGGGGATAAATGGGTCAATGTTTCGAGTAAAGTGACGTATGCCTGCAGTTAGAAGCAAGCAACTTGCTGGGGTCAAAGCGTTTTTAGCGTTTTTTGCTCTTCGACAGCTTTTTGATACAGTTCTCGGCTGATCCAGGCGTCGGTAGCGGCATACTTTATCTGCTTTTCTTCGAGTTCTTTACGCGCCCAGTTCGAGACTTGAGCGGCTTTACTGATTCGTCCTTTGAGCATGAGTGCCGCAAGTGCACGCAAACCTTTGTTTGTGTAGCCTAATTTTGTAGTCAATTCAGCCACTTCTACAAATCCATCGGGCGTGAACTCTTCCATCGCTCTTAATTCTTTGACATCATCTTTGATTGCGACGCCGGTTTTCAGAATGTCAGGAGATTCTAAGATCGGTAGCAGAGGAGCAAAGGTTTCAGTGGCTGAGATGCGAAAGAGGTAAACGCATTCAGCAGTTCCGAGCTGGATCAGTGCAGGTGGGTAGTATTCACCCTTTTTGAAACTGGGACGAGTTTCTGTATCAAAGCCGAGGTGTGTCTCGTGCTTTAACAAGTCGACGACTTTTTCCATGTCCTCGATGGTATCAAGTATTTCGACGCGACCTTCCCAAGCAATCATTGGGAGTTCGTTAATTTCTGCTTTCGTAATACTTTTTTGTTCTGGGGAATTGGTTTCAGGCATAGAGATAGGTTTTTAGCGTGCGGACTAAGCTTCAATGACCAGTCCATCGTAAGCTAAAGTAATGGTTTCTGGGTAAGCATGTTTGGACTTAGAAGTATTTTGTTGGTTATATTCTTGGCGGTAGGCGGCCGCTTCAGCGCAGAGAGATTCGATCTCGAGGTCACCATGCGATGGTTCGTGGTGTGAAATGACGAGCTGTTTTACTTGTGCGCGAGCGGCTAGCTCTACGGCTGTAATGTGGTCGGAATGTCCCCAGTGTCGTTTTGAGTTGTTAGCATCCTCAAATGTGTATTGCCCGTCGAAGATTAGAATGTCAGCCTTATTGAAAAAATCGATGAATGGGTAGTCCGAATTTCTTGATTCAGGACCGTGTTCAGAGTCGGATGAATAAACGATAGACTTATTTTTGTGTTCAAATCGATAGCCCCATGAGTCTCCTGGATGCTCTTGCTTAATGGTGCGAATGTGGACGTCGTTGAGGTCGAAGTTTGAGCCGTTCTCTTGAATGTCGAATTCGATGCTTGCTTGCATCGCCTCGAATGGCACGGGGAAGTAGGGTGCGCGCATTTGCTTTCGAATCGACGATTCGATACTAGAGTGAAAGCCGTGGAAAATGATTGTATTTTCTGGCACGTAGGCGGGAGAGAAGAATGGAAATCCTTGGATATGATCCCAATGTAAGTGCGAAACAAAGATATGATAGGTGCGAGGCTGGGCATCTGCCGGAATCGTCAATGCATAGTCACGTAGGCCGGTTCCCGCGTCGCACAAAATCACGTCTTCAGTTCCGGCGTCAATTTGCACGCAAGAGGTATTGGCTTTATAGGTGCCGTGAGTGCTATGCGGCAGAGTTTCTAAAAAGTCGTCGACTTGTTTTTCCGATTGAAACTGCTCTGAACGGGCAGCCCAGAGAGCATTCTTAACCTTTTGCCGAATGGCGCTAGATGAAGCTGGAGAGGGTAGCGAGCCACACGAGCCCCAGATAATTGCTTTCATGTAAATAGAATGAAGTGTAGACTATGGGCTTGGGAGCGGTTGAGTCAAAATCAAAGGAAGTGCGGTATGTGATGGTTGAGATGTTGTATTGTTGAATTTTGGGCTAGCCCGTAAGTGAATCTATTGACAGCCTGCTAGCGTGAATCTTCCGAATTTACTAACACTCTCTCGCATCCCGATCATCTTCGCGGTAATCGCGTTTTTGTATGCACCTTTTATCGGTTCGAGCACGATTGCATTTATACTTTTTGTAATCGGAGCGCTTACGGACTGGGCTGACGGTTATTTTGCTCGTAAGCAGGGCTTGGTATCCAATTTCGGTAAGTTGATGGATGCGCTTACAGATAAGGTGTTCATGGTCGGGTTGTTTGTCTGTTTTCTAGAGCTGAAGGTGTTACCTGGTATGTGGTTTACTTTTTTACTACTTCTCATACTGAGCCGTGAATTTTTGATTACAGGATTACGCCTGGTGGCTGCGAGTTCTGGTGTCGTGCTCGCTGCAGAAAAATCGGGTAAGCATAAGACTGTGTCGCAAATGGTTTCGGCTATACTCTTGCTGCTTTCGATTGTGGTGCGTGAGGATTTCCCCAATCTGTTTCCCGAGACTGTGGGCGATGTGCTCTATTGGGCAGGCATTGGTTTTTTTGTGATCGCGACCGCGCTCACCGTTACATCTGGCACTACTTATATGGTGAAGTATTGGTCCATTTTTACTGGAGAAAACGATGGCAAATCCAAGTAACTTTCAGCGCTACTTTCCGTGGACGTCCTTTCTCTCGACACCTGTTGTCGTCGGGCTTTCTACACTGGGTCCACTGGGTCTTGTGAAGAAGGCGCCCGGCACAGTGGGCAGCGTGGCAGGCATTGGCCTCTATGCAGTGTTGTTCCATTACGCGTCGCCCATTGCATTTCTCTTTTTTGCCTTACTACTGACTTATTTAGCAGTTGGGATTTGTGATGCGGCTGAGCGCCGCCTACAAATGAGAGACCCTGGAATGATTATTCTGGATGAGTTTATCGCGGTGCCCTTAGTTTTTATAGGTATGGGAGGCGCAAACGGCTTAGTCACGCAACATGGCGGTTGGCCGGTTTTGCTCGGCGGTTTTGCTTTGTTTCGCTTTTTTGATATTTTGAAGCCTTTGGGAATTAAGCAACTTCAAAACCTACCCGGAGGCTTAGGCTGCGTGGTGGATGATTTGGCTGCAGGTATTGCATCCTGTGTCGTGTTGCACCTATTACTGCACTTCGTTTTTTAAGTTAGGAATAAAGTCTGCACTCATTCGTCTTATTTGAAACCACAAGATTATATGCGATTTGATTCACTTATAGATGCGCTGCAGACCGCGCTACAGCAGGAACTAGATTTAGTGGGCGTTTTGAGCGCTCAACAATACAGCGCAGCTGCCAAGGGGCCGTTTACCAGTAGTGTGGGCATGCACTTGCGCCATAACTTAGATCACTTCGAGGCATTTTTTAAAGGCTTGTCCGCTTGCGAGGTCGATTATGAAAGTCGTGGTCGCAATACTATGATCGAGGAGTCTCCAGAAGTGGCTGCTTCGGTGTTAAAGCAATGTATCGTGAAGCTCGATGCGTTGCGCTCCAGCAAAGACGGTGATCTTAAGGTGCGTGAAGAAAGTGACGCGGGGGTGACTAAACGTGTCTGGCTGAGCAGTTCTATCGGTCGCGAATTACAATTTTTACTAGGTCACAGCGTTCACCATAATGCGTTGATTGCGATGATTGTGTCTGGTCATGGCTTGAACCTGCCAGCTAGTTTTGGAGTGGCACCATCGACTCAGCGACATGAGCAAGGCGGCCCTGCTGTGTCTTAATTTTTATGTGCACATTAAGTTGGTGGGCCGCTGAGACCGAGCGCGGAATTCTTTTCAATCGAGACGAAAAGCGCACACGTTCACATGGTGAAGCTCCGCGCCTTGTTAAAGGTGCAAGCGGTGGCCACATTTTAATGCCCAGAGATCCCGACGCCGGAGGCACGTGGACTGGAGTGAATGAGAGTGGACTGATGGTCGCAGTGCTGAACAATTATCCTTTCTTTCAAGATCGCCTAGCAGGGCAGCGTAGTCGTGGCCAGTTGGTAATCGATTTACTGGATCAAGCACATTCGGCAGAAGAGTGTATGTGTTTATTGGATGCGATCGATGTCTCTGTGTATCCTGGCTTTTTACTTGTTGCTTTTGGTCGCAGTGATGGGCCGATTGCTCGTGAGTGGGATGGAGATAAGCTGTCTGCCCTGTCGCTTACTGGGGAGGGAGGCTTGCACGTATTGACCTCTTCGTCGTTTCGACGCGAAGCTTGTGAGGACTTTCGTTACGATCTCTTTGCTGGGCAAAGTCGAGAGCGAGCGAGTTTAAAAGAAAAACATGGTGTCTTTCATCCCCACGATCCCGCGCTGGGGCCTGTGATGGTGCGTGAGGATGCGGCAACCGATTCAGTGACTGAAATTGTGGTCGGTCCGAATAACGCGCATGTATGGTTTCAGACTGTGCGTGGGAATCCACCAGTTTTGAGTGAGGCGACAGCATACCAGTTGCCGTTAAAGTAGATTGAGGACCCTTTATTGGTGATGCGCTTCAGACATTTCTTAGCCTTCTGGTTTGTAGCGCTGCTGTTGTCGACGGGGTATCGATATTTTCGAGGCATTAAAGTGCAGCCTGCTGAAGACCAACAGGTGCTGAGCGTTCATGTGGACTCAAGAGTAGCTTCCTCAAAAGTTGTTGAGCTGGCGTATCGAGATATAAATACAACGGTGATCAGAGAGACGCCTTTGCTTCTACTACATGGTAATCCGATGGCTGGTCGTGCCATGTTGCCATTGGCAACAAAACTGGGCGATGCGCGTCGCATTTTGATCCCAGATTTACCAGGCTTTGGGACGAGCTCTCGAAATTTTAAGGCATACTCTGCTGAGAACCAGGTATCGGTTCTGCTCAAATGGCTAGATCTGTTGAATATTAATGCTGTGCACATCGCTGGATATTCTCAAGGAAGTGCGGTAGCCTTGGAGTTTGCCAACCGTGCGCCTGAGCGCGTGGCGAGTGTGAGCTTGATTGCCGGAGTTGGACTGCAAAAGCACGAGCTCTTTGGTCACTATGAGTGGAATCAGCCAATCTACATGGCTTATCATGGTCTTTTGTGGTCACTGCGTTGGCTGACGCCGCACTTCGGCTTGTTTGATGCACCGCTCTTTGCGCCTTCGACCGCGCAGAATTTTGCAGATACCGATCTGCGACGTAATGAGGTGTTTTTGAATGAGCTGGATGCAGCAGCTCTGATCTTGCATTCAGTCGAAGATCGCATGGTGCCTTTTTCTGCGGCTCAGGCTCATGCTGAATTACTGCCTCAGGCACGTTTCTACGAACTGCCTGGTGGGCATATGGGGATTTTTAATCACACCTCGCTGTATGCAGAGCGTTTGTCGACCTTCATTGCAGATGTTGAGTCGGGATCAGCTTACACAAGAGCTGAGGCAGAAATTAAAGGAAGGGCAAAGCAAGCTGCAGCAGAGATCATTTTACCAGACCATGCTTCGATGGCGCAGAGTTGGATGTTTGCAGGCTTGCTCTGTTTGTTTGTATTTTTCTCAGAGGATTTAGCCTGTATTATTGGTGGTATTCTCGCGGCGGGGGGGGCAATGAGCTTGCCCGCGGCGGTGGTGGGGTGCTTTTTCGGCATTTTTATTAGTGATATCGGGCTGTATTTGCTCGGTCGCATCTTCGGTAGCCGTGCGATGCGCATCTCATTTATAGCAAAGGCCTGTGAGGGGAGTTCGTATGCGCGGCTTAAGTCTGCCTATGAACACAAGGGCTTGCAGGTCGTGTTTTTAACGCGGTTTATACCCGGTAGCCGAGTGCCTGCTTACACAACTGCAGGGATGATGAAATTGCCGCTTCCGCGGTTTTGCTTATGGCTATGCATGGCGGCAGCGATATGGACGCCCGTCTTGGTTTCGATAGCTTTCTTTGTAGGTAAGCCCCTGATCCAGTGGTGGGAGGAAGCAGGAGTTATTGTGCTACCGCTTATCGCGCTTGGGCTGGTGGCGCTATATCTAGCCATACACCTATTAACGCAATCGATGACCTACCGAGGCCGTCGCCAAATTCGTGGGCGTTGGATTCGACTCACACAATGGGAGTTTTGGCCAGCGCTTCCAGTCTATACTCCCGTTTTTCTATACTGTGTGTGCTTGGCAATTCGCTATCGAAGTCTGACAGTTTGGGCTGCTTGTAATCCAGGGATGTCTCCTGCGAGTGGCTTAGCGCTGGAGTCAAAGAGTGAGATTCTTAGTGCATTAAATCCAGACAGTGGATGTATCGCAGATTGGGCTCGTATCGATCCTGCGAATACGGTGAGTGTGCGCATGGAGGCGTTGGCACGTTTTCAAAAGACGCATGACTTAACTTGGCCGATTGTATTGAAGCCAGATATTGGCCAGCGTGGGGAAGGCGTGGCTGTGATTCGTTCAGTTGAGCATGCAAAGCGTTACATGCGCGAAAATGTGGAAGACGTGATCGCTCAACGATTCATTCCAGGTGCTGAGTTTGGTGTTTTTTATATTCGTATGCCCGATGGAGCGCGTCAGTTGTTTTCAATCACTGAGAAAGTATTGCCGCATGTCGTGGGCGATGGGGAGCGCACATTGGAGCGATTGATTCTGGACGATCCGCGTGCAGTTGCTTTGGCGAAGCATTATATAAAGATGAATCGTAAGCGTTTGTATGCGGTTCCTGAGGTGGGCGAACTGATACAGCTTGTAGAGTTGGGCACGCATTGTCGTGGTGCAGTTTTCTTGGATGGTAACCACTACAAGAGCGACGCACTTTTGGAGGCGCTCGATCAAGTCCTTTCCGGATATGAAGGCTTTAGTTTTGGTCGTTTTGATTTGCGCATTCCCAGTGGAGAGGACCTTCAAGCAGGCCAGAATATACAGATTCTTGAGTTGAATGGTGTCTCTTCCGAATCAACGGATATTTATGATCCGCAGAATAGTATTTTTCACGCGTGGAAGGTGCTCTGCCGCCAGTGGCGCTTGGCCTTTGAAATCGGAGTGGCAAATCGTGCGAAAGGAGTCGAGGTGCCGACTTTAGGCGAGGTGTTTGCGGTATTGCAAGGGCATCGAGAGCGTTCGCCTTACGAGGCGAAGTAGAAGTTTATGCTGTGAAGGCAGTAGCGGCTGCTCTATTGATCACATGGCGTCGCTCTGCAAGCAATAGGCCGCCCTACGTTCTTCAACCCAGATTATGCAATAGGATGAGAAGTGCGCTCCGCAACCGAAGAGCAAGGGAGCGTATAAATATACGTGACTGCTGCTCTGAAGGGCGGCGATGTGCGCTTGTCGCCTAAGGGATTTCGAAACACCATTTGGGTGAACTAATTTCTAATGCGATGCATTAGAAATTAGGCTAACTATTAACGACTTATAAAACTGAAATGCTGGTTTCGAAAACCCGTTTGCATAGTTTGGGTTCAACCAATGCTCGTCCAAGCGCGTGACCATAGCACCTCATTGTTTGTGGCTCTCGGGACACGCGCCGCTTGCTGAAACTTTGGCGAATACGCATTTTACGCTTTTCCTTATGCGGTGGATGCGCGAGAAGTGTGCATGCCTTGGTATATTTACCATGCCTTGAAGCAATTGTTTCCATCTGGGCGCTTCTTTTCGTTTTTCTCACTGATGTCGATCATGGGAGTCATGCTTGGTGTGTGCGTATTGATCATTGTTCAAAGCGTGATGAATGGCTTTGGTGAGGGCATTCGCCAGCGCCTTGTGGAGACGCAAGGGGATATTCGTATTCGTTCGAATGAAGTGGTCTATGATTGGGAAGCTCAGATTGCGGCACTGGAGCAGGAAGCGATGGTCGTTGCGGTGGCTCCATATGCGGAGGGTGTAGTGATGCTACAGCATCGGAATCGTCCGCAGTTTCCGATGATTCGTGGTGTGGATCCGATTGCAGAGTCGGATGTGATCGCGTTGGAAAACTTTATTACCCTAGGAGACTTGGATGATTTTGATGATGAGGGTGTCTTCTTAGGTGAGGGCTTGGCTTATACCTTACAAGCAGGCCCCGGTTCGGTCGTTGAAGTCTTTACGCCGCTCATGTTGGAGCGATTGAAGGAGGACGAAGTTCTATTGCCTCGTGAGTTTACTGTGATCGGCACCTTTCGGACGGGATCGCCGCAGGTAGATGGCAACATGGTCATTTCGACGCTGCGTGTGATGCAAGAGCTCTATGGCCTTGAAGAGGGCGCGCATGGGATCTCCGTAAAATTACGTCCAGGCGTGGATGCTTGGGAGTATTCGCAAACTTTGGAAACCAATGTGCTACGACCTGGCTTGGAAGCGATCAGTTGGTTGGAGTCGAATAAGCACCACCTATTTGCTATTCAAAATGAGAAACGAATGATTTCGTTTATTATTATTTTCATTATCTTAGTATCATCATTCTCAATTACCATAGCTTTGATGATGGCAGTAATACGTAAAACCAGAGAAATTGGTTTAATTGTGGCGATGGGGGGAAGGCCGTCTGAAGTCGCTTACAGTTTCTGCTTTCAAGGCTTAGTGATTGGCTTAATTGGAACAGTGTTAGGGTTCTGTATGGGCTTAATCTGTTTGCACTATAGGGGACCGATTCTTGTGGCATATTCATGGTTGACGAACTCGGAGACTGAATTTCTTGGTATCTATGATGTGTATGAGATACCTGTTCATTATTTGACTTCAGATTTTGTGTATGTGTCTTGCTTCGCAGTAGTAATGTCCACGCTTGCCGGACTCTTGCCAGCCTTACGTGCGGCCCGACTTAAACCTGCAGATGCTTTGCGTAGTGAGTAATACGAATGACATACTTTTGGAGGCGCGTGGCCTCGGTAAGCAGTTCCCCGGTGGGGATGAAGCGATTTCTGTGCTCGACGGCGTCGACCTTCAAGTCCTTCGCGGTGAAAGCGTAAGTATACGGGGCGAGTCGGGAAGTGGTAAGTCTACCTTGTTAAATGTGCTTTCAGGCTTGGAAATCGCGGATCGAGGTGAACTCTTTTGGGAGGGTCAACTCGTTTCGAAGCGTTCGCTCTCTTGGCTCGCTGCGCGTCGGACTCGATTCATTGGTTTTGTTTTTCAGGCGTATTATTTAGCGCCCGAACTCAACTCGATGGAGAATGTTTTATTGGGTGCAAGGATCGCGGGTCGTGTGGATAGCACCGTAGTGGATCGCGCCGAAGCGCTTTTGAAAAAAGTTGGGATGGGGCATCGCCTGAAGCATGGCTCGACAAAATTATCAGGTGGAGAACGTCAGCGTGTTGCGGTGGCTCGTGCGTTGATTAACAATCCGCCCTTGGTTTTGGCAGATGAGCCCACAGGTAATCTGGACGAAGCCACCGGAGAGGCGGTCATGGAGTTACTGCTGGATCTAGCAAATGAGGAATCCAAAAGCTTAGTATTAGTGACGCATAACCCAGAGTTTGCTGAACGCACGCAGCGACAGTTGCATTTGCACTTGGGTAAGTTTGAGTCGTAAACTGTAACCATGAGTCAGGGGAACATACGAGTTGGTTTTATCGGAGCGGGAGCGAATACCCGCAAAATGCACATACCTGGGTTTAGTAAAATTCAAGGAGTGCAGCTTTCAGTAGTCGCGAATCGAACTGAAGCTTCTGCTGCTGCGGTCGCGAAACAGGATGGGATCAAGCGGGTAGCTAAACATTGGCGCGATGTCGTTGAGGATCCTACTATAGATGCAGTCTGTATTGGCACATGGCCTTACTTACATGCGGAGGCAACGATTGCGGCATTGGAAAATAATAAGCACGTGCTTTGTGAGGCGCGTATGGCTTGTGATTTAGAGGAAGCCAGACGGATGCATGCGGCTGCAGAGGCTCACCCGAATCTGGTCGCTCAACTCGTGCCAGCGCCGTTCTCGCTAGACTTCGACGCGATAATTCGTGAGATGATGGAGAGCGGTAAGCTGGGTGAAATTTTAGAGGTGCGTATTGTGCATACGACCGGACAGTGTGCCTCTCCAAATGCGCCCATGACTTGGCGTCAGGATAAATCTTTGAGCGGTAACAATATTCTAACGATGGGCATTATGCACGAAACGGTGCAGCGTTGGATAACAGACGAGCCCGAGTGGTTGATGGCCGATGCGGCAGTCTTTCAAGAGCTGCGTTCATTTGCAGGCGAGGAGCAGTTGTTGAAGGTCGAGGTGCCTGACAGTGTGAGTATTCTGGGGCGCTTTCAAAAGTCTGGCGCGCGTCTGGTCTATCACTTCAGCGGTGTGGAATCAGGTAAGCCGCGGATGGAATTTCGTATCAACGGGTCTAAGGGTGCGCTTCGTTTTGATGTGTTCGATACCGAGCTACTTTTTTCGGAAGCAGGCAGTGAAGAGGAAAAAAAGATCACCCTTTCGCGAGCGAGCCGAGGCTGGCAGGTCGAGGCCGACTTTGTTCAATCCATTCGTGAAGGTGCACCAGTGAAGCTGACTTCTTTTGAGCAGGGTGTTCGCTATATGACCTTTACTGAAATGGTCGCAGATTCGATTGATCAGGAGTCTGTTAAAGTCTTTTGGAAGGATTACTGATTAGGGATTTAGAACTGTTCGTATACTAGAATCAATCTGAACTAGTCCGTCTCACATGAATGGACATTGAACGGTTGCTTTGATTTTAGATGGAGAGTCAGTGCTCCGCAGTATTTGACTTGATGACGAAGACCCGTAACAGATGCGCGGACAGGCCGTTCCTCTAGATGGTGTAAGTAGATGCCTACCACGATTCGTCATTTGCATTCATGCCTCTTCACGTGAATTAACGGTTCTCAGCATTCCCACACGTATTCATTTCGGTCAGCTATGGCTTGAGCAGTTGCCCTCAGCCGGATCGAAGAGCTTTTAACTTGTCATCGCGCGACTCCTTAGCCATCTCATGACGCTTCTGTTTTAAAGACTTATGGAACAAACACTTATTATTCTAAAACCCGACTGTATGGAAAAACGCATTGCAGGTGAGGTAATTACTCGATTTGAAAAAGCTGGCTTCAAGATAGTCGCTTCTAAAGTGATGAGCCTAGATAGCGAAATCCTTCGTGAGCACTATGCACACGTTGCGGATCTGCCGTTCTTCCCTGAGATTGAAGCGTTTATGAGCAGCTGCCCAGTAATGCCGATGATTTTGGCCGGCGACAATGTGATTGCGAAAGTTCGCGAGCTACTCGGGCCGACCAATTCAAAGGAAGCACCCGCAGGCACGATTCGTGGTGATCTTGGCACCGACATGATGCGCAATGTGGTGCATGCGTCGGACAGCCCTGCAGCGGCAATTGCTGAAAAGAAGCGCTTCTTCCCAGAGCTTTAATTTGTGAAGGTAAAAACCGGACTGGGGCTCGATAGTCACCGCTTCGTTGAAGGCGAGTCGGAACAGTCTTTTGTGCTCGGGGGGGTCGTTTTTGATGACGCCCCCGCACTGTCTGGAAATAGTGATGCCGATGTCATTCTGCACGCGCTGACGGATGCCATCAGCGGCGTGACAGGTGTCACTGTGATTGGTGCGACTGCCGATACAATGTGCAAGGCAGGCATCACCGATAGTAAGGCCTATCTCGCTGTCGCGTTGGAGAGTTTAGGAGACTGGCAACTCAGCCACGTATCGATCGCACTTGAATGCTTGCGCCCGAAAATCGATCCCAAAGTGCCAGTGCTTCGTGAATCGATTGCTGGATTACTGGGTGTTGAAGTTTCCGATGTCTGTATCACCGCGACGACAGGTGAAAAACTCAATGATGTCGGTCGAGGCCTTGGTATTCACGCAACGGTAATCGTTACGGCGGTGGCTGAGTAAGTATTGTAGGGGCGCAACTTGATGCGACCGCTTCGGAGAAGATGC
>JABBCA010000029.1:13425-61227 GCA_018607135.1 Opitutales bacterium
GGCGGGCGCATCAAGTTGCGCCCCTACGAATCAGTGCTCTAGAATCTCCACTTCGTAGCCATCAGGGTCGGTGATGAAGGCCATCTTCTTGCCGTCGGCAAATTTCTCACGCCACTTGCTAGGCCAAAGGTCAATTTCGAGGTTCAGTCCTTCGAGCATTTCGCAGTATTCGATAATGTCATCGACACGTATACAGGTGTGAACCAGATCTTCAGGCACGTTGACTTCGTAGTCGGCAGAGTGTGTGAGCTCTAGCTTATGATGACTACCAGGTATTTTTAAGTGAGCGAGTTGATTGCCGCTGGGCGATTTATCAGTGCGACGGAGCACTTCGAAGCCACATGTCTGGCAATACCAGTCGATTGACTTTTCAAGGTTGGAGACGCGGATGCGAGTATGATCGAATACTAATGGCATGGTTTGGGAAAGTGGATAGTAGTTAGTGCAGAGTGGATAGTAGTTAGTGCAGAGTGTTTAGTAGATATCTATGAGGTGTAGCGAGCTTGCGTGTTTCTTCAACTCACAATGGACTATAATTACAGTTTACAAACACTCTGCGTTTGGGCCACGCCGAGATTTAGTGCTGTATGTTAGACGCTTTTGTCTGACTACTACTCGGAGTAGGAGCTACTCTCAGTGGTGTCAGGCAGAATGCCCGACCTACTTTTGCTAGAGGGCCGCTAAGGGGTGGTTACGTGCGAGCAGCCACCTATAAACTTCGAACAACCGCTTTGGCGACGCCTTGCACGCAGAGTTCGGTGACGGGGTAGAGCTCTGGGTAGAATTTGTTTTCGGCTTTTAGGTAGGGTGGTTCGCCGGGCTTTTGAATATAACGCTTGAGAGTGGTTTCACCATCGATGAGCGCGGCGACGATGTCACCGTCGCGGGCGTCGCGAGGTTCGATCACGACCATGTCACCATCGTAAATTTCTGCGTCGACCATGCTTTCACCGCGCACTTGGAGCGCAAACGTCCGACGGCGGCTGGAAAAACCTGCGCTTTGAATGTCGACTTGGAGTCGGCCAATTTCGCCAGCTGGTTCGACGCGGTCGGGGTAACCAGCTGCGATGTCGCCCATCACCGGTATGTCAACCACCTCGGTGGCATCATCGGGCATTACTGGCTCCTCTGGCATATCGGGTCGATTGATGCGAAAGGTGCGAGCCTGACCAGCGATGCGCTCCAATACTTCCTTTTTTTCGAGTGCACGAAGGTGCCCCATGACCGCATTGGTGCTCTTGAATCCAAACTTCTCTTGAATCTCTCGAATGCTCGGCCAGTAGCCATTACGCCACTCGTGGTGCTCGATGAAAGTGAGGATTTCTTGTTGGCGTGTAGTCAGATCTTTCATAGTGAACAAGTTTATAGGTGAACAATTGTCCATTGTCAAGGGTAGGAGTGGGTAGTGAGGGTGCCTTAATCGTAATCTTACTCTTACTCCTAATCTCTTTTGTTTTGGAATGCAGATCTGTTAATAAGAAAGGCTGCAAGTAGCGACCTGCGTCCTCTGCGCTATTTTGAGGCCTATTTGTATTCTGCTGATATAACCGATTGTGATTGATGTCGCTGGGGGACTCGCGCCGCTCCCTTTGCAATGAGGATTAAGAGTATGATTAAGATTAGGACTGATTTGAGCTACGGACTTGCGCCGCTTGGGGAAATTGCCCAACGTCCTCGGTTTTCATGAGCAAGAAATTCTATATCACTACCGCAATCGACTACGCTAACGGCTCGCCGCACCTTGGGCATGCCTACGAGAAAGTGCTGACTGACATCATCGCACGCTTCCGTCGCTTGATGGGAGATGAGGTGCAATTTGTCACTGGCCTAGATGAGCATGGTCAAAAAGTGCAGATGTCTGCAGAGAAAAAAGGTGTGTCACCGATCGAGGTGTGCGACGCGCTCGCCGAAGAATTTCAAGGCGTGTGCAAGCGTCTGAATGTTTCCAACGACGACTATATTCGCACCACAGAGGCGCGTCACAAGAAAGTGGTGCGTGAGATCCTGCAAAAGCTCTTTGATAAAGGCGAAATCTACAAGGCAGACTACAATGGCTACTACAGTGTGCGCCAGGAACAGTTCGTGACCGAAAAGGAAAAGGTCGATGGTAAGTGGCCTGAGATTTACGGCGAAGTGGTCGAAGTCACCGAGAGTAATTATTTCTTCAAGCTCGCGCAGTATCAGGACTGGTTGATCGAGACCGTGGAGAGTAATGAAAGCCTGATCTACCCGCGCTTCCGCAGCGCCGATGTGTTGCAGTTCTTGAAGAAAGAGCCACTCAACGATCTTTGTATCTCTCGTCCGAAGGAGCGTCTCGAGTGGGGCATTGAGCTGCCGTTTGATGACGACTTTGTGACTTACGTGTGGTTCGATGCATTGACCAACTACATCACTGCAGCGGGTTACGGCACTGACGAATTTGAAAAGCACTGGCCTGCGGATTATCACGTGATCGGTAAAGACATCCTCGTGCCACCGCATGCGATCTATTGGCCGATCATGCTCAAGGCACTCGATATCGAATTGCCAAAGAGCTTCCTCGTCCACGGTTGGTGGTTGAGTTCGGGCGCCAAGATGTCGAAGAGCACTGGCGAAGTGGTCAACCCACTTGATTTGATCGAGCAGTTTGGCACCGATGCATTTCGTTACTTCGTGACTCGTGAGATGAACGTCGGTCAAGACAGTGAGTTTTCCATCGATCTCTTCATGAGCCGTTACAACAGCGACCTCGCGAACGATCTGGGTAATTTGGTCAGCCGCTTGCTCAACATGGGCGGTCGCTACGCTGAAGGCAAAGTGCCTGCGGCCAGCGTCGAAGACGAACCAGAAAAGGCGCTCAAGCAGCTCTGGAGCGAGGTGGGCCCGGAACTGATTCAACTGTTTGAAGGCTTCCAATTCCACAAGGCACTCGACCGCATCTTTACCTTTGTTTCAGGTATTAACAAATACGCTGAAACACGCGCGCCATGGAAGCTGGCAAAGTCGGATACACCCGAAGATCAAGCAGCGCTGCAAACCTCGCTCGCTTACATGGCCGAGGCGCTACGTCTCGCAGTGGTCATGCTCACGCCAGTGATGCCCGAAATCTCCGATAAGATTCGCAGCCTTGTCGGTGCGGAAAACTTCGACTCTTTAGACGGTCAACTCCAGTGGGGTAACACCCTCGAAGGTGCGGCGCTCGGCGAGAAGACCATCCTGTTCCCACGCCCTGAGCGTAAGGCCTAGTTGGGTCTATCTCGTTACACTGGATCTATCGCGCGACACAGCGCGCCTTTCATTACATTTCATCATTTTATCATGTCACAAGTTCGCGTTCGTTTTGCTCCGAGTCCTACCGGTTTCTTTCACATAGGTAGTGCCCGCACCGCTTTATTCAATTGGTTGTATGCCCGTCATACTGGCGGCACTTTCGTGCTCCGTATCGAAGACACCGACAAAGAGCGCAACACCGACGAAGCGCTCCGCGTGCTGCTCGAAGGCATGCGCTGGCTTGGGCTCGATTGGGACGAAGGACCCGAAGTCGGTGGCGACTGTGGACCTTATTTTCAAAGCCAGCGCCAAGACATCTACGATGAGTATTTGCAGAAGCTCGTAGATGCGGGCCGCACCTATGAAAAAGACGGTGCGATCTGGTTTAAACTCGAAGGCGAGCGATACACTGCCTACGACGACTACCTCAAAGCAGAGATCGAAAAGGTGAAGACCCAGCCGGTCGTGATCGACGACGCGGTGCGCGGACGCGTCGAGCGTGCTGAGGAAAAAGACTTTGTGCTTGTGCGCAAAGACGGCAGCCCAGTCTTTCACTTTGTCAACGTCGTCGACGATATCGCAATGGGCATCACCCACGTGATTCGAGGCGAAGACCACTTGTCCAACACCAGCAAACACGTTGAGCTGTTCAATGCGTTCGGGGTCACTCCACCAGTGTTTGCTCACATCCCACTCATCCTCAAGGAAGAGGGCTCAGGGAAAATGAGTAAGCGCGACAAGGGGGCACTCATTGAAGACTACGCAGAGCGCGGCTTTTTGGCTGCCGCGGTGCGCAACTATATTTCCTTGCTCGGTTGGAATCCAAAAGACGAGCGTGAGAAACTAGACATTGGCGAAATTATCGAGCTGTTCGACTTCCCAGGTATCAACAAAGGCAACTCGCGCTTCGATGAGAAGAAACTCTCTGCACTCAACGCTGAGTATCTTCGCGAATTGAATCTCGAAAGCTTTACTTTCCTCGCACGTCCGTTGCTTAACGAAGCCGGCGTGATCGCCGAGGATGAAGACGAAGATTATTTGCAAGCCGTTCTCGGACTCTGCCAACCCAAAGCACGCTCATTGGATACCATGAGCGAGCTCTGTGGCTACTTCTTCCAAGACGACTATTCGATGGACGAAAAGACTGGCAATAAGATCGCTAAGAAAGCCGATCCCAAAGAACTCCTTGCGGAAATTTTGCCGATACTCGAAGGCCTTGAAAACTTCACCGCAGATGCGATCCAAGCGTCGCTCGAAGCACACGCCGAATCGAAAGATCTAAAGGTCTTCGCCTATTTCCCAGCCCTGCGCTATTCCGTAAGCGGACAAGGGGGTGGCCCCGACTTGCTGCCGATGCTAGAGGTAATGGGTAAAGTGCGCGTCGTAAGCCGCATTCAGCGATTTATCGGCTGAGCGCATTCGTGGAGTCAGTCTTTATATTTGGTAGAGTGCGTAGCCATTTTGTTGCTCACTATTGATTGTTAGGGTGCTTAGTGCATGACGCTGAAATGGCCTGGTGTGGGGAACTCTATCTCAAGTTTTAGTGGCTTAAGTCTTCGATCGATATCAGTCAGCCGGAGCTCTAGATAGTCGACTAAAGCCCTTCGGAGTCATTCCACTGTTCTCATACGCAGACAGTATCTCGACCCATGGTTCCTTGCTTAACCGACGGTGCCTACAGGCATCGTGCTTCTCCAACTCTTCGCAGACTTCAGTTTCTAGTGATCCCATACAAGCACTGTAGGCCAATATTAAAAATCACGCTACGGGGTCATTGCTCGGACGCTTACCTTAGTGCCTTGGGTGTTATTTTCATCGCTCTGCGCCATTTAGTATATTCACAAATAGCCCGAATAGCAGTGGAAGTGTATGTTTTGTTATTATTTATCTATCGCCTAAATTTAATAATCTATGTAGCGTTGTTTGCATTACTCATGCTATAAGTTTCACGCTAACTTTTGTAGATATCACGGCGGTGTCCGATCTTCACCACATGAATAACTAACTCCTCGTTTAGAATCTGATATAAGATTCGATAGTTCCCCTGGCGAATTCTGTATTTCTCTTGGCCTGAGAGTTTCTGACTTCCGGCAGGGTGTGGATCACTGGCAAGGCTTCGGATCTTTTCTACGATTCGGATTCGATCCTTTTTTTCGATTTTTTCGATTTCCTTCGCAGCAGACTTTTTGATGACGATCCTATAGCTTTCCATTTTTCTTCAAGGAGGCTACGAACGTTTCAAAATCAAGGACAGGTTCATTCTCTCTTTCTTTAAAAGCTTCCAAATCATCTGCATCTTGTAGGAGGGCCGATCGAACGGCATCATTCACCAAGTCTGAAATTGGTGACGAAATCTCTGCAGATTTCATTTTTAGCGCTTTGTGTAAATCTTCTTCAAAATAGACTGTTGATCTTTTCATAGCGTCATTAAAATGTTAAGACGTCAAAACGTCAATTATTCTCTGTGAACGTGGAGATCATCGGATGCGAGCCTAAAGGGTCAACCGTGCAAGTGGTCCTCGGATAATCCAGCGACTGAACTCGCATTGACTCGCTCGCTTGCTTGGGTCGTCCCATTTGTTGCTCTAGCGTTTTTTTATAATTGTTCGGTCAAATTGTTGGGGTGGGCGTGGTAGCGCTTTGAACCCGGATTATGGAATACGATGAGCAAAGTGCTCGGCAACTGACGAAGCTCGGCAGAGCGAAGATGGTGCACCTCTTGAGGTGTGCCCGAAGGGAAGGCGAAACGGGTGCCCTTTGGGCGGTTTCAACGAACAAGGCCGATGGAGTCACCGCTCAGCGGGATGACTGCTGGCCTGACAGGCAGCCATGTGCCTTGGTCGCCTAAGGAATTTTTGCGCACCCTCTTGGTGCGCACATTTCGAATGCGATGTATTAGGAATGTGCCTTATATAGAGAAACTTACAAATTGAATCCTATTGCTCAGGAAGTCCGTTTGCATCGTTCGGGTTGAACTGAGCAAAGCCGAGCGGTAGCGGGTCCAAAATCTTACGATTTCGGCTACAGATAGCTCGTGGAAGTCTGGACACGTTAGGGTTGAGGCTGCCTTGGGAACGTCAGACTGGAATGCCTCACCTACGTGTCTGGACTTTATGATTGGACGTTGGACGTTTGATAATGAACGAATCCCTAATTCGATTCCTTCCTGCTTTCCGTAGTGGGTGTTTTTAGGAAGTTGGGTGCACGTTCAAGGTTCAGATCGGGGTTGATTTTTGAAATGATTGCATCGGCTTGTGGGGTGACTGTGGTTTGCCAGAGGTAAAGGGTTTTGAGCTTTGGGAGTGTGGCGATGAACCCGAGGGCGGTGTCTGATATTGCGGGGTTGTTGTAGAGGTTGAGATACTCTAATTCTTTAAACTGGTAGAGCAATGGGGTGATGGTTTCGTCGATTGAACAACTCGATAGATTGAGGCGTTTGAGTTGGGTGAGCGCACCTAGGGGCGCGAGTAGTCTCTCGTTGAGTGGGGTGCGACTGAGGTCTAAATCGACTACATGGTCTTTGAGCCGGCCGATTTGTTGGATGTGTGCGGCGTTGAGTGTCTCACGGGCGAGGCTGACTTCGATACGCACGTCGAGGGTTTCCTTGGAGACTCGCTTGGCGACAAAACCTTCGGCCTCGAGTGCTTGCAGTGCCTGTGTGAGGGCTGCTTCGGAGAGTAAGTTTTCGTTGGTTGCTGTTTGGACTGTTGTCTCTGTTTGAGGAATAGCTGCTGCGTGTTGGATATTGCCATGATAGGCAGAAGCTGGCAGCTCAAAAGAGGCACCGGCTTCGAGCCACCAGCGGATGGCCTCGATCTCGGTCGTGTGGAGGCGTTTTTTACCTTCGGGCGGCATCACATCGTCGTCGTCTTCGGGGAGTAGAAGTCGTGTGAGTAGTGCGCTGTTGAGTAGGTCGTCGTAGTCTACACCAGGCTCGTATTCGCCGCCTTTGATTAAGGCCTCTGGGCTGTCGAGTCGTAGTTTGCCTTTAGATTTTTCGGGGCCGTGACAGTTGTAGCAATGAGTTTCTAGAATCGGTTTGATGTGGTGCTCGAAGGCAGTGCGTTGTGGGACGAGTTTGGTGCTGGAGAGTGGTTGTGAGTGTGCGTCTTTGACCTTGGGGCTTTGTTTTAAATAGTAGGTGAGGTAGCCTTTGCCATGTGTGAGTGAGCCGCCGTCGTGGCTGGTGAGGATCATGACGACTACGCAGCTGGTGAGTGTGTAGCGGTAGATGCGGGTGATCTTTGGCTTGGAATCGAAACGTTGCAGGCATTTTTGTATCCAACAAGCGATGGTCAGCAGCGCGAGGAGCACGCCGAGCCATTGATGACGTTGCAAGAGGTCTTCCGAGTATTCACCACTGGAAGAGAGCAACCAACCGAGGAAGGCGGCGAGTGTGGCGCTGCCGGCGGCGAGTAGCGCGACTAACTGGGTCGCATCGTAAAGTTTCTGGCCTTTGCGAAAACTGGGGAGTAGCTCCATCAAGGCGAGTAGTAGAATAAACGCGATGGGAAGGTGTAGCGCAACGGTGTGAAAGCGGCCCAAAAAGAGAACCGTTTGTGTTTCCTCTGTCATCATTTATGAATTGAGCACGGAGCTTATTTTAGGACATAGTGTGAATCGATACTGAAATTGCGTTATCCTATTGGATTTTTATGCGTGATTGTAGTTAGCTTACTTACATCCATTAGAACAATCTATTATTGTCACCTTTATGTTTCACTGCGGTCATCAGTTTCGAACTTTCGCGAGTGCTGCAATGGTGATGCTGACTGCTACTTCCGCTGCATTTTCGGCGGAGGGCTTGAAATTCAATCGCGATGTTTTGCCGATATTGTCGGAGAATTGTTTCTTTTGTCATGGTCCGGATGCGGGACGTCGTGAGGCGGAGCTGCGGTTGGATGTGCGTGAGGTGGCGGTTCGTAAGAAAGCGATCGTGCCAAATGTTTCGGAAGCGAGTGAGTTGGTGCAGCGTATCTACAGCACGCAAGTGGATGAGTTGATGCCACCTGCGCAGAGCCATCGATCGTTGACGGAGGCGCAGAAGGGTTTGTTGGTAGAATGGATCGAGCAAGGGGCTGAGTATGAGCCGCATTGGTCGTTGATTCCGGTTGCGCAAAGTGAAGCGCTGGGGGGTGCGAGCGGCATGGAGAATCCGATTGATACGGTGGTGTTTCATGAACTGAGTCGTGCAGGCGTTCGGCCTCAAGCGGAGGCCGAACGCACGACACTGCTACGTCGTGTGTATTTTGATTTGATTGGCCTGCCGCCGACTCCGGAAGCAGTGCAGTCTTTTCTGAAGGATACTTCAGCGGGCGCGTATGAACGGGTCGTCGATGAATTGTTGAGCCAGTCGGAGTATGGAGAGCGCATGGCGGTGCATTGGCTCGATTTGGCTCGATATGCCGACAGTAATGGTTTTCAGACGGACAAGAATCGTGTGGTTTGGGCGTGGAAGGAATGGGTGATTGATGCGTTTAATCACAATCTACCCTACGATGATTTTGTCACGTATCAGCTGGCAGGAGACCTCTTACCCGATGCGACTCGCGAACAGCGTCTTGCGACAGCCTTCAATCGTTTGCACCAATACAAAACCGAGGGTGGGACAGTCTTGGAGGAGTATCGTGTCGAGTCGGTCGCGGACCGTGTGAATACGTTTGGCACTGCATTTCTGGGGCTGACCTTGGAGTGTGCACGTTGCCATGATCATAAATACGACCCGATCAGTCAGAAGGAATATTTTCAGTTCTTTGCATTTTTCGATGACATTGATGAGCTAGGTGTGGCGTCTCATTTTGGGACTGCGGTGCCGACGCCTGCCTTGGCTTTACCCTCGCCAGACACGGAGCAGCAACTATCAGAGTTATCCAGTAAGACCGCGATTCTGTTGCGGACCTTATTGAAAGCAAAGCAAGAGATCGGTGCGGAAACATTGAAGGCTTGGTATCGCACCACTGAGGAGCCGCATATGGGTTTAGACTCGGCTGTTGCGTTTAACTTACGTGAGGCTGGGTCGAGTGAGGATGGACGAGGCCGATTCTTCGACGGAGATAGTATTGCCCAAACCGAGTTGGGAGCCGTGACTCGGCATGATCCGTTTTCAATCTCGTTTTGGATGCGAGCAGAGGCTCACAAGGAGCGCGTGATCCTTTGCCATTTATCGGATCACTGGACCGACGCCGCGAGTCGGGGTTGGGAGTTGGCTGCGCTGGATGGCAAGCTGCGCTTTTCAATGATTCATTTTTGGCCAGGTAATGCGATGAGTATCGAGACGAATCAAGCGATTGCTGAGCAGGAGTGGACGCATGTAGCGTTGAGCTACGATGGATCGAGTCAAGCGAGTGGCATGCGGCTCTATGTGAACGGAGTAGT
Organism: Opitutales bacterium; assembly: GCA_018607135.1. GTDB lineage: Bacteria > Verrucomicrobiota > Verrucomicrobiia > Opitutales > Coraliomargaritaceae > JBPOFY01. The sequence goes on from JABBCA010000029.1 coordinate 23,050, forward strand.
CTCTGAGACGCGGGTGGTGCGTGATCAATTGACGAAGCAGATTACCTACAAAGATTTTGGGAATGATACCCAGGGGGTGTCAGGGGTGCGCTGGGGTGGTCGTGCGCGCGACCATGGATTTAAGAACGGGCGTATTGCTGATGCATCTTTCTTTGAGCATGTGCTGCACCCATTCGAGGTGGCTGCCTTGTTCGACCCGAGTCGACTCGATGGTTTTTCGGGGCGCGCTTTCAATCGTCTATCCAGTGTGGAGCTCAGCTACCTGAAGCATCTGTATGCGCTGAAGCAATCGCCTGTGGTTTCGCAGTATGAGATCGCATTGAGGGATGCCCGAGCAGCCTATGGCGATTTACAGGATGACGTGCCAGAAATCTTAACCATGCGGGAAACGGATGCCCCTAAGCAAGCGTATCTGCTGGAGCGCGGGTTATATAGCGAGCGAGGCGCAGAGGTGTTTCCCGAGACGCCCGCTTCATTGCCGCCAATGAAACCAGACTTGCCGAAAAATCGCCTCGGGCTTGCGCAGTGGCTGTTGGAACCGGAAAACCCACTCTTTGCGAGGGTAGCAGTGAATCGTTTTTGGGCGCTTTGTTTTGGAAATGGGCTGGTGGAAACTGCGGAAGATTTTGGACTGCAGGGCGATCAGCCGCACTATCCGGACTTGCTGGATCAGTTGGCACGCGAGTTTAGGAAGAGCGAATGGAATGTGAAGGCCTTGATGCGACAGATTGTGACCTCGAAGACGTATCGCCAGCGAAGTATCGCTGCTCCTGAGCTCATGCATGATGATCCCGCAAATCGATTGCTGGCGCGCGGCCCGAGCCACCGTCTACCTGGTGAAATGATTCGCGACAGTGCCCTAGCTGCCAGTGGATTATTGCTCAAGGCGAGCCATGCAGCACCACGCCGACCCTATGATTTGAGCGAGGCCTTTGTGCCGATGGAGGTGAGCGAGGGAGCGGGCCTATACCATCGTAGTGTTTATTCGTTGTGGAAGCGGAGTGCGCCTTCGCCCGTAATGATGGCATTTGACGGCGTGAAGCGCGACGTGTGCTCGGCACGGCGCATCACTACCAATACACCGCTGCAGTCTTTGGTGCTGTTGAATGGGCCGCAGTTTGTCGAGGCAGCTCGTGTGGCGAGCGAAGTGGTCATGAAAGACGTGCAGGGCGACTCAATCGATTTGATCCAACAGCTCAGTCTTCGCTTTATCAGCCGTGAGCCACAGGGCGAAGAAATGCGTATTCTTCAGCAACTGTATAGAGAGCAGTTGAGGCACTTTAAACAGAACCCTGAGGCTGCAGAGGCCTTGCTTAATGTGGGCAATGCAGCACATACTCAGACCGTGTCACTGGCGCAGCATGCTGCAGCGGTGGTGCTCGCCCAGACCTTAATGAACTTTGATGAGGCTGTGATGAAACGATAATGATGAGTAAGGATTATGAAGACTTATGCACTGGGCATTCCGACGCGTTCGGAGTGAGCCGGCGTGAATTTCTCAATCGAGTGGGCTTGGGCTTGGGGGGGATTGCGCTCTCGCAGTTGTTGGGCTCCAACTCTTTGCAAGCTTCTAGCGACACCCCGTTTTTATCTGCTCCGCATTTTGTGCCTAAGGCCAAACGTGTGATTTTCTTATTTCAATCGGGTGGGCCTTCGCAACTAGACCTGTTTGACTATAAGCCGCTGTTGAACGAGCGCCACGGTGAGCAGTTGCCCGAGAGTGTGCGACAGGGGCAGCGCTTGACTGGAATGTCTGGGAACCAATCGTCGATCCCGTTGGTGGGCTCGCCGTATACATTCAAGCAACACGGTGAATCGGGGCATTGGATGAGTAATTTGATGCCCTATACTGCGCAAATTTCGGATGAGATTTGTATGGTGAAATCGTTATATACCGATGCGATCAACCATGGACCTGCCACCGTTTTTATGCAGTCGGGCAGTCAGTTGGACGGCCGCCCCAGTATCGGCTCATGGGTGGACTACGGACTGGGACGTGACAACGAAAACCTACCTTCCTTTGTGGTGCTCACTACTAAAAACAAGAAAGGACAGCCCCTCAAGACGGGTCTATGGGGGAGTGGTTTTTTACCGACAAAACACCAAGGCATTCGTTTTCGTGCGAGTGCAGATCCGGTGCTCTATTTAAACAATCCAGCTGGTGTGGATGAGAAGTCGCGACGTATGATGCTGCACCGTCTGAGGGAGCTCCATGAGCATCAATTTAAAGGCACCCCAGATGAGTCGATCCAAGCGCGGATTAGTCAGTATGAGATGGCATTCCGCATGCAGGCATCGGTTCCTGAAGCAACGAATATGAGGGATGAGCCTGATTTTGTTTTTGATGAGTATGGCCCGGATTCACGAGAGCCAGGGACGTTTGCTGCGAATTGCATCCAAGCGCGACGACTCGCTGAGCGAGGGGTGAAGTTTATCCAGCTCTACCACAAAGGATGGGATCAGCATAATAACTTAATGGAGCGGCTCGAGCAGCAGTGTCTCGAAACCGATCAAGCGTCGGCAGCCCTAGTGAAGGATTTGAAACGCCGAGGCATGTTGGAAGATACCTTGGTGATTTGGGGTGGGGAGTTTGGCCGCACGAACTATTCGCAGGGTAAGCTGATCCCAGAGACTTTTGGCCGAGACCATCATCCACGATGCTTTAGTTTCTGGATGGCTGGTGGTGGCGTGAAGGCGGGCCATACCTATGGCGAGACCTGCCCGTTTGGGTATAACGTGGTGAAAGACCCGATGCATATTCACGACTTTCATGCGACACTCTTATATTTGCTCGGAATCGATCACGAGCAACTGACATACAAGTTTCAAGGCCGCCGCTTCCGGCTGACGGATGTGCACGGTCAGGTCGCGAAAGATATTCTAGCTTAACGGCATCTCTCATGCCCCAAATCAACAGAATTATTTCGAGTGAGTGCAGGACTGTAGGAGCGGTTTTGGGGCGTAGAAGCTTACTCAGCGGCCCTAAAGTGAGTTTTACAATTTTTCACTCGCATCTAGATTAGTGAGTGCTGAGTCTGAAGGGCTATTATGCAATTTAGGAATGTAGCCATTGAATCGATCGCTTATGCGCTTCCAGAGGAGATATGGACCTCTGCGGATGTGGAGGCTAAGCTTGCTGGCGTGTATCAACGTCTGCGATTGCCGGAGGGGCGACTTGAATTAATGACGGGAATTAAAGAACGCCGTTTTTGGCCTGCAGGCACTCCTGCGTCAGTGGCGTCTGCGCAAGCAGGCGAGGCGGTTTTAGCCAAATCTTCGTTCGGTCGTGAGCAGATGGACTTGTTGGTGCATTCGGCAGTATGCCGAGATCGCCTAGAGCCTGCGACGGCTTCGTATGTGCACGGGCTGCTCGGTCTGTCGGGTGGCACGCAGATTTTTGATATTTCAAACGCCTGCCTTGGCTTCCTGAACGCGATGGTCGTCGCTGGCAGTATGATTGAGAGCGGTCAAATCGAGCGCGCATTGATTTGTTCGGGTGAAAATGGCCGTCCCTTGGTTGAGAATACTTTGCAACAGTTGCAAAACCCTGAGCTCACGAGGAAAACCATTAAACCCTATTTCGCGAATCTCACCATCGGTGCGGGTGCTGTGGCTGCAGTGCTCTGTCGCAAAGATTTAGCGTCTCGATCATGTCCACTCTTGTCGGCTGCGGTCTGCGAAACCGACACTTCGCACAATGAACTTTGCCAAGGCGACAGCGCAGGCGATGCATTGGAAATGTTGACTGACTCGGAAGAGCTCCTGGTCGCGGGTATCGGAGTCGCTACGCGGGCGTGGGCTCGTTTTGTTGAAGCGACTGGGTGGACAGCGGACACACCGGACCGAGTGATCACTCACCAAGTGGGGAAGGCGCACACGCGTGAGTTGTTTGCCGCGCTTGACCTAGATTTGGAAAAAGATTTCGCCACCTTTGAGACTTTGGGCAATGTGGGCTCGGTTTCGTGCCCGATCACTTTGGCGCGTGCGATTGAGGATGGAGCGTATCGTCCTGGTCAGAAGGCAGCGCTATTGGGTATCGGTAGCGGATTGAGTAGTTTGATGATGGCTTTGGAGTGGCCGAGTGATGTATAATTCGAGAGCAACTGAACTCCCTACAGATGTGCGGATCGAGTATCCGTTCGCGAGTAATTTACTGGAAGTGCGCGACGGTGTGCAAATGCACTATCTGGATGAGGGCACTGGGCCTGTGGTGGTCATGCTACACGGAAATCCAACTTGGTCGTTTTATTACCGAAACTTGGTCCATACACTCGTTGCTAAGGGCTACCGTTGTATCGTGCCTGATCATGTCGGTTGTGGCTTGTCGGATAAGCCAGAAGACTACGATTACACTTTAGACCAGCGTATTCAGGACGTTGAGTTGTTGGTAGATCGCTTGGGTGTTCAACGCTTCAGTCTGGTAGTGCATGATTGGGGAGGCGCGATTGGTTGCGGTTTGGCGGGCAGGCGCCCAGATGCAGTCGAAAAGATCGTGATCTTGAATACCGCGGCTTTTGTGTCGAAGCGTATCCCACTGCGCATTGCCTCCATCAAGATTCCATTCATTGGTGAAGCGGTGATACGTGGCTTAAATGGTTTTGCCGGGCCTGCGGCAATTATGTCAGTCAAGAGTCCACTTACGGAAACTGTAAAAAGTGGAATGCTATGGCCGTATCGTAGTTGGGCGGATCGTGTAGCGGTATGGAATTTCGTTAAGGACATACCGCTTCGAAAAGGACATCGTAGCTATGCAACTCTGGTTGAGGTGGAATCGAATTTAGCGAAGTTAGCTGATAAACCGATCCAGATTGTCTGGGGCGGCAAAGACTTTTGTTTCAACATGCATTTCTATAAGCGTTGGAGTGAGATCTTTCCTAAGGCAGAGCAGCAACTCTTTCCGAAACATGGCCATTATATCTTAGAAGACGGTGGAGAGTCGGTGATGACGACTATTGTAGACTTCTTAAGCCGTTAGTGCATACATGCCTACAAAAGTAAGTGCTATGGCTGATTCTAATTTAGATAAGGAAATTTCTATCCAATTCCCCGACGCGTGTCCATGGGGAATGGCTGTCTATTCTGAGTCAGGTGGGAATATGTTGAAGGCCAACCGGCACATGTTGACCTATTATTTCGACTCAAATCTTGATGCGAAGTCCTTAGACGATCAATTTCGCTGTCGCTCCAAAGGTGGTTGGCCCACGGTGTTTGAACAATTACAAAAAGGCCTTAGCTGGACAGGGCGAGTGGTTCCGTTGGCTAATCAACACGGCATATCTTCGGTGGAGGTGATGATTTATGCGGATCGAGAAGTCGACGGGCGACTATGGCTCTACACTTTAGAGCATCCATCGGTGAACGGTGGCCTTAGGTTTAGTAGTCGAAGTGAGATCAAGCTGTTACAGGCACTGCTCGATAACACTTTGGAGTATGTGTTTTTACGAGATACGGAAGGTCGTTTTATTCTGACGAATCGAGCTTTTCGTCAAGCGGCATCGATCCCAATCCACACTTCGCCTTCGGGGGAATTACTGTCGGACTATATTTCTGAAGAATGCGCCAAGTGGGTAGACTTAATCGATGATTTCGTGATTGGAGAAGGGAAGCCTTCAGTGAACAAAGTCACTCATTTTGCTTTTAAAAATGGAAAAAAGCACTGGCTGCAAATGACAACAGTCCCGGTTCGTAATAGTGACGGTTTCTTAATTGGTTCGGTGAGTGTCGCGAGTGACATCAGTGAGCTCAAGCGCACGGAGTCGAATCTCCGTTTTGCGATTGACGAAGCGAAGGCTGCCAGTCGCGCCAAGGGTGAATTTCTCGCGGCCATGAGTCATGAGATCCGCACTCCTATAAATGGTATTATTGGTGCCACGGAACTTTGTTTAGAGACTGGCTTGGATGCGGAGCAACAAGACTATTTGGAGACGGTTGTGCAGTGTAGTGATACACTACTTTGTTTGATCAATGATGTGTTAGACTTTTCTAAAATTGAAGCAGGGCAGCTTAGTTTAGAGACATTGAACTTTTGCCCGATCAATTTGATTGAGGACGTGGCTGCTGAGTTTTCGCAACAAGCACGCAAAAAGAAGCTCGAACTGATTGTGTCCTACGAAGAGGGGGTGCCCAAATATGTGATGGGGGATCCCACACGAGTGAAGCAAATTTTGTATAACCTAGTGAGTAATGGTATTAAGTTTACACATAAAGGTGATGTCGTCTTACGAGCTGAGGTCGTTGAACAAAACGAAGTAGAAGTGTGTATTCGTTTTTTAGTTACAGATAGCGGGATCGGTATTGATACCTCGTATTACAATTCGATTTTTAATAGTTTTACCCAGGCCGACATGTCAACGACTCGGCAATATGGAGGCACTGGTCTAGGACTTTCGATTTGTAAAGAGCTCACCGAGTTAATGGGAGGGCAGATCGATGTAAAAAGTGATGTGGGTAAGGGGTCTACTTTCTACGTAGAAATACCATTTGAACTCACTCCGAGCCGTGGTGCAGATACGATTCCTTTTAATCCGGAGCTGGCAGGCTTGCGCGTCTTAATCGTGGATGATAATGCAACCAATCGCGATATCTACGCACAGATGTGTGCGGGCTGGGGCTATCGCAGCGCACTTGCAAGCAACGGGCAGGACGCACTTTCGATGCTCGAGTCGAGTATACGCGATCGGGATCTGTATCAACTCATTTTGCTGGACTACCACATGCCCGGCCTGAGCGGCATTGACTTAGCCAGTCTGATTCGGAATCGTTCCGAGCTAGACGACTGCCGGATAATACTCCTTTCCTCGGCACTGAATCGCGCTGAAGTCGAGCAAGCGAGTAAGTTCGGTATTTCACGCGCGCTCACCAAGCCTGTGCGTCGTGCCACATTGTTAGAGGTCATTATGGAAACCTTTGACGTAAAGCACAAGGTGTCAGGCGAAGGAGTCGATGCGCCCCCTGCTTGCGCAGATGTTATGGAAGCGCGAAGTTTGAACATACTTCTTGCTGAGGACAATGAGGTGAACCAGAAAATTGCGAGCCATCGCTTGAAAAAGATGGGCCATTCAGTGACCGTTGCGTCCAATGGTGCAGATGTGCTTCGCCTCAATGAGACGCAGACGTTTGATTGTATCTTAATGGACATTCAAATGCCTAACATGGATGGCTATCAAACGACGCGGCGCATACGATCTAAGGAAAAAGAGTCGGGGCTTCCTGCGATGTATATTATCGCGATGACTGCGAATGTCATGAAGGGTGACCGAGAATGCTGCATCGAATGCGGGATGGATGACTATATCTCGAAGCCTTTTCGAGCTGAAGATTTACAGGGTGTATTGGCTAAAGTGCGCGTAAGTGTGGAAAATAGAGGGGTTGGTTCGGAGTCGTTGGAGCGTGTCCCATTTCTAGAGCGGTTGAAGACCTTAGACCCAGAGGACCAAGTGGATGTGCTGGCGGTTGCTGCAATTTTTTCAAGGACATTGCCGGATGAACTCAATCGCTTCGAGTTGGCACTCAAGTCGAGAGATTGCCAGCAGGTGCGTTTTGTTGCACATAGCCTTAAGGGGGTGAGTAGTATTTTCTTGAGTGATCCCTGTGTCGCTGTCGCGCAAAAAATAGAGGATGCATGTTGCCGTAATTCGATCGAGGATGTCGATGCGCACGCTGAGGAGATGATTATTGAGTTGGGCGTTTTAGCAGAAGAAATTAAAGCTGCTTTGTAGTTTAGGCCCTCTTGCTGGAATGTTTTGCCGGAACAGTCGGACAGAAGCGTCTAGCTTAGTTGTAATTCAACCCAGATTATGCATTAGAAATGTGCCTGATTGACCAGTAATTACGGAAGCCAAAATCTTGTTCGGGGGTCGCCTTTGCATCGTTTGGGTTAAACGGTGAGTCGCAACCCATTTGGTGGTGCTGTGTCTGCGCGGAGCCCGTTCTTTGCCAATGTCTTATTGATGATGAATGGCTGCTGAATAAAGCAGTGTGCGCGCTTGCGCGCGCCCCAAAAGACATGCTGCACGCCCCAGAATTGCATTACAAATACGACGCTTAGGCCCGCGCAAGATGACTGTCTCAAAAATAGAAAACTACAGTGCATTGATCATTCAAAACTGACCAAAAGCTCACGCTTGTTCCGGTTCGCATTGAGCGTCTAGTCACTCCAAAGGCTCTCGCCTAAATGACTGAGCGGTGTGCTTCCATTTTTGTGAAGCCCTCTAAAATGACCTATATTGCATAATTGCTTTTTTACCAAATTGCGCATTTACTGCCGCGCTTATGAGTTCCGTTCTGCAACTACTTCTTGATGGTGAGCGCCTCGACACTGCACAAATGGCACAGATTCTGAATCTGTCCGAAGCAGAGGTCGCGGCCGAAATTAAGCGCCTAGAGACCGAGAATGTCCTTCTTGGTTGGCGCCCTGTGTTCAATCCTGAGCGCGCACTTGAAGATATCGTCCGAGCGGTCATCGAGGTCCGTATCAGCCCCGAGGGCGATGGCGGCTTTGACCGTCTGGCTACCCGTATCAGCCGCTTCGATTCTGTGGAGTCCTGCTACTTGATGTCAGGCAGCTATGATTTACTAATTTTCGCGATCGGTAAGGATTTGCGCGAAGTCGCTTCGTTCGTTTCCGAGCGTCTTGCGAGCGTCGATGGAGTCCTCTCGACGGCCACTCACTTTATGCTGCGTGCTTACAAGGAGCAGGGGCATTTGCTTCTTTCACCTACAGAGAGCGGGGATAAGCCCTCCGTCAGTCCCTAATGAGTGAATCAAGTCAACGCTTTGTGGCGGATCACGTAAGTGGCCTGCCTCGTTCGGGTATTCGTGATTTCTTTGCGATTGTGGCTGCCATGCCGCAAGCGATCTCGCTCGGTATCGGTGAACCAGACTTCGTTACACCATGGCATATCCGTGAGGCAGCTATGTTGGCCCTTGAAAAGGGTAAGACCAGTTACACTGACAACTTGGGGCTCATTCGTCTGCGCCAAGAAATCAGCAAATATGTAGAACAGCAGTTCGATATCAGCTATCAGCCTGAGAAAGAAGTGCTCGTGACCGTCGGTGTGTCGGAGGCTTTGGACATCGCGCTACGTGCAGTCCTGAACCCTGGCGATAAAGTGCTCTACCATGAGCCTTGTTATGTTTCCTACAGTCCAAGTATCAAGCTCACACATGCAAAGCCGATCTGCGTGGCCACGTCGGCGGAAGACAAGTTTGCAATTGATCCAGCCAAAGTTGCTGAAGCTTGGGAGCCCGGTTGTAAGGTGCTCATTCTAAATTTCCCCACCAATCCAACCGGTGGGGTGACTGACCGAGCGAAGCTCGAGAAGATTGCCAAGTTCGCAGTAGAGAAAGATCTCCTCGTGATCAGTGACGAGATATACTCAGAACTCACTTTCGAGGGTGAGCACACCAGTATCGCGTCCCTGCCAGGCATGAAAGACCGCACGATCTTTTTGCACGGGTTCTCAAAGGCATTTGCGATGACTGGTTTTCGCATTGGCTATGCCTGTGGCCCTCAGCCACTCATTGAAGCGATGATGAAAATTCACCAATACAGTATGCTGTGTGCGCCGATTCTTTCACAGGAAGCTGCGATCGAAGCGCTGAAAAATGGAGCTTCTGCAGTCGCTGAAATGAAAGAGGCGTATCACAAACGTCGTGACTTGATTGTGCGCCGATTTAACGAGATCGGACTCGATTGTCATTTGCCTAAAGGCTCGTTTTATGCGTTTCCGTCCATTCAATCGTCTGGGTTGAACTCGATTGATTTCTGTAAAGGTCTACTCACGGATCAAGAAGTTGCGATTGTTCCAGGCACCGCATTTGGAGCGAGTGGGGCTGGTTTCGCCCGTGCGAGTTTCTCCACTAGTTACGAACGCATCCTCGAAGCCACCAACCGCATTGAGCGGTATGTTGAGAAATTAAGCAAAAACGCTTAATTTCTCAACGAACGCCGAACATTGAACGTCCAACATCGAATGTTGAGTGACGAAATTTCGGCTTATCGCATTAAAGTATAACTATTCAAAGTTCGACCTTGAACGTTCGATGTTCAATGTTCCCATCCAATCATGATCGATCCATCCAGAACCGTGGCCCTTGTGGGCCGTCCTAATGTCGGAAAAAGCCGTCTCTTCAATCGGCTTTGCGGTAAACGCATGTCGATCGTTCACGATATGCCCGGCGTCACCCGTGATTTGATTTCTACTGAGGTCAACGACAACTATGTGCTGCTCGATACAGGGGGTATCGGAATGGAGATCCAAATGACCGCCAAGAAGATCTCCGTTGCTGCGGAAGAGCAAGTGGAGTTCGCGATTCAAGCCGCTTCCGTGATTTTATTTGTGGTCGATGCCAAAGAGGGGATCACCACACTCGACGAGATCGTAGCACAAAAGCTCCGCCGTTATGGGAAAAAAGTGATTCTCGTGGCCAATAAGGTCGATTTTGAGGAACACGAAGCCACAGCAGACGAGTTTCTTCGCCTCGGTCTTGGCGATCCTTACAGCACTTCGGCAGAGCACGGTCGTGGTATCACTGATCTGAATATTGCTATCGAAGATGCTCTGGGGCCGAAACCCGATCAAAGTGAGAGCGATCAGTCGAAACGTATCCGTATCTCACTCGTAGGTCGTCCGAATGTCGGTAAGTCCTCGATCGGTAATAAACTTTTAAACTCAAATCGTTTGATTGTCAGCGATGTCGCGGGCACCACGCGCGATTCAGTAGAACTCGATCTCGACTATAAGCACAAAGACGGTGAAACACTTAAGTTTCGCATGGCCGATACCGCGGGCCTTCGTGGTAAGAGCAAGGTCGATAGCCCTGTGGAGTATTTCTCTTCAGTGCGCACTCAAGCAGCGCTAGAGCGCTCCGACGTAGTCTTCCTCATTATCGATGCTGTTGATGGTGTTACCAAGCAAGACCAAGCCCTTGCGGGCGCGATTCTCGACGCAGGTAAAGCGCTCGTGATCGTCGTCAATAAGTGGGATCTGATCATCGACCGATGGGAACGTGATCCGATTGAAGGTTTTAAGAACCTGAAGCACTTCCTCACCAAGTATGAGGAGTCGTTACGCAAAGAGATGTTTTTCCTTCCTAATCCCCCAGTCTTATTTGTGTCTGCAATGAGTGGATTTAAGATTGAGTCGATGCTCGAAGCGGCTGCTTCCATCGAAGCCACGCTCGATATGAAGCTTCCAACGGGCCGTCTGAACAACACCATTGAAAAGTTGTTTGAAGCACGTTCACCTAAGATTGTTGGCACGAAACGCTTTAAAGTTTTCTACGCAGTGCAAACAGGCTCACGCCCCATGCGTATTCGATTCTTCTGTAACCGTATCGAACGCCTCGATCCGAGCTACCGCCGCTATTTAGAAAAAGCGATCATCCACGAGTTTAAGCTTAATGGTTGTCCGGTGCGTTTTGATCTCGTTGGCAAAGAAAAGCGTTACGAAGACGGTGCTGAAAATGCGCCTCGCCAAAGTGATACCATTCAGAACAAGGCACGCGTGCGCAAGATGGGTGACGATGCCAACAAGCTCGACACCAAGCACCCAGAACGCCGCGCGAAGATCGTCCAGAAGAAAGCCGCTCACAATAAGAGCAATCAGGGTAGAACTAAGGGGCTGAAGAAAAAACGCTAGCGATATGTAGGGGCGCAACTTGATGTGCCCGCGATCGTTATAGACGGTGCATTACTGAAACGGGCAACCAAATCGTTACCGATAACCTGAGCTGTTGGTTGGTGTTGCGTCCCTGTGCGCTACCCAGAGCGACTTACGTATCCACAGCTTTCAACTTATTCGTGACATCGGGGCGTTGTTGCATGAAGACGTTGTTCACGTGATCTGCAAAGCCAGCGCCCGCTTCATTGTATAAGTTGAACGCGGTATCTAAACCGAGGCTGCGAAGTTCTTTCACTTCGTCGTCGAAAAGTCCCGTTGCGGCGACCACCCCGTGGAACTCATGTCGTTTCAAACTTTGTGCGGCGTGGACATTCGCGCTGTGTTTGGGCATCGCAAGAATGACCAAGTCGAGGTTGTCGCGCACGCGGACGCGCTCCCAGAAATCGGAGTCGGTCGCATCCGCCAGCAATACCTTTCGACCTTGTGCAGTGTGTTTTTCAACCGATAGCGGATCGCGGTCGAAGCCGATCACTGCATTGGGGTAGCGGGTGTTAAGACTCCGATAGGCGGCAAGTCCAACGCGGCCCATCCCAAAAATGCCGATACGTTCGCCTTTCGTATGGATTGGTAAATCGTCGGGGTGTTGACCAGCGGTTTCAAAACGTTTCAAGCGCTGGCTCATCGGGTCGTAGAGCTGCTCGGCCTTTCGTGAGAGCGGGGCGAGCAACAAAATACTTAAAGAGAGCGCCAGCGCCATTGCGACTAGCCAGTCGGCAGACATCCAACCTTTGCTCACGGCAAGGGCTAAAACAATGAGTCCAAACTCACTGTAGGTCGAAAGATTGAGTCCTGCCATGAACGAAGTTCGAGCGCGTAAATGGAAACGAGTCAGAATCAAGAAAAAGGCGAGGCTCTTGAGTGGTAGCACCAGTAGTAAGAGGCAGGCCCAGAGAATACCTTGGGTGGAAAGCGAGCCTTCGAGCCCGATCTGTAAAAAGAAGCCAACCAGTAGTAGATCAGTGAGACCCATGAGTGATTTGCTCAACTCTTTAGCTCTTGGATGTGAGCCAACGAGCACGCCCACAAAGAGAGCGCCGAGGTCGGCTTTGAGCCCAACGGATTCAAAGCCTTGCGCTCCGAGCACGAGAGCGAGAAAGAGTCCGCAAAGGGTGACCATTTCACCGTGTCCCGACCGTCCAATCAGTCCTGCTATTTGTTTACGTCCAACCAGTAGCACCGCGAGTAGGGCAAGTGCCCAGATCGATGGCACCTTGCCTGTTGAGAACGTGAGGAACAAGACCGCGAGGATGTCTTGCATGATGAGCATCCCGATTGCAATGCGGCCATGCATGGCACCCATGTCGCCGCTTTCTTCGAGGCTCTTGACTGCAAACACCGTGCTGGAAAAACTCAGCGCAAATCCCAACAGCAATGCTTGCTGTAAGTTCAGACCTGCGGCTTGGCCCACTAATGTGGATACCCCTAAGCAAATACCGCCGAGGCAGAGCACCACGAACATCGTATGTAAGGAAGTGCCTGCCCAAATCTCTGGTCGTGCGAGCGTCCGAATACGTAATTTTACACCGATACTAAACAGCATGAGTGTCACTCCGAGCTCGGCAATGGTCGCAATCGAATCGCCACCTGTTTGCCCAAAAGCTTGCAGCACAAATCCCGAAACGAGAAAACCAACCAAAGGGGGTAGACGCAGCTGCTGTGCAACCAGTCCAAAAAAGAAAGCAACTCCGAGTAATAGGGCATCCATGTTGCCGAGTAGTTAAGCTATTTCTGTGCCGTATGTAAGAGCGAAAATGGAATTTTGAAACCGCAGTGGTAGTCGTCGAAGTCTTGAGTCGGTTGTAAGGATGAGGAGCGCTGCTTAGATATAATTAGCTCTCACAAAGGCGCAAAGGCACAAAGGTTTTTGGGTAGTCACATCGGGTTTGCTTTGCAACTTTGCGGCTTGAGCGAAGCGGGCGTGATTTTCTTCACTATAGGTGTTCTTGCAGATGCACTGGTGTTAGCGAATGGCTTTTTTTGCATAAGCCTAAAGGACGGTGCTTCTGCACAGCCGCCGCACAAGAGTTCTCCTAGGTCATACTCATAGTCAACGTGTGAGCAGTCATCATAGAAGTTACAAAGAGAACCTCAGTCGAAACATCATTCGTTAAGTCGGAACTATTCGGATTGTTCGACTGTTTTTTTGTCCTTTACGGTTGTAGATCATTACTGAGATTCCGCCGCATACGATCGGTGTAATGATGAAGATGCCACTTCCGTAGACTTCGAAAAACTCCGTTGATAGCATAGCCATCACTAGGCCCGATCAGCGCTGTTAAACCAATAGCGAATCGGGTGGAGAGAATGGTTTCTGTATTCATGAGAATGGCAAAGTGTGCCCATGAACTGCGTGAATTGTCACGTAGCGAATAGTCTTTTGGTGAATCCTCTAGTGTCGGTGACTTTCGCTAGTGGCTTTTTGTTCGGCGGTTGTCCGGGAGCACAGCCCTTCAGTTTTACACAAAAAGCCATTCGGTTTCCCGAATGGCTTTTGTCTAAAGGTGTTGGCGGGTGCCGTTTACTTCTTGGCTGCTTTGGCTGCTTTGCGACGTTTGTTTTCGTCGAGCTCGCGTTTGCGCATGCGGAGGAAGTTAGGTGTGGCTTCGACGAGTTCGTCGGGGGCGATGTATTCGATCGCGCGCTCTAGCGAGAACTTGATTGGCGGAGCGAGCTGGATGCCTTTATCGGAACCAGATGCACGCATGTTATCGAGTTGTTTCGCCTTGGCTGGATTTACGGGCATGTCCTCAGTGCGAGGATTCTCACCCACGATCATACCTGCGTAAACCTCTTCACCAGTGCCGACGAAGAGCTTGCCGCGGTTTTGGATCATATCCAACGCATAGGGCATCGTCTTTCCTTGTTCCATGCTGACGAGCGTGCCAGTGAGGCGAGTGATGATTTCACCACAGTGTGGGCGATACTCAAGGAAGGAGTGGCTCATCACACCGTGACCTGAAGTCATGGTGACGAGGTCACTTTCAAAACCAATGAGGCCACGTGTTGGGCATTCGGCTTCGACCGTAACACCTGCATTATGGTGCTCCATGTTGGTGACCTTGCCTTTACGCTTTGCGAGGTTTTCCATGACGCCGCCGAGTTGATCTTCGGGGACTTCTACCCAGACCTGCTCGAATGGTTCGTGTTGCTTGCCGTCGATTTCTTTGTAAAGCACGGTTGGGCGGGAAACGAGGAGCTCAAAGCCCTCGCGGCGCATGGTTTCGACGAGAACGGCGATCTGCATCGAGCCACGTGCGTTGACGAGGAAGCGTGTGCCGTCGTCGGTGTCTTCAATACTGATGGAAATGTTGGACTGTGTTTCGCGAATGAGACGTTCACGGATTTGACGAGAAGTGACCTTCTTGCCATCTTTACCACCCAGCGGGCCATTGTTCACAGAGAACTCCATCTGGACGGTGGCCGGGTCGATTTGCACGAATGGCATCGGCTCAGCGTCTTGTTGCGCAGCGAGTGTGTCTCCAATGTCGACTTCGTCGAAACCTGCAAGGCCTACGATATCACCTGCAACCGCGTCCGTCACGTCGTCGGTATCACCCGCACCCGAGAAGCTCTTCATTTTGGTGACTTTCACGCGGTCTTTTTTGCCGTCCTTGCGAAGGGCGAAAATAGTTTGTCCCACTTTCACTTCACCAGAAAGCACACGGCCGATCGCCATACGACCAACATAATCATCCCAGTCGATGTTGGAAACGAGCATACGGAAGTCGCCTTCTTCGATGACTGGGGGAGGAATGCGCTCAATGACAGTCTCAAAGAGATCCATCATGTTCTCACGAGGACCATCGACTTCGCGGTCGGCGAAGCCCATTTTTGCAGACGCATATAGGAAAGGTGCGTTGAATTGGTCTTCGTCGGCTTCGAGATCGAGAAAGAGTTCGAGCACCTTATCGTGCACCCAGTCTGGGCGAGAAGATTCGCGATCCACCTTGTTGATCACACAAATGGTCTTGAGGCCTTGGTCGAGCGCTTTGCGTAGCACCCAGCGCGTTTGCGCCTGTGGGCCACCGACTGCATCGGTCAGAAGCAGCACGCCGTCGACCATTTTCATGACACGTTCCACTTCAGCACCGAAGTCGGCGTGGCCAGGCGTATCAACGATGTTGATGGTGTATTCGATACCGTCCTTAGGGTTGGTCCATTTCACCGCCAAGTTCTTGGCTTTAATGGTAATGCCTTTTTCGCGTTCCAAGTCCATGGAGTCCATGGCGCGTTCTTGCACCTGCTGATTTTCGCGGTAAGTGCCACTTTGTGCGAGCAGGCAGTCCACTAGAGTGGTTTTGCCGTGGTCAACGTGTGCGATGATGGCGATGTTGCGGATGTTTTTGGCGTTCATGGATTTAAAGAAGGTAGTGGTCAGAAGGTAGTCGTTAGAATCTGACGGGTCTTATTCTTAATCCTACTCTTACTCTTAATCCGTATTCAGCCTGTGGCATCGTGAATTAAAATTATGATTCAGATTATGATTAAGACATGATTGATGATGACTTAAAAATGAAAAACCCGCCGACTTGGATCGCGACGGGGGTAAATGAAAGCGCGCATAACGTCCAGACGGGGGCAGGAAGTCAATCGAAATGATCGTATATAGCACGAGAGCTGGAATTTAGGGGGGTGAACGTGAACCTTCGACTTTGAATCATGAGCTAGTGGGCGATATCTAGGAATTTATCATTGGAGATCGGACGATCAGCGCTCCTTATGTAAGGCTGGCGCAGCTGCAATGGCCCGACCGGCGTTTCTGACCTAGGATTTTGCAAAAAATAGATTTGCGGTTGCCAGACTCGATAAAGCTATCCTTATTGAGACGCTTTTGAGATTAACCCCTCTGTGAGGACACATTTATGAGCAAAAGCTTATTTGAAAAAGTATGGGATGCGCATGCCGTTCGCCAATTGGCAAACGGGCAGACGCAATTATTGATCGGCACGCACTTGATTCACGAAGTGACCAGCCCGCAGGCCTTTGGTATGCTTCGCGACCACGGGCTAAAAGTGCAATATCCGCATCGCACCTTCGCGACGGTCGATCACATCGTGCCGACGAATGAGGCCGTCGAGCCCTACAGTGATCCGCTCGCTCAAGGGATGATTGAAGAACTTCGCAAGAATTGCGCGGAGAACGACGTGACTTTCTTCGACACGAACACTGGTAAACAAGGTGTGGTGCACATCGTGGGGCCAGAGCAGGGGATCACACAGCCAGGCACCACAATCGCTTGTGGTGACTCACACACAGCGACACACGGTGCTTTCGGCGCGATCGCCTTTGGCATCGGCACCAGTCAGGTGCGTGATGTGCTTGCGACGCAAACGATCGCTTTGAACGAATTAAAAGTGCGCCGTATCAATGTGAATGGTGATTTGCTTCCAGGTGTCTATGCGAAGGATGTGATTTTGCACATCATCCGTCTTCTCGGCACGCAAGGCGGCACCGGCTATGCATACGAATATGCGGGCACGACTTTTGACAACTTCACCATGGAAGAGCGTATGACTGTCTGCAATATGTCCATTGAGGGCGGTGCACGTGTCGGTTACGTCAATCCCGACGAAACGACTTTCGACTATTTGAAGGGGCGTCCCTACTCACCAACTGGTGAAGCGTGGGATGCTGCGGTCGCGGAATGGAAGTCCTTTGCTTCTGATGAAGGCTGTTCTTACGACGACGTAGTCACTATCGACGCATCTGAAATCCAACCAACTGTCACATGGGGTATCACTCCAGCGCAAGGTGTCGGTATTGAGGAAAACATTCCATCAATCGCTGAGGGTGCGACGCAATCTGACCGTGACTCGATTGCAGAGGCACTTGAATACATGCAGTTTGAAGGTGGCAGTGCAGTGAAGGGCAAGAAGATCGATGTGGCATTTATTGGATCTTGCACGAACGGACGTCTTTCCGATTTTGAAGAAGTCGCCAAGTTTGTTGAAGGCCGCAAAGTGGCTGCAGGCGTGCAAGCGATCATTGTTCCAGGCTCACAGGTAGTTGCCAAGATCGCTGAAGCTAAGGGGCTGGATAAGATTTTTGTCGAGGCTGGTTTCGAATGGCGCGCCGCAGGTTGCTCGATGTGTTTGGCGATGAATCCAGACAAGTTGATCGGCGATCAACTTTGCGCAAGTTCCTCAAATCGTAATTTCAAGGGCCGCCAAGGCAGTCCGACAGGACGCACCATGCTCATGAGCCCGCTCATGGTCGCAGCGGCAGCAGTGACTGGTGAAGTTTCCGATGCGCGCGAAGTATTCGGTTTCGCTCCAGTTGGCGTGTAAGCTGAAGCTTTTATCTCATAACTTCTAATTTCTAAATTCTTTTATAATGGCATCTACACCTATCAAACAAGTCACAGGTAAGGGCGTTTACGTTCCTGGTGATGATATCGATACCGACCGTATCATTCCTGCGCGCTTCATGAAGTGCATTACATTCGACGGTCTCGGCGAATACCTCTTCTATGACGTGCGTAAGACCGAGTCTGGCGAAGACAAGCAGCACAACCTAAATGATCCACGTTTTGCGGATGCTTCGATTCTAGTCAGTGGTAACAACTTCGGTTGCGGCAGCTCTCGCGAGCACGCACCGCAATCCATCCTTCGTGCAGGTTACAACGCCGTGATCGCCGGTAGCTTTGCTGAGATCTTCTTCGGCAACTCGACGAATTTAGGTGTGGTCTGTGTGATTGCGAGTGATGCTGACCGCGCTACCATCGCCGCTGCAATCGAAGCCGACCCTTCGATTGATGTGACTATTGATGTGGAAAATCTTAAGGTGAATTTTGGTGAGCAGTCTATTTCATGTGAGATCAAACCAGGTGCTCGTGAAAGCTTACTTAGTGGCAATTACGATCCCTTGAGTGAGTTACTCGAAGGCGCTGCGGACGTCGCTAAAACAGCAGGTGCGCTGTCCTATATGCAGGCGTGACAATTGTCACATTTCTTGCTACGTTGCTGTCAGCTTAATGAACATTAGGCTCACACTAACTAACACATTGATATATCATGAATAAACTCGTTCTAATCATCATCGCAATCCTGCTTCCTCCACTTGCAGTCTTTTTAAAGAATAATAAGGCAGACAAGACGCTTATTATTAACGTTATCCTGTGGTTGTTGTTTTACATTCCAGGTTTAATTCACGCTTTAATCGTGATTCTCTAAGCTAGCTCAATTGGTTTAATTTTTACAAAGGCGCAGTTTTTACTGCGCCTTTTTTTCTGAGCCGCGCCGAGCTGAATGAACTGAAGGCGTATTTAATTGCTGCAGTTGGTTGGCGACGAAGCGACTCTCACAGAGACGGTTTCAAAACTGTCCAAATCCTAATCGATGAGGCTTGTCGGCGTCGCCTCGCATCGGCTACGCGTCTACGATATGTAGTCGATTGGGTAAGCTTTGGGTCAGTATGAATGGTCAATTTACTAGAACTTTCTATTTTGAGATGGTTTTCTTGCGAACTGCCGCAATGTGCGAGTCGTCTCGAAAGCCAGGCCTAGGAGGCACCGCGCGAGGAGACTGTTTCAAAAATAAAAACACCTCCCGCGATCCTTAGATATTTGTTTCTTAATCTGAATCCCACTCTGAATTATCATCTCCTTTATTTTCTATAAGTCCCTATCATCCAACGGATCGATTGAGATTATGATTAAGAGTAGGCTTCAGAACACGACTATCTTAGGTATGAGAATTCGTCACATTTCAGCAGTATCACATCTTTTTGAGACAGTCTCCGAGCCTGGACCCTACAAATTTCCTCTGAATCGTTGACATGCGGCATCGGTCCCACGCTGAATGGCACTCCCTTTTTCACTCAATTGTTTGAAACTTTACTAGGAACGTGCTGACCTAAGTTTCATCTTCATTCACCTATGGACCTAATCAACAACGCCGGTATTTTTATCTATCCGCTCGCAGCGTGTTCTTTCATTGCGGCTTTTATCACCATTGAGCGATTGTTGGCCCTACGTAATTCGAAAGTTATGCCAAAACCGATGGTGGATGCTTTGGTTACTGGCGACTTGGAAAAGGTGGAGTCCAGCATGTCGTCTGTTAGCGGGCGCATCGTGAGTTTTTATCGGGAACGTCAACCAGAGCCAGAGGCCTTGAATGCATTTGCTCGTTTGGAAGTCAGCCGGATGGAGCGGGGCATGTTTCTCCTTGAAGTTGTGATCGGCGCAGCACCCTTGCTTGGTCTATTAGGCACGGTGACCGGTTTGACTCAAGTGTTTGGAGGATTCTCGGTAGATACTGGTTTGCCAGATCCTGCGGCCTTTATTAAGGGGATCGCTCTTGCGCTGAATACCACAATTTTAGGCCTGGCGATTGCGATACCTGCGCTCGCGGCTCATGCGTATCTAATGCGCCGTGTGGAATCTTTGGCCGCTCGCATCAGCGTTGGTGTGGAGTGTTTAACTGAACTTAAGAAGCAGTCGCAGCCATAGTTCTATCGTATTTTACTTATGTCTCTATTACTTCGCAGGCGTCGTCAGCCGACCATCAATATCGTGCCATTGGTGGATGTGCTTACGGTGCTGTTGTTTTTCTTTTTGGTGACGATGCAGTTTAAGCAAGTGAGCACTTTAAATATCACAGTTCCGAAGATTGAGACTGCTGGTAAAAATGAGATCAATGAGCAGATCGTAGTCGCGCTCAGTCCAGAGGGGCAGGTGTATTTGAATGATCGTTTATTAGAGATGGAGGCGTTTAAAGCAGCGATCGTTGTCGCCGGTGAATTGACTCCTGAAATGCCCATCTTATTGATCGCTGATGAGGAGGTGCCATTGAAATATGTCACTGAAGTGATGGATGTCTGCCGAGCGAATCAGTTGAACAAGATACGCCTACAATCACGTTAATTCTTGAAAGAGTCGTTATGAGACAGACGAAAGTCTGCCGTAGATGGCGAAGCAATTCAGGATCCAGCATTGAATCCAGTCTGCACTAATTCGCCAAATAAGTATGGCTAAACAAGTATCTCCATGACTATGCTCGCTTGTAAGCGGTCGTTCAATTGTTTATAAACTTACCAGAGACGTTGATTATGAATCTTCAGACAAATTACCTTGGCTTAACGCTCAAAAATCCACTGGTAGCCGGAGCGTCTCCACTTTCTGATGATTTAGATAAGTTGCGCGCCTTGGAGGATGCTGGAATTGCTGGGGTTACCATGTATTCACTGTTTGAGGAGCAGATAACTCAAAATTTGGTGGGTGCCAGTGACCAGAATGATGGTTATTCTGACTCTTTTGTTCAGGCGGCTTCAACTTTTGCTGGAAGCGGAATTTTGGATCGTGGAGTGGATTCGTATTTGGAGCAGCTTCAGGCAATCAAGAATACTGTGAGTATTCCTGTCTTTGGGTCGCTAAACGGAACTAGGGATGGTGAATGGACACAATATGCCTCGTTAATCGAAAGTGCTGGCGCCGATGCCTTAGAATTGAATTTATACTGTCTCGCTACAAATTTGGATGAAAGCGCTGCGCAGATGGAGGAGCGCTATTTAAGAATTATGACTCAGGTGCGTGAGCGTATTTCCATCCCGCTCGTGGTGAAACTCTCGCCTTCGTTTAGCGCATTGCCAAATTTCGCCAAACGCTTGCATGAGGGCGGTGTCGATGCATTGGTGCTGTTTAATCGCATGTATCAGCCTGATTTTGACATTGAGAAACGGAAGGTGAATGTGAGCTTGAAACTTTCTTACGCGCAGGAGTTGCGGCTTCGTTTGCGCTGGCTATCGATGTTAAGTGGCCGCATCAATTGTCAATTCGCGGCCTCGGGAGGCGTTTACAAGGCAGTTGATGTGATCAAGGCGCTCATGGCTGGTGCGGATACCGTCCAACTGGTATCGAGTGTATTGCTTAATGGACCAGAGCGTGTTAGTTCAATACTTGAAGAGTTAGAATCTTGGATGTCGAACCATCAACATACTAGCCTAGATGAGATACGTGGTTGCATGAACTATCAAAATTGTGCCGACCCAGAAGCCTTGGAGCGTGCAAACTATATGAAAATTTTGAAAAGTTGGGGCTAGGTATGGGCTGAGAAAGTATTTACGCATCGCATGCGTTACTCTTTATTTTTATCTGCAAAATGATCTTTTGTTAAGTATCTAGATACGTAGGCAGGCTTGCGATTGGGAGCAATGGGTGTTAATTAATAATGTTTAGCGATTCGCATCTGTGAATTCGCTTGAAACTACCGATAAGAAGAGCTTTGTAAAAGGATTCACGCACCTATAGATATTTAATTATGCCTACCAAAAATCTAGAGAAATATTCTGCCGAAGAGTGGGAGTATATCTGCCGTCGTTTTACGAATTCGATCTTGAATGAAACCGAAATTTCGGTTCTCGGGCAGAATGCGGGTGTCTCATGGCCGTTTAGAGGAAGTGATGAAACACCTAGCAAATACATCGACTTTACACTTGAAGAATTAGATTCAGTTCCTGGCCTGATTGGCAAAAAGAGCCGCATCAAAAAACTCTTCGATATTCTCCGTGAAACACTTGCTTTTGATGATCCATTCGGAGATTTGGCTGACAACGTTGAGTTGGAAAGTGAGGATGATTTTACCTTCGATCAAATTCTGAATCGCATGGGTATCGTCTGTGATTACCCGGCAGGTTTTTGTCATTTCAGCGATGAGACGATTGAATTGCTGGCGTCAGAAAACCCTAAGACTCTAATTGATATTGTTCATTTTGGGCAATCTCTCGACCAATCTGCTGTGGTGGGTGCCGACTTGCGTGCATTCATGAACAGCTTGGCTCACAAGGACGAGCGGGGCGTTCGCAAGCACATTCCGTATCGTCGTGGTGACCAAGGCTTACATTTGGCTGAAGCGATTGGTCTGATTGCCGAGGATTTGGACGAGGCTTTGCAGGCAGAACTCTTGTATCAATCTGGAGCGGTATTAACCGACGATGAATTGGCTCTACGGGAACAAGTATCGGGCTCAAATTCCGAGTCACAGCTACAAAGTGCCCTGGGTAAAGTGGACGAAGTTTGTGAATGGTTTGCAGTTGAGTCTGCAGATTTGAAGGAATTGTTTTCCAGTGAAGATCGCCCCGAGCGATTCTTTTTGATTAACGATGCGCCACGGACTGAGCGCGTTGCCCTTGCGTTGGCTCGGCTTCATTTCGGCGTTCGCGAAAGCAGCGCCGCAACTACTGGTGGTAGCATTATGGGTAAGCTATCCAGCTTGTTCGGTCGCTAGATCACCGGGTAATCGTGAACGTAATCGAGTAATACGGGTCTTTCGAGAAAAGCTGCGGCGGCCTCGGTAGTGCTAAAAACTCCAATTAAATCAGTATCGAGCATTCTTTGCTGAAAGATTTGCGTGAGTGCGACTACCATTGGGTTGTCTGCAATGATCGCCCATTTCGACTGTCCGAAAAGGTCGTTCTCATTGAGGAATTTTGCGAATCCATAAAGCTCGGTGCGTGTGATTTGCGGACTGGCATGTCGATAATCGGCGAGCCCAACATAGCTGGCGTCGTAGTCAGGGTCTGCGAATAATGCACAGGTTTTGTCAGCCAAGCCTTCGAGCGTAATTTGGCCAGATACCACTTCAATAATGAGTTGGTGTTCCTTAATTATTTGATACTCAAATTTCATTCTTTTGCGGACTAACGCTACTTTGGTAAACTAGTGTGTTTTTTATAATTTGTAAAGCACTCCAGGGCTTGGATTCAAAACATTCGTCTTGGGCATACGCTGATTGAGGGTCTGTGCAAACCACTCGCGAGCGTGTGGATCGCCATGGTTGAGGACGACATTTTTTGCATTGGAATGCACTGCATAGTCGACGAGCTCGTCTCGGTTGGCATGTCCACTGAGATCAAATTGATCAATCGAGGCGCGCATTGGTGCTGAATAATCGAGTGCATCGAAGAAAAAACTGCCGCTGTGTTCTTCGAGTAATTGGCCCCCTGGGGTTTCTGGGTCGCAGTAGCCAACAAAGCAAACGCCATTGGGCGCATGCGGGAGGAGTGATGCGGCGAGTTTATAAGAGGGGGTGTGCTCGACCATCATGCCACTGCTCACAAGGTAAATCCCCTTGCGCGGTAAGTCGCGGCCTGGACGCATGTTTAAATCGACTGAGCGCACCTTCATTTTTTCAAGCATGCTGATATCAAAATCAATCAGCTGTGTGCGTTTACGAATTTTCTCGAAGTAGTTGCAGATGTCCATACCTAGCCCAGCCGCATAGACGGGGGAGTGGGGCAGGCGACCAAAACTGCGTGCTTCAAAAATGATTTTGAACAGCTCCTGCATACGGCCGAGCGCAAAGACAGGGATTAGACAGCTGCCACCGCGCTCAAGGATCTCGCCAATCTGTGTGACTAGGCGGTCGACCTCAGACGCACGGGTGATACTGGAATCACTTTCTTTGGCACCGCGTGTGGTCTCTAGTATGAGTGTGTCGATGTCTCCTTGTGGTAAATGGGCGCCGGGGAGGGTGCGCTGGGCATCGAAGAGCACGTCACCTGAAAAGACGATGCGTTTACCGTTGTGGATAAATTCGACGGCTGCAGCTCCAACGACATGTCCCGCTGGGTGGAGGATGACTTCTATCGTTTCTTTGCCCTTACGGTAGATTTCTCCGTGCTCGAAGCGTTGCACTACGAATTGTTTATTGAGCTCTACGACGTCGCGATGAAGAAACAGAGGGTAGTCGGTAATGCCTTTTTCCTCGCGCTGACGTTTCATCACATTAATCGAATTTCGTAACATTCGTGGAGCGAGTTCGGCATTTGGCGCAGTCGTAATGACTGGTGTCTCTGGATTATGTGCTGCGATGATTGGCAAAGAGCCCAAGTGATCCAGGTGGCAGTGCGTGAGCACAATTAAGTCGAGCGTTTCGTGTTCAATAGGCTCGAAGTCTGGCACGGCATCGTAACCCATCTTTTTGGGGTGTAAGCCAGAATCTACTAAAATTTTGAAGTCACCGATTTCAATATACGTAGAGTTTGAGCCGATGGCACCATGGCGATTTAAATCGATCAGCTTCATGGTGTCTCAGGAGTTTCTGGTGTCTGTGGTGGAATCTTCATTTCGATCTCGGGTATGCGGAGATGAATGGGATACCCCGAGCTGTCAATGCCATGAAAGGAACCCGTGGCAATACAATCGCAATGCGTCATGTGATAGCTATTGTAGGTAAAGCTTTTGCCTGGCGGGATCGTAGGTTCTTTACCGACAATGCCTTCGCCTTCGATTACGTGGCTATGCCCATCGACCTCGCGTAGCACCCAACGACGGCCACGCAGTGTGACGGTGCTCGTGGAGAGATTCGTAATGGTGATGAAGTAGATAAATGCATGCGGTGCGTCGCTTGGCAATTGATCGATGTCGTGAAAATACACGAGTTTGTCGAGTTTGGCGCGAAGGCCTGGGAGTTCTTTGCTCTCTTCTTGCACGATGGGGTAGGAAAATGGTTCCGTCGTTTCTAGCCAGCTTTTAGTCGAGGACAATGCTATAGTTCAACTGTCTACTTGTGGTCTGTTGGTGTTCTATGCGTTTCATTCTGATATCTATGTGCATGAAAACGTTTCAAAACTGGCGCACGATGTTTATAGGCGCGACTCTTTGCATACTGGCTACGCTGGTCGCTCACAGTAGTCAGGCTCCTTATGGAATGTATCCGGATTGGGCTAAGGATACGAGCATCTACGAGGTGAATGTTCGTCAGTTTTCAGATGAGGGCACTTTTGATGAAGTGACCGAGTATCTTCCGCGGATCAAGGCAATGGGAATCGACATCGTCTGGGTGATGCCCATACACGCGATTGGAGTCGAAAATCGCAAAGGCAGCCTCGGAAGTTACTATTCGATTATCGATTATAAGTCGGTCAATCCTGAATTTGGCACTGAGCAGGATTTTCAAGAATTTGTTGATCGGGCGCATGAGCTCGGAATGTATGTGATTCTTGATTGGGTCGCGAATCATACCGCATGGGATCACCATTGGACGAAGACGAATCCCGAGTTTTACGAGAAGAATGAAGCGGGTGAATTTATTCCCCCCGTAGAAGATTGGACAGATGTGATTTCGCTCGATTATACACAGCCAGGCTTACGCGCAGCGATGATTGACGCCATGGTTTATTGGGTGCAGGAATTTGGCGTCGATGGCTACCGCTGCGATGTCGCGGAAGAGGTGCCGACCGACTTTTGGAATGAGGCTCGCCGTGCGCTGAATGAAGTCGCCCAAGTGTTCATGCTGGCGGAGGGGCAATTGCCAGAGTTTCATGACGAGGCTTTTGATATGAGCTATGCCTGGCGTCAGATGGGCGAGATGCGCAAGCTGGTTGCAGGTGAGATTACGGCCAAAGATCTTGCTGACTATGAGGCTTTTGAGCGTAACGAGGAGTATCCCGTCGAGGCGATCCGCATGAAGTTTTTGAGCAATCACGACGAAAACAGCTGGCATGGAACTGTTGAGGATGACTACGGGCCCGCAGCAGGTGTTTTGCGTGCGTATACGGTCGCTTCACGCGGCATGCCGCTCATTTACAATGGGGAAGAAGCTGGTTTAGACGAAATGCTGCTATTTTTTGAGAAAGACCTCATCGATTGGCGTCCACACCCCGAGCGTGAGACGATCACGCGCTTATTACAGTGGAAGAAGGGCAATCAGGCGCTGTGGAATGGTGTGTATGGCGGCGACCTCGTTTACTTCGAGACAGGTGCCGAGGATCAAGTCTGGGCCTTTCATCGCGAGAAAAACGGCGATAAGATCCTCGCGATCCTAAATCTTTCACCCAATGCCGTGACCTTTAGCATCAACGATTCAGCACTCGCTGGAAGCTATCGTGATGTGCTCACGGATCAGTTGCATACATTCGACGAATCGGAGCAATTTACTTTAGGGGCATGGGCTTATTTGTTGCTCAATGCCGAGTAAGCGGGTTCCGCAGGTGCGGACAGCCTCCTAGTTGAGCTTACTTTTTTGGTTTGCCCCCTTACCTGCAAACCTTTGTCTTCATCGGTTTTTCCTCAATCAGTTCCGACCGATGCAATCACATATCAAAATCTACGACACCACTCTCCGCGACGGCACGCAGGGCGAGGGTGTCTCATTCACTGTAGCTGGCAAACTCCGCGTCGCTGAAAAGCTGGACCAGTTTGGTATTGATTACATTGAAGGCGGCTGGCCAGGCTCCAACCCGCGTGACATGGCCTTTTTCGAAGAGGCGCAGAAGCTAAAGCTTAATCACGCTAAAATCGCAGCTTTTGGCTCCACACGTCGCGCGAGCCTTAAAGCAGAAGAGGATCCACAGCTACAGTTGCTCCTCGATGCAAACACTCCGGTAGTCACTATTTTTGGCAAGACATGGCTCTTACATGTGACCGAGATCTTGCGCACAACAGCGGAAGAGAATCTCAAAATGATCGAAGATTCAGTCCGATTCTTAACCCAGAGTGGGCGCGAAGTGATTTACGATGCGGAGCATTTTTTTGACGGCTATTGCGATAACCCTGAATATGCATTGCAGACACTCGAAGCAGCAAAGCGCGGCGGGGCGATCAACCTCACACTTTGCGATACCAATGGTGGTAAACTCGTAGGTGAAATGAACGAGATTGTCTCAAAAGTCGTGGCGCATTTCCCAGACACTCCAATCGGTATGCATTGTCACAACGACTCGGGCCTCGGAGTGGCTGTTTCACTGGCAGGTATCGAGTCGGGTGCCGCACTCGTCCAAGGCACGATTAATGGAGTGGGCGAACGTAATGGTAATGCCAACCTCACTACGATCATTCCCAATCTGGTTCTCAAGATGGGACGCGATTTAAACTGTGCAGGCAATTTGAAAGAGTTGCGCGACCTGTCTCTGTTTGTGGATGAAATGGCCAATCGCCCCTCCGATAACAATGCGCCTTTCGTTGGCCCAGCCTCGTTTGCCCACAAGGGAGGAGTGCACGCCGATGCCGCTGCGAAAGTGAAGCACAGTTACGAACACATTGAACCTGAGTTGGTGGGCAATCGCACACGTGTCTTGGTGTCCGATATGTCGGGTCGTAGCAGTGTGATGATGAAAGCCAAGGAAATTGGCGTCGATCTCGATGCCCGTTCCCCTGAGTTGAAAGACTTTCTCGCTGAGCTCAAAGAGCTAGAGTTCAAGGGCTACGGCTATGAAGCTGCAGATGCCTCGTTCAAATTGTTGCTCAATCGCTTCCTCAAGGGGAAGAAGGATGACTTTGAGTTGATCGGCTACCGAGTGATGGTGAGTCACCAGACCGCACACGGTAGCACTGTTTCTGAGGCGACGGTTCAGATCAAGATCGGTGATGAGATCCACCACACCGTAGCAGAAGCCAGTGGCCCGGTGGGAGCTTTGGATGATGCCTTGCGTAAGGCGATTGCGCCGGTCTTCCCTGAAATCATGGAAGTCGAACTGATCGATTTTAAGGTGCGTATTTTAGAGAGCCAGCATGGGGCCGACGCGATTATTCGTGTTCAAATCGAATCCACAGACGGCAACGAAATTTGGGGCACTGTGGGCGCGAGTGATAATATCATCGAAGCCACATGGGAAGCCCTTGTGGATTCCGTTGAGTATAAGATTCTCCTCGATTCAGAGAAGGGCTGAAGAAGGCCGAACGCCCAACCTTGAGTTGTTAAAGTAGGGCTCGTTCGTGCCGCTTTAACAAACTCCAGGCCCACGCTTCGTGTGTTAAGCGGATGGCCGTTTCGACGATCCTAGTTACTTTTTCGTTTTGAAGGGCGCGCGACTGGCAACATGGGTGCGGTGTAAGGCACCTTTGGGTAGTGCATCAATTTCGTCTAAGTGTTTACCGATGGCATCTGCATAGCTTTTAACGAGGGTGATTTCACATTCGGAAAAAGGCTCTCTGTGTTCGGGGGAACTGAAGTTGACGGTTCCCCAGACGATGCCGTTGTGATGTATAGGTGCACCGATGTATGCTTCAAGTGGCAGGCTCACATAGAGTGGGTGTCGCTGTAAACCAGGCACTCCATCGATCTCTGTGATCGCGATAATTTTTTCGCTGGTAAACACATCGCGGCAGTAGGTCTGGCTGAGCGGAAATGTTGCCCCGGTGGTCAAGTCACCTTGTTGTAAGTTGATAGCCACCACCTTATAGAGATTATTGTAGATGTGGCTTACAATACCAATAGGCAATTTGAGTTTTGCAGAGCCCTCTTTTAGAAAGGCGTAACATGAATCGCGTAGTTCTTTTTGGAGCATGGCAGTTCTTTCACTATTATAATGCTGCAAATTCACCAGAGAGCGAATCAAAATGCTGCTTTAATTGTCATTTGAAGCGCGCTCTATGGTTGGCTTAGGCACCTTACAATCGACTGTTCCGCAACCACAACCTGTCTTCTTCTTTGGTTTAAAGGTCTTGTATAGGTAAAGCACCGCGCCAAGCACGATGAGTGCGACTAGGATGATTTCCACGGTTTTCATGCGAACTTCTATATTCTAGCTTCTATCGGCTCTTTACGCAAACAACATACCGATTTGATACACGGCTACAGCAGCGACCCATGCGATCGCGGTGAGGCCGAAAAAACTACCTGTCGCCCACCACCAGTTGAGTTCTTTGGCGATCACGGCGACGGTGGCGCCGCATTGCATACACAGGGCAAAGAAGACCATGATCGAAAGCGCCACAGGAATATTGAAAACGGCTTCGCCTTTGCGTGGTCCAGATTCCCATTTCGCATTACTTAACGTGGTGCGTAGGTCGTCGGATTCTTCGTCGACCTCTCCGCCGAGCGAGTAGGTGATGCCCAGCGTAGAGATAATGATTTCACGAGCAGGGAAACTCGCGAGCACGCCGACTGTGATTTTCCAGTCATATCCAGCAGGCGCAAAGACTGGTTGGACAAATTTACCGAACCGCCCCATGTAGCTCTGCTCTAAGTAGGCAGCATCGATAGCACCTTGCAGGGTCTCGTTTAAACCTGCCTCAACAATTGCTCCGCCAGGCGTTGAAACGAGTTCTGTTTTTAAATCTTTTGAGATGCCGAGGTCTGCATACACTTGCTCTTCGACCTCTATGGAACGTGGAAAGTAGAGCAGTGCCCAAATCACAATCGTCATTGCAAAAATCACGGTGCCTGCACGGAGCACAAATTCTTTACCGCTCTCATACATTCGGTGGCAGGTGAGTTTCACTTGTGGCACGCGGTAGTGCGGGAGCTCCATCACAAAAGGCTCGGGTTTGCGGCCTTTATTTACCGTCATATTCAATACCCAAGCAAAGGGTGCCGCGACCAGTGCACCGACAAAGTGCATGGCGAACAAAGTCGCACCCGCAACTTTCGGCCCGTAGTGCGGTTCGATGAAGGCACCAATCAAAAGTAGATAGACTGGAAGCCGCGCCGAGCAACTCATGAGTGGTGCCACTAAAATAGTAATCAAGCGCGCCTTGTTGTCGTTGATCGTCCGCGCGCCCATGATGCCAGGGATCGCGCAGGCAAAACTGGTGAGCAGTGGCACAAAGCTTTTTCCATTGAGCCCACACCATTGAAAGAGTTTATCCATCAAGAAGGCCGCACGTGCCATGTAGCCAGACTCTTCGAGAATCGAAATGAAGAAAAAGAGCACCAAAATCTGTGGTAGGAATACTAGAAACGCTCCAACACCTCCAATGATTCCATCTGCAATCAAACTTTGTAACATTGGGGTGGATACCAGTGCATCAGCCGCAATGCCTTGCACCCAACCCACAACGCCTTCGATCAGATCCATCATTGGCCCCGCCCAAGTGTAGACCGACTGGAAGACGACATACATCATGCCAATGAAGACCACCAAACCCCAAAACTTGTGTAGTAGTAGTTGATCAATACCTTCAGACTTGCTCCGCGTCTTCATCGCCGCTTGTCGCTCCAGCACGTCGTTGAGCAGTGGGTTTAAAAAACGATAGCGTAGGGTCGATTCGGCAGCATCGGGCTGATAGCCATCTTTATACAGTTGGTCGCGTGTCGCTTTGACGATGGCTTGATGCTCGGCCGCTGGAGTTTGTAGGCGCTCACTGACAGCGCTCTTGCGGTCAAAAATAAGACGCTGCAACTCACCTTCGCGCAGCTGTTCGCCACGCTTTGTGATCAGTTCATCGTGCAGCGTTTTAAGTGCTTTTTGCACTGGCTCTGGCCACTTTGGACGCACCAGCATCGGGCGTGTTTCGATCGCTTTTTCGACTGCTTTGGCCAACTCTTCAGTGCCGCTTTTACGCTTCGCAACCGTTGGCACGACTGGCACTCCGAGGCGTTGCTCTAGAAGTTTACTATCAATCTGTAGACCTTTTTTTTCCGCTATATCCCAACAGTTTAGAGCAATCACCATGGGCACCCCGAGCTCTGACGCTTGCGAGGCCAGAAAGAGATTTCGACGCAAATTTTCGACATCGACCACCACGACCACTAGATCGGGTGCTTTTTGTCCGAGCCCGTGCCCTGAAATGACATCCACCGCGACACGCTCATCCAAAGAGGTGGCGCTGAGTGTGTAGGTGCCGGGTAGATCAATCAATTCGACATCGTTGCCATTTGGAAGCAACCAAGTGCCCGTTTTTTTCTCCACAGTGACGCCTGAGTAATTGCCCACTCGCTGACGCATCCCCGTGAGGGTGTTGAAAAGCGAAGTTTTGCCCGTGTTAGGATTTCCAATGAGGGCAATGCGCGTGCTGACCACGGAATCGCTCATTCTCCGATGGGTTCGACTTCAACATGCCCAGCGTCTTCTAAACGGACACTGATGTGGCAACCATTGAACTCGACAGCTATAGGGTCCCCAAGCGGCGCCTCGTGCATCAAGCGAATCTCTTGGTCCGGTAGAAGTCCCATAGACATCAAGCGTGAGACGCAATCGTTACAGCAATTGAGGTTTTTTACACGGAAGCGTCCGCCTTTTTTGATTTCGTTGAGTCGCATTGGTAGGATGTAGCTGAGATTAAGTCTCAATAACCACGAATACCAGAAATAGAAACCAGCCGCTTTGCAAGCCCAGAGGTGGGAATTCGCTCGGAATCTAGTTTGTATACTAGGAGTCGCAAAATGGGGACGTGTCCGCCGTAGCTCAAAAAGCGAAGGAGGCACCAATTTTGGCCAACGTATGCTCCAATCTTACCTGCCTTGCTCAGCAAGTTGCGTCGCAGCTGAGGTGAGTCTCGCTGCTGAGGAGAGGGGCAAGATTTAAGTGGGATTAGGATTCAGACAGGTCGCTATTATAGATCCGAGCCAAACCGTGCCTTATGGCCAGCGGAGACTCGCACATATTTCTCAGCTAAATCGCGTCCGGTGCTGCGCTCCTCTGGAGTGAGTTCGCGCACGACCTTTGCGGGCACGCCAAGCACGAGCGAGCCTTCGGGGACCTTGGTTCCTTTGGTTACGAGCGCTCCAGCGCCGACAATCGACTCCGCTCCAATCACCGCGCCATCTAGAATCGTCGCTTTCATGCCGATCAGACAGCCGTCACCGATCTCACACGCATGGATCATTGCCGCATGTCCGATGGTTACATAATTGCCGACTTTGACTCCATAATCATCCGACAAATGCACCATTGTGCCGTCTTGCACATTCGAGCCTTCGCCAATTTCGATGGTATGAATATCTCCACGCAGCACTGCTCCATGCCATACGCTTGAGTTTTTGGCTAAGGTGACTGCACCGATGACTATCGCGCCTTTGGCCACATAGCAAGTGGTGTGTATTGACGGTGATTGATGCAAAAAAGTTTCCAAGCGTTCTTCGAGAGTCATGCTTCACCGATAGACATTTTATCCGTCGAACCAAGCCTTATCAGTGATGTCCTTGATTCTGCAAAGAATGAGTTGAACCGTTAATGGACGTAGATGAACGTGAATTTATGATTAGTAAACTACAAGGAGTGGACCAGTCATGCACTTTCAAAGTCAGTGTTTTACGTGGCTTTTTCTTCGCCAGTAGCGCGATCCATATGATTAACGTTCATTTACGTCCATTAACGGTTTAGATCCATCACTCCGAAATTGACAGCTCACTTTCTGCTTCGTTGTCTTCACATCGACTTTAGCTCAGGTGGTGAAACGGCAGACACGCCACGTTCAGGTCGTGGTGCCCGAAAGGGCGTGAGGGTTCAAATCCCTCCCTGAGTATTTTTTAAAGCCCGCAGGTTTTGCGGGCTTTGTTGTTTAATATTTTGATCTATCTCCTTCCAGTTCTGTTTGCAGCGGTGGCCTTTCTTTACTCGATGGCTGGGTTTGGGGGTGGGTCGACGTATATTGCTTTGCTGGCGATCAGTGGATTGCCGTTGGCGGCGGTGCCGATCATTGCCTTGAGCTGTAATTTGGTGGTGACCACTCAAGGGAGCTACCTTCTGATTCGCAAAGGTCACGCGAACTGGAAGCTGTTGCTGCCTTTGCTCAGTGCTTCGATTCCTTTGGCGTTTGTTGGTGGACTCTGGCGATTGCCAGAAGCGGTGTTTCTCAATGTGCTTGCTGGGGCATTGACAGTCGCGGGTCTTGTGATGCTGTGGCAAAATCGTATGCCTGTGAGCGGCGAGGAATCCGTTCGAGAGCCTGGTGCTTTGAAGTTATCGCTTGTTGGTGGGGTCTTAGGTTTACTTGCAGGCGTCACTGGAATTGGGGGAGGCATTTATTTAGCTCCGGTGATGCATTTGTTTCGTTGGTCGAAGGCGCAAAGTATTGCTGCCTGCACTTCGATCTTTATCGCGTTGAATAGTTTGTCTGGGTTGCTTGGGCAGCTGAGTAAGGGCAGCGCAGCCGTCGGAGAGCTTCCGTTTGGGTTGCTGATCGGATGCCCTGTCATGGTGCTTATTGGCGGACGTTTGGGGAGTTCGCAGTTGAGTGCGCGTTTTACAGGAAAAGGGATTCGGGCCGTCACTGCGGTGGTGATTTTATTGGTCGCCATGCGACTGTGGTTGAAGGTGTTCGTGGGGTAGGGGAGATCGGTGATGAACTTCGAACATTGAACATCGAACGCCCAATGATGAATGAGATAGTTGAATCGCACCCGCCTCTACTAATTCATTCGATGTTCAATGTTGGACGTTCGCTGTTCGATGTTCAAAACACCGAGCATTCCGCCTTGCTAGCTGCGCCTTGGGGGCAGAGTCTGATTTACATATGAAGCGATCTGAGTCACATTCATCCATTGCGTTTTCAAAGATCGGTCGCGAGATACAACCGCCTGTGATTGTCGATTTGATGGCACGCGCACTGGCGAATCCTGAGTTACTGTCACTTGCGGCGGGTTTTACGGACAATGCGGTTTTGCCGCGTGCATTAGTGGGGCGTTTTGCGATGGAATTGACGCAAGAGGGGCAAGCAGAGGAGCCGCTACAATATGGTCAAAATCAAGGACGTCAGAAGCTGCGTGAATTGTCGTGTGATGTGATTGCGAGTCACCCTGGAGAAGATCGTTCGGCGTATGATCCGGTGAATTTGTTTTTAACGAATGGATCGCAGCAGGCATTGTATTTGGCGGTGCAGGCTTTGTGTGATTTCGGCGACATCATTTTGGTCGAGGAGCCGAGCTACTTTGTTTGTTTGGAAATGCTTAAAGGCTTAGGCATACGCGCGATGGGCATCCCCTGTGATGATACGGGCGCGGTTCAGCCTGAAGCAATGGCGGCGCTCTTAGAGGATCTGGATGCAAAGGGTGAGCGTGATCGGATAAAAGCAGTTTACTTGGTCAGCTACTTTTGTAATCCAAGTAGTCGGTCTCTGGAGGCTGATGAGAAACGAGCCATTGCAAACGTGTTACTGGAGGGTGGGTGGCAAGTCCCTATCATCGAGGATGCGGCTTACCGTGAATTGTTTTTTGAGGAAGCCCATTCGGCTCCGTCGATTATCAGTATGCCTGAGTTTGATGCCTTTCCTAAGCTGTATCTCGGCACGTATACCAAGCCGTTTGCGACGGGCCTAAAAGTGGGCTATGGCTATTGCACGCATCCTGAATGGTTACAGAAAATACTTGGAATCAAAGGGCATCAAGACTTCGGCTCTGCGCATTTCAATCAAGCGATTATCGAGCGTG
This sequence comes from Opitutales bacterium, assembly GCA_018607135.1. Lineage (GTDB taxonomy): Bacteria > Verrucomicrobiota > Verrucomicrobiia > Opitutales > Coraliomargaritaceae > JBPOFY01. The sequence goes on from JABBCA010000029.1 coordinate 57,761, forward strand.
TTTTAGCTGAAGGTTTGTATGAGCCACACTTGCAAGGCATTCGGAAGCATTATGCGCACAAGGCACAGGTCTTAGAATCGGAGTTGATTGATGGTGGCCTACGTGAACTCGGTTGGCATTGGGAAACACCGAAGGGTGGACTCATCATTTGGGCGCGTGCGCCGAAAGGCACTGACTTGCGGATGGAGAGTGCGTTTTGTCAGCAATGCATTGATCAAGGCGTGTTGTATGTCCCCGGAGATCTATGTTTCTCCTCGGGTGAGCCGTGGCATTGTGCCCGCTTAGCCTCTGGCGCCTTACCCGAAGATCGATTGCGTGAGGCAGCTAGGCGTTTTGTGGCGGTGGCAAAAGGGGAATGATTGTAGGGGCGCAACTGGATGCGCCCGTTCAGAACCTTAGCCTTTACTACGGCGGGCGCATCCAGTTGCGCCCCTACGGATTCATAGATCGACGTTCGCAGAGTTCCTTATTTATTCCGCTTTGGTTTGAACGTGCGTGCTCGTTTCTTGGCGGCTTCGTCTCTAGGTTGGGAATTTGATTTAGGCTTGGGCTTGGTGAGTGGCGGCTTGGTGCGCTTCTTAGCTGCGGGCTTGCCTGATTTTTTCGCGCTGCGTTGCTGGCGGCGTTCTTTGCGTAAGGCGTTGAGGTCTTTAGGGCTACGTCCGGCGGCGGATTTGTGATCTTCGGCAGCGACGACTCGAAAATCGATTTGGCGCTTAAAGCGATCGACGCGCTCGACTTGGACTTGGATGTATTGGCCGAGTGCATACACTTGCTTCTTGCGGCGGCCGATGAGTGCGGTGCCATCTTCGTTAGGGTGGTAGAAGTCGTCGTCGAGTGTGGAGATATGCACCATGCCATAAGCACTCGAGTCCGTGAGCTCAATCATGAGGCCGTGGTTTTTGACATCAGAGATCACGGCCTTGAAGGCTTGCTTTTCATCTTTTTGTAGTAGGCGTTCGAAGAACTCTAGTTGTTTGGTTTTTACGGATTCACGCTCGGCATCGACGCTGTTACGCTCGGTGACACAGAGGTGGTCGCCTAAAGACTCGAGTTTGCCTTGGGTATAGCGAATGTCTGGCTGATTGGGCGCGGAATCGGCACCGATTTTATGCAAATAGCTATCGAGCACACGGTGAACGATTAAGTCGGAATAGCGTCGAATAGGAGAGGTGAAATGAGTGTAATCTGGCTTGGCAAGACCGTAGTGGCCGTCGGCACTGGCACGGTATTGCGCCTGTTTGAGACTGCGTAGAACATGCACCTTGAGTGTGTGGCCTTGTGGGTGATCTTTGAGCTTCTTGAGGAGGCTGGCCATTTCGCGTGGTTTGCTGAGATTACCACAGCGCACCCCGAAGGTAATCATCGTTTCACGCAACTCGTTGAGCTTTTCTTCCTCAGGCTCGTCATGCACTCGGTAGATGCACGGGTAGTTGTTTTTCTTCATTACCTTCGCCACCTGTTCATTGGCGGAGAGCATGAACTCTTCGATCAGTTGGTGACTCTCGTCGTTAAATTGCTTTTCGATGCGATCTGCGTAGCCGTCCTCGTCGACGTAGATTTTGACTTCGGTCATGTCGAGATCGAGTGAACCTTTACGGAAACGACCTTGGCGCAAGACGGATGCGATGTCCCAGAGTTTTCTAATGTGTTCTTTGAGCGTCTCCATTTCCTGGTCGCTGACTTCGTCAAGTGAGCGACCTGTCGAGCCCGTTTGGTGCTTGGGTGGCAGCGGTGTCTTTCGGACGGTTTCAAGGTCGTCCTCATTCATAAACGCGAAGGCCTGCTTGTAGGTCAGGCGCTTGTTACTGCGAATGACTGTATTGGCAAATTCAACGCCTATGACTTCTGCGTTTTGGTTGTAAGTGATAAAGCAGGTCTTGGTGAGTCGGTCTTGTGCTTCGACCAGGCTACAGAGTCCATTGGAGAGGGCATGCGGTAGCATGGGAATGACTGTGCCCACTAGGTAAGTGCTGTTACCGCGTTCCTGTGCTTCGACATCGAGCGGGCTGCCTGGCTTGACGTAGGCGCTCACATCAGCGATGTGGACCCCAATTCGTGTTTTGCCGCCATCAAGTGCTTCAAGAGAGAGGGCATCGTCGAAGTCTTTGGCGTCATCGGGGTCGATGGTGAAGGTGAAGATGTCGCGACAGTCTTTGCGACCGACGGTATCTTCTTCGCGCACGTGGTCTGGGACGTCCTTGGTTTGCTCTTCGACTGCAGCTGGAAATTTAGGGTTGAGGTCGTATTTGTAGAGAATCGCTTTAAACTCGGCGTCTGGTTCGTAGGTGCGACCGAGCACCTCGGTGATTTCACCTTCGGGGTTGAGGTGTCGTTGCCGCCATTCCAGTAATTTGACGACAACCTTGTCGCCCTTTTTAGGTATCGGTAAGATACCAGAGTTCTTCGGATCGGGAACCAAGATGTCTTGAATAATCCGAGGGTCATCTGGAATGACGTAGGTCGCGTGGCGTCCTTGATCAAGTGAGCCCGTAATGATGTCGCGCGCACGCTTGAGGATGCGGATCACGCGCACGTTCTCTTTTTCGTCGGGATCGTATTGCGGGCGACGGCTACGCCCTTTACCGCGAAAGACGCGCTTACGCTTGTCGTTTTTACGCGCGAGCACTGTGTCGCCGTGCATGGCAACGCCGGTATCTTCGGCAGAGACTGGGTAGCCGTCGGCGACCGACATCCCAGGCTTGTTGTCGGGTATGAGTGTTGCCGAGCCGCTTTGGCGGAACATGATGCGACCGCTAATGAGGTCTGCATCCTCAGGGATACACAGTTTGTCTTTCTTTAGGCGTGCGATCTCTCCGCGCTCCAGCATCTGGTCGAGCAGGCTGTGCGTTTTTTTGACTTCGTCTGGGCCGAGCCTAAGGACGGAGATGATTTCTTCCCGACGGAGCGGGATGTAGTCTTTAGCACTGAACAGGGAGAGTAATTTTTGGCGTAGATCCATATTTTGAAAATGTATACTAGTCCGCTTTGAGTAGAATGCGAGCCACGATCGCTAACAATCCTATGACGTATTAGAAAATAGAGTTTTTCCTCAGGGACGCATTGTTAAATGATTTTGCTAAAGCGAGTATGAGGAGTCACTCATGCGGGGTTCAACTAGAAGGTTGCCTACAGCATTTGAGAAGAATGATTTGGGAGCGTTGGTCTGCGTTCCGATATTGATCTAGAGTCAGTCGCATTGCCATTCAGGTGCCCGGACGGAGCCGGACGCTCCAGATTTCCGAGTGAACGATCGATGATGGGGTGAATGAAATGGAGCCGAAAATCGGATTTGTTCACGGAGCGCAGCGCAGAGCCACCGTAGGTGACCACCAGAGACCTACTTTTGTAGTTAGCGTCGTGGTTTGAATCGATGGTGAGAAGAATGAAATGGAGCCGAAAATCGGATTTGAACCGACGACCTACTCATTACGAATGAGTTGCTCTACCAGCTGAGCTATTTCGGC
>JABBCA010000030.1:0-43040 GCA_018607135.1 Opitutales bacterium
TAGTTAATCACGTCTGAACATATTTGCAGTATCGCTTTTGGCAGTGCAAAAAATTCCTGCACCGCACCGTAACCATTAGTGGTGCCAGCGCAAGAACTTGCAAATGCAGCTAAAATAGCGTGGAGCCTGAAGACCTCTATCTATTAGCCCTCTAAATGTTTAATGAGCTAGAAGCTTAGTAATTTCGAACCCAAGCACCTCTGAGTTGGGTATCTGGAGGACTTGGATCTTCTCGTTCAATCGAAATAACCTTTTTGGTTTTCCAGGACGAATTCAATAGGTCAGATAATCGAGCGTTTTTCGCTGTGTTAGTCGTTAGCTTTGTAGTGTCTTCTCTTCGTTCTTGTGGCATTGTATTAACGGTTAATTATTTCGTTTCAGATTTTTCTAGGTAAATGACCATTTCTTTAATGGCATTACTTTCTCGCATGGCCTTTCTTCCGGTAGTAAGCATGTCCATCTGTTTATCTTTTTCATTGGTTAACTCGATAACCTTCGCTGGGTCGATATCAACTGTAGCAGCTGTGATACCTGGGGGCGCTGGTGTTAGGAATTGAATTTTTATGCCAGCACTAATGTCGTTTAGTGCATTTTTGAGGATATCGATGCTGTCTGATAAATCGCCGAGGTAGGTGACACTTGCATCGTATGCATTTACAGCGCTTGTGAAGGAGGCTTTATTGCTCTTTGTATAGCTCAAGATGACTGAGGTGGGTTTACTATACAGTTTGATATCTAAATCATCTGGAATGACGTCGACTGCTTCTACTTTCGCTTTAACGGCTGCAGCATTGGCATCTGATCCTGCGAATTTATCTATTATAGTTTTATACTGATTGAGTATCGTTATCTCTGTTAGCGGGATTGTCTCGGTTTTTTTTGAAATTTCAGTAAAAGCCGCCTTTACTGCTTCGGCGTCTGTTTTGCCCTCTGCGTCGCGAGAAAACATCAGAGCGGCGCCGGGTTGTTTAACGGCGTTTTCACCCACCGCGAGTCTTTGATAAACACTTGCATTGAAAGAGAGCAGGCCAGTAGCTTTAAGCTCCATGAGCACGTCGGTGGACTTGTCAGATCCTTTGATCTCAGAAATTCCAGATGAGTTGACCTGGTGGATTTCTTTGGTGATTCGATCTTTTGCGTCGTAGGTTACCTCATAGTGCTCGGATCGTGGCTCATTGTCAGGTTGCATACGATCTGTGGGAACGAGGGCAAGTTCATGGCGTGAATAACCTAGTTTACCCTCAGGGATTTGAGATGCCGGGTTCTGTGCCACTTCAATACCAATAAGTGTAGATGACGTAGCCACAACATAGTGCCCATTATTACTAGAGCATCCAGTAATAAAAAGTGCACCGAAGCAGCAGAGGGAGGAGAGTAAATACAGTTTTTTTGGCTTATTCATTAGTCTTTTTGGGTTTATATATCTCGGTTCTTCCGTGTTTATGTTCTAAAATAATGCCTCTTTCATCTATGGGAGTTACTGCGACTTGGGTCTTGCTCACCCCGAGCGAAGCCGAATTGAATTCAGATTGAATTATATTCAGTCCAAGGACTGTGGAGTTTGCCTGAATGACATCGTCACCCTGATCTGTGTCATTTAAGTGAACATATCCAACCCCAATAATTACGATTTTTCGACCTTCTTTGCTTGGTAGAATAGTTGTGCAAGCAGTGAGTAATGGAACATAACTTACTAGCGTGACTATTTGAAAAAAACGTTTCATTACATCTAATTTAGGATAGCTAATTCAAGATGAATTTCTAACCTCGTTAGTCAATAGGTATTTAACACAGCTAAGGTTCGTTATTCTTTTGCTTGATTTATTTTATAATCCACAAGGGTCAAAATAGGCGAGGGTGAGGTTCAAATACGCTCACATTAGGCATGTAAATCATTCGCATCGGCAGATTAGAGCGCTCCTGAATTTTAGCTATCTACACAAATAAACTCGTGATCTATGTGATGGATGCTCACTTTAGTGGTTATGGATACCCCACTTAATCAGAATATTGCCTTGTTGATCGATGCGGATAATTCTCCTGCTGGAAAGATTGATTTTATTGTTTCCGAACTCGCGACCTATGGGGTGGTGAATATCCGCAAGGCATATGGGAATTGGAAGAAGCAGGCTCTTAAGGGTTGGGAAGAAGTTTTACATGAATATGCCATCCAGCCGATTCAGCATTTTGATTTAGTGAAGGGCAAGAACGCGACGGATATGGCGCTTCTGATTGATGCGATGGATATTCTCTATACTAAGAAGGATATTCAGGTCTTTTGTTTAGTCTCTTCGGATTGCGACTTTACCCCGCTCAGTATGCGTCTGAGAGAAGACGGCAAACAGGTGATTGGATTTGGTGGGAAAAATACTCCCGGTCCGTTTATCTCCAGTTGCTCCAAGTTTATTTATTTGGAGGAGGCAGATGAAGGGAAAATGAAGGCACAGGTTAAATCGGAATCAGCGGCGCAATTGAAGGGCAATACTAAGTTGATGAACATTCTTCGCTCTGCGGTTAAATCGGCTGAGGACGAGGAGGGTTGGGCGCGTCTTGGTCCAGTAGGCTCTTTCATTTCCAATCAAGGCCCTTTTGATCATCGAACCTATGGTTTTAAGAAGCTCAGCGATTTGTTCAAAGCGATCAATTTATTCAAGGTGCGAGAAAAAAAAGCCGCGAATCAAGTCGTCGTTGAAGTGAAATTGCTTACATCCAAAGTAAAAAAGAAGGTCGTAAAGAAAACTGCGACGAAGAAGTCAGTGCCTCCTCAATAGGCGAATGCCTGTGGTTGGTTGGTTGGTTGGTTGGTTGCTAAAGAAGCCACATAGCTTTCTGATCGACTGAACCTGTGCGGAGGTATTTTGCAAGCAGAGGGGGCCTGCTTGGATGATCTGTTTCAAGCCCTCAGTTCGGGCATTCGGGCTAGTGTAGATAACCAACTTCGTCTGGGCTGCAGTCTAATGTGTTGGTAAATATGGAACGCCGGAAAGCAAGAGACCTTACTCTGTAATGGCTGTGTCGATAGAGTGGCCTAGATTCTTGCCGTTCTGCTTTACTTATATAACCGCTATATCGTATCGGTTTGTGTATTCCATGTGGGCGGCTTCGTAGAAAATCGCTTTAAAATTACAGTTCCTCGCTGAATATTTTTTCTGTAATCTTCCAAAACTTTCCTTGTTTGCGGGCAATCACAAATGAGGGCATACGAAGCTGGGATTGCATCGCTATCACTTCGTCCACCGAGCGGATGTTGAGTTTTAATTCGGGTTTTCTCATGTGCGATCTCAAGAAGTTGATATTAAATTTCTTCAGGCTGGTTTGATTATTAAGGTAGTGCATTTCAGAGAGGAACTGTGCGTCGTAATCGTAATACTTCACCTGCAAGTAAGGAGTGCCTTTTTTGTCAAAGCGCTCTAGCATCTCAATTGAATCGGGTGTGAGCACATGGGCGTTTTTGGATAGCTTCGCTTGTTTGAGCTTTTCGTCTGGGTCGATCAACAGGCTGCCGCAGTGATTACACTCACGGGCGCTGATATCATTTTGAGCAGAGCATTGGGTGCAGAGTTTGAATCGAAAGCGGTAACCGCACGGCGTGAATTCGAATGTGTCGGGATGAGTCTGCCCGCCACGGCAGGTTCGCCCAAAGTGCTCAAGCACAGCGCCCTCCTCGTCGACGATGCCCCAAAAGTCATTCACGAAGCCGCATTCAGGGCAGGGGACTTGCACGGCGACGGATTCAGAGTCCGTTCTTTTGTCACCCACCTCTGGGCTGAAAATGCTATGCCCGATCCCGGTGTAGTCTAAAACAAGGCAGTCCTTTTTACCTGAATCTAAACGCAGGCCGCGACCAATGATTTGTTGATACAAACTAATCGATTCTGTTGGGCGGAGGATCGCGATCACATCCACATGCGGTGCATCGAAACCAGTCGTCAGGACAGACACGTTCACTAAATATTTAAAGGTCCTCTGCTTGAACTCCTCTACGATTTGATCGCGCTCACTCAGCTCTGTCGAACCGAGGACGAGCCTTGCCTGTCCTTGGGGGAGACTATCCATTATTTCTTGAGCATGTTTTACAGTGGAGCTGAAAATCATTACTCCCTGCCGTTGGTAACTCTCTGTAATATCGATGATGTTTTTGACGATCAGGGGCGTGAGTCGTTTTTGTCTGTGGAGCAGTTCATCGACTTGAGCTAAGGTGTAAGTCTTACCAGCTTCGGTCAGCTCGGAGAAGTCGTAGGAGGTCACTGGAATATCTACCTTCACGGGGGGCGTGAGGTATTGGTTTTTAATCATATACTCAAGTGGTAGATCGTATATACAGTGCTTGAAGAAGCGAAGCTCCTGAGTTTTGGTTTCACCGCGGAGCGCGTAGTTATAGATCCATCCGAGACCCAATCGATACGGGGTCGCGGTGAGGCCTAGGATGCAGATTCGTGGGTTGCTCTGCTTCAGCTGCTTGATGACTTGAGCATATTGGCTGTCAGGCTCTAGACCGACGCGATGGCACTCATCGATGACTAGGAGTGTGAAATCATTGAAGAAAGCATCGTCCGCTTTTGCGACCGACTGGATACTGCCGAAGATCACTTTCTGAGAGCTGTCCTTTTGATTTAATCCGGCTGAATAGATCCCCGCGTGCAGACCATAGCTTTCGTATTTCAAGTGATTTTGCTCCACGAGCTCTTTGACATGAGCGAGCACCAATACGCGACCAACCGCTATCTTGGCCAATTCAGCGATGACTAAGCTTTTGCCAGCTCCAGTCGGCAAAACGATCACTGCAGGCTCTCGCTTCTTCTTGAAGTATTTGAGCGTGTTCGCGACCGCTTCCTGCTGATAAGTTCTAAGAGTATACATTGGGCGAATTAAAAGAGGGCAAACGTAGAGCTGTCTGAAATAGGGTCAAGTGGGCGATGTGCAATATAAAGCCAAGTGATCTAAGGCTGAAAGCTGTGTGAAGAATAAGGTAAGCAGGCATTCAGGCAACGCTGAGGTGAAGTTATCAAGTAGGTTCGGTGCCTAAAGTTCCTGCGTTGCTCCCGCTTACAGGCTCCGTTTCGTCCTGCTTTCCTTATTGAAATATACTGTCTATTGGTAACAGTTGTGGCATGTATTACCTGCGCCCCTGGTTCATTGTTTGCTGCCTTTGTTTGCCTAGTTACAGTGTTGTTGCAGAGCGCAATGAAGCCGTGGAACCTAGCGTGCAAGGGGAGGATGTGATTTTTCTTATTGAGGAAGATAGTTTGAAGGGATGGACGGTGCCATCGGATCGCTGGTCGGTGGATCGAGGCGTCGTTATCGGTGATACGGGACCAAAGCCGATCCATACCCCCGAATGGCTTTATTCCGAGTCGCGGTTTGCGGATTTCATCTTCAGTGCAGAGCTGAAGTTGACGGGAAGTCTGAAGCCGAATTCTGGGGTCTACTTTCGTGTGAATCCGATACTGTATCAAAGGCGTGAGAATGCGCCGACTTTTGAGGCTGCTGCTGGTTATGAATACGATGTAGTGGCTGGAAAGTTTCTTGCTTCTCTGGGTGATTGGTATGCGCGGCCGAAGCTGCGGATTTTAGCGGAGCGAGCAATCATCGACCGCCTGTATAATGAAAACGATTGGAACCGTATGACCTTGCGAGCACGTGGGAATCGTCTTGAGTATTGGCTTAACGGGGTCAAGGTTTTGGATTATATGGACGTGGATCCCAAGGGGTCTCGCGAAGGAATCATCGGTTTGCAAATTCACGATAATGCGGTGATGAAGATAGAGATGCGCAACGCGCACGTTTTACCGATCACTTCGGATTGAGCGGGGAATTGAATAAAGGCACTTTTGAAGATGCTAGGTTGTAATTTGCGGCTTCTTACGAATAATCTAAATATTGATATGAAAAAGATACTCATTATCTGCTTATTGTTTCCAGTGTCTGTTTCGATGCTGTTTTCCAAGAGTTTGAAGATCGCTAATTCCGTGTTGTTTGAGATACCTGCAGGTTGGGAGTATTTGGAATCCACTCGACACTCGCTGTCTGGCTTAGGGCCTTTGGATCGGGCGATCCTGAAGAATAGCACTAGAGATCAAAAATTAACCGTATCTGTGTTATCGGTCAGCAACCCCTCGGAGGGGGTGGATTATGCTACAGCCTTAGTGGATGCAACCTTATCGCCGTATATTGAAGTCTACCGCAAGCAGGGCAATCACTACTATCCTCGGAAACTACTATGGAGGGGGAACTACTTAATGTATTCACAACCCGTAGGACGGTTGAATTCTCGAAAAGTGGAGCTAAGAGGTATCCTCATTAAGCATGGTTCGAATTGGGTGAATTTTTTCTGTATTGGGCCTAGAGAAGTGAGTTGGGAGCAATATGCAGAATTGATGAATGGCACCCAGTTGCTAAAGAATTAGGGCTGCCTGAAAGTCCACTAATGTCATATGGTTAGTGCTCAGTGCGCATGCCACGCAGAAGGTGGCGGTGCGTTCTAGCAACTACCGCTGCGGCTTTAGCGTTCATCTTATCTACGATTGAGCCTGCATATTTAATTGAATCTTGTAGAGGTCGCACACACACAAATGCTTTGCTTCTTATCATAATAGTGTCAGATGCATTGAGTTCAGACTTATGAAAAAAATTCGAATTTATCACCTAACAGAGTATCGCTTCGAAACACCTGTAACCTTTACTGAGTATCAGCTACTGTTGCGTCCGCGTGAGGGGCATGATGTTCGAATTCACTCGTCTCGTTTGGAAGCCAGCCCAGCGTATGAGATCAAATGGCACCGAGATATTTATGGGAATTCGGTCGGCACCTTGTGTCTTCAAGAAAGTTCCGAGACGCTGCGCATCGAGAGTGAGGTCGTGATCGAGCATTACCAAGAGCGTCCTTTAGACTTCCTCGTCGATAAACGCTATGTGCACTTTCCGTTCGCGTTTGAACCCGAAGACCGTGTGGACTTGCTGCCATGTCGCACGCACACATGGCCCAATGAAACAAAACAATTACGCCAGTGGGTGGCACGTTTCTGGGAGCCTGGTCAATCGATCGAGACCTTTACTTTGTTAGACCGGATGAATCAAGCGATCGTGGCTGACTTCGGCTATGGTATGCGTGAGGAGCCTGGGGTGCAAAACCCCGATGAGACTTTACGTCTCGGGACTGGTAGCTGCCGAGACTTTGCCGCGCTTTTCATTGAGGCCTGTCGTTACCTTGGACTCGCCGCTAGGTTTGTGAGTGGCTATTTGCACAATCCTGGTTCGACGCAACACGGTTCGACGCATGCATGGTCGGAGGTTTACTTACCTGGAGCGGGTTGGGTCGGGTTCGACAATACCAGTGGTCTAATCGCTGGCATGTCACACATCGCTACCGCGGTGCACCGTCATCCAGAAGCGGTGCCGCCCGTCGCGGGATCGTATTTAAGCAATCAGCAACTGGACTCGACTATGCATGTTCAGGTCGATGTGACTGAAATCTAGAGGGTTCATTCGCTCTGGCGCCGGACCCTTAGGTGTTTAGGTGCTTCTTTAGGCAGGGAACCCAAAATAGTGGCATCTAACACCTCCTTTAGGACGCGTTCGTATGGATCTTGTGGATCTGTTTTGACGAGGTATTCGAGATGGTTGCTTTGGCTGTCGTCGTTGGGGTCTTGGTTTTTAAGAGTCGCGGTTTCACCTGATCGTGCGGTGGCTGCCCATTCGGTGTAACTTTGTAGTGTGGTTAGGTCGCCGTTGATCCAAGTGCTGAGAAGAGCACCAGCATCGCTATCATATTCATTACTTGCTACAGGAGGCATACGAGTCGCGTCGGTGCTATTGATGCGGGTGAGAATCATTGAATAAGAGACTTCACCAGGGGCGATTGCAACGATTACCGTTATTACCAAGGTCGTCATTTAGGGCGCCATTGATGAGGTTTGCAAGGTCGGTTGGCACGCGCATCAAAGAGTGCGCTGCTTGTGGAGGAACCGGCGTAGTGGCTCATCACACAAACCCTCTGCAGTCGTGCAGCGTTCGCTTGAATGCGTTCTGCCGATTCTAAGTGGCTAAAGGTGCTTTCCTTATAGTCGTTCGAAATACACTAAATTAAACGTGTATGTCGCCCAAAATATGATGACCGTCACGACACGAGCCACGAGTGCAATCGTCATTGCGAGTTCCCAATCTTTAGCGTCCGTGATCCAACGAATTAAATTATAGGTGACTGCCAAAGCGACAATGTTGCGGATGAAGAATGCATTTTCACCTATATAACTATCAACAAGCAGGGTGCTGAATGCGACTAGCAGGCTGATTGGGACTAGGTGGCGGTTAAGTGCTGGAAAACCTGTTAAATGAAACGCTACCTTGAGCACAATCAAGGATAAGACTGCTTCGATTCCATAAGTGGCTAATGGCATATACACCTATCGTCGCTGGGTAGTGGTGACTTACAAAGTTAGTCTGCGCTCGTTGCTAGCTGAATGAGCTACATCAAGCGGCCCAAGAAGATGAGGAATACATTGATCAGAAGTAAGCCGAGTATGAATTTGACTACAGTGGCAGCGACAGCGATGGAAATGGCAGTCGTCCATTCTCGCACATCGGTTAATTGGCGGACCATAATCATTAGTATGAAAAAGCCCAATCCGTCATCAATCAAACCAGAGAATTCAGCTGGTAGAATGATATTGATGACAGTGCTCGCGAATGCGACGGTTAAGCTCAAGAGGACGAGTTGGCGCCATAGTGCGGGAAAGCCAGTGAAGTGAAAGGCGAGCTTTAAAACAATGAAGACGACAATGGTTTCGAATATGAAGGTAAGAATGATGGCGAGTGCTCGTTCTTGTGGGGTCGGAGGTTCCACATCGTAGTAAGCATCATCATCGTAATCCTGATATGTGTAGTCTAGGCCTTCCTGCGCTTGCTCGTAGTCTGATCCGAGTAGGGTGTCACCGGTTGGCTCCATCGTCTCGGAAATATTAGGTGTTTCACGCAGCGGCTCGATTGCAGGCTCAGTTCCGAGTATGGGCTGGTTGCCGGCCGCTAGTGGATCTGACACCGCTTTGGGTTTAGGGCTTGGGCTTGCTGGGCTGGCTGCTGCACTTGCCTTGTTAAGCGGCACTCCATTGATACTATGGAGTGCGTCATCGTGAAAAACATAGCGCTTACCATCTACGTATGTGAGTGTCTTGACTCCGTCTTTTTCTAAAGTAGACTGTGGCTTACCCATTTCGATACGCAACTCTCTGGCGGACATTCCACTTCTCGGTTCGGCAGCAGTAGTCACCACTAAAGAGCTAAGAGCGACTACAAATAGGAGAATCACTTTCATGGTAAGTTCTTAGTTGAGGGAGTTGGACTAGACCAGCGTCTTTTTACCGATTTAGTTTTCTGCGTCTTCGCGGGCAGCCTTGGTCATACGCACAACATTACGAACGGAGTTTTTGGTCAAAATATTGCCGCCAGTTCCTCTGCCGCGAATCGCGTAATCTTTGAAGAAAACATCTTCCTCGGTTTTACGTAGTCGAGGTGCTGGCTTGAGGTTTACTTTGACCGCATCTGGGCGCCCTCCAGTTGGGTAGCAAGATAGGTAGAAAACCCGTGAGCCTGGTTTACCTTTAGTGAGGTCGTATTCCTTATCGCGGGTGACTCCACCAGTCGTGAAATGCTTGACCAGAGTTGGGCCTGTGCGACCGTCGCGATAGACCATGCAATAGGTCAGGGCGTTAGGCTCTGCACGGTTGAAAATATCGATGTGTAGGATGTTCTTACCGAAGAATGCCTTGGGGCTGACCTTACTGACGATGAGTGTGCCCTCTTGGTTGATGGCGATGATGTCGTCAAGGCTGGAGCATTTGCAGACGGCTTCGTCTTTTTTCATACTGGTTCCAGCGAAGCCTTCTTTTTTGTCCACATAAAGTGTCTCGTTGGCGATGACGACGTCTTGAGCAACGACTTTTTCAAACGAAGCGAGTTCAGTTTTACGCTCTCTGCCTTTACCGTAGTTCTTCTTTAATTCAGTGAACCATTTAATCGCGTATTTAGTCAGATACTTTAGGTTCTTAAGCGTCTCAGTGATTGCCTCTTCGAGGTTATGGATCAACTCATCTGCTTTGAAAGTGTCGAACTTAGAGATACGCTTAATTTTGATTTCAAGAAGCCGTAAGATGTCGTCTTCAGTGATTGCCCGCTTAAAGAGTTTCTTGTAAGGGGCGAGGCCTTTGTCGACGGTCGTGATGACACCTTCCCATGTTTCTTCTTCTTCGATGCGGCGATAAATCCGTTTCTCGATAAAGATTTTTTCGAGTGAACTGAAATGCCATTTTTCTTCCAGCTCACTGAGTTGAATTTCTAATTCCAGTTGGAGTAGCTCACGAGTTTTTTCAGTCGCGAGGTAAAGCAGGTCGGCTGCTGAAAAGAAATGCGGTTTCTCATTTTCGATGACGCAGATGTTGGTCGAAACGGAGAGTTCGCAATCTGTAAAGGCGTAGAGTGCTTGCTCGGATGTCTCAGCATCGGATCCAGAAGGGAGATAGACTAGAATTTCTACTTTATCGGCGGTATTGTCTTCGACGCGTGAGATTTTGATCTTTCCCTTGTCGTTAGCAGACAAAATCGAGTCAATCAGTGAAGTGGTCGTTTTACCAAAAGGAAGTTCTGTGATCGCTAGCAGGTTTTTTTTGCGTGTTTCGATTCGTGCACGAACTTTAACGCGGCCCCCACGTTTACCGTTGTTGTATTCTGAGGCGTCGGCGATGCCTCCGGTCGGGAAGTCGGGCACGATCTCTGGCTTTTCTTTGCGAAGTAGGGCGATGCAGCCATCGAGTAGCTCAATGAAATTGTGGGGTAGGATCTTGCAGGAAAGGCCGACCGCAATGCCTTCCGCTCCTTGAGCAAGCAGCAAAGGGAACTTAACTGGTAGTGTTTCTGGCTCTTTGTTACGGCCGTCGTAGGAGGAAAGCCATTTCGTGGTCTTCGGATTAAATACGATGTCGAGCGCAAACTTCGAGAGGCGGGCTTCGATGTATCGAGCCGCTGCAGCAGAGTCACCAGTCAAGGTGTTTCCCCAGTTGCCCTGCATGTCGATGAGCAGGTCTTTTTGACCGAGCTGCACCATGGCATCGCCAATGGAGGCATCACCGTGTGGGTGATATTTCATGGTGTTGCCGATTACGTTGGCCACTTTGTTATAGCGTCCATCTTCCAACTCTTTCATCGAGTGGAGTATGCGTCGTTGAACAGGCTTTAGGCCGTCGTTCGCATGTGGGACCGCACGTTCCAGAATCACATAGCTTGCGTAGTCCAGAAACCACTCGCTGAACATTTCATTTACATGCCCAGAGTTGCCTGTGAGATCGAAGAGCGCTTCGTCGGTGGTCTCCTGATCAGTAGACGCGGCTTTGGCGGCATCGAGTGTCAGTTCGAGGTTTTCGGCGTTCTTGGGGGTTTTCTTGCGGGGCATGAATGGTTCGTTCGGTAGTCTGTGGAAGTAAACTGTGGAGGAAGCCGAAATCGCAGCTGTGGATCAAGTCGAAATAGAGGGTAGGCCGGGAAATCCTAAATTTTCTTCTCCTGCCTGGGAGTGTGCCCCAGATGAGGGCAATTTTGTATGTTTGCTGGTTCCAGTTATTGAGCAATAAGTTGTGTAATAAATTAGGTTAGCGCACTGAATAAATATGAAAAAAATGATCTTTTTGCTTATCGTGTGCGTGTTTCCTGCTAGCTATTAGATAATGACTAAAAGCAATACCCCGAAGACGTCTCACAAAGCGCTGTTAAAATGGGTTGAGAAGATGGTGACTCTCTGTGAGCCAGAATCTGTTCAATGGTGCGATGGCACACAAAAAGAGGCGGATAGCCTATTTGCCATGATGGTGAAGAAGGAGATGTGCATTAAGTTGGATGAGGATAAACGTCCGAATAGCTATCTCTTTCGCTCCGACCCGAATGATGTCGCGCGCGTCGAGTCGAAGACTTTTATTTGTTCTCAAAATAAAGATGGCGCTGGGCCGACTAATAATTGGGAAGAGCCTCGCGTGATGCGTCGTAAGATGAAGAAGCTCTTCCAGGGCTGCATGCATGGGCGCACAATGTATGTGATACCCTTCAGTATGGGGCCTATTGGTGGACCGATTTCAAAGATAGGCGTAGAGATTTCAGATTCTCCTTATGTGGTAGTCAATATGCGGATTATGGCGCGTATTGGTAATCCGGTTTTAGATGCACTGGGTAAGGATGGGATGTTTGTGCCGTGTTTGCACTCAGTGGGCTGCCCACTGGACGAGGGGGTTGAAGATGTGGCATGGCCGTGTAACCCTGAAGATACGCATATTGTGCATTTTCCTGAAGAGCGCACCATCGTCTCTTATGGGTCGGGATATGGTGGAAATGCATTGCTCGGTAAAAAATGCCTTGCGCTACGCATCGCTTCAACACTGGCTCGAGACGAGGGCTGGATGGCTGAGCATATGTTGATTCTTGGTGTTGAAGAGCCGGACGGTCAAAAGACTTACGTCACTGCCGCATTCCCAAGCGCGTGTGGTAAAACCAATTTTGCGATGGTCATTCCGCCGAAGGAAATGGAGGGCTATAAGGTGACTTGCGTGGGGGACGACATCGCTTGGATCAAGCCAGGCGAGGATGGGTGCCTTTATGCGATCAATCCAGAGGCTGGTTTCTTCGGAGTGGCACCTGGCACCTCTGAAGCCACCAATCCTAATGCCATGGCATCGTGCTCGAAGGATAGTATCTTTACCAATGTCGCACTGACCGATGATGGCGATATATGGTGGGAAGGCATGACTGAAGAAGTTCCTGCGCATTTGATCGACTGGAAGGGTAATGATTGGACACCTGACTCTAAGACACCCTCATCACACCCGAATAGTCGATTCACTGCGCCTGCGGCGAATTGTCCAGTGATTGATGAGAATTGGGAGAAACCAGAAGGAGTGCGTGTGCACGCCATGATCTTTGGTGGTCGCCGCATGCACGACGTGCCCTTGGTGACACAGGCATTTAATTGGGGGCATGGTGTTTACCTTGGAGCCACTACGGGGTCGGAAATGACCGCTGCGGCAGAGGGCAAAATGGGTGCTCTGCGTCGTGACCCGATGGCGATGCTACCGTTCTGTGGCTATCACATGGGAGATTACTTCCGTCACTGGATTAGTATGCAGCGCTCCCTGACAGAGACCCCGCGTATTTTCAACGTAAATTGGTTTCGTAAGGATGATGAGGGTAACTGGTTATGGCCCGGTTTTAGTGAGAACATGCGTCCATTGAAGTGGATCGTCGAACGTGCCACGGGTCGCGCACTTGCGAAGGAAACACCGATTGGTTGGATGCCGCGCTACGAGGATCTTGATTGGCGCGGAATGGAAAACTTTACTGAGGAAAATTTCAACAAGTTGATGTCCATTGATCGTGAACGCTTACGAATGCAGACGCTGCAGCACGAGGAGCTCTTTTTGAAATTGTTTCAGCATTTACCGAAAGAAATGATCTTTGAGCGTGAGTTATTGATCTCTAGGTTGTAAGCATCGCTCACAGTCAATGTCCCGCAAATGTGCTGTAGCTTTATCGCTTAGACACTCATGAATTGTGATTATACTGCGGGAGACTCTGATGGTGGGGTATCTCGTGGAATGTATACTTACTGATTCCGTCATGCGATAGATCCATGGTGCGTTGGCAATTGTTGGGAATTTTTTATCAACGAAAAACAATGTGGATGAGCGGATTGTGTAGAGTAACATTCGAAATTTTGAAGCCGCAGATTTCATCTGTTTAGGCGTTTAATTTCACCCGATCACTATTAGTTTTTGTTGAGTCACGCCTTGCAGGTTTCAAAGGAGGTTCAGCTTCAAGTATATATAAATAAGGAATTTATGGATTACCCTCGATAAGCAACGTTTATGCTGGGCAGCCCGCATGGTAATTTGTAGCTATGATGCTGTGATTCACAATAAAGGTATTGCATCAGCCGAAATTACTAAACACTCCTAATCCTAAAGTTTCTGACTCCTATAACAATTTATGAAAATTAAAATCCTACTCGGAATGGGCTTTGCGGCGTCGTTTTTACCGCTCCAAGGCCAAGAAGATAAAATCGGGGAGACCCGAGATGTATTAGATCAGTGGGTGGAAACCCAGCAGATCATTTCAGAAACAAAAAGTAATTGGGATTTGGAGCGATCGATATTACAAGACAGCGAATCTTTATTGACGAGTGCGCTGGAGCGGCTCGACGAAGATTTGGAAGAGCTAGACCAGACTGCGACTGCGGCCGATGAGGAACGCTCGGGCCTAACCGCCGAAAAAGAAGTCTTGAGTGCTGCATCAGCGGTGGTTGAAGATAAAATTGGTGAGCTTGAAACGAAAGTGAAAGCGATTGTTGCGACCTTTCCTGAGCCTTTGGTAGATCGCATCAAGCCGCTCATTCGCCGTTTACCGAAAGATTCATCGAAGACGAAACTGACGATGGGAGAGCGCGTGCAAAACATCGTCGGCATTCTCAGCCAAGCTGACAAATTTAATGGCACCATAACGCAGACAAGTGAGTCGCGCGAGATCGAGGGCGGCAAAGTGATTGAAGTTCGCACGATTTACTGGGGGCTTGGAGGTGCTTACTTTGTGGATGCGGCTGGCGAGTATGCTGGCGTTGGGTTTCCTGGAGAAAACGGTTGGGAATGGCCTCGCATCGAGGGGGCGGGTCCTGAAATTAAGCGTCTGCTAGATGTCTATGAAGGCACTGGTGAGATACAATTCGTAGAGGTTCCTGCCCACATCAAGTAACGCTTTAGCTCGTCTTAGTCATGCAGATTTTAAAAAATACTCTTCTAGTTGGTCTACTTGGTGCGTTTTCGCTAGGTGCGCACGGCCAATCCTTTAATTCCGCTTCCAGTCAGGCAAAAGCTGACTTAAAAGCATCGCTCGCCGAGTTAGCCGAAGTGCGAGCAACGATTACCGCGGAAAAAATTCCGCTCGTAAGTGCGGTTGCCAAAGTCGAAGACGAGGTGATTCGCAAGAAAGACGAAGTGGACCGTCTCCGCCGTCTCCGTGATAACAGCGATCTTGGCCTTAACCGCTTGCGCGATCAGGTAGAATCGATGAAGCAGCAAAATGAATACGCTGCTGGTTTGTTGGATGAATTCGTTCGTTCCTTCGAAACTCGTATCGATTATAGTGAGACACAGCTCTATTCACAAGCGACTGAAGATGCGCGTTTGGCATTGGATGACTCTGATATGTCGCAAGCGGAACGTTTTGAAAAACAACTCGATGTGATCGGTGTTGCGCTGGATCGGATGGACAAGCTTGTGGGTGGTTACACGTTCGAAGGTCGTGCACTTGAGCCGCAGTCGGGTGGCATTGAAGAGGGCACCTTTGCCGTTTACGGCCCAACAGTTTATTTCGTATCTAAACAGTCCGATCTCGCTGGACTTACATTCAATAAGCTCAATGCGGCTGAAGCAGCGATCGCCATACCAGGAGCGGAGTTTACCTCAGGTATTCGTAACTTTATTGAAGGTGGTAAAGGCACGATTCCAGCAGACGCGACACTCGGTAAAGCCATCAAAGTAATACAAGGCAATGACACCATTCTTGAGCATCTCGCAAAGGGGGGCAGTGTTGGATATGTGATTATCGCTTTAGGTCTCGTATGCGTGCTCTTGGGTGTGATTAAGTTCTTCGAGGTCTCCAAGTTCAAAGCTCCGACTCCAGAAACTTTGCAAACGGTGCTCACTCACTTGGAGTCAGGCGACGTCGCAAACGCATCCTCTGCAGCAGCAGCAGACAAGACTGGGCTGATCTCTGCGGGCGTTGAGCATGCTAAAGACAGTCGTGGCACGCTTGAAGAAATTCTTTACGAAAGAATTTTGGCGGCTCGTCCAGGACTAGAGCGCTTCCTCCCATTCATTGCACTGACTGCGGCTGCGGCTCCTTTGTTGGGCCTCTTGGGAACGGTTACGGGTATGATTAAGACGTTTAACTTGATTACTATCTTTGGCACGGGAGATGCGAAGAGTCTGTCCTCAGGTATCTCCGAAGCACTGGTCACCACAGAGCTCGGTCTTATAGTCGCGATTCCTGCGTTGATTATACACGGCCTGCTGTCTCGTCTCGCCCGTCAAAAGCTAGGCGAGATGGAGCAGACTGCGGTTGGTTTTGTGAACGGCATCGCCCAGAACGATTAATTCCCGAACCACTATTTTTTAAGTTTAACAATTATGTTGGAAGATATCTTAGGCATTTGGTTGAGCGGCGGATGGGTGATGATCCCTCTCGCTCTCCTTGCTGTATTGATTTATTCAATCGGCCTAGAGCTGTTGCTGTATCTTCGTCAAGGCAATATGCAACTTGGGCATGAGAGTGAATGGTTGGTTTGGATTCAAGACCCATCGAAGGCAACCGGACGCGCGGGTGAGATCATTCGCTACACGCAAGATGGTGTCTCGACTTCCAAACACGTTCGCAACCGTTTCGAAGAAGTTCGCCTAGACTTGGTGACTGGTGCGGAACGTCGCTTGGTGTTTCTAACTACTTTAGTCGCCGCAGCTCCCCTCATGGGACTGCTTGGCACGGTGATCGGCATGCTCGGCACCTTCGCTGCGATATCGATGGGGGGAGGCTCTGAAACCGCCGCCATGGTTGCCGCAGGTATTTCTGAAGCACTGATTACCACACAGACTGGCCTCTTTATCGCCTTACCAGGCATTTTTCTCACGCTTATTATTCGTCGCCGTAAGCACTCTGTTGAGGCGGCTTTATCACGGATTGAATCGCTTAGCCTAACACAGCTGAAGCTCGACTAATTGAAATGCTGAAAATCTGAAACTCTGAAAAGAGTGATCACTTATACCTCCTGAATTCTAGCTTCTAACTTCTTAAAAATATGCGCCGAAATTTAACAGCCGATGAACGCGACGACGTAGAGATCAATCTCTCTCCGATGATCGACATGGTCTTTATTCTATTGATCTTCTTTATTGTGACTACCGTCTTCGTTGAAGAGACAGGTGTGGAAGTCAATAAACCCGATGCGGGCGGTTCGGTAAACCTCGAGAAAAACAGTATTTTGATCGCGGTGACCGCTGATAACAAAGTGATTTATGGTGGTCGCGATATTGGCGTCAGTGGAGTGGCACCGATTGTAAAGCGCCTTACATTGCAGGAAGATATCCCCGTGATCATTCAGGCAGACTCTGCAGCAAACCATGGTGTTTTCTCGCGTGTTTATGGTGAGGCTAAGCTAGCTGGGGCGAAGTTAATTAACTTTTCCACAAAGCGTTAACATCTTTCGAGTATGGCACCTGTTTATAAAGGTTTCAGTAATAGGAAGACATCTAAAACTGTCGGTATTACGCTCGGTGTAAGTGTGAGCGCGATCTTGTTTATTGCGATACCGCTTACCCAAATTTTCACGCAATATGAGCGTTCAAACAACGATATCGATGCGATCGAATTTGCGACGCCTCCACCTCCACCGATGGAAGAGGAGCCACCGCCACCACCGCCACCAGAAGAAGAGCCACCACCTCCAGAGTTTGAGCCACCGCCACCTCCTATCTCTCTTGAGCAACTTGAGATCGCACTGGAAGCTGGAACAGGGGACGCCGTGAGCGGTGACTTTGCGATGCCAAGTTTGAAAATCGATAAGGACGAGCTTGGTGGTTTAGACATATTTGATATCAACGATCTGGATAAGAAGCCTGGCACCCAGAAGCAAGTAGCCCCGATCTATCCCATTGATGCGACGCGCCAAGGCTTAAGCGGTTGGGTGCGTGCAGAGTTTATCATCGATAAGCGCGGTAATGTCGTGAACGTAAAGATCATTCGTTCCAGCAATGCTATTTTCGAGAAGCCTACTATCAATGCGCTTCGTCAGTTTAAATTTAGCCCGGGAGAGAAGGGCGGCAAAGTAGTCACCACTCGTGCCCGTATCGAAATCCCATTCACTATCGAGTAACCCATAATCTTTATGAAAAAAATTATTCACCTAGTTCTAGGAGCCGCGCTTTGCACGCAAGCTGCAATCGGGCAATCTGCACTGAGTAATCCAACGTCCCAGATGTGGAACGATCCAGAGTTCGTCAATTCATTCACTGCGAGTTATGGTGTCTTATCGGGTTATGAGCCAGAGATCAGCGACCCTGAGAAGGAAGTTTTGCGTGGTTTGCTGCAGACGATTAAGTCCAACCCGCGCGCTGCGATTAATGCGCTCGAGCCGCAAATTCGACCGAACACCAGCGCCGCGTTTGAGTTCATCCTCGCTAATTTATATTTTCAGCAGGGCAACCTTGATAAAGCGGCCCAATACTACCGTAACTGCGTGCGTAAGTATCCAAACTTTCGCCGTGCGCACAAGAACCTCGGTCTAGTGTTGGTTCAGGCCGGCAAGATTCAAGAAGCTCGCCCAGCGATTTCTAAAGCGCTCGAATTGGGTGATGTGGATGGTCGTTCGTATGGATTACTTGGATACAGTTATTTGACGGATCAACTCTATTATCCAGCAGAGGTCGCTTATCGCCAAGCGATTTTGATGCAGCCTCAAGTGCGTGACTGGAAGCTTGGCTTAGCTCGTTGCTTGGTTGAGACCCAAGATTACCAAGGAGCGATCGCTTTATTTGACACCTTAATTAAAGAAGCACCCGATAACACTGATTTCTGGCTACTACAGGCGAATGCTTACATCGGCATGGATGATACGATGGCGGCTTCGAAGAACCTTGAAGTGGTTCGCCGTATGGGTGCCGCTCAAGTGGCATCGCTTACGATGTTGGGCGATATCTACATGAATAATAATTTTCCTGGCTTAGCCTTGAGTGCTTATCTCGATGCCTTGGAAAAGTCAGCAAATCAAAATTCCAGTGCGTTGATGCGTGCAGCTAAATTGCTCACGCAAACAGGTAATCACGACGAAGCGAGTCAGCTGATTACACAAATGCGCAGTCAATTCAGTAGTAATCTTTCAGATGATGCTGACCTCGATTTACTCACACTTGAAGCTAAGATTGCTCGTTCTAAAGGTGACAACGAAAAGGCTCTAGCGAGTCTGACTCAAATTGTGGAGCGTGATGCCCTCAACGGTGAGGCCTTGATTGAACTTGCAGACTACTATACCTCGCAGGGAGATATGGAGCGTGCCGTGAATCGTTATGAGCAAGCTCAATTGATCGGCAAGTATGAGCGCCAAGCGTTGATTGCGCATTCACAAGCGCTCATCCGCACCAAGGAATATGGGGAAGCACTGGTGCTTCTTAAGCGAGCATTGGATTTAAAAGCGGATAAATACCTCTCCGATTACGTAGAACGAATTGAGCGCGTCGCTCGATGAGCTAAGTAGCACGAATTAATCTCAAAGGCCCGAACGATTTGTTCGGGCCTTTTTTAATCTTAGATTTAACAGTGGGCTGGCACGGCTACTTTAAACAGCTAATTTCGTTAATTTACGTAAACTGGCGGTTTAACTCATCCTGTAAGGTTTGTGGGTTCTTATACCGAATGAAAAAATGTTTGATCGGGTAGCGCTGACTGGCCCAGTCAGCACGATTGAAAGCTGCAGGCTCGTCGGATGAATGCGGTGTGGGCCACACCGCGCTAGTGAATACGAACGTATAAGGATCAAACTTTATTGAATTTGGTATTATAGTCCGAGTTTTCTCTAATATCCGTTAGGCGAGTTTCGTAGGGATCTTTATCGGGTGGTGTAGGTGTGTTTCGAATGACGCTACTTTGAGGCGAACTTTAGTCGTTCGAGTTGGGCAATGCAGGGCCTTCGTAATGAGGCGGTCTCATATGAAACTTCAGCTATTTCTTGGACCTAACAAACCTATAGCGCATGCATTCGTCTGCCTTTTTGCGATTTGTAGCCGAATGGGTTATGATTTCTTCAATTTTGAGACCGTTTCCAAGCGTGGGCCCTACGAACTCGCTCTGCACGGTTGCGATGCAGAATGCAAAGCTCAGTTGCGTCGCGGTAGTGCTGTTGAAGATGAAGTATCATTGCAATCAGCCTAAAGGTAGTGCTATTCGAGACGTCTCTGGGCTACGAAACCTCAAAGCTCAAAGATCAAAAAAATTGAAAACGGCAAGAGTGCCTAAGCTATTAACTATGCTCAGGTATCAAATCGCTTTGGTGCTGCCATAGCTTTGCGTAGTGGCCATCCGTGTCGAGCAGGTCTTGGTGTGTGCCTGATTCAATGATGCGCCCACCATCAAGGACGACGATGTTGTTGGCGCGTCGAACGGTTGAAAGTCGGTGTGCGATGACGAGCACGGTGCGCGCTTCGACGAGATTATCAAGTGCTTCTTGAATCTTGCGCTCGGTGATCGTGTCGACGCTTGCAGTGGCTTCGTCGAGAATGACGAAAGGTGGGTTCTTTATTAGCACACGAGCAATCGTGAGACGTTGTTTTTCACCTTGGCTGAGACGAATGCCTTTTTCGCCGATATTGGTATCTAGCTTTTCAGGGAGCGCCTCTACGAAGTCCAAAGCGCAGGCTTTTTCTAGGGCATCGACAATCTCCATTTCGGATGCGTCGGCCTTTGCAAGCAGGAGGTTGTCTCTTACGGTGCCTTCAAAGAGGAACGGGTCTTGGGCGACATGGCCCACGGAGTTGTGTAGTTCCTCGAGGTCAATTTCTCCTATGTCGGTGCCTGAGAGCTTCACGACGCCATGAGTAGAATCGTAGGTGCGCATGGCGAGGTTTGCTATGGTGGACTTACCCGCACCGGTATGGCCCACGAGTGCAGTCACTTGGTTGGCGTGCATGGTAAGATTAAAATCGTCCAGCACGGCTGGGCGGCCTGGGTATTCGAAACGAACATTTTCGAAGCTGACCTCAACTGGGCCCGCCGGCATGGGGCAGGGGGGTTCAGCCTCGGCCACGTCTATGGTGGCATCGAGGATTTCAAAGACTCGCTCACCGGATGCTCGGCCTGCTGCGATCAAGTGATTGAGCCCATGCAGCTGCGAAATCGGCATGTAGAGCATATTCGCATAAAGGAAAAACGCGATGAGTTTGCCGATCGTGAAATCGGAATCTCCTTGGAGCACGAAGTAGCCGCCGAGGCCCACGATGCTGAGAAAGCCGAGTTTGGTGACCAGATTGGTGCTCGGGTTATAGAGCGCCCAGCGATACATCGCCTTCAGCGTTTTAAAGCGTAGGTCTTCAGCTTTTTCCTCAAAACGTGCGGACTCCCGTTTCTGCAGTCCGAAGGTTTGAATCAGTCGGTTGCCTTGAATGTCTTCTACAAGAAGGCTGTTGAGATCCCCCGCGCTTTCACGCACGCCTTTCCATACCTTGCGTGAACCTTTTGAGTAAACGATACCCACTGCCAAGAGAATCGGAACGGGCAAAAAGACGCACCAGGCGAGCGTCGGCTCCATTACAAATAGAATCGCGGTGATCCCTATGATCCGCAAAAGAGCGCCGGTGCCTTGTTCGGTGCCATCGAGTAGTGCGCGTTCCACCGCAGCCACATCTTCGATGACTCTAGAGGAAATTTCGCCACTCTTACGTTGATCGTAAAACGAGACTGGGAGTCGTAACAATTTGCTATGTAAGTCTCTGCGCATTTCGAGGAGGACTTGCTGCTCGAGCTTGTTGTTCACCCGGATTCGTAGGCTATTAAAGACCTCACTACCCACGTAGAGTATGCCGATAATGACCACACCCCAGACTAAAGTGCTCGCTGTGCCACTGCCTTGAATATCATCCAAAATGATTTTAATTGCATACGGAACCGCGATTTCGAGTAAAGTCATACTCGCAGCCAGCCCGATGGTGAGCCAAAAGAGAGCCTTATAGCGAAATAGGTAGGCGGACACTCTGAGAATGGTGCCTTTTTTCTTATCTTTACTGTCTGTCATACGATTTCTCATACGGAAGCCCTCACTGGCATCGATGGCAAATCCGAATCGAGATTAATTAAAGGTGGACAGCATCGGTATTCCTGCGCTTCTTTCTAGTTTTTCGCTATTACACATTAGCACTTAGTCATTACTCTTTAGCCGTTTATATATTATGTCCGTTCGACTTTACGTAGGAAATCTCTCTTTTGATGCCACCGCTGAAGATCTTCGTGAGATCTTTTCACAAACAGGTGAAGTCGAGGATGCAATCATTGTTACACGCCCGGGTGG
Organism: Opitutales bacterium; assembly: GCA_018607135.1. Lineage (GTDB taxonomy): Bacteria > Verrucomicrobiota > Verrucomicrobiia > Opitutales > Coraliomargaritaceae > JBPOFY01. The sequence continues at coordinate 22,130 of JABBCA010000030.1, forward strand.
TGGTCGCCCACGCGGATTTGGTTTTGTGACTATGTCTGACGAAGCGGCTGGCGAGGAAGCCATTCGCCAATTGGATGGTCAAGAAGTCGCAGGGCGCGCACTCAAAGTGAATGTTGCTAAAGAGCGTGAAGGTTCACGCGACGACGATACGGGCGAGGACGAAGAGTAATTGTAGGTTGGGCACTCTTGCCTGGCCATACGTATGAAAGACCTGCGCTAGTGTGCGACTCACCTAGCGACTGCAGTGGTTCTGAAAGAGATCGGTAGAATAAATAGGGGCAGAATAATTTTTGTTCTGTGAAGTTGTTCTGTCGTAAACCATTCTGTCTTAATTTTGCGGTCGGACATTAGGGTCCATGGGTAGTCTGAAAGGAGTGTCTGACTTAATCTCGGGCATCAAAGTTCGCGAGAGCCCACATACACGCGGGGCACGCGCTTGGTGACTGAGCATAGGGTCTCCCACGGAATCGTATTTGCGGTTTCACTGAATTCGGAAGTGGTGATTTCTCCGTCGTTGTGTTGACCGATTAATATCACTGCGTCGCCAGGCTTCGCGGTTTCGACATCTGTCAGATCGATGATGGTTTGGTCCATGGTCACTCGGCCCAGGACGGGGCAACGGTGTCCATCGACCAGCACGTAGCCTTTGTTGCTTAGATTGATGGGGATACCATCCGCGTAACCAGCAGTTAAAATACCAATGATCGTTTCGCGCTGTAGCTGGTGGGTGCGCCCGTAGCTGATGTCGGTGCCTTTGGGCAGCGTTTTCATGAGGCCGATACGTGCGTGAAAGCTAAAGACGGGCTCCACTTTCGCGCGGCCCAGTGCCGAATTGGGGTAGGGCGGCACCCCGAACTGTAGCAGGCCCACGCGCACCGCGTTGAAAGGGCTGTCACCGCTGAGACTATCGAGGCCCGCCGAATTGTCTGCATGGATAATGAGACCCTCGGAGTCTTTGGGCAAGGCAGCGAGAAAGCGTTCGCGTTGCGTGTGGGTGAATTCGATATCACTGTCTGCGCTGGAAAAGTGGGTGTAGATGCCTTCCAGATGTAGGTGAGGTAATTCTTGGATGGTTTTGAGGAGTTGCGCTGCGGCTTCATGCCAAACGCCGAGACGCCCCATGCCAGTGTCGATTTTGAGGTGCACTTTGATGGCCCGTTGATGGTGCTCGCCGAGTGAGTTGAAACGTTGCGCTTCCTCGGGCGTGCTCACAGTGGGAGTGAGTTCATAATCGATTAAGAAGCGGTCTTCTTCGGGCAGTAGCGCGCTGAGTATTAAGATCGGCCAACCCATCCCCATGTGGCGGATGTCGGCGGCTTCATGCACATTGGCCACGGCAAAATAATCCACACCACTTTGCATGAGCCTGCGCACGATCTGTGGCATGCCATGGCCGTAGGCATCGGCTTTCACGACTGAGATGTAGCGCACACCACTGGGCAACGCGGCTTGGATACGTTTCAAGTTGCGTTCAAAGGCGGCGAGGTTGATCTCTGCCCAGCAGCGATGTGGTTTGATAGAAATAAGCTCAGTATTTGGGTTAAGTTGCGCGGTGGCGGTCGGGCGTCCATTTAGCGAAGGTATTCACTCCGCTCGAGTAAAGCTCTACTCCTTGAGTGGGCTTCATCCAGTTTGCGTTGGTTAGAACTTCTGGTAAACGCTGAGGCGTGTATTCGATGGATTGAGCATTGCTCGGTGGCTTTTGCCAACCCTTACGTTGGGGTAAGTGATAGACTGCGCCCTCCCATTCGGCGATCGTGGCATCGTCGGCTACGGTGGTGGCTCCAGCGGCACCATCGATAATCTCTATCGCGTTCCATGCGCCTTTCTTCCAATCGGAGACGAGTAGGGTGCGCTTGGGGAGGTCTTTGTCGGTGCACAGTAGTTGTGCGCAGAGTTGCAGTGTGTTGTAAGCGAAATAGGCAGCAGACTGCGGGTAGAGTCGGCTCCATGTTTCGATCGCCATCGCACAGAGTCGAAGCCCCAGCACAGAGCCCGGACCCTCGCAGTAAAGATAGCTCCTAAGATCTGAAAGTTCGAGTGCGGCTTGTTTCAGCGTTGCTTCGACTGTTGGGAACAAATGCTCCAGAGGCGCGCCACTTTGTCTGCTTTGAGAGAGCCATTGCCCATTTTCGTCGAGCACGCCAGCAAAGACCTCGCTGCCGCTGCCGTCGATGACGAGCGCTGGATAGTCTGGTTTTGAATCGGTATCCATTTTGTGATACTAGATCGGACGACGAATGCGGTGACGATACTTCTTGGCTAGTTTCTCATTATGCTCTGCGCCGCCATCTGCATTTTGGCTCACGTAGGTCGGTGGAGTCACGCCTTGTGCGATCAATTGCTCGATGATTTCCATGGATAGCAGGTTGAGTAGCAGCGCACCGCTCATGGTTGAGGTGGGGCCTACTTTGTATTGAAAACCTGGGGCATCGATTGCGGCGTCTCCCGGCATGCCGCCATTATCCAACACATAGTCGCCGATTTCGTAGAGCTTCTTGCCGCTGGGGTGGCGGGAGGTCGTGGCTTTGGACATGTCCAGCGAAGTCATCACTAACACGACAAGGCCTGCGGCTTTGGCTTCGAGTGCGACTTCAATTGGGCTAGCGTTGCGGCCAGAGTTGGAGATGACGATGACGACATCACCTGGCTGCACCGCATACTGATACGCGTAGCGCTGGAAGAGGCGTGCGCCGTAGCCCGGGATTTGTTCGGGCCAGCCATCTGCGGGATCGTTGATACTGCTCACGGGCACGAGTCCGCCCGCACGACGCTCGATTTCGGCGGCTAGAATTTGTGAGTGTCCACTGCCAAAAGTATGCAGCACGCCATCGGCCGCAATCGAGTCGGCGATGCGCTTTCCCGCAACTTTAAGGGTCGCTGCGTTGGCAGCAAATACGGATTTTTGTAGCTCGTTTGAGCAATCGAAAAAGTTCTGTGCAAGTGACATGGTGTTCATGCTGTAAGGTCTTTTTAAATTGAGCAAGTTTCCTTAGCGGTTCTAGCAGTAACACTAATATGAGCGCTTAAGGGCTCTTTTAGGATCGCGATTGCTATAAGTATTGCTGATGTCTCGACATAGATATGAAAGAAAATTTAATCAATAGTCATCATCTTGAATTGCCTGAAATCATACAGGGAGGCATGGGAGTCGCTGTATCAAATTGGAGTTTAGCACGCACGGTATCGCAATGCGGTGAACTCGGAGTGGTTTCTGGAACTGCGTTGGATTCGGTGTTGGTGCGACGCTTACAAGATGGCGATCTTAGCGGAGAGGTTCGACGTGCGCTGGCGGCATTTCCTGATCAGGAGATGGTGGCACCGATCGTGGAGAAGTGGTTTATCGAAGGAGGTAAGGCAAAGGATCAGCCGTATCGACTCAAGCCCATGCCCACAGTGAAGATGCGCCGCGAGGAAGAGGTGCTCACGATGGTGGCGAACTTCGTGGAGGTGTCTCTCGCAAAGGAAGGTCACTCTGGTGTGGTGGGTATCAACTTATTGGAGAAGATTCAGTTGCCGACCTTGCCCTCGCTCTACGGTGCGATGCTCGCAGGCGTGGATGCGGTGCTCATGGGGGGCGGTATTCCGCTGGCGATTCCCGCAGTGCTCGATGCACTTTCGAAGTCGGCACCTGTCGAACTCAAAGTAAATATGGTGAGCACTGTGACGGATCAAACACACCTGCTTCAGTTTGATCCTAGTGTGTATCCCTCGCTGTGTGCGGAGGCACTGAAACGACCTCAGTTCATTGCCGTGATCTCATCCGATATCTTGGCCAAGACGCTAGTGAAGAAGGCGAGTGGCTCGGTGGATGGCTTTGTTGTCGAGCACTATGATGCGGGTGGGCATAATGCGCCACCACGTCGAGAAGGAGCTTATGGACCACGAGATACTTGTAATCTTGAAAAACTGATCCCACTAGGAAAGCCATTTTGGCTGGCGGGTGGTTGTGCGTCACCACAACGTTTTCGAGAAGCGAAAGCGCTCGGAGCTCGTGGAATTCAAGTGGGCACTGCCTTTGCGTGTAGCGACGAATCGGGTGCTTTGCCTGAGATTAAACGTGATGTGATCGAGCGTCATCGCAATGGCACTTTAGAAGTGATTACTGACTTTAAGGCCTCTCCGACGGGCTATCCATTCAAGCGATTGGTGCCAACAGACCGTTCTGTTTCGGAGCCGTGTCGGGTGTGTGACCTCGGATACTTACGTCATGTTTATGAGAAGGTCGATGGCAGCATTGCGTATCGTTGCCCAGCAGGTCCGCGGGAGCGATACCTCGCGAGTGGGGGCACTGAGGCAGAAGCAGAGGGCAAACATTGTTTGTGTAATGGATTGATGGCGACCATCGGGCTCGGGCAGATTCGTGATGGGCAAGCGATTCCGCCACTCATCACCTTTGGTGAAAATCTCAGCTTTCTAGACAGTTTATTGCAGCCGTTCGAAACGAGTTATACTGCCGAGCAATTGATCGCACATCTACGCAGTGAGGTAGAAGTTGAGCAACTGATGCTATGAATGTGTGCTAGACGTATTTGAATACGCTCGAAACCTCTAATTTCTAAAGGTTGAACGCACTCGTTCGGAGATACTAAAGTAGGAACACCAGATCAAGCTACGCACGATACTAAGTGTCATTTCGGAGTCGTATTCGAGCGCATCGAAGCCGTTCGTTTTAAAGAGATAGCTGGTCGCGTAATGGTCTGCGATGAGCGTGACCGTCATTGTAATTGCCATTACGATAAAAAGGATGCGAGTGACTGCACGTTTCTTGAAAAATACATAGATCAACGCAAAGCTGAGAACTAGAAAGACGATATTTACGGCGACTTCGCTAAGCAAGAGAAGCTCAAATCCTGGTATATACGAACTGCTGTTCGATCTGATATATATGTCGACCCATGAGGAATGAAAGTGATTCTTTGTTTCGTAGATAGTTCCGATCAGTGATAGTGGTGCAATCACGACACCTAGTGCAGGTAGGACGAGCCACCCCGAGAGCCCATCTAGCTGGCTATTCACTGGAGGCTTTGGCGGCGTTTGTTTGCGTCTGGCAATCCACGCAACAAGTAGCAGGCCAACAACGCATGCTTGAAAAGCCACAAAGTAACTTGGCCAATAGGGTTTGTTGTGGCCGTTTGCTTCCGGGTTTTCGTAGTGTTCTTGATGGTCTGTATATGTTATAGAATAACCAAGAAGGTCGAGGGTTTCGTCTATTTTCTGAGCATACTCGGGATAGGCATTCGCAGGAATGCTTGGAGTCAAAGTTTTATAGTGATAGCGCAGTAATAGCTTCTCATAATTAGGTGTGACGCTGCGTGAGAACGTAAACCATGGAGAATCAATACGTGTTTCCTCTACTTGAAAGTCGCCAGCCTCTGGCAGGATAATCTCTATCAGGTGCTCAATCTCAAGAGGATGCGATTGTGCGGCAGGCATACTGCGGATACGCGTATCTGAGAGAAAAGTCCATGAGCGAATGAATTCAGAGTAGGTATAGAAGTCTGTCACTGCAGGGTTATTTTCATCCTGTAGCCATGCATCAGAGAGCGTATATTTCTCGATTGTTTCGAACACATTTTGTTCGAGATTATCGATCTTTTCGAGTGCTGCTTGGGGGGCGATTTTTGGAAACTGCTGCGCGTAAAAATTCAGATATTCTTTCTCTATTTCGTCGGGGCTCGCACGCTCGAAGTAGCGACGTTGGCTTTCGGCTTCGGCACCATGATAACGAGTATGAATTGTAAGCCACACGTCACTATTGTAGTCAGCCATCTTGTAGCTCTCGCGAATTACCGTCATACTTTTTTCGGCTCCTTGACCAGGAACTAAGCTTAACTCTTTAGCGTCTGAAGAGAGTTTCAGGCCATAGCCGTAATTGGGTAACCACAGTTGTTCGAGGGCACCGGTTTGAGCGCTATCAGTTGGGTCGACCCAATACACTTGCTCTTCAATCTTTAGAGTCGTGATGACATGATCGAAACTGGAGCTAGAGGGCAGGTATTGGGCAATGCCTTCACGGCTGCTAGTATTGACTAAGAAGGGCGTGGCCTGAATGCCCATTCTATTGAGTAAGTAACAAAGAAGCTGTGTCTTATCCTTACAATCTCCAAAGCGACGTTCGAGGGTTTGTTCAATGCTGTAGGGCTTATAATTATGAGGGCCGATGGTGATGGCGACATAGCGAATCTCATCTTGAACCCATTTCAATGCGGCAGTTGCTTGCGCTTTAGGTTCCTTTAGCTGCTCCCATTCGGCAATCTTCATTTCGAGGTCTTTAGGGAGCGAGCGTCCTTCAGCACTGTAATTATAGAGTTTAGTTGCCCAAATACTGACACTTTCCCAAGACGGCCAGTCACTCGCATGAAAGTAGGTATAGGGGGTATAGCTGTTCGGTATGTTTTGATCTACATGCACTGCGGGGACGTCTTTACGTTCGAAACTGTAAATCAGCTTGCCGTTTTTATGGTTGGCTGTCGGTAGCGGAATCGATGTCTCGCTTTCTGAAATGAGGCGAAACTGTATTGGGCGACTTTCTGGTGTGCTAACGATTCGACCATGCACATGTGCTACAGGCACCGAGTAGCTGAGTGAAAACCACCAAGAGAAATGTCCTTGAGTGATGGGGTTGGCTCCTTTGATCGTGTAAGCATAGTCGAGAATATCGCCTTTTTGGGTATTCTTGATAATCGCTAAGCATTCGAGTGAGTTATCATAAATGAGGTAGTCGTTATTTTGATTGGTTGAGGTGCGAAACTCTTGCTCCGAGAGTAAGTCGATGTGTTCGCCGTTACGAATGATTTTGAGGTGGTGCCAGATGAGCTCTTGGTGGTCGGGGTCAATATTTACTGAGATACTGGAATTATTTTGCACACCTTCAGTTGTGACCAAGCGCAACGCGTAGTGCTGGTAAACTAGCTTTTCGTCAGGAAGTGCTTGTTGGTCTGAGAGAAGGTAATAGACGCCGTCAGATGCTCCGTTGGAAGGTGTCGCCTTTTCGATATCAGGAGGCACGATCTCGACCCATTGAGGGAGTTCATTTACGATGGAAACACAGTCTGGAAGCTCTCGAGCTCCGAGAACCAATGCAGAAAGAGAAAATAGAAAAAAAGTGTGTAAGAAATACTTCATCTGAGGTTTTTAAGTAAAATGATGCGCAAGGCTTACGGAGCAATGGTAATGTCAGCGCATCGAAAGGAGGTCAGATCTTCCTGTCTGAACAGTCGAGCCTATCGGAGTCCAGCAGGAGTGCCCGACTTACAAAGGGCTGGTATGCTGAAACCTTGCGAATGCTCATACTGAGATTTTCGCTGTCGTAATCGCATTCGCTGCCCTAATCCTAGTCGAGTCGGTGGAAGGTAAAGACTTAAGAAAAAGAGAGAGGATTATGATTCAGAGTCAGATTACGATTAAGACACAAATACGTAGGAATCACGGGGGCTGTTTTTCTCTTTTGAGACAGTATTCAAGCAAAGGCCCTGCTATTTTAGAACTACCACTCCAGAACCTTCAGTCCGATGCTGATCCAGATAGGAATGGTGATCAGGCTGACGATGGTAGTGCCGAGCACGACTTTGAGAGCGACTTCCGCTGAGCCGTCAAAGTGGCGAGTGAGGACAATCGGGAAAACGGCGCAAGGCATGGCCGCTTGGATGACGAGCACTTGTTTGAGCTCTTGCGACAAGGGGAAGACCACGACAAACACCAGAAATAGTAATGGAAAGATTCCCAAGCGCAGCACACTCGCGGTGATGGGGATGTGGAGCCGTTCGACCATTCGCACGCCCTTTGCTAGGTCGGCAAAGGTTGCGCCGATTAGTAAGAGTGCGAGTGGTATGGCGCATTTTCCAAGTAGATCCAGTGCTTCGAAACAGAAGTTAGGCAACAGTTGATCGACCCGTATCCAGTTGAGGGGCACGGCGATAAGTATTGAGATGACTGGGGCACTGAAAATACGACGCCAGATCGATTTCGGGTCATTGGCAGACAGTATAAAACCAACACCTAGTGCCCACATTGCCATTTCCACGCCGACATTGTGCACCAGTAGCACGCCAGTGGTTTCACGATCAAATAGCAGTGCGACGATTGGAATCGGGAAATAAGCGTAGTTGTGCATGCCGGTGGTGAAGGCAAAGGTGCGGCATTCCTTTTGATCGCCGATTTTTAGACGGCGGGCAACGAGCATACTCAAGCCGAAGGCGGCGACGATAGTCGTCAGTCCGATGAGTGGCGGCATGATTAGATTGGAAGGAGTGCGAAGCGCCTCATTGCCGAGCACATAGGAAAAGATAAAGGCTGGGTAAAGTAAGTTGACCACTACCTGCATCAAGCTGCGGTCTGCGTGCTGATCGAGCCAACCAGTGCGTCGTGCAAAGAAACCCGAACCAATCACAAAGAAAATTGGGATGACGGCGGTGAAGATGAGGAGTGTCGTATCCATTGATAACTACTTTAACTTAAAATTCGCTGAATGGTTCGTTCGGAAACACGTTCGTAGGTGCGGTAGGCATCGTGCGCAGAGGCGAGCACGGCGCCGAATTGCGCATTTTGTTTAGCCGTTGAGAACTCGAAACCAAGTAGGGCGCGACCGACTCGTTCGCCTGAATACACATAATTGAAATAGCATAAATTGGCGTGTGGGCTCACTGCTTTCAGGAACTCAGCCAGTGCGCCTGAACGCTCGTGGAACTCTAAGGTGATGAAGAATGGATGGCTGAGTAGTTTGGCTTCGTAGTGAATCATACGAAACACGACATCGGTTTCTGAAGTCACCTCGGTAAACGAGTAGCCGCCGTCGTTGAGTGCTTTGACCAGCACTTTAAATTGCATCGGGGCGACATCGAAGCCGATCACTGGGCTGGCGTCTGCGACGTCAGTTTTACCGTATTGAAAGTCCACGATGTTGACTGTTTTGGGCAAGGCATTGAGTAAGCCATACATCGCTCCAGATTGCTCTTTGATATCAATCTTTAAGTAGTGACGTCTTGAGGCACCGACCGCCGAGCGCTGGGCGATACTCGCGAGTTGCTCGAAGTCCATATTCGCACCACAGAGAATGCTCAGCACACGTTTATCCGCGAGCTCGGCGCGACGCTTGAGGACTGCTGCTACACCCATTGCGCCGGATGGCTCAGGGATGCAGCGTAGTTCCTCCCATAGAAATTGCACCGCAGCGGACACTTCATCGTTCGTGACTGTTATCCATTCATCGACCATCTCCGCGCAGACTTGATGGGTGAGGATGCCTGCTCTGCGCACTGCAGTGCCGTCGCAGAATACATCAATTGTTTCGAGGGTTACGGGCTCGCCTGCTTTAACCGCTGCCGCCATAGAGGCCTGCTCGACACCTTCCACTCCGATGATGTGGATCTTTGGAAACTGCATTTTTAACCAAGTGGCGGTCGCTGCCGCCATACCACCGCCGCCAACTTGCAGGAAAGCGATGTCAAACGGACCTTTGCCTGACATGACGATTTCATCGGCGAGTGTGCCTTGTCCAGCCATAACCGCTAGATCGTCGTAGGCGTGAATGTATGACTTCCTCTCGTCGGCCGCACAGGCGTGCGCTGCTGCGCTTGCAGCATCGTATGAGTCGCCGCAGAGACGGATCTCGACCAAATCGCCCCCGTGTCGTTTAACGGCCACTTGTTTCATACGCGGCGTCGAAAGGGGCATGAAAATGATTGCTCGGCTGCCCAGCTTGCGCGCGGAGAGTGCCACACCTTGTGCATGATTACCTGCCGATGCGGTCACCACGCCACGAGCCAACTCTTCGGCACTGAGTTGCGCCATGCGGTTATAAGCACCTCGCCATTTGTAAGCATGAATCGGGGAGAGGTCTTCGCGTTTCACAAAGAGCTCAAACTTAGGTTCAGTGACATGAATACGCTCAAGTGGAGTGGCTTGACCGACTTCGTAAATCCGGCGACGCGCAAAGAGAATTTCTTGCCGCAGCGAACGTATGAGTGCTTCCGTATCCATTGGCATGATTGCAACGCTATCTCATAAACAGCGCAAGCGAGGTTTTGGAAGATTTGCAGGATGAAAGTTCGAAGATGGGGAAGTGGGAAGGTTTTAGGGTAGTTTAGAGACACGGAGGAGGAGCAAAGGAGCAAGGACATTCCTGTCCTTGTTTGTGGTGGCATGCGTAAAAAACGGACAGGAATGTCCGTCCTCCTTTAAATTAAACCACGCGTTCTTCACGCATTTGTCGGCGGCGCTTGCGTTCGTTTTCCCACAGATCGGCGCGCACGACGACGGTGCCGGCAATGAAGTCGTGTAGAGCACGGCGCTTCTCATTCGAGAGCATGGTGATGACTTCGAGAAGGAACCAAATTCCAAACACCATGAAGATCCATTGGAGTAGCGACTCATCGCCTGTTGAGGAGCTAAACATACCGGCAACTAAGATGCCACAGATGAAAAGAAAGGGAATCAGATCTCTGAGAAATGCTTGCTTGAAGCCAATGGGACGCTCGGTCTTGGCATCGACGACACGCACCTTGCAAATTCGTTTGCCCACGGTCGCGCCTTGGATCGTGTGGTAGTAGATCGAGTAGGCGAAATAGGAAAGATATGCGATCCCAAAAATAAACTCAGTGTGTGTGTCGCCACTATCGAGTAGCTGGACAATCAACATGGGAATCAGTGTAACTACGGGCCATAGAACCAGTTCATCGATTGAAGGTGCCCAAAAACGTGGCCAAAAAGTTGAATACTTTTCTTCAAAGTCAGATTCGTGGTCTTTGTAGGCCAGCCACACGATGAGCGCCAGCAGCGCGGTGCCTCCCAGCTCACTAAATTTAGGGTTCTCGAATAGGAAATTCATGTCGCTTTGTATATGCTGACCGTAGTTATGGGCAATGGCTAATATGACGAATGCTCTTGGGAATAGTGGGGCTTCTGTGTGGCCTGTGAGAATGAAACCACCCGCTTCCTGCGGTCGCTTGAGGGCACAGAGACACCGAGGGGGCGCAAAGGAGCAAGGACATTCCTGTCTTTGTTTTTTGGTGGCATACGTAAAAGACGGACAGGAATGTCCGTCTTCCTTTGATTGCCGATACGTGAGCACTCTATTATTTAGTATTCACTGACATCGTATTGATCTCCAGCGAAGCTCTGCTAGTGTTCTCTCATGAAAGATTGGGAAGCTGCGTATGCAAATGAAGATACGCCATGGGATAAGGGCATTGCAGCACCGCCCTTAGCGCAGTTCTTGAGTCTGCAATCGATTTTGGGTTCGGTCTTAGTGCCGGGGTGTGGCGCGGGGCATGATGTTCGTTTACTTGCAGGGCAGGGTGCTTCAGTCACGGGGATGGACATTGCACCCAGTGCCGTGCGTAAGGCGCAATCGTTTCCAGTCGTGAATGATGAACACTATGTGGTCGCTGACTTTTTGAATTTGGCTGAGGAGTGGCAGGGCTGTTTTGATTCGGTGGTCGAGCACACTTGCTTGTGTGCCTTAGAGTTGGATCAACGGGCTGCTTATGCCGCATCTATTGTGAAGGCATTGAAGCCGGGCGGGCACTATCTAGCAATTTTCTACCGTGAAGTGACTGGCTATAATGAAGATGGCCCGCCGCATCCAATTTCAGAACAACAAATGCATGCGCTCTTTGGTGACTTGTTTGAACGATTGGACTCGTTCGTGCCAGCCGACCACTATCCCAGTCGTCCCCATGGGAGCGAGGAAGTCGTGCTCTTTCGTAAGCATTGAGTGGTTAGAGTGATGCTGAAGTGAAGGTGCATGACGAACCGAGTGCAACACGCGCTTGGTTAGCCTGCTGGTCAATGTGTGCTCGTCGATGGCTGTTTGCCGCTACATGCGCTTTTAAGCGCTAGAAGACCAGCAATTATGGAGCCGATGCACAAAGTGGCGTATCCTAGCTGCCAAGGCCAATTCGGTGTATCTAGTGGCTCGAAAGACGCTAGGAACCCAAACGCGCAGAAAGCCGAGAATCCGAATGCAAACATAGCTATGATGACACGAGCAAACACCGACCGGCTGAATAAAACGAGGGCGGCTAGCAGGACTACTGAAAGCACTCCAAGAATAATGAGTAATGTTAAGTTCATGAATCCATCATTTCACAAAAAAAATATTATACAATGTTCAAAATCGGCATATTGAAAAAAATATGCACGATACTCAGATGCTTCAAAGTGTGGGAACTCGCTGTTGGAACTCGCCTATCCAGATAGATGGGGATGGAAAAGGATTCAGCTCTAAAGTTAAGCCTTACGGGGTCTCAATACCTTCTACAGTGCTTTGTTCTTCGGTAATGGTGACCTACGCCTATAGCCTAATTTTGTAATACCAGGATTGAGTGAATGGAAAGCTTAAGACTTTTACTTCCGCCACAGGCCACTCAGCTGATCGCAGCAGTTCTTCTCTGATTTCTTTTGTTGCTAACTTGATGGCATCCGTGACGGCTAGAAGTCTGGGGCTGTCGGCATTGGGTTTCCATTTGGGTGAGCACTCTTTGAAAATCAAGACCCCTGTAGCGGGGCTGCTCTGGGAGCGTCAGACAGGAATGTCTGATTGACCTGTCTGGGCTTTATGATTAGACGTCTATCAGACTTATTCAGTGCTGAATTTAAAGAGCGTCGTGGAGGTGTAAGTGTCGCCTGCTTTGAGGACTGCGTTGCCCATGTCGGGATGGTTGATGGAGTTTGCGTAGTCTTGTGTCTCTAAGCATAGGCCGTGCACGGGCGGGTAGATGGCGCCTCCTTTGCCCACTTCCGGGCCGCCTTCTGAAAGTGCGAGTCCTGCGTAGAATTGCACGCCAGGTTCGGTGGTGAATACTTCAAGTTTACGACCTGATTGAGTATCGATTACCGTAGCGGCTGGTTTGGGATTTGTTGTGATGCCATCGGGGAGAAAATAGTGGATATCGGCATTGCCGGCATCGAGCGTATCGAGGTCTTTGAGCACGATAGGCTGACGGAAGTCGTTGTAGCCCGATACGACAGCATCGCGCCGGCCTAGTAGCGTCGCATTTTGATCGACGGTGGCAACTGAGTCGCTGAATATTTGCACGCTGTGCTGAAGCACGTCGCCGCTGTCGTGGCCGCCTAGGTTGATATAGGCGTGATTGGTAAGATTGAGCGGGGTGGTTTTATCGCTGCTGGCGAGATAGGTAATCTCAAGTGTGTTGTCTTCGAGCAGTGCGTAGGTAACGGTGACATCGACGTTGCCGGGAAAGCCGTTGCTGCCGTCGGGGTCTGTTGTGCTGAGGCGGAGTTTTTCGACACCGTCTTGCTGGACGATGCATGCTTGCCAAAGTATTTTATCGAAGCCTCTAAGGCCGCCGTGGAGGCAGTTGCCGTTGTTGTTTGCCACGAGGCGGTAGGGTTGGCCGTCGATTTCAAAGCGTGCCTCGGCGATTCGACCTGCAACCCGACCGGTGATGCAGGCAAAATGTGGGTGACCTGCTAAGTAAGCCTCAAGTGTGTCTTTGCCGAGTATGACATCGGCGTAGTTGCCATCGCGGTCTGGGACATTGAGGGAAACGATGATGCCTCCGTAATTGGTAATGGTGGCTGAGAGTCCCTTTTGATTACGTAGTGTAAATAGGTGGACGGTTTCGCCGCTGGGAAGTTTGCCAAATGGTTGGGTATCGATGCTCATTTTAGTGAGCAGGAAACTCGAAATTAACGGAAGAGCAACACGGGAATTTTCACAGTGCGTATCATCGCGGTGGTTGTGCTACCAACGATCATATGGCGGATGTGTGAGTGTCCGTAGGCGCCCATAACCAAGAGATCGATGTGGTCGCTGGAGACGACTTCGCCAATGACTTTTTCGGGTTCGCCATCGCGGTGCTCGATCGTGACGTCATATCCAGCAGTGTTGAGCTTTGCTTCAGCTTCTGCGAGCTCAGCTTCGATTTTTGCGTTCCCCGATCCGACGTGGAGTAGGTAGCAATGCATACCTTTCAGGAGTGGGTTGCTGACGGCGAAATCAACTGCTTTTTTGGAACTGTGGCCGCCGTCGAATGCGAGCACAAAATTTTTGAGCGGTGCATAGGCGCGGTTGGCAACGAGCACTGGGTGCTTGCAGCTGCGGATAACACGCTCGAGGTTGCTGCCGAGGTGGCCTTTTTCAAAGTCGGCATTGTTCCCGCGCTTGCCGATGACGATGAGGTCGGCGTCGCTCTCGTAGTTTTGAATCTCGTCGCTCAGTTTGCCGTGCTTCTGATTCGCGAGCACCTGGTCGATACCTTCTGCTTTGAGCGCGGTTTCTGCGTCTTCTAGGATGGCTTGTCCACGTTTTTGTGCAATCTTGGCACGGGCGGCCTCAAGCTCTACAAGCTCATTGAGCAATGCGGTGCGGGCACCCACACCCATACTGCCACTGTAGTTTGCTTTAACTGGGTCTTCGTGGTGCGGATTGAGCATGTGCAACACATGAACGGAGGCATCCATTTGTTTGGCTGCCCATGCGGTGTGTTGATAGATGCTCTGGGAATATTGAGAGCCGTCGGTGCAAGCTAAGATGTTCATATGGCTAAATTAGGAATTAAGAATTAGGAATTAGGAATTTAGTGCCCCGCGGGTGCGTCACTTGTGTTCTCCTTATCGTAGGTAGCAACTTCGAGGACGAGAGTCTTGCTGGCTTCGTTCATGCCGAGGATCTCCACTTCAGTGCCTTCGCGGCGAAATTTCAAGACTACACGGTCGAGCGCGTTGATTGATGAAAGGTCCCAGAAATGTGCTTGAGACACATCGATGGTCACTTTTTCGAGCACTTCGCGGAAATCGAAGGCATCGCCAAAAGAGTTTGCAGATACGAAGAAGAGCTGACCGCGAATCGTATAGGTGCGAGCTTTCTTGGTAACTTCGAGTTCGGAGTCGATCTTGAGCTGACCAGATACCTTATAGGCAAAGAAGATGGCGCTGAGGAGCACACCTGCGCCCACACCATAGGCTAGGTTATGGGTGAAGACGGTGGTCAAAACCGTTGCGAGCATGACAAAGCTGGAAGTGCGGTGATGGACGCGCAGATTCTTAATAGAGGTCCAGCTAAATGTGCCGATGGAGACCATGATCATCACGGCGACCAACGCGGCCATTGGGATTTGGCTGACGAGGCCGCCCATGAGCACAATCAAAATGAGCAGAATAATACCTGCTGAAAAGGTAGAGAGGCGACCGCGGCCGCCAGACTGCACGTTGATCACTGATTGTCCGATCATCGCGCAACCTGCCATGCCGCCGAAGAAGCCCGATACGATATTGGCGATGCCTTGACCCGTGCATTCTTGGTTCTTGTTGCTGGTCGTGTCTGTAAAGTCATCGACAATGGTCGACGTCATCAAGGACTCTAATAATCCGACAATCGCGAGTGAGATTGCATATGGGAAGATGATAGCAAGGGTTTCGAAATTGAGTGGCACATCTGGCCATAGAAACACGGGCAGTGTGGAGGGCAGGTTGCCCATGTCTCCAACGGTTTCCAGAGTCTCGCCCCAGCCCATAGACATGGAAACTGCGGTGAGCACTAAAATGCAAATCAGTGGAGAGGGGATCGCGGTGGTCAATAGCGGTAAGCCATAGATGATGATCAGGCCGGCTGCGACCATGCCATACATGAGAAGCCCTTGCTCTTTAAAGAGTGGGAGCTGTGACATGAAAATGATGATCGCGAGGGCATTGACGAAGCCTGTGACCACGGATCGTGAAACGAAGCGCATCAAGTTGCCCAACTTTAACGCACCAGCGCCGATTTGGAGAATGCCAGTCAGAATCGTTGCGGGCAGTAAGTATTGTAAGCCGTGATCGGCTACAAGGGATACGAATAGAACCGCCATGGCGCCTGTCGCTGCCGAGATCATACCCGGACGTCCACCGATGAATGCGATTACGACTGCAATACAGAAAGATGCGTAGAGCCCGACTGCTGGGTCGACACCTGCGATGATCGAGAAGGCAATGGCTTCGGGAATCAGTGCGAGGGCAACAACCGTGCCTGCAATGATGTCGCGACGTGGGTTGGAAAACCACTCTTGAAAATATTTTGAGCTATTCATGGTAGGTAAGAAACAGAAAACCGTTTCCTTGAGGGGAAACGGTTTTAAAAGTGGCACACCCGGAGGGACTTGAACCCCCAACCTCCTGATTCGTAGTCAGGCGCTCTATCCAATTGAGCTACGGGTGCTTTAAAGAAGTGCGGGATAAAGACAAAGGGAGCGTATGAGATCAAGCAGAACTTTTACTTTTTTTCAGAAATTTGACTCAACTCCATGAATTCACTCTGCAGCCGCTTCGTCTTCGGTGTCTTGTTCTGGCAGACCGATCGTGATGTATTCATTCATTAGGCTACTGGAACTGGCTGCAGAAGAAAGGTAGGTAAGGAACTGCGCGGACTGTTTGGCCTCTTCACTGTCTGCGGCAATTTCTGGAATCTCTTTGGATTCTAGATAGACGAATATGCCGATTTGATTGGTCGTGAGCATCGCGGAGACTTCGCCAGTTTCCATACCTTGCGCTGTTTGTAGTGCTGAGCGGTTTAATTCGCGTGGAGCTTCGCTTACCTTGAACGCGTCGAAACGGTTAACTTTGAGTTCTAGCTCTGCAGCGGCGTCGGCGAATGTTTTGCCTTCGGCAAGTTTTGCGTCGAGTTCTGTTTCGAGTGCTTCGCCCTTGGCGTTGAAGAGTTCACGTTTTTGCTCTGCGTTATATGCTGCGGTGACTTCGGTGAGGATGCTTTCGAGCTCTGGAAGCTCAGGTGCGATGCGGTCTTGGTAGATCAAGACTGCGTAAGCGCCGCTCACAGGATAGGCGTCTGAGTAGTAGCGCTTTTTGTTAAGCGCGAATGCGGACTCGAGCATTTCTGGAGAGAGTGCGCGTTGTGCGGCACCGTCTGCTGTGTAAGGCTCGATTGGGATGAGCGTGAGCTTGGAGTCGTTGAGTAATTGATTGAATACAGTCGAGTCGCGTTCGACTTCGTCGCGGTAAAGGGTGTATGCGAAGGCTTGTGCGGCTTCGTTTGCTAGGCGCTCAGCAGACTGGTTTTTTAAGCTCTTTGCAACGGCCTCGCGGACGTCTTCGAATTTAACGGCAGGTGCTTCTTCGCCTTCAGCTGGTTCTGGAAGTGTTGCTTTGTATGCATCTACAAAGCTTGCACGATTCGAGATGAAGTGCTCGCGAAGTTCGGCTTCTGTAGCTTCTGCGACTTGATCGGCGTATTTTGAAGCGGGGAAGACTACGTAGCTAGCTTGGATGCGCTCGGCGATTGTGTAGCGTGCGCTGTTGGCCTCAAAGAATTCTTTGAGTGCGGCTTCGTCAGCTTCAATGGATGGGTTGAAGTCGTTGTAAGCGATTTCGGCAGTGGTCAGCTCAAGAGTGGTTTGGCTGCTCACTGTCTGTGCGGTTGCTTCGGATGGTAGAATGAATCCAGGCCCACTCATGACAGTCATTAATTGGCCGATGCGGTAGTCTTCTTCAAGCACTAGGCCGACGAGACCAGACTGAATCCGAGGGTTGGTTTCAATCGAATCTACAAAGGCGGTGTAGCTATCCACACTGAATTGACCCTCTGGGCCTTGAAAAGCAGGCTTGGTCTTGATGTATTCTGCGAGTGTTGCCTGGTCTGGAGTTGGCACGCCAATCTGGTCTGCAAGGTGCAACATCGCGACTCGGTTGAGGATCAGTGATTGATACTGTTGTTCGGAGCGGATTTGCTGACGATTGAGATTCGCGCTCAAGTTTGCTTTATCAGCGATGATCTGGCTGTCGCGTGGGGAATTGAGGTCAATTCCGTAGAATTGCTGCTCGCGGTAGGCGCTTTGATCGGTCGTGCACCCGGGCGTGTTGCCAATGGTAAATACGAAAGCGACGATGATGAGCGCGAGTAATGATAGGAATATCCAGCGACCGTGGCGGATAAGGTGATGTTGAATCCAAGAAATCATGTGTAGGTAAAGAGAAAGCGGAGGAGGTTAGGTGTGCCATATCCGCTGTCAACCAATTGGTTGCACTCAGAGCACTAGATTTTGGCACTTTTCGGCGTGAATGTGTCGACTAGACTAAATCGCTGATTTTAAGTTCTGCTTGGGCGCAGTTTTTAAGACTGGCAACTTCGTCTAAGTAGGTGCGAATTGCGGGTGAGGATTCAGCTACGAGCTCAACGCCGTCATTATTTCCGTAACATTCGAAGTCTTGTTTGAATTTACCGAGTGTGATGGATTCAAGAGGGCGACCTGGTTGGTAGGCATGGTCGCGCTCCTCATCGACGGTTTTGGTCTCGACTTGGTAAAGATAGCCAATCGCACAGAGTCGCTCAATGCTGGTGTTTAGAATGTGACTAGGGACGCGTAGATTCTTGTGTAATTCACTGACATGTGTCGGCGGCGCACCGTTTTGAAAGCGTTTGGCGATCATTAGCAAAACCGCGAGCGATACCGTCTCTCGGGAGCGTTCGCTGGTTTTTTGCCATGCGCTTTCGTTGGTTAAGAAATCGGCGTTTTGCATCGCATAGGTGACTTGGCCGCCGAGTAAAATAAGCAGCCAGAAGACATAGAGGCCGAGCATGAGCACAACGATGATGCCGACTGAGCCGTAAAGGCTTTTGTTACTCACGACTTGTTGCACGTAGAGAAAAGACAGCATTTTATAGAGCTGTAGAAGTGTGACAACCAGTATCGCTCCGACCAATGCTGGTTTCCATTCCACTTGCGTGTTGGGTATGAAACGAAGGAATGCGGCCAGTAGTAATACGATAATAGTGAATGTGATGACGGGTATGAAAAAGCTAAGCACTAGGCGTAACTCTGCCCCGAATGGTAGCGACTCTGCAAAGTTTAGAAAGACATTGAATACCTGCAATGAGAGGGCTGCGGTGCCCAGCACAGCTCCCAGACTTAAGAATGTCCAATAAGTCACAATTCGCTCGGTGAAATTTCGCCCTTTGGCCACTCCCCAGAGTGTATTGAATGAAGTTTCAATCGATGTGAGCACTCTTAAGCAGATAAATAAAAGCACAAAGATACCAACAACGCCTACAGTTCCTGATTTTGCGACTGAGCTAAAATTATTAATGAGTTCAAGTAACTCTGGGGCGAGTTCTGCTTTTTCTGTATTCGAACCTTCATCATTGACTGTAACCGCTACCTGCGGAGCAGCAAATTGTATGATCTCTGAAATCTTCTGAACGACCACGCTGTCTTGGGGGTTGGCGTTTGGGTCTGAAATATCCTTATCGAGAAGAAATCCAGAGATCATGATACTAAACGCGATCAGAGGCCCGATTCCAATCGAAGAGTAAAATGTCAGCGCGGCCGACTGCATTGGCAGTTGATTGCGCCTGAGCCCTTGAAAGGTGAGCGTTAAGATCCTTAAGAGTAAGTAGATACGAGCTCGAACGGTTCTGCGCCCGAGATGCTCAAGCTCCCAGATTTCCCGATTCAGTAGTCCTTGAGTCCGTTGACTGTAAGCCTTTGCTTTATTGATAAAGAGAGTGATCTTTCCAGCCGCCTCGTTGTTTTCGGAGTTTTTCAAAATCTATTGGGCGCTGTCGGTGCCTTTCACTAGCTAGAGATTAAGTCTAGGACTACCGTATCGAAAAACTCATCAAAGCGACCGATTGAAGCTAGATATGCAAAGTATCCGTTGCCACCAACGCCCAAGAGTATTGCAAGAAACATCATGGACGCACGTTGGGTGATCGAAGCGATAAACATTCCAGCACCTGCAGCGGCAGAGAGCGCCATGATAATCGGGTCACCTAAAGCCCAGCCTACATACACTCCAAAGCCGAGAGTTAACATCGATCGCCCTCGAATGATTGGATATACCTCAGTGACTGATAGAAAGAGTAGGATACCTAACAATAAATCTAGGAATCCTAAGACTGCGAAGGGGTAGTTGATGATGTCAGCATATCGATTTTCGCTGGATATGGTGCTTAAGACATCGAAATGCGGGTAGAGTAGGAAAATGGCGGATGCCATCGTCATGAACCCAAGGCTAGGGGCAGACATTGCGGCAGATTTGTGGAGGCTTTCCTCTTTTTGTTTAACTGATTTTCTTTGTTTGGTGTTGCCGTCGGCAGCATCTAACATTTCTTGCACATTCAATCCACCAGGATCGCGCTCTTTCTCTTCCTTCTTTTTTGCTTTATCCGATTGTTTGATCTTCAAAGAGAGGCTTTCTCGCTTTGGAAAGACCTCGGCGTGTAATTCTTTGTTCAGCGCGATGGGAATCCACTCTTCTTTAGATTCGTCGTAGTAGAGAGAGTTCTCTGTGATTTGGCCGGCTTCAGCTAGTGTCTGAAGTTTGATTGGATCGAATGGGCCACGCGATTCATTATTGTCTGGAGTGCGTATGTAGTAGTCAGGCATCGTTTGGAAAGTTGACTTTGAATTCGTTTTGCGGGCGATTCCCTAATTGTTGATAATATCAAATTAGGCCAGCCTTCGGAGCTTCCAGCAAGCGAAAATAAAGCATATTCTGTGACTTTGAATTCAGCATAATGTAAGTGAACACTGGCTTGCACACCGCTATAAATCTCTTAGCGTCTCGTATTTATGGAAGATGATCTAAACGAATCCTCAAGCTCGATGCTACCAGTCGCGTTGACTGTGCTCGCAATTGCACTCGGTGGTGCTGGACTTTATTTTGGAATGACTGCGAACCAGCGTCTCGATCCACTGTCGGAAAACATGGAAGCTAGTAGTGGTAGCGCTGCTCGCGTGGAAAAACAGCTGGCTAATTTTGAGACAAAATTAGCTGAGCTCAGTGCGCAAAATGATGAGTTGAAGAAGACGGTGAATCGCTTGCGTGTCTATAGTTCTCAAAGCGAGCGTGACGCAAAGCAGGCTTTGTCCGGTGTGAAGGCAAATCGAGAGGAAATGGTGAAGTTGGTCGAGACGCTAAATCAATCTGGTCCTAAGTCTCCGCGAGCTGAGGC
>JABBCA010000030.1:43140-61180 GCA_018607135.1 Opitutales bacterium
TGAAGTTGGTCGAGACGCTAAATCAATCTGGTCCTAAGTCTCCGCGAGCTGAGGCAGCATCTGTGTCTGTTGTTTCCGATCAAACAGTGGAAGCGGTCACTGCCGCGAACGAAGCGTCAAGTCCTACGAATATTGGCTCAGCGACTACTTATAATATTCAGTCGGGGGATAATTTTGCTAAAATTGCATCTGCGAAGGGCATTAGTTTACAAGCTTTATTGGATGCGAACCCAGGAGTTGATCCGCGACGCTTACAGATCGGGCAGGCGATTAACATTCCAGCTAATTAGTTGTGGCCTCTGATTCAACGGGCGAAATTCCTCCGCGCTGGGATATTGTCGACGATACATTACTGCGTGCCTGTCGGGTCTGGGATTTGCGTGCTCGGCGGTATCGACATCCGACGAACGGTAAAGAGGGCGAGTTTTATTATCTAGATTCGCGGGACTGGGCGGTCGTCGTTGCTCGCACGGTTGATGGCGAATTGATTTTGGTGCGTCAGTTCAGGTGGGGTTCCGATGCGCTCTCTTGGGAGTTGCCGGGAGGAATCGTGGATGAAGGTGAAGATCCGGTGGAGGCGGGACTTCGTGAATTGCAGGAAGAAACGGGGTATGTGGCCGAAAGTGGGAAGCTTATTGGGCATTGTAGCCCTAATCCAGCGATCCTTAATAATACCTGCCAAGTGATTTTTGCTGATAATTGCAGACTGGACGACGCTGGCACAGATTGGGACGAGCATGAAGAAATCGAGGTTCGAGCGATTCCTGAGGCTGAGATGATGCAGTGGACTAAGGACTGCAAGATCGGCCATGCTTTGGCGCTTGTCGGTCTAATGTTTTACCAGTTGAACAAAAGCTGATGCTCTTTGCTCAGCGGACCCAGTTGTGGCCCCAAGGGCTTAATCTAGTAAGACAAGGTTGTCTCTATGGATGACAACTGACGATGGATGCTGCGGAAGCTTTGCTTTGATCGCGTCTGGTTGCAGTCCTCTAACTGCATCGACTTCTGTAGCATTCATGTCTGCGATGCCATGCGCTATTGGCATACTGTCTGGGTTGCGAATTTGAATGACATCACCTGCTTCAAAATCTCCCTCACAGGCGACAATGCCCGCAGCCAATAGGCTTTTTCCATCGTGGAGTAGGGCGTTTACAGCACCTAGATCGACTGTGACTGAGCCATGCGTATCGTCTTGTATGGCGATCCAGCGTTTGTGTGATTTCACTGGCACTGAACTCGGCACAAAGTAGGTGCCGACAGTTTCGCCAGCTAATAACTTATCAAAAAGTTCGTTGTCTTGGCCGCTGCCAATGATGACTCCGCAACCTGCTCGATGTGCTATTTTAGCCGCAGACAGTTTACTAATCATTCCGCCCACCGATGTCGTGTGTTTGGTGCCTTGAGCCATCGCTTCAATTTCTGGTGTCATTTTCTCCACTAGAGGCACCACTTCGCCCGTGCCTTGCATGTCGATGAGTCCCGGTATGTTGGAAAGAATAAATAACATATCGGCATTCGTCACACTCGCTACAAGTGCGGAAAGCGTGTCGTTATCACCGAATTTAATCTCTGCAGCGCTCACGGTGTCGTTTTCATTTACGATGGGGACCACACCTTGTTTGAGTAGACGTTCAACCGTGTTAAAGACTGCGTTGTGACGATGCCGCGCACGTAGATCCTCACGTGTAAGCAGTATTTGTGCGACGGTGATTTCGTGCGGGTCAAAGCACTGCTGCCAAGTATTGATCAGGATGCCTTGGCCGACTGCGGCACAGGCTTGCAAGGTAGCGAGGTCTTTGGGGCGTTGTTGAAGTCCCAATTTACCCATCCCTAAGCCTACCGCGCCTGAACTCACGAGGATTACCTCGAGTCCACTTGCGCGCAAAGTGTTCACCTGTTTACACAGAGTTTCGATTCGCGACGTATCCAGCTCGCCGATACCAGACGTTAAGACGCCGGTGCCGAGCTTGATAACAATGCGCTTGGCCTGTTGCAGCGGATTCACTCGTGGCCTTAAACCTTTTTCAGGTCGGCTTCCTTATGTGTGAGGTGCTGATTTATCTCTGCGATGTAGTCATCGTGCGCTTTTTGCACGTCTTTTTCAAAGCGCTTAAAGTCGTCTTCAGGTAAGCCGTCTTCTTTGGCAGCCTTGAGAAGGTCTAGAGCATCGCGGCGATTGGAACGTATGCGCACGCGACCATCCTCTGCCATTGAACCTGCGGTCTTCGCGAGTTCTTGGCGACGCTCGCCTGTGAGTTCTGGGACGGGGACGCGAAGGATGCCGCCGTCAACGAGTGGATTGAGACCGATGTTGGCTTCTTGAATCGCTTTCTCGATGTCGCGAATCACGCTTTTATCCCAGGGCTGAACCATGATGGTTTTCGCATCAGGAGTGGTTACTGCGGCCACTTCCTTCATCGTCACACTACTGCCGTAGGCATTGACGCGAATGCCATCCAGCATTGCTGGAGATGCCTTTCCGGTGTGCAGACTGCTGAATTCGTGGAGTGTGTGATCAACCGACTTTTTCATGTCGGCATTCATTGATTTTAGAATTTCTTTCGGTTCCATAGTGGTAATGTGTGCGGGTAATTAGTTGAGTTGAAAGCTTTAATTAACAAGCGTGCCTATTGTTTCGCCCATGACTGCTCGTTGTATGGATCCAGTTTCTTTCATGCTAAATACGAGAATGGGCATTTTGTTTTCCATGCACAGTGAAAACGCAGTCGAGTCCATCACCTGCAAGCGCTCGCGCAGCGCATCTATGTAGGCAATATGGCCATATTTTACCGCGTCGTCATGCTTCGCGGGGTCTTTGTCGTAGATGCCATCGACTTTGGTCGCCTTCATTAGTATGTCTGCACCGATTTCATTAGCGCGTAGTGCTGCGCTGGTATCGGTTGAGAAGTAGGGGTTGCCAGTTCCGCCAGCAAAAATGACAATACGGCCACGCTCGAGGTGACGTGTCGCTCGACGTAGAATAAAAGGTTCCGCCAGCTTATCCATTGGGATCGCACTTTGTAAGCGAACTGTAGCGCCAAGTTTTTCAAGGCAGTCCATTAGTGCGAGGCCATTGATGACGGTGGCCAGCATGCCCATGTAGTCTCCTGTCGTGCGATCGACTCCCTGTTCGGCTCCACTAAGTCCGCGAAAAATATTACCGCCGCCGATGACGAGGCCCACTTCCACGCCTAGATCGGCGACTTTTTTTACCTCTTCGCAGATATTGCGAAGGATAGTTGCATCAATGGGTTCCCCATCTTGCGTGTTACGTAGCACCTCGCCGCTTAATTTAAGAATTATGCGTTTATATTTTGGTGTAGATCCCGATTGGTCTGATTCGTCCATTAAAATCCTTTTAAACGCCTAAAATTAGCAGACGTCAACCCATCGATTTTATTACGAAAATATTCTTAAGAGAGGGCTTGACGAGTGAGCAATGAATTCTACTCTTCCGCACTTCATTAGGCTCATGGTGTAATGGTAGCACAACGGTTTTTGGTACCGTTTGTCGGGGTTCAAATCCCTGTGAGCCTGCCATTTTTAAGGCGCTCCGTTTTGCGGGGCGCCTTTTTTGTGATCTAAGTAATGAAAAAGTGCGCTCTTATTTTCGACCCTGTATCGGCACGGCCATTTGACTGAGTTTTGCTGTTTGGCTTACTCGCAGTCAGCTTTTTTTCGTTTATCGCGGACTGGGTCGACATAGATGGACACGTTGGCGGTTGTGTCGCCTAGGTGTTCTTTGGCGCGTTTGAGGGCCTTTGCGGTGGAAAGGGTTGGATTACTGGGCTCGTAGGTGAAGATGTTTCGTTCTTCTATGACTTGATAGAGGCCGGAGTTTTTAAGCACGCAAACGAGGTCATCTTTAACTTCACTGAGTATTAGATAACGACCTTGCTCATTCATATAGAGAAGCAGCTCTTCGAGCGCCATCACGCCTGTGGCATCCATATTATAGGCGTTACGCATTTTAAGCACGACAATCTTTAGGTTGGGCTCCTCACAAATGCGGCGCATTTGATCGCGAAAAAGGTCGGCAGCACCAAAGAAGAGTTCCCCTTCGACGTGCACGATGGACACTTCCGGGGTCTCGCGTTGCTCGGGTTTGTTCATCTCGGTGAGATGGCCCTCGTCGTTGAATGCGTATTCGACCATTTCTGGGCGAGCGACTTTCTTAAGAAAGAGCACGATGGAGGTGCCGACGCCTACGTAAATTGCAGTGTCGAGAGGCATAAAGAGTCCGCTGATAAAGGTGGCGCCAAAGACCGCGGCATCGGATTTTGTCGATAGGGTGACAATACGAATCGCATGCTTATTGATTAGCGACAGCCCAATCGCGATCACGAGCACGGCCAAGGTGCACTGTGGAATATAGCTGGTTAAGGGGCCTAGCACAAAGGCACCAGCAAGCAAGATTAAGCCGCAGATGAAGCTGGCAAAAACGGTGTGTCCGCCACTCGTAGCGCTGAGTGTTGACCGAGTCAACGAGCCAGATGCGGGCATACCTGAGAAGAAGGCGCAGCCGATATTGGCCATGCCAATCGAGAACATCGCTTGGTTGGCATCTAGGCGGGCACCTGTTTTTGCCGCGAGTGATTTGCCGATAGAAATACCTTCTAGGATGCAGAGGAGGGCAATGGCCATCGCTGGGCTGGCTAGCATTTGTATGTCGCTGAGTGAGACGCTGGGAGCCAGAAAGCTCCAGTCAGATGCGTTGATACCGGGGAGGAGCACGATGTCGGATTGGTGCCTAAACACGAGCTCAGTGAGCACGGAAATAATTACCAAGCAAATTGCGACGTTAGGAAGCTTTTTGAATTTTTTATCGAGCGTGAAAAAGAGCCCGGCTGTTGCTAAGCTGACGATGACCGTTTCCCAGACTATGGTATCGATACCGCCGATCATAAGGATTAACGACTCATAAAAAGTGGCGCCTTTGCCTTCAAGGGTCAGGCCTAAAGCTTTGGGAACTTGATTCGTAATAATCAAGAGCGCCGCAGCGGTGATGTATCCTGTGATTACTGAGCGCGAGATGTATTGGATGAGGTTGGCGACCTTCAAATAGGCACCGAGGCAAATGAAGATGCCGACCATCAAGATCAGTAGAGGCACCAATCCGAGCATCTCAGACCCTGCGATCCCGAGGCTCGCAAAAGCACTCAGTAACATCACCGATGTGGCGTTGGTCGGGCCGAGTGTGATGAGGCTGGTCTTGGCGAAGAGGGGCGCAACGAGGGCGGCAACCGCACCGCCGTAGATGCCATATTGTATCGGTAGGCCTGCAATCAGCGCATAGGCCATACCTTGTGGGAAGGCGAGCAGTGCGACGTTGAGTCCCGCGCGTAAGTCACCAGGGAAATAGCCCTTCTGATAGCCAGTTATCGAGGGCCTAGCTGGAAAGAAATCCAAGCAGTTGTAGTCCTTCGCCGCGACGAAGGCCTGCTTTAGTTTTTGAAAAACTTGAGCCACTTTAATGTATGATAATTGGCCCTCTTGCTGATTGATCAACCCTGAGGGTAGAGAGTTGCCATGACTTCGTCATGTAGCGGTGCTTTGGCAGCGATAATGGTGCGTTCGTCGAAAGAGTCGCCACCATTCCATCCAGTCACCTTAAAACCAGCGCCTTGTATGCAAGGAATGATCGCTGCGCAGTCCCAGATCTCCATGAGTGGATCACACATGATATCGATGAAGCCAGAGCATAGAAGAATGTAGCCACCTGCATCGCCCCATGAGCGATAGAGCGCAGTCTTTGGCGGAAGATCGCTCCATTGAGCGTTGTTTTGCCAAAGCGTTGGACGAATCGGATCGGTGGTGCACAGTGTCGCCTCGCTGAGCTTACAGGGCTCGCGACCGTTGACGACTTTGCCGTTTAAAGTAGTGGTTTCGCAGTCACCAATTACCATTTGCTTCATAACTGGCTGATTGATCGCGCCAATTACTGGGCGACCTTTGTAAAGCAATGCGATCAGTGTCGCAAAGAGTGGCACTCCCGAGATGAAGGACTTGGTGCCATCGACTGGATCGAGGACCCAAACGAAGTCGGCGTTGGTGTTTTCTTGCCCGTATTCTTCGCCAATAATTCCGTGCTCTGGATAGCGTTCTGCGAGGATTTCGCGGATACGCTTTTCCGCGTTGCGGTCCGCCAAGGTTACTGGTGTGGCATCGGACTTACGTTCGATTTCCACATCTGGACCATAGTGTGGCATGATTTCTTTTGCTGCCTCTTCGCAGAGGTAAGCAATAAATTCAATAAATTCGTCTTTTTGAGCGCGTGTTAGTTCTGACATGACTGCTGCGTGTTGTTAGTTTTAAAAAATGTGGGCAGTGATTTCTGCTTAGGCAACCGCATAGTTGGGCGGAGGAGTGGATAGTTGGGCGGAGGAGTGCATAGTAGGGAGGGGATTTTTATTCTTAATCGTAATCTTACTCTTAATCCTAATCGCTTTGTGTTTCTTGTGAGCTCTTGCCTGGCAGTGATTGGATTAAGATTACGATTAAGAGTAAGATTAAGACGTTTGCTATCGATACGGCTATTGGGAGCGTCTGCCTCCGTGCCGACATCGCTTGGTTAGCGTGATGATGCGGTCAGGCGGGGACGCTGCCCCTCGATTTTATCAGGGCTTAATGCCCCTTGGGGCGTTCATCCTAACTTCTAGCTTCTAACTACTAACTTCTACGACACCGCTGCTTGCTGCGGGGGCGTATTAAATTCAAAATTGGACGTTCGATGTTGGACGTTCGACGTTCAAGCGCATAGAGTGCGCGCCATGTTTTCAACACCGATTCATGTCATTGATTTTGAGGGAAGCCGCCAGAGTGGGGTGGTGGAATACGGCGTGGTGACTTTGCATGGGGAACAAATTGAGGCGACTTACTCTCGACTGTGTGCGCCGGTGGGCACGATTTCGGATCGGGATCGTCTGCAGCATGGGATTTCGGAGGAGCTCGCCGCTCAAGAGGCTCGATTTGATACGGAATGGGAGCTGTTTGCTGGCTTACGTGAGAGTGGGCCTTTGTGCGCACATAATGTTGCAGTGGAAGATGGACTGTTGAGAAACGTGTGGCCGTATCCACGCAGTTCGCCGGATTTTTTGGATGAAGGGCAAACGACTGCGAGCTGGGGGCCATGGGTGGATACCTTGCAATTGTATCGGCGGATTTATCCGCAATTAGTCAGTTATAAGCTGGGCGATCTGATCCAGCTGTTTGATTTGGAGGCGGCTTTGGCTGAGCTCGCTGGGCTGTATTGTCCTGAAAAGCGTGGGCGTTATCATTGTGCGCTGTATGATGCCTTGGCTTCGGCTTTGTTGTTGAGGCGGCTTTATCATGAACCTGACTTGGGTGAGCTGACACTTCGTTGGCTACTTGTGAACAGTGCGGCATCGACGGCGTCTCGGGATGCGCTGGGGCAACAGGATTTATTTTAGATGAGGGTTGTGTCCGACTATGTAGGGATGCAACTTGATACGCCCCTTTGTATGGACACCTTGGCTCTGGGGGGCGTGTCTAGTTGCGCCCTTAAGAGCAATGTATTTCTATGAGTGAGTTACCTAAAGTTGTATTTTTTGGATCGGACGCGATCTGCCTGCCTGTGTTGAATTATTTAATCGGTGAGGGGGCGTCGGCCTGTGACTTGTGCGCTGTGATATCGCAGCCGGATCGTCGTCAGGGACGGGGTAAGCAGTTGCAGCCGAACCCTATCGCTGCCTGGGCGACCGAGCGAGGGGTGCAGCTGTTGCAGCCTGACAAGCCTGACGAGGATTTGGTGGAGTGGATGCTTGCTGAGCAGGTCGTGGTTGCGCTGGTCATGGCTTATGGCCATTTTCTACCGAAGAAGCTGCGTGAGGCTCCAGTGTATGGGATGGTCAACTTTCACGGATCCATTTTACCGAAGTATCGCGGAGCCTCGCCAGTGGAGACTGCTCTCGCGATCGGTGAAACCGAGACTGGCGTCTGTTTGATGGAGATCGTTCGGGAGATGGATGCTGGAGGAGTTGCCGATGTTGAGAAAGTTCGTATCGATCCAGCGGATACGGGCCCGAGCTTACGTGTGAAGCTAGGTGAGGCTGTGGTGCCACTCTTGCGTCGAAACTTGGAAGCCACCTTAAGTGGGCGTCTACACTTTAAGGCTCAGAATGTCGATGAGGTGACACAGTGTCGTAAACTATCAAAGGAGGATGCTGCGTTGGACTTTCATCAATCTGCTCAGGCAATCTATGATCGCTTGCGTGCGTTTACGCCATGGCCGGGTGGATATTTCGACCATGCGGAGACTCGTATTAAAGTAGGTGCTGCGACGGTGGATCTAGGGGCCGTAGAGCTATTACCTGGGACAGTGGTTGAGGTTGGAGAGAGCTTGAAAATCTCGACTCGTGAGGGTGCTATCTGCTTTCATCAATTACAACGACCCGGCGGGCGCATGATGGCCGTATCTGACTTTATGCGAGGCTATCCAATTGTCGTTGGCGAAGTGATCGCGAGCGTGCAAGGTGAGCCACTGGTGGATTAATCGGCGTGGGTTTCTATACAGAGGGTCAACGTCCTTGCTTGGCCACTTTTATGACTGCGGACAAGCTATCCCTACAGGGCTACGGGTTCAACTATTGAACTGCTAGTCAAGTAAGTAAGGGAGTCCGAACAAGAGAAAGAGGAAGAGGCTTATAGCCGCGACGAAGATGACGACGCAACCGATGCTCGCGGTGCGAATATCGTTTTTAACTGGGCGTGTTGCATAGTTTTCAGGTTGGTGAGTCTCGTTGTTGGGTTCTTCTGTTGCTTCCTCTTTAGGTTGTGAGTCTTTGCTGGGTGGAGATGCTTCGGTGACGTGCTCGTCGGATCTAGGAGATAGTGCAATGGTGGGCGCCTCGGCTTTTGCATCTGTAGCTTCTGCAAGTTCACTATCGATCCAGTCCAAATGTTTTTGGATGAGATCGCGTTGTGCGCGTAGCTCTTCGAGTCGTTTATTCATAAAAAAATCCCGCTCCTGATAGGAGGCGGGATTTTGAAAGTTTTGTCGATTGAAAATCGCTTATGCAGAAACTGCTTCAACAACGTTGATCTTGCGGTGTGCTTTATCGAAAGCCACGTTGCCGTCTTTCAATGCAAAGAGTGTGTGGTCACGACCGATGCCGACATTGGCACCTGGGTGGTAACGTGTGCCGCGTTGACGCATGATGATGTTACCAGCAACAACAGACTCGCCGCCGAATTTTTTAACACCCAAGCGTTTTGATTGACTGTCGCGACCGTTGCGTGAAGTTCCTTGTCCTTTTTTATGTGACATAGCTTATGTTCTCCTAAATTCGGAATTAACCGTTGATGGATTCAATTTTGATAACGGAAAGATGCTGGCGGTGACCACGGCGACGCTTGTAGCCTTGACGGCGCTTCTTCTTGAACACGACGACTTTCTTGTCCTTCTTGTTCTCTAGAATAGTTGCTTTGACGGATGCACCCTCTACGAGAGGTGAACCGAAGCGTGCATCCGCACCTTCACCGATCATGAGGACTTCATTGATGTCAATCGTATCGCCCTTTTCCGTGCCTGGAAAAGAGTTGAGTTTGAGAACATCGCCTTCAGTGACTGTAAATTGGCGGCCTTGTGTTTTGATAGTGGCTTTCATGGGAAAAGTGGGAGAGCAAATAGGTATGGGCGGTTTAATCAAGAAGTTTTTAGGATATTTTCTGGGTATTTTCAGATAATCTCAAATTTAGTAGTCAGAATACGGAAGGCAGGAGTCAGTGGTGTCGTCGTTGGCATGTTGCTTCTTCCTATTTCGCTATTGTGGCATGACTTTTTATTTCGTAAGTGGTTCATAATCAATTTTATTTCCTGAATGCTGTCTACTGACTATTCTTAAGGTAAAAAACGGCTGGATCCGACAACCGAGTGTTTATTGGCTAAATTGCGTATTTGACGGGCCCTTCAAGCGCAGTTGTCCTCTTCATTGATGGATTTAAAGCTACAGTCCTATGGGGAGCGGGCGATTTTGATACAAAATCTGGATATCACCTTGCAGTCTTCCTTAGTTTCACTGTTGCAAGTTTCTCCGCCTGTCGGGTTTGTGGAATTTGTGCTTGGTTATGATAATTTAATGATAGTCTTGAACAGTGCGGCAGATTTGGGTGCTTTTCGGACTTGGTTGACTGACTTGCTCGAAGTTGGGTTAGATCCGCCGGTGGAGCCGCGCCTCATTGAGGTGCCTACTCGCTACGATGGCGAGGACCTTGATTGGGTGGCCAAGCAGTCGCATTTATCTGTAGATGAGGTGATTGCAATTCATAGTGGGGCGGAATATCGTGTGCGAATGATGGGCTTTGCGCCAGGTTTTCCGTATTTGGATGGATTAGATCCATGCTTGTATTTGGACCGTAGGGCTTCGCCTCGTAATCATATAGAGCCAGGCTCGGTAGCCATTGGTGGGAGTCATGCGGGGATTTACTCAGTGGCGAGTCCCGGGGGGTGGCATTTATTGGGTAGGACCGAGCTCCCCATGTTTCGACCTGATCTGGCCAGAATGAATGAGCCTGATCCTACGAAGATCTTTACACTTCGCATTGGGGACCGAGTAAAATTCATGAATCTTGGTTAAATAATGCCTGAGTTAATTGAAATTGTATCTACAGGCGTGGGTGTTTCCATTCAGGATAGCGGGCGAGTGGGCTGGCGTCGCTTTGGCGTGCCATTAGGCGGGGCGATGGATCGACACTCGATGGCTGTAGCCAACCGCTTATTGGGGAATAAAGAAGAGGCGCCCGTATTAGAGATCATGCATAGTGGCGTGACGTTGCGTGTCTTGGCTGATACATGGCTTGCACTTGCAGGGGCGGATCTTGGTAGCTCGTTGCAGCCTTGGCGTGCGGAGCGCGTCGCCAGGGGCACGTTGTTAAGTTTTACAGGGCCACGTGCGGGGCTTTTTGCTTATTTGGCGGTTCCAGGTGGCGTCGATTCTGAGCGGTGGTTCGGAAGTGCGTCTGCCGATGCTCGTAATGGCTTGGGGCACGTATTACAAAAGGCCAGCTGTGTGCGCTCTATGGCAGCGCTTCCGCAGTTTTTTGCCCATCGGGTTGCGGCTCGTGTCGCGATCGCTGAGGATCGGCGTGACTTCTCGGCGGCTGTTGAGTTACGAGTATTACGTGGGCCTCAGTTTGAGTTTTTTTCAGAGGCCTCTCAGCAAGCGTTGGTGAATGCAACTTGGAAAGTATCTGTGCGTTCAGATCGCTCGGGTTTTCGTTTAGAAGGGCCTCAAATTCAGGTGCCTGCGTCCATTGTGAGTGAGCCCGTATTGCCGGGGAGTTTTCAGATTCCAGGAAATGGTCAACCAATTGTAACGATGGTGGATGGGCCTACGGTCGGTGGGTATGCGAAGCTGGCGGTTTTAGCTGAGGCAGAGCTCGACAGACTGGCTCAATGTGCACCAGGCACGAATATTTCATTTAAATGGCTGGATTAATCCTAAATTGCGACCTTGGCGAAAATGAGGCTGCCGAGCAAACGCGGCAGTTTATGTCACTCATTGATGCGGCGAATATCTGCTGTGGGGTGCATGCGGGTAGTCGTGACAAGACTCGCGAGACGTTGGGCATGGCAAAAGAGTTCGGAGTGAAAGTGGGTGCGCATCCTGGGTTATTTGCGGCTGGAGGGCGTGGGGCAGGATTGCCCAGTATTGATGCCTTTAGGTCACTACTGAATGTCCAGATTAGCTCATTCTTAGAGCTTGCTCAAGAGTTACAGGTTGACGTCGCGTATGTAAAACTTCACGGAAGCCTATATAGTGCTGTGGAAGTGGATGAGCAATTGCTAGATACTTACATCGAAGTGGTGCAGCAGTTTGAGCCCAAGCTAGGGGTGTTTGGTTTGGCAGGTGGTCGCTGCGCTGAAAAATGTCGCAGTCATGGGCTAGAGGTTTGGGAGGAGGCCTTTGCAGACCGTGGTTACAATCCAGATGGCTCCTTGGTTCGAAGATCGGAAGCAGGTGCGCTTTTAAATCTAGAATCTGCACAAGCGCGTTTTCTGCATTGGTATGAGCATAAAAATCTGCGAATCAAGGGGGGGGTAACTATTACGCTGGATGCTCAGACTCTATGTGTGCATTCGGATTCGCCGGATGCATTGGCGTTGTTGGCCTATATTCGCTCGCATCTAAGGTAGGGATATGGCTTCTCTAAATCACACTACCACCTCTGGTAACTTCGGCACCTTTAACCCGAACGATGCAAACGGACTTTCTGAGCAATAGGATTCAATTTGCAAGTTTCTCTATATCAGGCACATTTCTAATGCATCGCATTCGAAATGTGCTCACCAAGAGGGCGCGCAAAAAATTCCTTAGGCGACCAAGGCACATGGCTGTCTGTCAGGCTTGCAGTCATTCCGCTGAGCGGGACTCCATTGGCCTTGTTCGTTCAAACCACCCAAGGGGCACCCGTTTAGCCTTCCCTTCGGGCACACCTCAAGAGGTGCACCATCTTCGCTCTGCCGAGCTTCGTCAGTTGCCGAGCACCTTGCTCATTCTATTGCATAATCCGGTTTAAGCACGTTTCACTAGTTAGAAACCGATGCTTTACATGTGAGGTGCATCCTCTAGCTTAGAACTTTTGAAAGATTCCCGAGTAATCGCTGTGGGAATCGCTTAGATCACTTACACACACTCTATGAAACAACGCACCATCTTGAGGGAAGTCTCGATTAAAGGGAAGTCCTTGCACACGGGCGAAGAAGTCCACCTAACGATAAAGCCAGCACCCGATAATCACGGGATCGTGTTTAAGCGCACTGATCTTTACGGTAAGCCTGAACTGAAGCCAATTATCGAATTGGTGGAAGATTTGGTTCGCAGCACGACGATTGCCGATGGTCATGCAAAGGTGCATACGGTAGAGCACGTTTTGAGCGCCTTGAACGGCTGTGGTGTGGATAATGTCTTAATTGAGATGGATGCGAGCGAGCCGCCTATTTTGGATGGCTCCGCAAAGCACTTTGTGAATCTCATTCAGCAGGCGGAGCCGGTTGAGCAAGAGGCAGAGCGTGAATATTACGTATTGGACGAGCCTATCTCTGTGACTCGTGGTGGAAGTTCGATTATTGCACTCCCTCACAATGGATTTCGCATCACTTGCACGTCGACCGACGATCGTGGCATTCACACGCAACACTTAAGCCTCGATGTCGATCCGGAGACTTATGTCGCGCAAATCGCACCGGCTCGCACGTTTACAATTTATGAAGACATCGAAGAGCTTCTAAAACTTGGTAAGATTAAAGGGGGCAGTCTCGATAGCGCTATCGTGATCAAAGGAGATAAGATTGTCTCTAAAGAACCACTACGTTTTAAGGATGAGTTCGTTCGCCACAAGATACTCGATATTATTGGCGACATCGTGCTCGCAGGGATGCCGATTAAGGCACACATTGTAGGCGTGCGTCCAGGGCACGCACTGAATGCAGAGCTTTCAAAAGTGCTTCGAAAGAAGATTCTTGAAAAGGCGAAGGGTGCAAAGGCTGCTGCAAAGTCTAAGAAATCAGCAGTCGTCGAAGCACATGAGACCACTATGGACATCCGCCGCGTGCTGGATACGTTGCCGCACCGTTATCCATTCGTAATGATCGATAAAGTGATTGAGATCGTCAGCGAAGATGAGTTGGTTGCCCTCAAGAATGTCACTATCAATGAACCCTATTTCCAGGGCCACTATCCAGGTCGGCCGGTGATGCCAGGTGTGCTTCAAGTGGAGGCGATGGCGCAAGCTGCAGGTGTTTTATTGCTGCGTAAGCTTCCAGTTGAAGAAAATAAAATCGCGTTCTTTATGAGCGTAGACAAAGTTAAATTCCGTCAAGCAGTGGAGCCTGGCGACTCGATTGAGATTCGCGTAAAATTGATCAAGATTCGCGGCAACAAGATCGCGACTGCGACCGGCGAATGCAAGGTTGGGGGCAAGACTGTCTCCAGTGCCGAGTTAATGTTCATGCTCGCCGACGCGACGGACTAATTTTCGAAAACTAGCCATGGCTACACAGATTCACCCTACAGCTATTATTGAAGACGGTGCTGCGCTCGATGAGGGCGTTATCATCGGTGCGTATGCGTATGTCGGTCCTCACGTTAAGATCGGCAAGGGCACCGAAGTGATGCATCACGCGACTGTCGATGGCGCCACTACTATGGGAGAGGCTAACGAAGTGCATCCATATGCCTATGTCGGTGGCAAGACTCACGACTTGAAATATCGTGGAGGTGTGCATGGCCTAGAAATCGGTTCAAACAACGTCTTTCGTGAATTCACGACTGTCCATTGTGCCACGGCTGAAGGCATGCTGACTTCTCTGGGCGATAATAATTTAATCTTATCTTATAGCCATGTCGCACATGAATGTAAGGTGGGCAATCATTTAGTGATGAGTAGTCACTCGGCTTTAGGCGGCCACGTTGAAGTGGGGGATCACGTCAATGTTGGTTGGGGGGTTGGGGTCCATCAGTTTTGCCGCATCGGTGATTATGCAATGGCAGGCGCGGCGTCTAAAGTGGTGCAAGACGTTCCCCCTTATGTGATTGCAGATGGCAATCCTGCAATGGTGCGCACTATAAATAAAGTGGGGCTAGAGCGAGCAGGTTTTTCAGCAGAAGATATTTCATTAGTTCGCCGTGTATTCAAAACTTATTACAAAGAGGGCTTAAACCGTCGCCAAGCTGCAGAGAAGTTGAAGGCAGATTCTATCTTTGAAAATACATGGGTTCAAAGTTTCATTGCCTTTGCTGAGAGTAGCGATCGTGGATTGTCTTAGGGGACTCTACGGCATGAGAATGGCTTGGCTCTATTCCGCGGCGGCACTTCGCTAGCACACTCTTACAAGAATAAGTAGCCGCTGCAGCCTCACTATTTACAATGACCCAAAGCTCGCACTTTTGGCTACATTTGCTAGCTTGATAGCCGAATCTGTAACGATTTGCTTTTTTTGAGACTGTCTTCGAGCAAAGATCCTGAGTATTTGAACTATCAGCGACTGTAATCGTCTCTAGAGCCGCGGTATGAAAATCGAAGAAGCGCCCAGTAATTCGTTGGTCGTGGGGTGACGAATTTCGCAAGCGGCGTAGTTTTCGGTTCCACCGAGATCTGCTCTGAGCAACAAGTATTTGCGTGCGATTTCGCGTGCCTCCATGTGGAAGTCGATTGGAGCATCTTCCTTGGGTAGCCAGCGAAAAATTAAATTATCTTCGCCAATTTCTAGGGACACGGTCTCGTAATTCTGGTGACACCAAATCCGAATTTGTGACCAAAAATTGGCTTCACCTTCTGCCGAATCTAGTGGGTTTTCAATGGGTTGACTGTCTGCCTGGCCTTTAGGTATGGCCTCTAAGATGTAGCGTTCCGCATACTTATTTGAGAACCATTCTACAAAATTAGTTTCTTCCGTTGAGAGGCTGATGAAATTACCATTGATCGAACAATAGATTTCGTCAGGAGCCTTGAGCGCCTGCACTTGGACGTTTGAATTCTCAACAAACTCCATGTAACCGTAATTTTTATCTCGGTAGCGTATCGTGACTTGTTTGGTCGTTTTCAGCTCGAGAGAGCTTGGCCATAAATGCCTAGACTTCGTTAGTTCGTTAAAGGTGATGGTTGGTGTCGGCTCCAGCTCCGGCTCTGGCGGCGAAATTGGCTCAGGTTGAGGCTCTGGCTCGGGAGGAGTGACTACCGCAGGCTCTGGGCCTAAGGGTGCTTCCGTAATGAGAGGCGCAGGTTCTTTGATGCCTATAGTCTTGCGAATTTTTTGAGCAACTTCTGAATCACGAGAGTGGGCTGCCCAAAAGAGAACCAAGGCGCAGACTCCAAGCAACAGAGCGAATAAACCGACTGCTTTAAATAAGGCTTTACGTTCTTCAATGTGTTTGTGGTGCTGAGGAATCACACCCTATTTATCTAATGACTACTTACATAGGTCAAGTGCGGCTTATGAATGAGTCGGATATTGAATTTCTCTTTGATTACATATTTGAAAAACGTCTCGTCAGTTTGAAGATACCTCTTAGATTCGTGTAAAACTCGTATGTCTAAATTTGATACCCATACTACT
Organism: Opitutales bacterium; assembly: GCA_018607135.1. Classification (GTDB taxonomy): domain Bacteria; phylum Verrucomicrobiota; class Verrucomicrobiia; order Opitutales; family Coraliomargaritaceae; genus JBPOFY01. The sequence goes on from JABBCA010000030.1 coordinate 59,216, forward strand.
TACAGCTTAAACGACCTAGGGAGGGTTGATTTTGGCGGCACCCCCTTGGCGGTGCTCGGACACCCAATCAAGCATTCAGTAAGTCCTGCCATGCACAATGCGGCACTTGCGCAAATGCAGCAGTTGAATTCGCGCTTCAATGATTGGAACTACTTTCGTTTTGACGTCGCTCCTGAAGATTTGGCTGAGGCTTTACCCTTGTTTCACAAGCATCACTTTCTGGGGCTCAATTTAACCATTCCGCACAAGGTGGATGCGCTGAATTTGATTAAAGGTATTTCTCCAGATGCGGCCCGAATGGGTGCAGTGAATACTTTGGTCTGGGATGAATTCGGTTACGACGGATTTAACACTGATGGCTACGGGCTGAAATCAGGGTTGCAAAATGATTTGGGCGCGAGTTTGAAGGGCGCTACGGTAGTGCTGCTTGGTTCGGGGGGGGCGGCACGCGCCGCTGCGGTCCAGTGTGTGCTCGATGGTTGTAAAAAGCTTTATATCGGGAATCGCACTCCAGAGCGCTTGCAAAATGTAATGGATGTGGTGCATGCGATGCCGAATGGTGAGCTTGCTGAAGCCTTTGCGATTACGGATCTTCCTACGAACTTACCTGAAAACGGCATCGTGATCAATGCGACCTCGCTCGGTTTGAAGGTGAGTGATCCCGCGCCGATGGATGTGAGCCTATTAGCCAAAGGGTGGAAGGTCTATGATATGATTTATAATCCATCGCAAACGACTTTATTAAAAGAGGCCGATGCGCATGGATTGGCGACTGCCAATGGATTATCAATGCTTGTGCATCAAGGGGCGCGTTCTTTAGAGATCTGGTCGCATGTGGATGTGAGTTCGCACGCGATGATGACTGCAGCCTTACACGCATTAGAGTTACCTCCGCGCTATGATTGAGACTTTTGAGTTTATAAACGAAGACTTCCCTGGGTTCTTTGCTGGGGTGGTATTTATCTTTGGTGCGGTGGTTGGTAGCTTCCTAAATGTTTGTATTTATCGGATACCCGCTGAGAAGTCGGTGGTCTTTCCTGGATCTACCTGTGCTTGTGGAAAGCCAATTCCCTGGTATCATAATATTCCAATTGTGACCTGGCTGATCTTGCGAGGTCGCGCGAGTTGCTGCGGTGAAACGTTCAGTATTCGCTACCCAGCGATCGAACTATTGACGGGTCTGCTGTTTCTTGGGAGCTGGCTAACGCATACGCCGATTCCTGCAATCATTGGTATGCTCTATATCGCATTTCTGATTTGCTCTACATTCATTGATTTTGATCACATGATCATCCCGGACCGTTTTTCCATTGGCGGTATGGTGATAGGAGTGGTGATTTCGATCTTTTTTCCATCGCTGCATGCGGTTGAAGGAATGCCCGTCCTTGCAAACATTCAATCTGGGGTGATTTCGGTGATGGGTGCTGTCATTGGAGCGGGCTTAGTCTATTGGATTTCAGTCTTAGGTGAGGTTGTCTTTCGCAAACCAGCAATGGGTGAGGGAGATGTAAAGTTTGTTGGTTTTATTGGCGCATTTTGCGGCTGGCAGGGAGCGGTCTTTGCCATGTTCGGAGGCGCGTTGCTGGGTTCAATCATCTTGTTGCCGATTCTGATGGTCGGACGTTTATTGGGAAAAGGCCAAGCTGAACCAGCGGCATCGTTCGCTGAAGAGCCAGAAAGCGAAGCGGAGATGGAGGCCGTGCAGTTTGGAGCAGCGGTGCCTTTTGGGCCGATGCTCGCTGGGGCAGGCTTACTCTACTTTCTCGGTGCCGATGTCTACGTCGATGCGTATTTCGCTGACTTCGCGCTGAGCTTTTTTAGACGGTAGATGACGCCTGTTGTCGCGAAACCATAAAGCTGTCTCAGCCAGCGTTTCAGCTCGCAGGACTAAGCCTTTCTAGCGCTGGCTGAAATTGAGAAACAATTTCGCTACAGTGGATGGGCGATTTGGCTAAAGGCTGTAAC
>JABBCA010000013.1 GCA_018607135.1 Opitutales bacterium
TGGATCGCACAACAGAGGATCCGCGCTGTCCTAAAGCGTATCACTCGCTCGAACCTTTCTGGGAAAAACGCGGCTATCAAAAGCACCCCGAGATTCAAACCACATTAGACTGGAGAGAAGTCGGAGATTCGACAGACTCTAGCCATACACTCACCTTCTGGATAAAGGAGCTCAACACATGAAAACGATTTGCCAATTCACCCTAGTGCTTCTCGCGCTTTGCCTCGCAGGATGCGCATCCAGCAAGAATAGCCGCATCACTCAAAACCAAGCGCTATTCAACAGCTACACTCCAGCTGAACAGCGCATGATCCGAACCGGTCAAGTGGCCGTCGGCTTCGATCAAGACATGGTGCGCATGGCACTCGGAGACCCCAGCCGCGAAACCACCATCGACACAGCCAATGGCAAACAAATCGTTTGGGAATACCGTGAAATCAAACCCTCACTCGGCCTCACTCTCGGTGGCGGAATCGGCACACGCGGCAGCGGCATTGGTGTCGGAACCGGAGTCAATGTGCGCCCAGATCGCACCAAACTACTCAAACGAGTCGTATTTGATCGTCACACAGGTAACGTCGCCCGAGTTGAATCGTATAACTAGATCCATGCGTTAACTAACTTGTAGGAGAGGCTTACCCCTCGATCCGATCCTAGTCCATATTCCAGACTCGACTGGGCGAAGGATAAACCCTCTCCTAGAGCACGTATATGAGTCACCACGCCCGCTATTCAAAAAAGACCTTTCAAACACACCTCACTTGGCAAGACCTCGACGCCGACTACCTGCGTCAACTCGTAGGACTCGCAAAGATTGAAGACCTCGCAGGCGCAGGGCTCAGCAACCGCCCAGAGCGCCTAGGCGATGTCACCACTGCCCTCATGCCCGAGGGCGCAACAGGGCATGCGCAACTCACTGCACGCGAGCCGCTCACCATCTGCGGGCTCGGTCTTGTGCAAGCCGTGCTCGATAGCTACGGTGAAAACTGCAGTTTTGTAGCAAAGACTGAAGATGGCCAAACGCTCAACCAAGGCGATGTCATCGGGATCCTCAGCGGCCCTTCTGGCCCCCTCTTGCAAGCCGAGCGCGTGTTGCTGAATTTCCTCCAACACCTCTCAGGAATCGCCAGCGAAACCCGCCGCTATGTCGACGCACTCGGCAAGAGCGAAACCGCCCTACTCGACACTCGCAAGACACTGCCCGGCTACCGCGTGTTACAGAAATATGCCTTCGCCTGTGGCGGCGGCTACAACCACCGCATCGGCCTCTTTGACCGTGTCATGCTGAAAGACAACCATCTCGCCGTGGCAGGTGCGACCAGTGGCGACCGATTGACTCAAACCGTGTCGCTCGCGGTCAACACCTTCGAAGACCTCGCCGTGCAGGTCGAAGTCGACACCCTTGAGCAAATCCCGCCTGTGCTCGAAGCGGGCGCAGACATCATCCTACTCGACAACTTCTCCATCGATGACCTCAAGAAAGCGATCCTTTTGATCGATGGTCGCGCGTGCACCGAAGCCAGCGGCGGTATTCAAATCGACACACTGCCAGAGCTCGGCGAGCTCGGCCTCGACTTCATCTCCACCGGCGCACCCGTTCACCAAAGCACTTGGAAAGATATCGGCCTCGACTGGCTATGAGGATCAGTCACCCAATCGTAGGGGCGCAACTCGATGCGCCCACCGCCAGAGCAGTCGAACCATTTAGCACTCGCGGGCGCGTCCAGTCGCGCCCCCACATTCTATGAGCACCGACACCGAATACCGCCAAGTCGAATCGACTGAGGATAGCTACACCATTCTCAAAGCACTGCTAGATGCGGGAGATGGCTTTGTCTCAGGTAGTTTCCTCGGCGATCAACTCGGGATCTCACGCCCCGCAATCCATGGCAAACTCGACAAACTCCGCGAGCAAGGCTTTGAATTCGAAGCCATACGCAACAAGGGTTACCGACTCACCAAAGAGCCCGACGTGCTCCACCCGAGCCTAGTGCGCTACTACACTCAGCAAGCAGGCGCCTCGACCGAAGTGCTCTACTACCCCGTGATCGACAGCACCAACAGCGAAGCCGAACGCCAACTCTCTTTTGAGCGCAAGAGCCCCTTCGCCATTACCTCCAGCTGCCAAACAAAAGGCCGTGGACGTCTTGGACGCGATTGGCATAGCGCCTCCGCCAGCAATCTCTATCTATCGCTCGTCTTCGAGCCGAACATTCCGCCGCAACAACTCCAGCACTTTACCCTCTGGGCAGGCATTCATATTTGCCGCGCCCTCCAAAGCTTCGTGCCCAGCGCGCCCTTAAAAATCAAATGGCCCAACGATTTACACTGCGACGGACGTAAATTCGCAGGGATGCTCACCGAGGCAAAGATGGATGCCGACAGTATACGCAGTATCATCTTCGGGATCGGCCTCAATTTGAACAGCAATCCCGCGAATTACCCCATCGAAATCCGCGGACTAGCCACCAGCCTCTACGCCGTTCACGGCAATGAACTGCCACTCAATCAAGTCGCTGCAAAAGTCATCGCAGCCATCGAGACCGCCTATAACTGCGCGATGGGTGGCGACACCTCTGAAGACATCGTAGATGCATGGACTCCGCTCAGCGCCCTCAATGGCAAACCAGTCACCGCACTCATGAACGGCCAAGAAGTCTCAGGCATCGCCAGCGGCATCGACGAAAGCGGCGCACTCATTCTGACTGCTGCGGATGGCACCGTGCAAAAAGTGCGCGCTGGGGATGTAACTTTGAAAAAATAGCTAATTGCTAAACTCGAATGACTAAATAATTTGTTCTTAGCTATTATTCATTATGAGTTTACTTTGCATCGACGTCGGCAATACCAGCACCCACTACGGACTGGTCGACGGACAAACTGTGAGCCACACGGGACACTTTCCGACACATAGCTTTGACGAATCCCCGTCCGACGCATTTGCCGCTGAGATCGAACCACTCATCCAGCAAGCCGAGGGCATCTCGTTCTGTTCGGTCGTGCCAGACATCAACACCAACCTGCGGGCCAGTGTGCTGCGCTTCGATAAGCCGACCTTTCACCTCACCTGCCACACCTGTCCAGGGCTCGATCTAGTCTATCCAAAACCCACTGAAATTGGACAAGACCGCATCGCCAATGCGATCGCAGCACAGGAGTTTTTCGGTATCCCCGCCATCGTCATCGACATGGGCACCGCCGTCACTTTCGACATCGTATCCAGCAGAGGATACGAAGGCGGAATCATCGCACCTGGCCTCGCCGTGATGACCAAATACCTGCACGAGCAAACCGCGCTACTCCCCGAACTCTCCGCGGAAGACCTTCTTGGAGTTGAAGGTGCGATTGGTAAATCCACGGTGCATGCGATGAAGCTCGGCGTCGCCGTGGGGTTTTCTGGAATGATTGATGCCCTCCTCGCACGCGTCACCGCAGAGCTCGAGTCGCGCGGCGAAGCAACGCCCATAGTGCTCTCGACCGGCGGCAGTGTCGCCAACCTCACCAAAGACTGGGCACAGAAAAGTTTGTTCGTTGAGGACCTTACCTTGATGGGGCTCGGTGTGGCGTATCAACGCTCGAAGCTTTAATTAGAGAACGCTCTGAGGCGATAGAATCGTTCAGTCTCCGACGCCTCGATCGCCTCATCAGCAGTCAACGTTTGCCAGTAACGAGTGGTGCTCTGCTCCACGACAAAATCCCATGGATCCATCGTTTGAAGATCGCCAGTCGCTTCGATTTGGTAGCGGTAAGCTGACAGCGCGGTAAATGTCGCAGTGGCAGACGTCGCAGGATTGACTTGAATCGAAACGGCGGGCGCTTGGCCGAGATAAGCAAGCTCGTTGGGTGCGTCGTTGACGCACAAAAGAAAGCGTAGCGCCGTCGGCATTTGGGCGGACCAAGCCGCCTCATTGTGTGCGAGGCCGCATCCAATCGTCGAAAGAAAGTCACCACCAAAGTAATAGCCCTGCGACAGGTAGATATCGTAACCGTCGAGAAACGGTGGCCACCATGTGGATGCGTCTGCAGAGACCGAGGACTCTTGAGTGCCCCAATAGAGATAGACCCGTTCGGATCGCGCAGAAGCATTCCGCATCGCATTGCGGAGATTTGGAATCGCCCACCATGAAGGTGACAACACGCCGAGCTTGCCGAAGACATCTCCATGCTCCCAGCCCATATAGACCGTGGCAATGCCTCCAAAAGAAGACCCCATAAGCAAGGTATTGCTCGGGTCGTTCAAAGTGCGGTAATTCACATCCAATGTAGGACGCACGTTATTGATCACAAAGTCTGCATAGTCATCACAGCGGCCGTCGCCGTTAAAGTTGTCAGTGGGTGCCAGATACTCGGAGAGACGATCTGCAGTGTTATCGATCGCCACGATAATACATTCACGCACGCGGCCCATTTGAATTTCAGCACTCGCAGTGAGATCCAGATCCCAACTGCCAAACGCACCCCCTGGCGAAAAGACATTTCGCCCATCATGCATGTAAAGCACTGGATAGCGTTTGGCAGGATGCGAGTCATAGCCGCGCGGAAGATAGATTTTAACGTTTCGCTCAGAAATACCTGTTGCCGTGGAACCCACGAGTCGTGTTTCAACACGCGGTGCTGAAACCGCTGCGGCTGGCTGGTAATTATAAACATGCCCATCCTGAACAAACAGAAAGTCCAGGCTCGTTTCATAATTCACCCCCTCTTGACCGAAGGCATTGTCCCACTGCCCTAGCCCATTGGTGAGCGCAAAGATCAAGTCATCGCCTGCGATCCCAATACCAGTCAGTTTAAAAAGCTTTTCTCCATTAACACGGCCGGCGTCGATGTCATCCATCGGCTCCTGCACAAAAACACCTGAAGACTTCGACCAATAAACAATGTAAGCCTCCGCCCAAGCGCTATGATAGTAAATCGTTTTACCAATATAGGGCGCAGCTTCCGAGGCATCGACTGGCAAAGTGTCGCCCGTAGTTAACGTCGTCGCATTGCTGGAGTCGCAATAAACGGATGGATCGGTTGAGCGACTGACAAACTGGTAGTCACACTCACCCGGACTCGAAGGCACGGCAACCGTCGCGCGCCAAACATTGCCAGTGGTAAAACGCATTTGCACACCCTTTGCAGGATCACCCGCACCAAGGATCGCTGCATCTCCCACCAGGAAAACGCTGTTCCCAAAACCGACATCTTCGGTATGGGTGAACTCGCGCTCAACTAGAGACGGATGCTGCGCAGCCTTCAGGGTATAGCCAAAGATCAGACCGAAAAGCAGCCACCCCCTTAGTCCATTTATCCCCAGAGAATTCACTCATTCAACTATCCACGCAGAATCGCTATCCAGACAGCGTCCACCTATTCAACAGTGTAACCTTAGACCAGTCGGGCTTTGATATCTTCGAGAATGAGATAAAATGATGGAACGAGTAGCAGGATAATCCCAGTGGCGAATACGATACCAAACCCGAGCGATATCGCCATCGGGATCAAATACTGCGCCTGGAGTGATTTCTCAAAAATGATCGGTGCCAGGCCGCCGAAAGTCGTCAGCGTCGTCAATAGGATCGGTCGAAAACGTCGGATACTGGCTTGGAAGATTGCATCTAAATGAGAGTCTCCTTCGCGGGTTTTACGGTTGGCATAATCGACCATGATCAGCGAGTCATTCACCACTACTCCGGACAACGCTATGACTCCCATCAAACTGATAAGCGACACATCATAACCCAAAATAATATGCCCCAAGATCGCGCCAACGATGCCAAATGGAATCGCGATCAGAACAATAAACGGCTGGCAGTAACTACGAAACGCAATCGCTAACAGCGCGTAAATAATCGCAAGCGCGAAGGCAAATCCGACCCACAAGGTATCGGTCGCTTCACGCATTTCAGCATCACTCCCTTCAAAGCTCCAAGTCAGCCCAGGGTAGTCAGCACGGAGTGCGGGCAACTCCTTTTCCTGCAGCGCACGAATCACCTGCTTTACCGCTCGCTTTGGATCGACGTCCATGGAGACGTTGACGATGCGACGCCCATCGCGGCGGTTGATCGACGAAAAAGCCTCGGTCCTCTCAATATCGACAACATCCATCAAAGGTACTTCAGCGCCAGAAGGTGTGCGGATAATTAAATCTTCAAGCGCATACAGACTCTGGCGTTCCTCTTTGGGTAGCTTCACGCGAACTTCGACTTCGTTGGTGCCTCGCAACATGCGCAGGGCTAGATCACCAAAGAAAGCACCACGTAATTGCCTCCCAACCTCCTCGGAAGTCAGCCCTAGCCCCCGGCCTTCGGGTCGTAATTTAAAATCAAACTGATCTTTGCCCTTGTTAAAATTGTCACTGACATCGCGCGTGTTAGAAAAAGCCTCGACCCGTTCGACGAGTGCCAGCGTCACCGTCTCCAGCACCTCAATATCATCGTGGCTGATATCAATACTGATGTCTGGACGCGCACCTCCAGGACCGGCCTCTGCCTCAAAGGTAATCTGGGTAACCCCTGCGATATCGCCAATTTCATTGCGCCAGAGCTCGATCACTTGGTTGGCATTTAGCTCCCGCTGATCGGGCGGCAGCATGACGATTTCGACATCAATAAATCGCCCACCACGTCGCACATTGGTCTTGATTCCCTCAGCGGTCGTTTCCAAACCCTCGCGTTTGAACATACCCATCGAAGCATTGGTCACCTCTTTCGCAACCAACGCCGCTTGGTCGGGCGTCGTCCCCACGGGTAAGCGCACGCCAGCCTCAATCTCGTCGGCGGCGACTTCTGGCATCAGAATCATCCCCATGTGCGAACTCGTCGCATAACTTCCCGCGATTAGAAATAGAGCCACGCCCAACGTTACGGTGATGTATCGGTGACGCAGGGCTTTTTTCAAAAAGGGACCATACTTTGTTTCCACGAGATGCAGGAACCAACTGGTAAAGGCATGACGAATCTCGCGGATCCTTCGCGCGATAATATTCTTCGGCTTACGAGTGCTCGAGTGCGCTAAGTGAGCCGGCAACACATAAAGCGCTTCAAACAAGGAAACCGCCAAAACAATCACCACGACATACGGCAACGGCCCCCAGAATTTACCCGTTTCTCCGGGAATAAGCATCAACGGAATAAAGGCGACGATGTTCGACAAGATACTAAAAACCACTGGGCCAGCGACCTCGCGCGTGCCCTTGATCGCAGCCTCCACCGGGTCGGGCTCTGTCTGCCGCGCCTCAAAGACATTTTCCCCAACGACGACGGCATCATCGACCACGATCCCCAGAACAATTAAAAAGCCAAAGAGCGTCACCATGTTGATACTGATATCGACGACGGGGAGAAATAGGATACCGCCAAAGAACGAAATGACCATGCCCATCATCACCCAGAAGGCCAAGCGAAGCTCTAGAAACAACGACAAAATAATCAGCACGATGACGACTGCGATGAGGCCGTTTTCGATAACGAGCGACACACGCTGGCGAAAGTCATCGGCCGCGTTGCTATCGATACGCCACGTCACCCCTGGTGGAAAGACCGACTCAAAATCGACCATTTCTTTTTCCACTGCTTCGGCAATCTCCAGTGGTGACTGGTCACCCACTCGATAAATGTTCAACTCAATACTCAGCTGACCGTCAAACTGGGACGGAAACCCGCCCTCTTCAAAGCCGTCTCGAATACTCGCGATGTCTCCAAGGCGCACGGCTGCTCCTCCGCTACCAGCGATTAACTCGATGTCGGCAAAGTCGGGCGCCAATTGCTTGCGCTCGTTCATCCGCAACAAGATTTCGCCCGCTTCGGTTTCAACCGAGCCCGCAGCGATGTCTTCACTAGACGCCTCAATCACTGCGCCTATCTCAGCTAGCGTCAGCCCATACTCCCGCAGTGTCGCTCGGGGTATTTCAATATGTGTGGTAAAGTCACCCGCTCGCCCAAGAATAATCTGTGTAATATTTGGATTGGCCCGCAAGCGATCCATCAACTGCTCGGCTAACTGCCGGAGTGTCCAGCGATCCACGGAGCCATACAGCACCACTTCAAGAACTTCTCGTTGACGCTCTCGAATGCTGACCGTCGGCTGATCGATATCGTCTGGGAAAGTGCGTATTCGGTTTACCGCTTGGTCAACATCTTGAAACACTTTGGAAACATCGGCACCGGAGATGAGTTCGATCGAGACCGATCCACTGCCCTCGTTTGCGGATGAGGTGATTTCGCGAATGCCTTCGACCGACTGAATCGCTTCCTCGATGGGCAATATAATCCCTTGCTCAACTTCCGAAGGTGCCGCTCCTGGATACCCAACACCGATACTCACCACGTCCAGTTGGAATTCTGGAAACACTTCTTTCTGAATACTGATCGCAGTCCAAAAACCACCAGCCAGCAACAGGATCATCAACAAATTCGCTGCGATCGGATTTCGCGCCATCCATGCGATCGTGCCACCACTGCGAGCGCTCTGTGATTGCGACTCACTCATTCCTGATCGACCTCCATCACCTCAGCCGTATCACGAAGGTCGATACCGTCTGCGACGACCGACAGGTTGGTCGTTACCACCAGATCGCCGGTGTTCAGGCCTTCGGAAATAAATGCATGCGTACCATCGCGAAAGACAACGGAGACCTTGCGAATCGAAAGCTTACCGTCTTCTTTGACCCAAACCGTATCGCCCGCGCGTAGGTGCGAACGCTCCAGGCGCACGACATCTGCCAAGGCGCGTCCTTCGATTTGCACTTCCAAAACGGTATCCAAAATCAGCGCAGGCTCATCAGACGTTCTTGCTAGTGGATCTGCGACGGTCAGCAGCACGCGAGCCAACCGTGTCTCCGCATCAACTGTGCCGATTAAGTTGACGACCTTGGCCTCTCGATAGACGTCCGCCTGCCACGCACTCCGATTACGAATACGCGCAGTCGATGCCGCGCTTCCAGACTTAGGAAAATCGATCCATTGCAAAGACCGCAGCGGCACCGTCGTCGTCACCCAATATTCCTCCACGCCAACTAGCCGCGCCAATGACGCTCGAGCGCTGACTTGTGAGCCGAGGTTCACCGAGCGATCCAGCACCTGCGCATCAAAAGGCACCTGAATATTGGTGCGCTCCAAGTTGAGCTGCGCTTGATCGACCGCCGCCTGCGCCGCGGCCACTCGTGCTTTGGCAGATGCGATTTGAGGCTCCCGCAAGACCAGTGCGCGATTGGCGTCGTCGATTGTTTCGTTGAGTAAAGCAAATTCCTTTTCTGCGACAGTTCGGCGTCCTTCTTCAATCGCCAGCGCCGCTTCGGCTTCACTAAACTCGCTTATACGTAAGGCCAAGGTATTTTTGAAATCAGCAGGATCGAGCCTAAGGACTGTTGTGTCGCGGTCGATAAAACCACCAGGTATTAAATTAGGCGCGACCTCAATCACTTCACCTTCGACCCGTGGACTTAGGATAATCTCGCGCGCGGGCTCGACTTTACCGAGCGCCACAATGACCGGACGAAATTCTCCGCGCGTGACTTCCACGACCGACACCAAGGCCGCACTCTTTCGAGTGGCCCCGCCCTTTTCGGCTGTAGGCTCGGTGTTGTTAATCACAAAAATAAGCGCAACCGTCACCGCAATGATCAGCACACATACAACAAGTGTGAAGCCCAGTTTCTTGTTACCCTGCTGTGTAGCACTCTCTTCAGACATCGTTGTTTATCTCCACTTTTGATTGAGTCGCTCCCACCTCAGCGGTCGGGTAAAACCCGCCCGCTAAAGCGCGGTGTAGCGCAATCCTAAATTCGATTAAATCCAGCCGCGCCGTAACCAAACTACGGGCCAAGAACTGTTGAGCCGTCAAGGTATCGAGCACCTCGATGTAGTCCGCGACACCATTGAGATACTGAGTGCGTAATTGTCGGTAGGTCTCATCAGCGAGTTCCAACTGTGTTTCCAGCTGAGCGATCTTGATACACTGATGATACTCTAAAGCGAGCGCATCCTCGACCTCTCGAAACGCTTGCAACACGGTTTGCCCGTAGTCCGCGACTTGCTGATTCAACAACGCTTCATTTCGCAAGACCTCTGCCCGACGCGCACCGCCATCAATAACGGGTGCCGCAATCTGCCCAGCGATCGAAGCCAACCAATCATCAAATAAGGAAAACTCGCCATCAGACGTGACTACCGAAGCCGAAAGATTCACCCGTGGGTAACGGTCACTGACCGCCGCGGCGAGATCGGCATTGCTTGCCTGGATATTTAGCAAAGCTTCACGTACGTCTGGCCTGCGCTGTAGGAGTTCAGATGGCAGGCCAACTAAGGGCGCAGGTGGCAACTTAACTAAGGCCGCATCCGGGTAGCCTTCGCCCCCTTGCGGCGTGTCGCCTTGCAGAATCGCCAGTAAATGCTCAATCACTGCGATCTGCGCATTACTATCATTCACATCTTCTAGAGTCGCTTCTATTAGCTGACGTTGCCGCAGGACATCTGCCGCTCGGATCTGACCGCTTTTGAAACGCTCATCTAGAATTTCAAGCACCGTTCGGTTGGTTTCGACCTGCTCCAGCAGAACCAGCTTTTGCTCCTGCGCAGCCGCCAAACGATACCAGGCCAACGCCACTTCCGCACTGATCGAGATCGCCGCACTTTGTAGAAACGCCTCCGACGCTTCGGCTCTTAAATTCGCCGCATCCGTTTGAGCGTTCAGACGTCCCCAGAAATCTAACTCATACGAAGCCGCCAGACCGACGCTGACCGAGGAGTCGCTGTTCCAGTCACCCGAACGCCACACCTCACTACGCTCCGCTACGCCGAGCAGATCCAGCTGCGGCAACAAATTAGCGGACTGCCTTAGCGCCAGCATCTGCGCCGCCCGCATACGCTCATACGCAGCAGTGAGCGAGAAGTTTTGCTCCAATGCGCGGCCGATGGCCGCAGTCAATCCCTGATCCTCAAAAGCGACCCACCACTGATCGTTCAGCACAGGACCCGAGCCACCAGCCGAAAACGGCGCAGCCGACTCTATTGACAATTGAATTGACCGATCAGCAGTTGAACATGCCGCAAACGACAGCAATGCGCTGCCTAGTAGGAGGAGTCGAAGTATCTGTTCGTGCGCTAGCATGAATTAAAGTGCACTCTATGAAACGACAATTAGCTAGGTAAACTTACACGGCAAGTGCATCATAGGACGAATGGTCACATCGTCTAGAAACGATGTATAAGTCGAATGCCAGCCACCTCACAGGCTTTATGGCTCTTTTTAAGTAACTGAGCCATCCGTGTTGCACCATAACCAGAGCTGGTATGTAGGCGCACTTCGAGGTCAATCAACTCGCCTTTGCGCGGGTTCGAGATCAAATAATCTATAAACATACTCACCGCATCCGCACCGTCATTACCGGGATCTGTGCCCCCCAATTCATAATCAAAGGATGCCAGCATGGGGATGCCACGATCCTCTAAAATCTCGCGCATGCCTCGAAGCGTTCGGCAGAGCACCCAATCCTCCCCCGTCTGTGGCGGGTTCCGTATATCGTCTAGATAGAGGGCGTAGGCGTTTGGCATGTCACGAATCTACTTCGTGTATTATTTGTGTCCATGAACAAATAACGCGTCTCCTTTTGAGAGACGCGTTTTGGAAACTTGTTTTGCTTTAGCGGCGGCGGCCTTTGGCCAGCTTCTGTGCGATGAGATAACGCACGCTGGTTTCGAGGCGTTCGACTTCGGCGGGATCGGTGCCTTCCGCATGTGCTTTTTGCAAGGCTTCTTCGGCCCGAGCTTGTGCGGATTCCACCTCGGAGAGGTCGATTTCTGCGACGTCGATAGCTGCTTCTGTGAGCACGGAAACTGTATTACCGAGGACCTTGGCGAAGCCGTGGTCGACTGCGATAAATTCCGTAGCGCCGTCTTTGATGACCTTCAACTCGCCGGCGACGATCTTCGTCACCATCGGGATGTGGCCTGTCAAAATACCTGCTTCACCCGACTCGGTCGGCAATACCACCTGAGTCGCCTCAGCGCTGAGGACTTTTTCGTCAGGTGTAATAATTTCGAGAGTAATCATTTTATTTAGAAGTCAGAATGGAGAATACAGGATTCAGAATGAAGCTAGTAATGTTGAATTAGCTATTATCAATGAGTGATTCGCCATTAAACGCTACGCGCTTAGCCCTTCTTGTTCGCTTCGATAGCCATATCGATTCCGCCCTTCATGTAGAGGTCGTTCTCGGCGAGGTCATCACACTCACCATTTAGGATCATTTGGAAACCCTTGATGGTGTCGGCTGTGGAGACGTATTCACCAGGTGTGCCAGTGAAGATTTCCGCAACGTGGAATGGCTGTGAAAGGAATTTTTGAACCTTACGTG
>JABBCA010000057.1 GCA_018607135.1 Opitutales bacterium
CATCCAGCATCCAGCATCCAGCATCCAGCATCCAGCATCCAGCATCCAGCATCCAGCATCCAAGGGCAGATTTCCAATCGAGTGCACTCTCAAAGGAAAAAAGCATCATTTATTCAAAATTGGACGTTCGACGTTCGATCTTCAAAAGTCTTTTGCCTGCGCGCTTGCGCACTACGGAACACCAAGGCATCGTATGGGTCTTTTAAGTAAGCCCAAAACATCGCTTTTAGATTTCTTAATGCTCTACGACCGTTCATACATGCGCCAGCCTTCCGAGCCGGTTGCACAAAACACAACTATCGTCACTAAACTCCTCATGGTGACGATTGGAGTCTTTGTCCTACAAAACCTCCTCAATGTATTGTTTCCCGTCTATGGTGGTCGGAACTATTTTCTAACTGAATGGTTCGCACTCAGTGGCCTGCAGTTTCAAGAACTCAAGGTTTGGACCGTCCTGAGCTACGGATTCCTGCATAGCAGTGCGACCTCTTCGTTTTTATTTATACCCATCCCGTTCGCACACCTCATATTTAATATGTTGTGCCTGTATCTAATCGGACGACACGTGGAGCGAATCATCGGGAAAACACACTTTCTCTATTTTTATCTGGGTTCGATTTTAATCGGCGGATTGCTCTACCTACTCTTTCATTTTGGAGACGCACAGCCAGTCATCGGAGCCTCTGCTGGAGTGGCTGGGATCGTCTCATTTTTCTGCCTATCACAGCCGAATAAAAAGTTGCTGATCATACCGATCCCGGTTCCGATTAAATCACTATGGGTATTCTGGGGAATGTTAACCATCTCACTGTTCGGCTTATATTCTGAACTCTCGAATACTACCAACATTGCACACAGCTCTCATCTCGGTGGTATCTTTGCTGCGGTGCTTTTTTATCGCTTCGTTTATAACGGATCTGGAAGCTTTTTTAATACAAGCCGTAGCCGCCCAAGCGTCGAACTCCCAGAATGGGTAAAGCGTAAAAAGAAAGTAGAGCCTACTATCACATACAAAGTAAACCGTAGCAGTCGCGATGAATTACAAAGGGAAGTCGACCGCATTTTAGACAAAATCAACACCTCCGGATTCGGCTCTCTGAACGCCGACGAAAAAAATACCCTCGATCAAGCGAAAGATATTCTAAGTAAATAATTTATGTTCCGTCTCCCTTCCATCTCCGTAAAGCCAGCCAAGCGTATTGCACTGGCAGCAATCCTTTTCACACAAAGTTTCTCAATCGCATCTGCCGAAGCGGAACTCACACAAAGTGCTGAAATGGCCTCCCAAACACGCTGGGTCGTCAACACCATCAATGCACGTCACTATCTCAGAGAAAGCATGGAATCACTCAACGGCACCGAAATCGTCGAGGCCTATGTTGAGAGCTTCGATTACAGCCGCATGTATTTTCTGCGGAGCGAGATGGATGATTTTATCTTCCGCTTTGGAGGCGCGATGGAGGATTTCCTAAAGAAAGGTAACCTATATGCCGCCTTTGAAATTTACCAAAGCTACCGTGATACTGCCGAAGCGCGAACCGCATGGGTCTATGATCGTTTAAAGCAAGACTTTGACTTCACTGTAGATGAAACCTTTTCGCCAGACCGCCGAGAGGCCGAGTGGCCGTCCACAAAAGCTGAAGCCGATAATCTCTGGGAACGACGTCTCAAATATGAGCTTCTCAATGAGATGATGTCCTTAGCCAGCGAAGCGAAAGATGAAGACGCCCCTCAACTAGAACCTGACGAAACACCTACTGAAGGGGGTGAAGCGGTTTCAATTAAAGTAGAAGACGACCTAGTATACGTAGAAGCCGACGATGCAAAAAAAACCAGCATTAGTAGCCTTAAACCTAAGAATCCAGATATTTTCGATGAAGACGCTAAAGATGAATTCGATCCAACCAAAATTCAACGGCTTCTAAACGACACTGAATTTGCCGCTCAGATTCTCGACGAGGCGCGTGGAAAAATTCACCGCCGCTACGAGCGCAACCTCGGCTACACACTCGATCGTGAGTCCGCAGAAGTCCAGGAAGCCTTCATCAATGCGATGACTCAGCTCTTTGACCCACACTCCACTTTTCTTTCTGCGGACACACTCGAAAGCTTCAACTCCTCCGTGCAGAATTCTTTCGTGGGCATCGGGGCACTCCTTCAAGACGACGATGGCTATTGCACCATTAAAGAGCTCATCCCTGGTGGACCCGCTGAGGAATCCCGTCTACTCAACCCAGAAGACCAAATCCTTGGCGTGGCCCAAGGCAAAGACGGCGAGTTCGAAGACGTTGTCGATATGCAACTGCGCTACATCGTGCGTAAAATTAAGGGTGAAAAAAACACCATTGTGCGACTTCTCATTCGCCCAGGCGATGCGGCTGATCCCTCCGTTCGAAAAGATATTTCGATACTTCGTGACGAAGTGAAACTAACTGCCAACCTCGCCTCTGGAAAGCTCATCAGTGTTCCTGCAAATCACAATAAAACCATTCCCGTAGGCGTCATCGAACTCCCTTCTTTTTATGGAAACATCGGCGCAGGTAATACCCTCACCACAACAACCGATGATGTTCGTGAGCTGATCAAAAAGCTGCGCGCCGCAGGTGCCGAAGGCCTCATTCTAGACCTGCGCATGAATGGCGGCGGCTTACTCAGTGAAGCGGTTCGCCTCGCAGGTCTCTTCATTCCTATCGGTCCAGTCGTGCAAGTGCGTGATAAAGACGGACGCACCGATGTGCTCTCCGACAGAGAAATGGGTGTCGAGTGGGAAGGTCCTCTGATTGTCCTCACCTCACGCTTCAGCGCTTCGGCTTCCGAAATTGTCGCCGGAGCCCTTCAAGATCACGACCGCGCATTGATTGTGGGCAACAGTTCGACACACGGCAAAGGCACCGTGCAGGAAGTCTATCACATGAACAACCGCCCTGCGTTTTCATGGTTCAAGACGTCGCCTGCGGATCCAAACACACGTCCAGTAGCATCCAAGATTACAATCAAGCAATTCTATCTACCGCAAGGTAGCTCGACTCAAGTGCGCGGCGTGCCTTCAGATATCGCACTACCCTCTGTAAACGAATTTCTCCCCATTGGCGAAGACGACTTACCACATGCGCTCGTCTGGGATGAGGTGAAACCAGTCAAATGGATGAATGATTGGACAAAACTAAATATCGCAAGTCCTGAAGACCCAAAACTCGTTGCCGCTCTACGAGCAGGAACGCAAGAACGACTAGAGGCACTTGAAGAATTTCAATTTCTCAAGCAACAGATCGAATGGCGTCGCCAACGCTTTGAAGAGAAAAAGATTTCCGTCAATCTAGCGACACGCATCGACAAAAAAATTCGCGAGCAATCCTACGTCGAGCAGCTCAATGATACTTACGAGGAACTCAGCAAGGACGACTACGTAATTGAAGAATTCAAACTCAAGATCGCAGAAGAACAGGATGAAATCTCACGTAAAAATTTAAGCACCCCGATCGACCAAGCCGTGGAAAAAGCTGAAAGCATCGTTGCTGAAATCACTGGCAAAGCTACTGAAACAGCCGAAGCACCCGTAGAGGAAGCTGGAGATAAGGAAGACGAACCCGCATTCGATATCTACCTTCGCGAGAGCGCCCGCATCATGGCCGACTGGATTCAGCTCATTACTCAGGCACCCGTTACCGAAACCACAAAGATCGGCGCCTTATAGGTCAGGCAGAGGAGTGCCTAAGCTACAGAAATAGAATCGTGGCCGACCACTCATGTCGTCCACGCATTTGCCTGTCATTTCAGAAGCCTTGGACAAATCAGACAACTGCTCATATTGAGCAATACCAGTCTCCATCGCTAAGAGGCCGTCAGCTGCTAAATATTGTGGTGTATTTCGTATGATGATGCGTAGATCATCCAAACCATCGGCACCAGAAACAAGTGCTGAGTCTGGCTCATGCACAACCACTTCGGGCTCTGCAGTCGTCATTTCAGCTTCAGTCAAATACGGTGGATTCGAGACAATCAGATCAAAATGGTCACCTTCAGCAATTGGGTCGAACCAAGAGCCTTGCAACAAAGTGACCCGATCTCCTAAGCCCAAACTGGCCACATTTTCTGCCGCCAAGGCAAGTGCGACTTCGCTAAAATCAACCGCAGTCACCTGCGCCTCGGAATAAATAGTCGCAAGCGCTAAAGCCAAAGCTCCAGTGCCCGTGCCCAGGTCCACGATTCGCTTGGGTGCTGTTTTATCTTTAAAGTGATCCACGATCCGCTCAACCAGCTCCTCGGTTTCTGGCCGTGGGATCAACGCACGAGCATCGACTTTTAAAGTCAGGTCGCAAAACTCCACTGTGCCCAATATATACTGCAGCGGTTCACGCTGCGCACGTCGCATGACTAAGGGTCTAAGCTCCGTAAGTTGAGCTTCTGTGAGCGGTCGATCTAAATCGAGGTAGAGATCCAAACGTTTCATGCCGAGCGAATGCGCCAGCAATAGGTCCGTATCCAGTTTTGGATTCGGCACGCCTTTCTCTTTAAAAAAGGCCTCGGTGCGCTCTTTAATTTCGCGAATAGTCAGCATGCTCTTCTCCTTTGTAGGAGCGCAACTTGATGCGCCCGCCAGATCTTATCACGGGCGCGTCAAGTCGCGCCCCTACGACTAAGCTTGTTGCGATTCTAACAAATTCTTAATACGCGCTTCGTAATCGTAGTTTTGCAGCGCATCGATCAAATCATCGAGACTGCCGTCAATCACACTCGGCAAAGATAAATTCATGCCGATCCGGTGGTCCGTTAAACGACCTTGCGGATAATTATAAGTGCGAATACGTTCGGAACGGTCGCCGGTGCCAATCTGGCCCTTACGTTCGGCAGCATACTTGGCATTTTCTTCATCCTCTTTTGCTTTGAGCAAACGAGAGCGCATCACGGTAAGTGCTTTTGCACGGTTCTTAATCTGTGAACGCTCATCCGCGCAATACACCGTCACACCCGTTGGTTTATGCACCATCATCACGGCCGAGTCAGTCGTATTCACGTGCTGACCACCTGCACCAGAAGCGCGCATGGTTGATATATCCAAATCTTGCGGGCGAATTTCAATATCCACTTCTTCCGCTTCAGGTAGCACCGCCACCGTTGCAGTCGAAGTATGAATGCGACCCTGAGTCTCCGTTACCGGCACACGCTGCACGCGGTGCACCCCACTCTCGAATTTCAAATACTTGTAAGCATCTTCTCCGGTCATGTTGAAGATAATTTCACGATAGCCACCCGTATCCGCCAGACTAGTGCTCATGATTTCGACACGCCAACCCTTCGACTCTGCATAACGGCTATACATACGGAACAGATCGCCCGCGAAAATATTGGCCTCATCGCCGCCGGCACCACCGCGAATTTCCATCACCGAATTACGGCTATCGGTTGGGTCTGGCGGAATCATCGCCACCAGCACTGCCTTACGGAGATCTTCGATCTGAGCCTCTAGTTCAGCAATCTCCTCGGTCGCCATCTCACGTAATTCTTCTTCCGTCGATTCGTCCTCAAGCATCGCTTGGTTCTCTGCGATCTGAGTTTCTGCGGAATTGAATGCCTCAAATTTCTCAATTAAGCTGCTCAAGCGCTGATGCTCACGCCCGACTTCAGCCGCACGACGTTGGTCAGAATAGAAATTCGGCTCATTCATCAACTCGTCGAATTCGGCGAGCTTTTCACGAAAGGGAGCAATGTCTGGAATGTTATGCATAATTCTGGGAAGTATCCTTAAAAGCGTTGCAGTAAAGCAACTAGCTCATAACAGTCGAGATCTGCCTGCAATGACGAAAAAAAACCTCCATCGCCAAAACGTAGTCGCCTGTGTGTGGGACTTTGACAAGACACTCATTCCTGGCTACATGCAAACGCCGATCTTCAAGGCTTACGATATCGACGAAGAAGCCTTTTGGAAGGAGGTCAACGCACTGCCAGAGATCTACGCGCAGCGTGGCACACGCGTGTCTTACGATACCATTTATCTAAACCACTTACTCAGCTTCGTGAAAAACGGTTGTTTAAAAGGCCTCACCAATGAGCGCCTGCGCGAACTCGGCAAAGAATTGGTGTTCTACAGTGGGCTGCCAGATTTCTTTGAGCGCCTGAAGGGCATCACCGTATCTCGTCCTGAATACAAGAAGCACAATATCACACTGGAACACTACATCATCAGCACCGGTCTGGCTGAGATGATTAAAGGTAGCTCCATTGCACCCTACGTGGATGGGATCTTCGGTTGCGAATTCATCGAAGCACCGCTGCCACCCAACTACTCTAGACAAGACGAGCTGCCACTCCACATGGAGTTCGAGATCAGCCAAATTGGCACCATCGTCGATAATACGATCAAGACGCGTTACATCTTCGAGATCAACAAGGGCAGCAACAAGAACTCCACTATCGATGTGAATGCATCCATGTCTCGTGTGGACCGACGCATCCCCATTGATCGTATGATTTACACCGCCGACGGCCCAAGTGACGTGCCGGTTTTTTCCGTGGTCAAAAGCAATGGCGGCAAAGCCTACGCAGTCTTCAACCCCGACAGCGAAGCCGAGTTTGCACAGAACGATGCCCTGCTACACGCGGGACGAATCCACGCTTACGGCCCCGCCGATTACACAGAAAAAAGCACCACCTCGAAATGGCTGCGTATGCATGTCCGGCAGATCTGCGACAACATCGTCACCGAATGTGAAGAAGCACTGCACGCCAACGTCAGCAAGGCACCCCGCCATCTACACGAAGACGACGAACCTAAAGCCGAAGCAGCAAGGGATGCTCCACAAAAGGAACTGTTTTAGAAATTGCAGGGGCGCAACTGGATGCGTCCGCCGGAAGTCAGCCACTCTTGCCTGACCATACCTGTGCGGTAACGACTGCTCAGTTCTGAGGTTAGGCAAAAGTGGCTAACCGACATTTTCGAGCTTCATAGACATCCTAGCTGTCTCTCACAGAGCCGACAATCCACACACGTCCGGCCACACAGAAACCACACTTCGCACTTTCAAAATGCATAAGCTATGCTACATTGCATAACAGCAAAGCTTATGGAAATACTACCTACTCTTGTTCTCGGCGCGATCTGTGGTCTGATTGGCGCTTTCGCGATGAACCTATTCATGCGCCAGGTGAGCTCCGCCTACAGCAAACGAGTCGATATGATTCGTGCGCTGGGCAGTTTCTTTACTGGTAAATTAGAAAATTCAGCTGGTATCGGCACCATGATTCACAGCATTGCCGGTATCCTTTTCGGAATAATTTATTTTCTAATCATGAATTTGATGGGGGCCCTGAGTTTCCCTTTCGCAATCTTTCTCGGAATAGGCTTTGGTTTCTTTCACGGCCTCATCACCAGCTATGGCTTGATGTTCTATGCGAGTGAACGTCACCCAATTAAAGAATATAAAAAAGCCACACTTGAAGAGGGAATGCTACATTTGATTGGGCATATTATCTTTGGGGCTGTAACAGGCATACTGGGCGCTCTCCTCTCGTTCGCTTTTTGAGCAGCGTAGCTTGGGCACCTGCCTGACGCGCATTCAGAAGTTATTTTTATCGGGGCTCAAAGGAGCAAGGGCATTCCTCTCCTTGTCTCGACGAGATTGAACCCAAACCAGACGGACAAGAATGTCCGTCCCCCATAAGGTCGCGCCATACCGAACGTGCCTGCGCTACCAAACTTTCAACCAGATAGATCACATTTTTTTGAACACCGCATGAACCATTTCTGGTTGCGGCAAAGCACAGGCCTCTCGGACTGATTTACCTTCAAATATCCTACTACCGACTCCCAGAACCATAAATCCCAAAGGGATTCTCAGCGATTTCTTTACATGCCGTGTCGAACAGTTAGACAGAAGACATGACACGCGTATTTTCTCATCTCGCAGTATTCCTTGGCAGCTTCGTGCTGCTCTTCACTGGGTGCCAAACACAGGTCCCATCGCAAACGACAGATAGCGGCTACACCGCCGCCAAGACGCAACCCGCACAAACGCAATGGCGTGGCACCACAACCTCTGCTCCTGCAGTGACCGCCACCCCAAAGTTCCAAGCGACCCCTACGAAGTCGTCCGACGTCATTTTCAAGTCCAATCAAATTTCAGTCACTAAAACCATCCTAGAGCCCGCATCGGTTGGCGGTAATCTCAAATACCGTATTTCTATCAAAGCGCTCGACGATGTAAGCACTGTTCGCGTGACCGAATCCATGCCCAACGGCGTGCAGTTCATCTCTTCGACACCATCGGCACACCGAGCAGGCGCCAACGCGCAGTGGGAGTTCCCATCTATGCGTAAGGGACAAACCCAAACTATCGACGTTACGGTAAAACCCACCACCGAAGGCGATCATCAGATCTGCTCAACCGTATCTGTCGACAATGCATTTTGCCTTAACATCTTCTCAGGACAGCCAAAACTCGCTGTCGTGAAGAAAGGCCCAGCAAGTATCGAGCTTGGCGAAGTGGCCACTTGGACAGTTACCGTCAGCAACAGTGGCTCAGCGCCTGCGACCAACGTAGTCGTTACCGACAACCTTCCAGATGCATTTGAAGCGACCTCCAAGCTGAGCCAAAACGTAGGCACCGTCGCTCCAGGCGAAACAAAGACAGTCTCTTACAGTGCGAAAGCAGTGAAACAAGGTAACTTCACCAACCGCGCAGTAGCAAACTACGACGGCGGTCCTGCAGTTGCCGGACAAAGCAGCGCTCCGATCGCGGTCGTTCAGTCCAGTATTCGCGTCCGCAAGACTGGTCCAACCGAAGCCTATGTCTTTAAACCAGTCTCCTTCGACATCACTATCGAAAACACAGGTGACACCGACCTGCAAAATGTGCGTATCACGGATATTCTGCCAAAAGGCACCTCCGTTGCAGACAACGGCAAAGGCCGCGTCAGCGGAGATGCAATCGGTTGGATGATTCCAAATCTCCCAGCCGGTGCCAGCCAACTCATCCGCACCGAGGTGGCAGCCACACGTAAGGGATCTTCCACAAACAAGGTCAAAGTCGTTACCGAAAACGGCCTCGCAGCTTCCGATGAAGTCACCACCAACTGGCTCGCCGTGCCCGGTGTGACGGTTTCCATCACCGACAGCAAAGACCCAATCCGCGTCCGCGAAGCAACGACCTACACTCTACAAGTGAAGAACCAAGGCGACTTCGAGCCTGTGAGCGGCACAGTCACCGTAACCTTCAACGATTCGATCAAGCCAATCGCAGTCGCTGGCAGCGCACAAGGCACCATCAATGGTCAAACTGTCACCTTCCCACGCACCACACTTGAGCCAGGTAAGGACACCAACCTGACGATCACCGCCGAAGGTGCCAAGATTGGCCCAGGACGCGCGATCATGAACTTCAGCGCCGACTTCCTCAGCGATCCAATCATCAGCCAAGAAACGACCAACGTTTACTAAACTGAAGCGATATGCTCCAGCACATCTGTCTGACTTGATGTAATTTCTAAAGCCGCTCAGGAAACTGAGCGGCTTTTTTGTATCTACAAAAGGCTATAGACTCATGCCAAGGACTCATTGACTCCGAGCCTGTAGGATAGAACACCTCCGCATTTTTTAACGGATCCCCTCTTGACTAGCTTGTATAGTGTAGAGTGCCCAACGCACTCAGCATCCCACATCCCATGAAAATCCTCGTCATTCCCGATCTCCACGAAAACCTCGACTTCCTCAAATACATTATGGCGGTCGAAGATACTGCTAGCTGCGAACATGTTGTAATGCTCGGAGATTACTTCGACCCGCCCTCAAGCGAGGATGCTTCGCTTAAGCAAGTCCAACGCGTCGCAGGCACCATCTTCGGCTTTAAGGAAATCCTTGGCGACAAGCTGCACCTGCTTTGCGGTAACCACGATCTGCCATACTATGCCCTCCGCCCCGCTTGTGGACAGAATGCGGGTCGTCCCAATCTCATGATTGGCGAGTGGCTCGAAGTCAGCAGCCTAGCGCGTGCCGAGGTGATCAACGAACTCTGGGACGAAGCCTTCTGGCGGTCTCTTCGCGGAGCTGTCATCCTTGATGGCTGGCTCTTTTCTCACGCTGGTATCCATCCCCACCATTGGCCTAAAGGCGGCAAGGCTCCGGCAGATCGCTACGCAAAGTTTGAGCAACGCTGGAATGCCCAATTCGCGCAAATCCATGCCCAGCCCGATGCCGAACCTGAGCTGTTCAGCATCGGGGGCGCTCGCCGAGGCACCGCCGATTTTGGCGGCCCTCTATGGCTGGATTGGAACGAAGAGTTTGAGGACAGCTTAGAACTTCCCCAAATAGTCGGCCACACCCTATGCGCCAACCCCACTCAAAAAGGTCGCTCCTACTGCGTCGACTTCGCCCAAGCCGCCTACGCCATCGTCGAGAACGGCGACGTGCAGCTCAACATCTGGCCAGACTCTTGGCTCGGTCGCGAGATGCTCGATTCGGTCTGAGCATCGTCCTTCTAAACTTGACGATTTCTACATATGTTTACATATTTGCCACATGAGTCATACAATTTCAATACGCTTGCCAGACGAAACCAACCAACGACTGGAGGAGCGTGCGCGTCGAACAGGGCGCTCGCGTAGCGCTATTGTAAAAGAGGCCTTAGAGCAATCCCTCCGGCCAGAGCCTAAAGCATTTATGGCCATGGCTGGTTCCGTGGACGGCGATTCAAAATTGTCCCAACGCAAAGGCTTCGCCAAACAGTGAAGGGTATTGCAGACACTGGATTCATCGTAGCCTTTCTAAATAGGCGCGATGCACATCACGCCTGGGCTTGTGCTGTCGCCGAGACGGTCGAAGCACCCTTGTTGACAGTAGAGGCGGTGCTGGCCGAAGCCGCTTTTCACGTTGGCTCTGTGGAGGCGGTCACAAAACTCATACCTGCTGGACTTATTCAGCTAAGTTTCACGCTAGATGAAAATCTTAATCGCGTAGAGACACTAGCCAAGCGCTACGCTGACCGCACACCAGATATGGCTGATCTCTGTTTGATCTGCCTGAGCGAACAGCATCGTAATCGACCCATTATAACAGTCGATGGTGACTTCTTAATTTACCGCCGCCATCAGCGCGAGCGTATCCCAGTGATTATGCCTTCGGACTGAAAAGCAGGCTAAAATTAGAGAAACCCCAAGAACTAGAAGACTAAAAAGGGACAAGAAGACTAAAAAGGGACATGTCATTACCTTTGTGGTCATCCTCTAACTGCCTAT
>JABBCA010000020.1 GCA_018607135.1 Opitutales bacterium
TTTTTGATAAAGCTTTCTATTGTCTAACTGCAGACTTTAAAGTTTATAAGTGTATCGTTGCTCCAGTTTCAGTTGGTGTATCTGATGTACCGACTTTTACAAGTGCTGGCGTTGTTGCAACATCCGATGGTTACCATTGGAAATATATGTACACTCTTCTTGCTTCTGATTCAGAAAAGTTTTTAACAAATTCTTATATGCCTGTTAAAACATTCACAGAAGAAACTAAGGGTACCGTTGCGGCCACTATATCAGGTTCAACTACGTTTACAATAGATTTTGAAAATCCAAACATTCAAGTAGGTCAAATTATTACTGCAACTGGCACTGGGTCAAACGTTCCTACTAATCCCGCCACGACAGTCGTATCAGTAAGTGGTAAAACTATCGTAGCTTCGGCCTCTATAACTGCTCTTGCTGATGGTAATATTGTAACCTTTGGTGATTTTCTACCAACCGATCCAAAGTTTGCACAACAAGCGGCTCAAAAAGCTTCACGTACTGCAACAGGTGCTGGTGGTATTGAAAGATTAAAATTGGTAAGTGCTGGTACTGGTTATGCTGCTGCTGATGTTGTTATAACTATCAGAGGTGATGGCGTCAATGCCGCGGCGCCAGGAACTTTGGCCTCGACTTATATATCTGGTGGTGCATTTGTAGGTGATATTATTATCGCAGGCAGTAATGCTACAGACGGAACTGACCTTGTTGGTGAAGATTATAGTGTTGCTCAAGCCGTGATAAGCGGTGGTAGTGGTTCAGGCGCTGTATTTACTCCAATTATTGCTCCGCGTGGTCGACCTGGATTTAATACATCTACACCGGGTGGCGGACACGGTACCGATCCAGTGTTTGAACTTGGCGGATTTTATGTAGGAATTAATGTACAAATAAGCGGGACATCTGATAGCAATATTGCTAATACACAAGACTTTAGACAAATATCGTTGATTCGCAATCCACTTGTAAACGGTATAATTCCAACTGACCCAGCAGCTGCGATTAATACATTAAAATCGATTACATTTGCTACCGCTTATGATACTGCAGCGTTATCCTTAGCTTCGGCTGCACAAACAAGCGATCATGTGCTTGAAAATACTACTAGTGGATTTAAAGGATATATAGTTAATGTTGATACAACTAATAGAAAAATTTACTATTTCCAAAATGATTTAACTGGTTATGAACCAGTTACAGACGCGAATATGGTAATTAAAACTGGTGGTCAAGTGGTCACAGCCTATGCATTGACCGCGACAAACATTACAGCACTCAATGCTGCTCCTGATAACTTTAATAGCGGATCTGGTGAAATGCTATTCTTAGAAAATAGAGATCCAATTCAAAGAAGCACATCGCAGATCGAAGACGTTAAACTAATTATAGAATTTTAATAAGAGAAATATAAAATATGGCCATTACAACTTTAAATACGAATCCTAATAGTGCATATACCTTAGATGATTTCGATGAAACTAAAAACTATCATCGAGTATTGTTTAAGCCAGGTGTTGCAGTTCAGGCTCGTGAACTTACACAAATGCAAACTGCCATACAACGTCAAATTGATTATCATGGTCAATATAGCTTCACTGACGGAGCTCGAGTTGTTGGTGGTAAACTTTCTCTTAATACTGAATACGATTTTATTAAAGTAGAAGATGCTTTTACAACTGGTAGTACTGGGTTTATAACGTCTTCGTATATGGCAGATTATAAGGGTAGTGTTATTCAAGGCACCACCAGTACAGTCAAGGCAAAAGTACTTCAGGTTATTAATGCTGCTGGTACTGATGTAAACGATGCTACAAAAACCGGTATTTTAGCAAATGAATCTGGTGATGCTATTACGCTATTCGTTCAATACATAGAAGGCGATGCTAATCCGAGTGATGGTTCAGGTGGTACGTATAAAAAGTTTGTTGCCGGTGAAGTAATTAAACTTTTAGCTACAAATGGTAGCGAAATTACTGCAAAGAAAACACGTGTTGGTGGATTCGGTAATGGCGATACACTTAGTGGTGGTAGTGCTTCAACAGCAACTGCTGCAGAATTTATTGGTACAGCCGGTGCCTTTGTTGATGATGCTACAAATGATTCAAATATAACCGCAGCTGAAGCTGTAGGTTCAGCCTCTGCTGTAAATATTGAAGAAGGCGCATATTTTATTAAAGGTACCTTTGTTCATGTAAAAGATCAAACACTTATACTAGACAAATACTCAAACTCACCGACATATATTATCGGTTTACAGGTAACTGAAAGTGTCGTTGGTTCGACAACTGATGCAACCTTGAACGATAACGCAGCGGGTACAACAAACCTATCTGCTCCTGGTGCTGATCGATATAAAATTAACACCAAGCTAATTAAAACAGCAAATGATGCTACACCAAATTCAGAATTCGCTAGTTATGTATTGTTAATGACAGTTGAAAATGGTATTGTTTCTTCAGATAAGTCTAGTGGTGATGCTAAAAATACAACTGAACTTACTGCAAGATTAGCTCGTAGAACATTCGAAGAATCTGGTAACTATACTACTTCAGCATTTGAGTATGAAGCAAGAGAATATTTAAACAACGAAGGTGGTAACAACGGTTTTAAAACAGCCGCGACTATTATATCAGATGAAAGCACGGTTGGTAATACAGCCGAAGCAAGAACATTTGGTAATAATCGACTTGCATTTGGTATTCAGCCAAACACAATGTATATTGATGGTTTTAGAGTAGAAAATACCAAAACTAGATATGTTACAGTCGAAAAACCACGGACTGAGACTTTGACAGTTACTGATACTGAACGAGAAATCAACTATGGTAATTACTTCCTAGTTAGAGCTGCCACCATGGAGGGTATGCCTGACATTAATAATTTTACTATCGCAACATTACAGACCAACGCAGATCCCACTCACGCAGACTACAGCAAAGCAATTGCACATTTTGCTACTGTTACTGGTGGTGGTCCAACAGCTAGTAGAAATTTCGGAACAAAAACGCGTTATCATCACGACGGAACGGGGGCTTCAAATAACTTTAAGAAAACAGCAGCTGATGGTACAGTAACAGATGACTTAGATTTTACCCTTGAAAACCAAACTAGTGGAAAGAGCGGTCTTATATTCGATCTAACTATTCGTTATGATGGATCAGTTATAATCGATATAGTTGATGGTGGTACTGGATATACGGCTGACTGGACTGTGACAATTCCAACAAGCGAGCTTGGCGGATCTGCTGTTGTCAAATTAGCTGGTACTACACTCGGTTTAGGTACTTGTCGCTTTAGATCTTTAGAGAAGCATCCTGCAAGTACTGATAATTCAGCATTAAGACTACATGTATTTGACCTTGAGATTACTTCAGGTACATTGCAAGATGTTAAGCACTTTGTTCAACCTCATGAAGGTGGTTCAGGTGCAGATTTTACTATTTTTGAAGTAGGCACCGCAACTGGTACTGAAGTAGGAGTTACTGGATCACAGACTGGTAAGCTATATTCTAATTCTAGAACCAGTCCTTCGACTATTCAAATATTCCCTATGCCTTTCACTTCAGTCAAAAGCCTAGGCGCAGAATCTGGTGGTGGAGCAAAAGTTCCTCGAGCTATATTTAAAAAGAAATTCAGATTTGATAAAGATAACAATAGTGATACTTCTAAAAGTTTCTCATTAGGAGCAGGTGAATCATTAGTAGGTACGACCGGTCTTTTAACACAGAACGTTCAAGCTGGAGCAGTACTTACAACTAATGTATCAGCGTCAGGTAGTACTGTCACAGTCAGTGGTCTAAATGCATCTGAAAGCGACGAAGATTGTAATATCATAATTACAATCGAAAAGGCCCAGTCTGATCCTGGTGGTAACCTATCGCTAAGAACAAAAACAGCGGCATTTTCACAAACTGGTACAGCACCGTTTAACGGATACAAATTTGATGGTTACTCTCCAATTCACTTAAATAAAGCTGATGTTGCTAGAGTATACTATGTTTATGATTCCACACAAGATAAAACTGGTACAGTTGCTAGTTCTGGTGGAGCCTTAGGTTCAACTACGCTTACTTTAACTGGAGAAGTAACTGGAATTACTCCAGGCATGCAGATAGTAAAAACCGCATCTGATACAGGTAACTTAGAGCCAGTTAGTTATGGTCAGGTCACCGCAGTTACTGCAGCTGGTGTTACACCAACTGTTGTTACAATGTCTAGACCATTACCTTCAGCTGCCAACGGTTTTGGAATTACACTTTTCAATAATCTCTTAGATCAGTTTAATTTTGATGATGGTCAAAGAGATTCATACTATGCCGAATCGACACTATCTCCGAGTAGTGCTATGGCTGCAGTTACTAATCTAAAAATTAAGTTTAAATATTACGCACACGGCGCTGGTGATTACTTTACTATTGATTCATTAAGCGGTGATGAAAAGGTGTCTTATAGCCGTCAATACAAGCATATACAATTAAGAGATTCTATAGATTTTAGACCTGTTAAAGCTGTCACAAATGGTACAAATGCTCCAGTATTAGGTAAAGAGTTTTCGACAGGTACTGGTGGTATTACTGGTAAGTCACCCGCTGAAGGCCAACGCTTAGTTTCCGATATAGTATTTTATTTACCGAAAATTGTTAAAATCGTAGTCACTAAAGAAGGTGACTTTCAGGTCGTAGAAGGCCTGGCCGCAATGAATCCGGCTGTTCCGGAAGATAAAATAAATGCTATGACTCTTTTCACTGTTAAGATGAAAGGCTATATGTATAGACCATTGCCTGAAAAAGATTTTAACGTTACAACTCACAGCTATAAACGGTATCAAATGAAAGATATCGCGACATTAGATGATCGCGTTAGAAAATTGGAGTACTACACTTCTTTAAACTTTTTGGAATCTGCTGCATCAAATCATCACATGGTGGATTCTGCTGGCAATCCAATGTTTAAAAACGGTATTTTCGTAGATTCGTTTAAAGGCCATAATATGGCTAATGTCAATCACCCAGACTATTTGAACTCGGTTGATCGCGCTGCTGGTGTATTGAGACCTCATTCGAATACTAAGAATGTTCTTTTACGTCGATATGCGAACGACTTAGGCGCATCCGGCGTTGGTACTGAACCTAAGCAATCTAAGATTGCAGAAAAGAACTCTATATTTACATTACCATATACAAATTCAGCATTCATTAAACAACCGTATGCAGCTGATAGTATTAAAGTTAATCCGTATAATATATTCACCTGGGGCGGTACAATGACGCTTTCGCCTGATAGCGATGAGTGGGTTGATACTTACCATCGCCCTGATATAATTGTTGATCAGGTTGGTGTATATAACTCTTTACTAGCCGTATTGGAAGAAGAAAATACAATCGGTACAGTTTGGAACCATTGGGAAACTACACATACCGGAGTCGAGCGTATTTCTACCGTCACATCAACACAGCTAGCGACTGCGAATTTTGACAGAGATGGTTCTGCTCGTGCTATGTCAACATCAACTGGTACCCTCAAAGATGATTGGCGTTCAGGAACACAGACATATGATAATATGCATATCGATGTAAATGCATTAGTCAATGATCCAAATGGAGAATGGCACGAGGTTAGTGCCGGCTACCGCGGTGGCATGAGAATGAATATTGACCAGACTGTTACGAGTGAAGTTACTTTCCACAATCAAACAAGAGATGGTTTTAGAAATGATATTGTAATTGATACACGACATGAATCAAAGGGTTCTAAGGTTGTTGAGACACAAATCCTTCCATTTATACGACCACGAATAATACATTTTAAAGCCGAGCAACTAAAGCCTAACACTAAATTCTATCCTTTCTTCGATGGAATTGATGTAAGTGCATATTGTAAATCTTCCACCGCTGACAGAAGTACGACTGGATATCGCGATTGGCTTTATCGTAGTGATGTTCGAAGTATTTATCAATATAATAGATCTTCTCTTATCGGAGCTAGTCCGTTGGTAACAGATTCATCTGGAAAGGTATTTGGTACATTCTTAATACCTAACAGTGTAAGAGGATTAAGATTTAAAGCCGGTACAAGACAGTTTAGACTTTCTGATGATATATCAAATAATCCTGATAACGAATTATCATATGCAGAAGAAAACTATTATGCTGCTGGTAAAGTCAATCATATGCAAGAAACAATACACACTACTCGAGTCCCAAGGATTGAAACTACTCAGCTTCACTATAGCGTGTCCCGTGTAATTCGCGAAGAGGCTGTAGTTAAAACAACTCAAACAGTTAAGTATATTGATCCATTGGCACAAACATTTATATGTGATCAACCTGGTGGCATGTTTACCACTAAGCTCGATTTGTTTGTCGCTGATGCTGATAAAACTGGCCAAACTGCAGAAAAAGGTAGTATTCCATTACGCGTAGGTTTACGATTGGTTGAGAACGGTATACCAACTCAAAAGATTATTCCGGGCTCTGATGTAACAGTTTATTATAGTTCAAAAACAGCAGGTGGTCACCAGGCCTCTGGGTTAGTGGTTGGTGATACATATACAATTAAAAGCATAGGTGATGCAAACTGGTCTAATGCTGGTTGGGTTGCTAGTCAAGTTGGGCCAAATGGCGATAAACATACTTCGTCTCCACAAGTTGGTGATTCATTTGTTTGTATACATGCTACAGCCGGTGGTGGTGGTAGTACAAGTCTAGCTCGTGCTGAAAATACATGTTATGAAAGTGACATTACAGATGATGCTAATGTAGCATGTCCTATAACCTTTGAACATCCAGTCTATCTAACTGAAGGAACTGAATATGCTATTGTATTAATTGCATCTTCTGAACAATGGAAAGTATTCTTCTCTGAAACAGGTCGATTAGATATTACTGGATCACCTTCAACACCTGCTGCTATTAGTAAGCAACCATATAATGGTGTATTCTTTACATCGCAGAATGCTTCTACATGGACACCTCATCAGTTAAGAGATTTAAAGTTCAACTTATATCGAGCTAGTTTTGATGTTAATGCTAGTACAACAGCTAACAACTATAAAGCTAATTTTGTGAATGATACCGTTGAATCGGATCGCTTAATTACTAATCCATTTACATATATTGCTAAGCCCGATGGTGCTACTACAGTAATTAGAGTACATCATAAAAACCATGGCTTGTATACTGGTAATCAGGTAGGAGCTGCAAGTTCAACTAAAAATAGTACAGTCGTATTCGAAGGCTGTGTTACTGAAAACGCTATTACTGCAACTAACTTAAATCGCGCAAACGGCTACTTGGTACATGATATTGAGCACGATTCATACTGTATTACTGTTCCTGGACAAGCAACTACCTTGGATATTAGAGGTGGTGGTGATACAATATTTGCAAGCGGTAATACACAATTTAACAATTTATATGTTTATAGCGAAAACTTCCAGCCAAATGGAACAAATCTATCATCTACTATTCTAACAACGGCAGGTAGATCAATGGACGGCGATAGAGTAAGTCGCAATGGACAAGCTATGGATTACAACGATGTTCCTAGTTCTATTATTACATTAAATACTAATACCCCACTTGAGTTTCCATGTCTAGTTGCATCTGAAAAGAACGAAGCACTTCGTGCGTCGCTGATTAGTTCAACCTTTGATAAAAAATCACTTGGTCTTACAATTTCGTTTACTAATAAATCTGAGTTTCTTTCTCCTGTTATCGATGCTCGAAGATTCTCATTGTTTGCAACACAAAATAGAATAAGTGATCCAGGAACATATAATGAATTTGGTCCTGATGGAGTAACGGCAAATACACACTATGCTACAACTTCAGATATTACTGCGGCTGTAGGTACAAGAACTGCATCGTCATCAAGTACTCAAGCTAGCTATTATAACAATACTGCAAATAGAGGCAGATTTTATGTGCCCGGTACTACAGCCTTTGGTACAGATGATATAAATAATTACATAACTAAACAAGTTGTTTTAGAAAATAACGCAACAGAATTAAGAGTACTTGCAAATGTATTAAGACCTTTTGATTCAAATGTACATTTGTATTTTAAAACATCTCCTAATCCAGATGCTGCTTTTGATTTACTACCATGGACTTATGCTAGTCCTACGAATGAAATTTCAGTAGAAGTAGGATTTGACAATGTTGAATGGGTTATCAAACCATCAAAATCATTTACAGTGTTTGCAATGAAGATAGTATTATCAGGAAAAGATTCATCGAATGTACCATTTGTAAGAAACTTTAGAGCAATTGCAGCAACGTAATATGGAAAAACAATATCAAAAAGTACAAGATAATGATTCATTAGTTCGCAATAGTGGCTCTAATGCCATTATAAATATAAATGAATCTGCTTACCAAGCTAGATTAAGACAAATTGAAGAATCTAAAAATCAAGCTCAACAAGCTGAAAAGATCGATAAGCTCGAATCGGATGTTGAAGAAATTAAAAACTTATTAAAACTACTAGTGAGTAAATAATGGCGTATAATAACGAAACAAAAGTATCAAAAAATTCAACATTCGAAGAATGGCGACAAGGAACGAACCAGATATCGTATGATGTAGGTTCAATCGAAAGTAATTCTAATAAGACAGCAGATTCTTTAGATAAAGAGAATCGACTTACAGATCAAAGCAAAAGTGTTGCCGTATCTAATACTGCAGCTACTCCTGTTGGTGTTCTCCTCGATGCTACAGCGCCTTGGGTTGGTTTTCAAGAGCTGCACAATATTGTTAATACTAATCAAAAGGGTAGTACACTTCATGAGACTACATTTATCTCGAATGGCAATCTCTCGACTCAAAAGTTTAGTGTTGCTGCTGATGGCGCTATTACACTAGCACCTAACATCCAACTATATGCCGGGTCAGATGGAGCTGAGACTGATAGCAACGGAAATACCTACAACAAGCGAAATGCTGGAGCTACTGATGGTGGTATACATTTAAGTGCATATTCATATCAAGAAGATACTTCTTGGGTAGGCAAAACAATAACATTTTCTGGATCTGTTAATGCTAATTTTGACTTAGATTCTAGATATGCCGTTAAAGCATTCATTAAGGTTCTTGATGTTGACAATAATTATAGCGTAGTTGCTATAACTGAAGTAAATCTTAGAACTCTAACAAATAATGCGTTTTCTTTCTCAAGATTTATTTACAGTCCGCAGGGCAGCAATTATCTACCTCAAATCGGATTTGAAGTTGCTGGTGTTAATGCGAAAGAAGGTACGGCCGTAGCTAATACATCAGTCGTTTTAACTAATCTTACTGTATCTGTCTCAGCCGGTACAGGCGAAGTTATCACAACTTCTGAAGAATTTATTCGTGATCAATCGAACGGTGCTAATAATAGCGGTATGCGAATTGATATAGCTCCGGATAAGAAAATCGATATGACTGCGGGCTATTTGATTTTAACAGGTTCTAGCGGTGCACCTACAGATTTCGTTGCTGGTAATGATATAATTCAACATATAGGCAATAGTGCTTCTAATGCGCAAACATTTAGAGCTAGTATTGTAAGTGTCATAAAACCTAGTACTAATATCACAAAGATTCTTATATCAAACGTGACTGGCACTTTTGATCCAGCCCTAATATTAGGTTCGGGTACACAGTTTGCCGTATCGGCCCAACAGATTCCGGCTGCTAACTTAGTTAGACAGGTTACTGGCGTATTAGACTATGGCTATGTTCGTGTATATAAAACAAACAGTGGCACTACAACTAAATTAGAACAAGGCATTGGTATAACCAATGGGTTCCATCTACCTCGAGTATCAATGGCACTACCAATGAGTAGTGGTAATGCATTACCGGCTGCCTTCCTTTTAGAAGGTGAGCGAATTTATCAAACCGCAAACGGCCAAGTAGAAAATGCTGTAAGTAATCCTCCATCATTTGAAGCTAAAATTCTTACATCAACCGTATCTAATAAATACAGCCTCGGCCTCTACGGTGGTTTCCTATTGTATGATGTCATTGGTACGTTTTTACCTGCTCGACAGTTAAGATGTACTTCAACTACTTCTTCAATTGTTGCTGCTAGTAGATTTGATCAGAGTGCTGCGCATAGTGATTACAATATTGATAATACTTTCTCATCTATTATTCGATTAAATACCCCTGCTGTTGCTGGTGATTCATTCGAAATGGAGTTCTCTAGCACTGTTGATGCAATTGTAGAGCTGCAAGATGATATCGGTACAGTAGAAGACCTTGCTACAAATGGTGCTTTAGCTGGATTCGGTGCTTCTGCTGTAAGAAAAACTCTTACGACAACCGATTTGGTTACTACTTTAAATACGTTGCAAGATATGGTTGGTAACGCTGTGATACCAACTATCGCTAATAATACGCATTTAGTACCAAACAACGTATCAACTATCAGTGATGCAACTAAAAATATAGTTACATTTATTGGTGATACTGATTTATCTAATGCTAATTTAGGTGCAACGGCGAATACATCTTCTACTTTAACTGATGCAATTACAACAATTAAGACCTTTGTTGGTAGTACAGATATTTCTGATATTGCTTCTGGTGAAAATATAACAACTGCTATTGCACAACTTCATGATGAAGTCGG
>JABBCA010000081.1 GCA_018607135.1 Opitutales bacterium
GTTTATCTCTGTGAAGCAAAATTGACTGCGCAATTCTCACAGGATAATGCGCTCGAAAAGG
This sequence comes from Opitutales bacterium, assembly GCA_018607135.1. Lineage (GTDB taxonomy): Bacteria > Verrucomicrobiota > Verrucomicrobiia > Opitutales > Coraliomargaritaceae > JBPOFY01. The sequence goes on from JABBCA010000081.1 coordinate 62, forward strand.
TTCAGAATCGAAGGTGTGTCTCTTATCAGTTTACATGATCTTAGCTAGAACCTCACCTCGCCAAATAATTATGCGGCAACCGCTCAATCTATCGCTTTTTCATCCAGCCGACATTGATTGTTGGTGACGTTTTACCTTTCTTCTTCTTTGGTAATTGAGATTCAATCCACTTCATGATCTGCCCTCGCCCTTGTTTAGTTTTCGCAGAACAACTGTAGGTATTGTGAGGCTTTAAGCCCCACGCTTCACAACCTTGCAGAAACTGTCCGGAGTGGTTTTTCACCTTAGCATCAGAACTTCGATCGGTCTTGGTAAAAATGATTGAATACGGTAAACCACACTCTTGCAGCCATTCGGCGAAAGCCAGGTCACCATCAAGCGGCTCTAGCATCGAATCCACTAATAAGAAAATATGCTTAAGGTTTTCGCGCTCATTGAGATATTCGCTAACGTGAATGTTAAAATCATGCTGCTTCTGCTTAGAGAGCTTTGCATAACCATAGCCAGGCAAATCGACTAGAGTCCACGCATTGTTAATGCGAAATAAATTGATTAATTTCGTTTTACCGGGCGTGCCCGAGGTCTTGGCGAGTTGCTTCGAGTTTGTCAGCATGTTAATCAGCGACGATTTCCCAACATTAGAGCGCCCCACAAATGCAAACTCAGGTTGGTTGGACGGTGGACACGCCTCAAGGTCGGTTGCACTGGCAATAAATCTGGCTGAATCAATTTTCATATTACTGAGGGAAGCTTTACGGATTCGATGTTCAATTCGACTCTATTCTTATTTTAATTTTTTACGCCAATGCGTGGGTGGTTCTCCTGTCACCCGCTTGAAAACTACAGTCATTCGCTCAGGATCATTAAATCCGCATAACTCTGCGATCATAGATATAGGATGGCTGGTATCCGCTAATAGTTGCTTAGCGCGATCGACGCGCATTCTGCAAAGCATTTCCCACGGTGTGCAGCGGTAATACTCCTTAAATTTTCGCTCAAAACTTCTACGCGCGATCCGCAAGTCACCGCACATTTGTCCTACACTTACGATGTCCTCTAACCTTTCTGAAAGATACGACATCGCCCTACGTAATACTTCATCTTCTACCGCAAGGTGATTTGCAGAGTGGCGCATTACGACTCCACTTGGAGGCACCAGTAGAGCCCCATCGGGTGCTTTACAGCCTGATAATAATGACTGCATTGATTCACCAATTCGCGCACCAATAGTATCCCATGGAATGGATACACTCGACAACATCGGGTAGCTTAGTCCGCAGACCAATTCGTCATTATTGGCGCCAATCACAGCAACTTGATCTGGCACTGAGAGCTTCAATTGTTGGCAAGCTCCACATAAGAAACGCCCCAGCGGGTCATGCACCGCAAAAATGCCAACTGGCTTAGGGAGTCCTTTTAACCATTCGGTAAGGGCTGCACCTATAGCAAAAAAATGCTCACTATAGCGTGCATCCGCAAACGCATGTTCAATATGCACAGGCACCTCTGTTTCAAATTGTGAGCAGAATCCTTCGATTCTCTGGTCCGAATAAGGTGTTCCATTGCCGAGACAAGCAACGCTGCGAAAGCCGGCCTGTAGAAACGCTTCCGCCGCGGCTTCGCCAACCGCAGTGTCGTCCACATCCACACTGACTACGTTTGGATACTGGAAATCGGTAGCCGCAATTACCGTCGGAATTCCCAATCCGATGAGCTCATCCGTCACTGCAGGCAACCATTCTGTGATCAACCCACTCGGTCGTAGGTCGAGCAAGAGACTCTTCAATTCTTCGACCGGGCGATGAATACTCACAATTCGAAAGTCTTGCTGACGACGCACAAACGGCATCAACGCAGGAGTCAAACGGCGAAGAAACACCTCAGTCATCACAATTGCTATCTGCTGGCTCATCTATAAATAAGCAATCAACTTAAGTGACGCAAATCAACAGAATATATACGCAATTTGCGGTTTCAAAAGTTTGCGACGAAGCGTATACTGCGCTTTTTAATTCATACAAATACCCAACCCAACAAATAATCATGCACTATTTCGACTGCGACAAGATCCAATACGAGGGCCCTTCCTCGAAAAACGCCCTCTCCTTCAAGCACTACAATGCCGACGAGTTAATCGACGGTAAAACCATGAAGGATCACCTACGCTTTGCCGCACCTTATTGGCACGTCATGCGTAATGAACTCGCCGACCCATTTGGTGGTGGCACGGCGCAAATGCCGTGGGATGACGGTAGCAACTCCACTGAAAACGCCATTGCACGAGTCGATGTTTTCTTTGAGTTTCTTGAGAAAATAGGTATCGATTTCTACTGCTGGCATGACCGCGACATCGCTCCCGAACTTGGTGATCTAGCCGCATCCAATGCCGCACTCGATGCAGTTGTCGCAAAGCTCAAAACGAAGCAGCAAGAAACAGGTGTGAAGCTACTTTGGGGCACCGCTTGCCTCTTTTCGCACCCGCGCTACTCGCAAGGCGGTGCGACTTCGCCGAACGCTCAAGTTTACGCATATGCAGCCGCTCAAGTAAAGAAAGCCTTGGAGTGCACTAAGGAACTGGATGGTCTCGGCTATACTTTCTGGGGCGGTCGCGAAGGGTATGCGACGCTACTCAATACAAACATGAAGCGCGAACTCGATCACCTCGCAGCATTCCTCCACATGGCCGTGGATCATGCGAAGAAGATCGGTTTCGATGGTCCATTCTACATTGAGCCGAAACCACGCGAGCCATCCACTCACCAATACGATTCTGATTCCGCTGCCTGCCTCAATTTCCTTCGCGAGTATGGCCTCATGGATCACTTCAAGCTCAACATCGAAACCAACCACGCGACACTCGCTGGCCACACGATGGAGCACGAATTGACCGTCTGCACCAATGCAAACATGCTCGGTAGTATCGATGCCAATCGCGGTGACGAACTAATCGGCTGGGACACCGACCAATTCCCAACAGACATTTACTTGACCACTCAAGTGATGCTCGTCGTGCTCGAAATGGGTGGACTGACTACTGGTGGACTCAACTTCGACGCAAAGCGCCGTCGCGAATCACACGAGCCAATCGACCTTATGCACGCTCATATTGGAGGCATGGACGCATTTGCTCGTGGACTCAAGATCGCACATGCGATTCGCCAAGATGGTCGCATGGCCGACTTTGTGAAAGCCCGCTACAGCACATTTGACAAAGACATCGGAGCAAAAATCGAAGCAGGTGAAGTCTCCTTCGAAGACCTGGAAAAATATGCGCTAGATAATCCAGAACCGATTGTAGGAAGCGGCCGCCAAGAAATGATGGAAAATCTTCTGAACGAGTTCATTTAATCTCCGCAAGGATCTCCCCTTATATGATGCCCTTTTCATGGCGAACACGCTTTCAATTGAAACGCGTTGCCGTGACTAGGGCATCTTCATTTTAACATCCCAACACAAAGCTATGCCCTACACACTTGGAATAGATGCTTCGACACAAAGCTGCTCTGCATTAATCATCGATACTGATTCAGGAACCATTGTTTCTGAAGTCTCAGTCAACTTCGGCAAGGACCTGCCCCAATATCAAGCGCCCTCTGGATTTATCACCAATGGTGAAAATGGCGAAGTCCACGCAGACCCTTTAATGTGGCTCGATGCGCTGGAGCAACTCCTCGACCTACTAAGTAAGACCTGCGACCTTTCAAAAATTACAGCAATTTCGGGTGCAGGCCAACAGCATGGCTCAGTCTATTTAAATGACCGATGGTTTGATGTAGTGGATACTCTCGACTCGACCGCGACTTTAGCGGAACAACTCGCACCCTGCCTTTCGCGTAAAACCTCGCCTATCTGGATGGATAGCTCCACGAACGTAGAATGCGCTGAAATCACAGCCTCTGTCGGTGGAGATCAGCGTGTTTGCGAAAAATCCGGCTCCATCGCAGTAGAACGTTTTACGGGTCCACAGATACGTCGTTTTTACAAAACAGACCCGGATGCGTTCTCAAATACCGCGCGTATTCATCTAGTCAGTTCATTTCTCTGCTCACTATTAAGTGGCATCGATGCACCAATCGACACAGGTGACGGCGCGGGCATGAATCTGCTCAATATACAGAACTGGCATTGGGACGATCAACTACTTGAGGCGACCGCACCCAACTTATTGAATTCGCTTCCAGAAGTGGCAACGGGCAACACCACGGTAGGCCCAATCGCTCAGTATTTTGTCCAAAAATATGGCTTCAACTCGAACGCACAGGTCACCATTTTTACTGGAGACAATCCCAGTAGCTTAGTGGGCATGGGGGCAAGCCAACCTGGCAAAGTAGTCATATCACTTGGCACCTCAGATACCTTCTTTGCCGCGATGCCCGAAGTTGTAGCAGATCCACAAGGTTGTGGGCACGTGTTTGGCAATCCAGCCGGAGGTTCGATGTCGCTGCAGTGCTTTGTCAATGGCTCACTAGCGCGCGAAAACGTAAAAGATCGATTTGGCTACGATTGGGACGCCTTTACTGCAGCATTCAGCACGACTTCGCCAAATAACCACGGAAATGTGATGCTACCATTCTTCAGTCCTGAAATCAGCCCACGTATTCAGCTAGAAGCACCCTTGCTCTCTGGCAGCAATGATTTCATGACATGGAAACTTGCCGACGAGTCCATCCGAGCCTGTGTTGAAGGCCAGTTTGTAAACATGAAACTACGCTCGAATTGGATGCAGCTTCAACCAGAAGTGATCTATTTGACAGGCGGCGCCTCACAAAACGACGCCATTGCTCAGGTAGTCGCTGATGTCTTTCAAGCAAAGGTCCAGCGCCTAGCCGTGACCGGCTCTGTGGGACTTGGTGCTGCCATGCGTGCCGCCAATACTGTGCACGGAATCGACCTGCTTGATTTAGGCGATCAGTTTTGCCAACCGCTAGCTGATAGTATCGTCGAGCCGAAAACATCAGCAAACACCTACGATCAAACGGCGCAAACCATCACCGCGTTGTTGAGTTCGCAGAATGCCCATAATTGACCTCAACTGGCGCTCAGGGTAAGTCTGGTGGTAATTTTCATGCAACTTTAGTTTCGACTTCGAGACAGAGTGGTAGGCTTAATAGTGCCGCTTAAACAATATGCATTACATACCTGCCAGACTTCTGAGTGCGATCGTGTGGATTATTATCTACAGTGTAGGCACGGCCACTTACGCCCAGTCAAACCTCGCGGCCGAACGCTTACTAAAGATTTCTCAGCGAGAAGAGTCGATATATCGAAAAATAGCCGAAGACCCGGAATTCTACAGTGATTCAGATCTTCAGCGTAGAATTGAAGAACTCGTTCAATCGTATCGCTCCTATTTGACCGATAATCCAGATGACGTCAATGCACTCATTCTCTATGGAAAATTATTACGCCGCGCAAACCAGACCAACCAAGCCTTTACTGCGTTCTTAAAAGCAGACGAGCTCAATCCAGAAATCGCAGTCGTTAAACAACAAATTGGCACTCATCTCGCCGAACAAGGCAAAGGTAAAGCTGCGCTCACTTTTTACTTGCGAGCCGTCGAGTTGGAGCCCGACGTCGCTTTATATCATTTCTCTCTAGGTAAACTATTGCATCAGTTTTCAGATACATTCTTAGAGGACGGATTGTTTAGTCGTGATGCCCTCGATCGTGAAACCGTGAAAGCCTTTCGCAAAGCTGCGACACTGGAGCCCAGTAATTTTGATTTCCAAATGCGACTCGGTGAAGCCTATTACGACCAAGCGAGTCCCGATTGGAAGTCCGCACTGATCCACTGGAACAAGGTTCGCAAAACCATACTCAACGATTTGCAACGACAGATTGTTGACCTGCACCGATCACGAGTTTTGGGCAAATTGGGCCGCACCTCAGAGGCTAGAGAACTCACCGACACTATACTTGAACCCAGCCTCCAGTATTCGCGGCAAAAGGTTTTGGATGAGATTGCTCAGTATTAAGCGTCAAAAGCAAATTTAGGGCCCCCTCGCACAGTGCCGCCCGACCCGCCACATTGCACGACGCGCCATCCCCGCCCACCTATTTCGCCAAATCGTATATCGCGTAGCCAGCGAGCAAATTCGGAAAAGTCGTGCATTCATCACGCCAGTTACCGCGCAGGTAAACGCGGTTTTCGATTTTGAAGGACCTAGATTCGCAATAAGACTCGAACTCACTCGCAGAGAAATGGTTTGCCCGCAGTGTTTCATACCACGGCCTAGGATACACGTCATTGATACCCCGTCCGCCATCTTTTAAAAAACTGATACGATTCTTCCAGTAGCCGTGATTCACAAAGCCGACGGTCACTCGTTTACCGACTCTCAGCGCATCGGTTAGGATCGCGTCGGGATCATCCAACAGTTCCACCGACCGACTAAAGATCACACGATCAAAACTGTCGTCCTCAAAGTGAGAAAGTAACTTACCCACGTCTCCGTGATACGCAGGCACACGGCGTTTCACACAGCTCAAAATCTTGTCGAAATCAATATCCACGCCGACACCGTAAATCGCCTTCTTCTGCTGCAAGTATTCTAGCAAGATTCCTTTCCCGCAGCCCAAATCGAGCACACGGTCACCGTCATTCACCCACTGAGCGATGACTTGAAAATCCACCTGACGTTTTTTTGAATTTGGGTTCATAGCTTATCGAGCAAGGAAGCCGCGGATTAAATTATCGAGCTTAGGGGCGCGCAGCAGGAACGAATCATGCCCTGCGTCCATCGCGAGTTCCGCATAAGTAGCGTCTTTGCCGAGGCGCAATAAGGCCTCAACCACTTCACGATTACCTTGAGGCGGATACAACCAGTCGGAAGTAAAACCGACCATCAGGCCCGATGCCGAGACCACTTTGAAAGTTTCGTCGAGCGTGCCGTTCGGTCCATGCAGATCGAAACGGTCCAATGCCTTGGTCAGATAGAGATAGGTATTGGCATCAAAGCGCGATACGAAAGCCTGCCCCTGATAGCGCAGGTAACTTTCGACTTCAAACTCCACATCGAAATGTTCTTCGGCATCGGCGTTGCGACGCTTACGACCAAACTTCGCCTCCATTCCCGTATCTGAGAGGTAGGTGATGTGTGCCATCATACGAGCCACGGCGAGACCGTCTCCCGGCTGTTGCCCGTCAGGATAGTCTCCCCCATTCCATTCAGGGTCACTGATGATTGCCTGTCGGCCTGTGTCATTAAAGGCAATGGTTTGAGCGGTATGACGTGCACAGCATGCCAATGCGATGTAACTACCGACTCGCTCAGGGTAAGCAATCGCCCACTGCAAGGTCTGCATGCCGCCCATGCTGCCACCGATCACTGAATGTAAGGTATCTATTCCCAGATGATCGATCAGTAGCACTTGCGCGTTAACCATATCACCCACAGTCAACTTCGGAAAATCCAAGTTATAGCGTTTGCCAGTCACTGGGTTAATGGATTCAGGGCCAGTGGATCCGCTGCAGCCGCCGAGGACGTTGGAGCAAATCACGAAATACTGTGTAGTATCAATTGGCTTGCCGGGTCCAACCATGAAATTCCACCAGCCTTGCTTACGCTCATTTAGATTGTAAACCCCTGCGGCATGGTGATTGCCCGTAAGCGCATGGCAAAGCAGAATTGCATTGTCCTTGGCTGCGTTAAGGTGCCCATACGTTTCATAGCGCAAGCAGAGCTCAGAAATCGATCCCCCCGATTCAAATTGAAATCGCTCGCGAGAAATGAAATCCTGATACTCGACGACGCCAACTTCCCCCTCGAGTGGTATGTGCGCAGCTTGTTCAGAGTCGTTCATAGATAAAGAAAAGAAACATTTGTGTTCGTGTATAAAGCGCACATGCCTTGAATCCAGCGCAAAACGATATTACCACTTTACATATCAAGATATCATTATATTTTGATCCGTCAAATGACAAATCATTCCATCCAACAACGATTAGAGGACACCGCACCACTCTTCTCGATTGAATTTTTCCCGCCTAAATCGGAAAAGTCTGCAGAGCAACTCCTTCGCACTGCAGAAACTTTGCGCGCTTATTCTCCAGACTTTGCATCCATCACCTATGGCGCAGGCGGCAGCACTCGCAGTCGCACTTTGAAGTATGCACGCAGTCTCAGCGAAGACTACGGTTACAATGTAATGCCACACCTCACCTGCGTCGGTCACTCGCGCGATGAGCTCAAAGGTATCATTTCCGAGTTCAAAGAGGCTGGCCTCAGTCAAATCATGGCCTTACGTGGCGATCCACCCAAGGGTGAAACCAATTTCACGCCACACCCAGACGGACTGAGCTATGCCAATGAGTTGGTCAGCTTGATTGATGAAGTCTACCCAGAATGTGTCTTAGGTGTCGCAGGCTACCCAGAGAAGCACCCAGAAGCGCAATCGCTGGAACTCGATTTACTCAACCTAAGACGCAAGGTCGATGCTGGTGCAGACTTTGTCACGACGCAGCTATTCTTCGATAATCGGAAATATTTTGCTTTCGTTGACAATTGCATTCGCGCAGGCATCGCTGTCCCAGTCCTACCAGGGCTGATGTCGATCGCCTCACGCGATCAAGCGATTCGCTTCTGCGAAATGTGCGGCACTTCGATTCCTGCCGAACTTGACGCCCTGCTTCTTGCTGCTGGCGACGACAAAGAAGCTGTGGAAGCAGTCGGTATTGAATGGTCCTACATGCAAGCACGTGAACTCTTAGAAAAAGGTGCGCCAGGCATACACCTCTACATCATGAACCGCGCAGAACCTGCAATCGCGCTCATGGATAAACTCCAAGCCGCTGGATTTTATAAATAGCTCAATATTTGCCATCACCCATTAGCTATTAGCTATTAATAATTCATGCCAAAGCCATCCGACATTCAACTCATCGGCACCGAACTCTGTATTCGCTGGGATGACGCTACGGAAAGCTATTTCCCCGCCGAGTTTTTACGCAAGCACTCTCCCAGCGCACAAAACATAGGTGAGAAAGACATCCTTGGAAATCAATATGGTGGCGATGGCCCTAAAGAGTTCGCAGGCGTTACCATCATCGGCTGGGACTTCCAGGGCAACTATGCCATGCGCCCCAGCTTTAGCGATGGACACAATACAGGACTTTTCAGTTGGGAATTCTTAAAAGAACTGGAAACGAAACTAGAGACCTAGCTCTCCGCCACGTGTTGGCGGGTCGCCACTCCTGCCGGACCAATTGCTCTAAGCTTTAGTGGCAAACAATAAGGTCCCAGTTACCTATTTTTAACGCTCGAAGTTTATACGCGTCACATCATCGAGCATAATCAAAGGGACACCCTCTAGATTGATCGCCATATAATTTGATTCATTCAATCGATTCCTCGTCGTCGTGATCTTACGATTTGGCTCCGTCAACGAGATCACATGAACGATCGTGTTTCCTTTATAAAACTCAATGGAAGCATACTTCCGGCGGTTACTGAATTTCTGCTTAAATGTAAATTCCAAGTGATATGCCTGATACGAAAAAGGAAGCTTCTCACCATCTTTACCAATACGATAATCTACCACCGCACGTAAGGTGATCCCTTGAGAGAGCACTTTAGCACTCGCATTATCAAAAGTAATTTCAAAAGCACTCGGAGCCACCGAAAGTGAACGAAAGACCGACTCCGCCGAAAGCGAAGACACCGCAAACAGGCAAAGACAAGATAGCAGAGGCAGGGTTTTCATAAACGAAACAGTGCCCTATTGCGCCCAAAGGTCAACAATCCTAAGCTAACCATTCTGGAGCACAACACAGAGTTGCCAAAGTATAGACACAAAAAAGCCCACCAAAGTGGGCTTTATCAAATGGTGGCCAGACCCAGACTAAGGACGCAGTCCTTGCGTGAAGTCTGCAAGACGAACAATCAACGATTCGTGAGCGCGTTAGCGCGGATGTGGCGAAGCCACTGGTATGGACACAAAAAAGCCCACCAAAGTGGGCTTT
>JABBCA010000043.1:0-41009 GCA_018607135.1 Opitutales bacterium
TTAAATTGGTTCAGAGACTCTTGAGAGAGCCTCAATCTAAGCACCACTTCCCCACGAATCGACGATGCACCCAAAAAAAGGCCTCGGTCAAAATGACCGAGGCCCTGTTAAATTGATTAAAGTTGAGCTGAACAGCAAGTAATCCAAATGGATTACATCATGCCGCCCATTCCACCCATGCCGCCCATACCACCCATGTCGTGGCCATGACCACCGCCTGAACCAGCTTCTTCTGGTTCGTCTGTGATCATGCACTCAGTGGTGAGCAATAGACCTGCGACGGAGCCCGCATTTTGAAGCGCTGTGCGTGTCACCATGGCTGGGTCAACGATACCTGCTTTGAGGAGATCTACATATTCGCCAGTGGCCACATTGTAGCCCATCGCGCCCTTAGATTTAAGGACTTCAGAAACTACTAGTGAGCCTTCAACACCTGCGTTGAGGCAGAGTTGGCGAAGTGGAGACTCGATCGCACGGCGCACGATAAGTGCTCCGAGTTGCTCGTCACCTACGAGCGCAGCAGCCGCGTCTTCGATAGACTTAGAAGCACGAAGCAATGCAACGCCGCCACCGGGGAGGATGCCTTCTTCGACTGCAGCACGCGTTGCGTGCAACGCGTCGTCAACGCGATCCTTTTTCTCTTTCATTTCTGGCTCAGTTTGCGCGCCAACGTTGATGACGGCCACTCCACCAGCGATCTTAGCAAGACGCTCTTGTAGCTTCTCACGATCGTAGTCGGAAGAGGTTGCCTCGATTTGCTTACGGATAAGCTTTACGCGGCCTTGGATATCGGAGCTCTTGCCAGCACCTTCAACGATGATGGTGTTTTCCTTGTCCACAGAGATACGCTTTGCCTTACCGAGGTCGGAAAGTTGGACGTTCTCAAGCTTGATACCGAGGTCTTCAGTAATGCAACGACCTCCAGTAAGCACCGCGATGTCTTCAAGCATTGCCTTGCGACGATCACCAAATCCTGGAGCCTTAACCGCTGCAACATTCAGTGTGCCACGAAGCTTGTTAACCACAAGAGCTGCAAGCGCTTCACCTTCGATGTCTTCAGCGATGATGAGGAGTGGCTTGTTGGTCTTTGCGACTACTTGAAGAAGAGGAAGGATTTCGTTAAGATTGCTGATCTTCTTCTCATGGATGAGGATGTGAGCATCATCGAAATTAACTTCTTGGTTTTCTGCATCGGTGCAGAAGTAAGGAGAAAGGTAGCCTTTGTCGAATTGCATACCTTCGACAACGTCGAGGGATGTTTCGATGCCCTTAGCTTCTTCAACCGTGATCGTGCCGTCTTTACCTACACGGTCCATCGCGTCTGCAATGATGTCGCCGATTTCAGCATCCCAGTTGGCAGAAACCGTTGCAACCTGACGAATTTCTTCGCGGTCTTTGACCTTCTTGCTTTGCTTCGCGAATGCAGCAGTCGCTGCAGCAACCGCCTTGTCGATACCACGCTTGAGGTAGATTGGATTCGCACCCGCAGCTACGTTCTTAATACCTTCGCGGTAGATAGATTCAGCAAGCACAGTCGCTGTGGTCGTTCCGTCGCCAGCAGAGTCAGCTGTCTTGGAAGCCACTTCGCGCACCATTTGTGCACCCATGTTTTCGTATGGATCAGAAAGATCGATTTCCTTAGCAACGGAAACACCGTCCTTGGTGACTGTCGGAGCACCGAACTTTTTGTCGATAAGGACATTACGACCCTTAGGTCCTAGCGTTACTTTTACTGCACGAGAGAGTGTTTCCACGCCCTTAAGGATCTTCTTACGTGCTGCTTCATCAAAGAGAATTTGTTTAGCCATAATTTTAGTTTTTTGTAGTTATGTATTTAGAGTTGGATACGAACTAAGCGATCACACCAAGGATGCTATCTTCGTCGATCAGGATATACTCAACGCCATCGACCTTTACAGGTGTGCCGCCGTAGCCAGGAAGAAGAACCTTGTCGCCTTTCTTCACGTTAAAAGGAACTGCTTTACCGCTATCGTCCTTTTTGCCGGTGCCAAGTGCAACAACTTCTGCTTCTTGAGACTTTTCCTTAGCTGAATCAGGTATAATGATCCCGCCGCGGATTTGTTCATCTTCTTCAATGCGCTTCAAAAGAACGCGTTCACCGAGTGGTTTGATTTTCATATATGTATATTTATGTGTTTTGGAGATTATGTTGTTTGATAAAGTAGGTAGGAGCGGGAGTTAGAAGTTAGTTTACGGGAACACTAAATGATAAATTCCTCTAACTTCTTCTTCCCACCTTTATACCTACTTTTAAAAGTTTATTTCTTGTCTTCGTCGACGACTTCGAAGTCGGCATCCACGGTTTCAGCATCTTGAGCTTTTTTCGGCTCGGAGTCCGCTGCGCCCGCTTCAGAACCTGCAGCACCGCCCATGTCTGGGCCCGCGCCTTCGGCACCTTGTTGTGCGTAGAGGTCTTGAGCGAACGATTCCATGATACCCATGATCTTTTCCTTCGCAGCCTTGAGCGAATCAACGTCCGCTTCTTGGTTCTCAAGAACAGCCTTACCTTCGGTGATCGCGCCTTCGAGTTCGGTCTTCTTGTCTTCGGGGATCTTATCACCGAGATCTGTGATTTGCTTCTCAGATTGGTAAACGATGTTGTCGAGCTCATTGCGTGCTTCGACGCCAGCCTTGAGGGCCTCGTCTTCGGCAGCGTGTGCTTCGGCTTCGCGCTTAAGCTTTTCAACTTCGTCCTTATCGAGACCCGAAGAACCAGAGATCGTAATCTTCTGCTCTTTGCCTGTGCCTTGATCCTTAGCGCTGACATTGAGGATACCATTCGCATCGATATCGAAAGTCACTTCAATCTGTGGTGTGCCGCGAGATGCCGCAGGGATACCGTCAAGTCGGAAGTTACCAAGAGTCTTATTATCCTTGGCCATTGGACGCTCACCTTGGAGGACTTTGATGTCCACCGCAGTTTGGTTGTCGGCATACGTAGAGAATGTTTGGCTCTTCTTGGTAGGGATCGTGGTGTTGCGCTCGATCATCGCTGTAGCCACGCCACCTGCAGTTTCGATAGCAAGTGTGAGTGGAGTCACGTCAAGAAGGAGCACGTCGCGAACGTCGCCTTGGAGAACACCACCTTGGATCGCAGCACCGATAGCAACTACTTCGTCAGGGTTCACACCTTGGTGTGGCGCCTTGCCAGTGAGTTCCTTGGCGATCTCTACAACCTTGGGTGCACGTGTCATACCACCGACAAGCACGAGCTCGCCGATTTCGGATGTGTCGTGACCTGAGTCTTTCAAGCAGGCCTTGTAAGGAGCGATGGTGCGCTGGTAGAGAGCGTCGCAAATTTGCTCTAGTTTCGAACGAGAGAGTTCAATGTTTAAGTGCTTTGGACCCGATGCGTCAGCTGTGATGAATGGCAGATTGATGTCGGTGCTTTGAGTGGATGAAAGTGCGATCTTCGCCTTTTCCGCTTCTTCCTTGAGGCGTTGTAGCGCCATCTTGTCGGAGCGAAGGTCAATGCCGTCGCTCTTCTTAAACTCAGCGATCAAGTAGTCGATCAAAGCGCTGTCCCAATTGTCGCCACCAAGGTGGGTGTCACCGTTGGTTGCTTTCACTTCAAATACACCGTCGCCGATTTCGAGGATCGATACGTCAAAGGTGCCACCACCCAAGTCGTAAACCGCGATCACTTCGTCTTGACCCTTGTCGAGACCGTATGCAAGTGCGGCCGCAGTGGGCTCATTGATGATACGCTTCACTTCTAGGCCTGCGATTTGACCCGCATCCTTAGTGGCTTGGCGTTGTGCATCGTTGAAGTAAGCAGGCACAGTAATGACGGCTTCGGTGACTTTTTCACCAAGATAAGATTCAGCATCCGCTTTCAATTTTTGCAGGATCATCGCGGAAATTTGCTCGGGTGCAAATTGCTCTGTCTTGCCCTTGACCTCACACTCAATGTAAGCGTCGCCGTTTTTGCCTTTAACAGTCTTATACGGAAGGCTTGCAGCCTCTTCCTGAACTTCGTCGAACTTGCGTCCGATAAAGCGCTTAGCCGAAAAGATTGTGTTACTCGGATTGGTCACAGCTTGACGTTTCGCCGCTTGACCGACGAGTCGCTCGCCGTTCTTGGCAAATGCCACTACTGATGGAGTGGTGCGTGCCCCCTCCGAGTTTGGTATAACAACCGCTTCGCCGCCTTCCATTACGGACATGCACGAATTGGTTGTTCCTAAGTCGATTCCAATAATTTTACCCATGCCATACAATAAGCATTCCAAATGCCACGCGCATGCCAATGTCACAAAGCACTGATATGCAATAGATTATATCTTAAAGGCCTATACCTAGGCTACTAAACCGTCCATCTAAGTGAGACGCACTGTCACAGTTTGTGTCACAATACGAAGCCGTGTGACAGAGTGGTGTCACAGGTCGCACGGTGAGCAATAGATTAAAAAAAGCTACCATCGCAATTGTCGCGTAGCGTTCATTTGCTTACCAACTACAAACCTAAGATAGGTAGCCAAAAGCGTGAGTTTTTGGTCAGTTTAAATGGTGAATACACGGTAGTTTTTATTTTTGAGACAGTCTCCTTACTCGTGTAAGGGAAGCGATGTATTCCAGCCTACCTCAGATACACCTCTCCTCATACCCGCACTAGCGCAGACACCACAGAAAATAAAACTGTGAAAAACTCATGGATAGAGAATGGCCCAGAAGCCGACACTACCAATTACTCCACCAACGTGAAGTTTACCGCCAACTCCTGCTCCAGCCGAGTGATCTTACTACGCTCATTCGGTTCAATCAAAGTGAGTGATACACCCTTCTTTCCTGCTCGGGCCGTGCGACCGCTACGGTGCGTGTAATACTGTAACGCATCTGGTAACTGATGTTGAATTACAAAAGACAAGCCTTCGACATCAATTCCGCGTGCGGCGACATCAGTCGCAATCAAATACTGCAGGCGTTCCTTAGTGAATGCACGCATGACCTTATCGCGATCCTTTTGACTCAAATCACCTTGTATCACACCAACCGCCATTCCTCGTCGAGTCAGCTCCTGCCCCAAACGAATGGCTCCTGCGCGCGTGCGCGCGAAAATCAAGCCGCGCTCGCCTTCGTGGTTTGCTAGGTAACGAGCGATAAAGTCATCCTTTTCCTCACGAGAGACTATTGCATATTGATGATCAATATTACGATTTACAATTTCCTTCGGGTCCACCTTTACCATATGCGCCTTCGCTGACATATTGCCATCAATGAGCCCCTGGACATGCTTTTGGAAAGTTGCGGAAAACAACCAAGTGCTCTTTCGTTGCTTGGTTTCTTTAAAAACGCGCGCGAGCTCTTCACGAAAGCCCATGCTCAGCATTTCGTCGGCTTCATCCAGAATGAGATAGTTAACCGATTCCAAATGCATCTGCGCATCCAGAAGCTCCATGAGACGACCGGGAGTCGCAACGAGGATGTGTGTCGGACGTGAAAGACGCTCAATCTGCATCTCGATCTTATCGCCACCTGCAGCCACTTCGACAAAAATTTTATCCTGTGCATACTTAGTGTATTTAAACAGCTGCTTGCCGATCTGTTTTGCGAGTTCACGAGTCGGCGCAATAATCAACCCTTGTATCTCTGCTTTATCGGGGTCCATCTTCGTCAACAAAGGTAAACCAAAAGCGGCAGTCTTTCCTGTTCCCGTTTGCGCCTGCGCAATCAAGTCAGTGCCATCTTTTATTAAGAATGGAATCACTTGCTGCTGAATCGGTGTGGGCGTCTCGATCCCCAGTTCCTCGATACCAAGAATCAAATCCGAAGGGATGCCTAAATCTACAAATGTCTGTGCCATATATGGCGACCACACAGCCACAGAACTGCCCAAACAACAAGAATCATTTTACACATCGAGAATTAGGTAGCCAACGGGGTTGCTGCGCCTTCTTCGTGTTTTTCGAGACGGAACATTCGTTCCTAAAAGCACTACGTCAAACCCGCTTGCTCGCGGGTTCTCATCCCGCAACGTGCATTTTGCTTCGCAAAATGGGGTGGCTAACGGGATTCGAACCCGCGACCCTCGGCACCACAAGCCGATGCTCTAACCAACTGAGCTATAGCCACCATCTGATGTGAAAAGCACGCTTCTCACTGAAGGAGTCGGAATCCTCTTTTTTCACGCGCTCTTGTCAATAGCAGTTTGAAGGAATTTTCGATGCCACAATCATTTTACAGTGGATACATTCATTTAAGCCATCCAGAGCGCATGACTGGACCTTAAAACTTTTCCTCTAAACTTTCGGCTAATTGCTGCAATGCTTGATTCAGGCCAGCCACCAAGCTCTCTGCATTCCCTTGATCCCAGCCGATCGCTGACGATTCAAAACATCCAGATTGTTGGATGTTTACCCCGTCACGAAGCTCCCAATCCACGACCATTCGAATCGTGCCATCGCTCAAAGCGCCGAGTTTATAAAACTTCAGGAGAAGTTCTGATGAATCGCGCACGCGGTTGGGCCATGGGTAAAAACCGCTCACAGGCTGTTTTGCCATTAAAAATTCAGAAACACTGCGGGCAATCCCCTCTTCTAGCGGCTCGGCCCACCGTGCTTTACCCAGTTCATCGATCTCGCCATTCGGATTTCGATACTGTAGGCGCTTACCGTCTAGGTATGCTGGCAGATCTGGACGTGCGACGTAAATCGCCACTCTTTGAGTGTTGTGAGTCGGTTGAGACTCAATTGGTCCCAGCGCATAAAGCTTAACAGGATCAGGTTTCGGCTTCAAGTTCACACAGCTCGACATGAGCAGACCGAGTAGAAGACTACCAAGTGCAAACATCATAAAGCGTATTGCTTGTTTATTATTCATCTTCGGGACGGCCTGTAAGCAATGCATTGGGATTTCGTTCTATGTAATCAACTAAAAGTCGAACTGACTTCGCGGCACGACCGAGTTCCCGCAACGTAGTTTCAAACTCATAACGAAGATCGGATTCAGGACTAATCAAATCACTCGACTCAGAAACAAGGCGGTCCAAGCCCGCCATCGTCTTATCAAATTGGCCCGTCCAACTTGCCATCGTTTCTGCCAACGGGCCTTGTTCCAAATTAAAAGTCTGCACCGTCGCATCGATCGTTTCGAAGGCTTCCTTCGCAGCAATTATGGTCTCCTTAAAGTCTTCAGATTGAACAAGGGCCCTCACATCTCCAGCCGCGCTTATTATAGACTGACTGATACCCTCGGAATCAATCCCCTCCAAGACGATCGCTAAGTTTTCAAGGGCCACATTCACGCTTTCGTTCAATCGCTCGACGTCAATCTCTCCAAAATTAGAAATCAACTTCACTGCTTTCGTGGTGATTTCATCTAATGGAGATCCAAGAGTCGGAATCTCTAGCATCCCATTCACTTTCTCTAGATGCGGCCTCCAATCTGGCAAAGCACCTGGCTCAAAACTGAACTCTACAAATAACTGGCCCGTAATCAAACTTTCCAGGTTCAGCTGCGCTACCAGACCAGCCTCAATAGATTCGTGAATAGTTTCAGCTGAAAACGAGGCCTCGGCGACGCCCAAGTCCCGCTCCAGTCTGGAACGATCCAACTTTATAATGACAGGTATCGCAGTGGATCGACTTCGTTGCCCATCAGCGCGAATCAAGATTCGTTCGACCGAACCGACGGGCACGCCTCGGAATTTCACAGAGGACCCAGCGGCCAGACCATTTACCGACTGATCAAAGAATAAAATGAAGCGCTCGGATTTGGTGAGTAAGGATGTAGAACCAAAAAACAAGACCATACCTACTAGAAGTATCGTGGCTACAGTAACAAAGGCACCTATGGCTTTGGGACTAGGCTTACGTTTCATAATGCATCTTAATGAGGGATGAAGAATAGAAGATCAATCGTTTACATTGAGCTCACCTCGCTTCAAAAAGTCACGGACTTTAAAATCTGCACTGAGGTCATCAACTAGATCATTTGGATTTGCATCGCACAGTGCACGTTTACTATCTGCATCGAGAAAAAGTGCACGGTCCGCAATAGCAAAGATACTCGCCAACTCATGAGTGACCACCACAACGGTCGCGCCCAGCGCGTCGCGCAGTTCGAGAATTAAATCATCCAAGCGCCGCGAACTCAAAGGATCTAAGCCCGCTGACGGTTCATCAAAAAACAAAATTTCAGGGTCCAATGCGATCGCGCGAGCAAGTCCCGCACGCTTGCGCATTCCTCCACTTAATTCTGCGGGAAAACGATGCCCAAAGCCACCAAGCCCAACAAGAGAGAGCTTGAACTCCACAATCTCACTTATTTCCGAAGGTTTTAAATCTGTGTATTCTTCGAGCGGCATGGCCACATTTTCAGCTACGCTCATAGAGCTCCATAAAGCGCCACTCTGAAACAAGACACCAAATCGGCGACGAATCGCGTCTGCAGACACAGCATCAGGATCAAACACCTTACCGTAGTAACGAATCTCACCTGCTGCCGCTCGCTCGAGCCCGATCAAATGCTTCAAAAGCGTGCTCTTACCGCATCCACTTCCACCCATGATCACCTTCACTTCACCGCGTCGAACGACAAAATCCAAAGATTCCATGACGACATAATTGCCATACTGCATTTTAAGCCCATCGGCTTGAATGATTATCTCTGAATCTGTCATCTCTATATGCCCAATAAGTGAAACGAAACAGCAAAAATTGCATCTGCAATGACAATCCAAGTAATCGAAGTCACGACCGCCGAAGTCGCTGCTTGGCCGACAGCTGTGGCATCACGGCCGCAGTTCAACCCACGATAACAACCAGCCACGGCAATAATGGAACCAAACACAGCACTCTTAAAAATACCTGAAAGTAAATCATTCAAACTGACAGCAGCTTCAACTTGATTGAAATACTGAACCACGCTGACATCTGAAATGGCAACAGCAACAACCATGCCTCCGAGAATACCAACAAAATCGGCACAAGCACATAGCAAAGGCATCATCAACACGAGCGCGACCACCCGAGGCACGACTAAAAACTGCATCGGAGAGATACCGAAACTAACCAATGCATCGACCTCTTCGTTGACCTGCATACTACCAATTTGAGCGGCAAACGCCGCACCCGTTCGGCCCGCCATAATCACCCCCACCATGACCGCACCCAACTCACGGGTAATTGCCAGGCCCACCAAATCAGCAACATAGATATCCGCGGCGAATTTCTGCAACTGGATCACGCCGATGAAAGCGATGATCAACCCCGTCAGAAAACTTAGTAGACTGACAATAAGTAATGCCATCGGCCCCGTCGACTGGATCAGGAAGATGAACTCTTTCCAACGAAACTGAGCCTTACCACGAACAAATACACAAAGGTCGACAACCAATTGTCCAAGGAATGTAAAATAGCCATCAAGCCCATGAAAAACTTCGACCGTATCTTCCCCGACCTGGGTTAAAAATTTGGACGGCTCCGGGGGTTCCCGATGTTTCATCTCGGGGACGACTTGAGACAGGCGAATCATGTTCTGCACACCCGAAGGTAAATCCCCGAATCGATACTCGACTCCAACCTCGTCGGCCCAGGCAATCACATCTCTAACAAAAATCAACAGGGCCGTATCCCAACTCAGCAAACCATCGACCGTAAATCGCACTATTTCGAACGAGCTCTTACCATACGATTCGGAAAGCAAACGAGTCGCATTAGGACGCTCATTGCGTAATATCCATTCACCTGAGAAAACCAGAACCTGCACCGAAGCTTCGGTCCGCACACTTAAGCCTGCCTTAGATTCTGAATTAATGGACATACTTTTATAACCGCTGACGACACCTTCGCTTGCAAACGCTAACAAAGCCGCGCATTTATCTCACGCAAGCCTGCACACATGGCATAACGAGATAAAGCACAATTTTAACATGCAAACGATACTCTTCGATCTAGACGGCACGCTAGTAGACCACTTCACCACTATCGCACATAGCATCGCACATGCACAACGTGAGCTTGGACTTCCCGAAAGTAGCTACGAAACAGTCCGCGCCACCGTCGGAGGCGGCATCCATTTAACTCTGGAGCGTCTCATGGGGGCAACAGATGGCGCGCGAGCTTTGCCACTATTTAACAAACACTTTGAAGGTAATTTATACGATGGTTTATTCGAACTACCTGGCGCGGCATGGCTACTCCAACAATTAAGTGCAGATGGTGATTATCAAATGGCGGTCTTTACTAATAAAAACGGCGCGCACTCTCGTGCCATCACGAAGCACCTCAACCTAGACCAATGGCTCAGCGCGAACGTAGGCACTGGAGATACTCCTTACCGTAAACCAGACCCCATTTTTACTGCACACATCTTAGAAGTCATGGCAGCCACCTCAGATGAAACAATTCTGATCGGTGACTCTCCCTTTGACTATGCTGCCGCAGAAGCAGGTTGCTTGCGTAACTTTTTAGTAGCAACTGGCAGTCACTCTTTAGATCAATTAAGCGAAGAAACCGCTGCAGAAGCTATCTACGAAGATCTCTATGAGCTCGGCACAGCGGTCTTTGGCTTTACGCGGCCCTAGATTAATTTGGCCATTTCCGCCCGAAAGGTCTGCGTCCCTGCATAGTATGGGCTGAAGGTCATCGACGGATGAAACGTCCTCATCGGAAATGGAGTTTCTTTAATAAATGTAAACTCAATCCCAACAGCCGCACATAATGCAAACGCAGCGGCAATATCCCACACTTTAACACGATCATCAAAAACACCGCTTAAATAACCAGTCGCCACATACGCTGCAGTTAAAGCGCCACTACCTAAGCACCTCACTCGATAGTTTTCCAAAAGCGGACCGATCTGCTGCAGTCGTTCCTGAGCAATAGGAAAATGCAATCCCACCATGGACTGCGCCTCTGCCGCGAGATCATTCCTATTTAATTTCTTAAGATCACGCTGCAAGCCGCGACCAGGTCCACCTTCCAGTAAAGCACCAGTGCTATGATCGTAGATAAAGCCATAAATTGGAGTGCCATAATGCAATAACGCTAGCGAGATCGCACAAACTGGAAAACCGAGTGCAAAATTATTCGTGCCATCTATAGGATCAACTACCCATGCAAACATAGCGTCGAGCTGCAACTCCTCATCCTGCGGGCTGGCCTCTTCACTGCAGTAGTCATCCTCAGGGAAATCACGACGCAGTTCCGCAAAGATTTTTTCTGAGATTGCAAAGTCTGCAAAAGTTACGCGTGTATCGTCTTCCTTCCACTCGCTGGCCACCTGACCGAACTGACGATCAAAAAATGCAATTTGATCACGCACCGCTACACGTCCAGCGTTGATTCGGTGCCGAGTCTGTAGATCGAATCGAGCCTGAGCTTGCCTATTTGTATTTCGTGTCATCTCTCATCACCACTCAAGGGCACCAGCACTACAGGACAAGGGCAAAGCACTTTCAATCGAAAGAATCCATCCCGTTCTTGCCAGCAGGCGCTTCTGCGCTACTAATGGCACATTATATGCGTTTTCTGCTGAACACGATACTACTATGCACCATCACTGCAGCACTCCATGCGGCTAACAAAGAAGTTGGCGTTTGGGAAGTCCTCGAAGGCTGTAGATTGATACCGTCTGACCTGAATGACGGCGACAGTTTCATGATTCAATATGGTGAAAACAAAGCCATTTTCAGGCTCTATTACGTAGACGCACCTGAAACCAATGCCGTTTATGCGGATCGTGTGCGTGATCAAGCCCGCTACTTCTCTATTCCCGAGCAAGACGTGATCGTATCTGGTGAACTCGCGTCACAATTCACAAAGCTCTTTCTTCGTGGCGAATTCACCCTGTATACTAAATGGGAAGATGCTCGCGGTGGTAGTAAACAACGTTACTACGGACTCATTAAAAAAGATGGAAACTACCTCTCCTCTGAGTTGGTAAAAAACGGCCTTGCCCGCATCTACGGAATGCCCACCAAGCAAGCGTGGCCGACGGGCTACAATCCGCGCACATTCCTCAGCCGACTCAAAAATTCCGAGCGCATCGCTCAGCGTGCACGCACCGGAATCTGGGCAGTTGCTGGTAGCTCAAAACAGATGGCTGGGCTCAACTCTCTAGGCAATCATACCGAAACAGTCGCTGGCGTCCAAACCACAACAACAGTCAGTTCACACAACCGAGGCTCCAGCAAGACTGGCATGGTCAACGTAAATACTGCCACGGCCGCAGAGCTCGAAACCCTTCCAGGTATCGGCCCAGCGCTGGCACAATCAATCATACAAGCACGGCCAATCGAAACGATAGCATCGCTGGTGGAGATTTCAGGAATCAGCGACAAGAAGCTAGCAGCTTTTCAGTCTCTCATCATTGTCGTAGAACCACCGCCACCGGCAAACACTGTAGACTTCTATTTAGCCGACCTCGAAAACCATTTAAACACGCAAGTCACACTTTCTATTCAATCCGTTAGCAGCAACGAAAGTGTGAGTCCTGAAACTTTCCGCTCGGTGACATTGCATACGGCTTCTGGCGGAGAATCTGGAGGAAGTATCACCGCATTTATCCCTGACGAATTTTACGACTCCTTTATTCAATTTTACCGCGAACCCAATCGAGAACTTACAGGCTTACTCTATGACCGCGATGGAGAGACCGTTTTCGTTTACCAACGCTAACTCCTCATTTATCTATAAACTATTTCCATTCACTATGAGCTTAAAAAAATACAACCGCTATCGGATCAAAAAAGGGCAAAATGACGTCCTTAGTAAAGTATCTTCAGACCCATGGGATGATCTACCGAAGACCAAAGAAGAGGCCAGTATTGAATTACACAATCTCCATATACAATTGGGTGATTTGCAGCAAAAGTTCTTCGTGGATCGCCGGAAAAAGCTCTTATTTGTCCTTCAAGGCATGGACACCAGTGGTAAAAACGGGACCATCAAAAATGTATTTCGTGGCGTCAACCCGCAAGGAGTGCACGTAGCTAGCTTTGAGAAACCATCTACACGCGAGATCAACCACGATTACCTCTGGCGCGTGCACAAGCGCACACCTGCCAATGGCGAGATCATGATATTTGATCGAAGTCACTACGAAGATGTATTGGCAGTGCGCGTCAACAACCTCAAACCGGAAGCAGTCTGGCGTAAGCGCTTTCGTCACATCAACGAGTTCGAACAACTGCTAGTGGATGAGGACACTGTCATCGTAAAGTTCTTCTTGCACATTGATAAAGTCACTCAAAAGCAGCGCCTACAAAACCGCCTCGATACACCTGCAAAGAATTGGAAATTTGATTCTTCTGACATTGTAGCGCGCAGTAAATGGGAAGACTACTTCGAGGCTTACCAAGAAGTATTTGAAAAGACGAGTAAGCCACACGCTCCTTGGTTTATCATACCTGCCAATAAGAAGTGGGCCCGTAATATTTTAGTCGCTCGCATCGTGGTTGCCTGCTTGGAAGACATGCATTTGAGCTACCCTGAAGTCGATTACGATCCAAGCAAAGTAGAGATTGAATAAGGTTCATGGAGAAGATTTGTCATTCCGTATACATTCCAACCACTCCAATATTGATTTTTTGCCACTTTGTGGGTTCTCGCTCACATTGCAGTCCATACAGAAAAAGTGACACAATGCGCTGTGTAAGCTAAAACACATGACGCGTCCAAGTAAGGTCTCTTTCCTTAGAGACCATCATTCAGCGTCTCATAGGGACAACACCTCAGATTTATCTAGCAGAAGAAAATGAGACTCTACGCGAACGAATCGTTTCGAGCTTTGGGGATCGCTATCTCATTCAAAATAGAATGAAAAAACGACCACTTGATCATAATCTGCGCGACGCTTGAAAACCAATAAGCGCAACTTTCAAAACAAGACGAAAATCGTAAATCATCAGCTAAAAGCATTCGAATGCACACGGATACGTCCTTTTATCAGTGCGTTAACTAAACCAATACGTATAGTTACCAACACTACGCACTACTATATAGATTCGCATCTATACACTACCATCCTGTTCACTCATGAATGTGTTAAACCGCATTACTTTTTGCCTAAGTGTTGGCATTCTCATTCATTCTTCATCTCACGCTATTGATGAAAATAGTAACGGCCTAAGTGACGTCTGGGAACAACGCTTTAACGCCAGCAGCCTCGTCCTCGGTGATGATGACGATGCGGACAGTTTTACCAACCTCGAAGAATGCATAGCTGGCACCGATCCATATGACAGTGGTGATCGTCCAGCACTCATTCCAGTAGTCACTCAAAATAGCCTGGATGACATCCACTTAAGCTTTCAAACGCTTCAAGGAAAACACTATGGAGTGAACCACTCTCAAGACCTAAACGCATTCTCCCCGATTAACTCTGGATGGCCAGGTGATGGGAATGACCGCGAACTCTTCATTCAAAAAGACGGCGTCGCAAAAACAATTAGCCCAATACAAATCGATTTTTGGGCTGACCTTCCCGCAAACACTGTTGATGCCTTGAAAGGATTGAGCACCCCCGCTGGAGACATGACCTTCCCTCAGAGGCCAAACGGAACCACTTTCCAAGCGAAGCCAGAAGCTCCAAACTTTTTAGCGACTGGCTATGGTGCCCAAATGAGGTTTTGGATCACGCCGCCTCAAGCAGGAAACTACACCTTCTATCTTAGCTCCGGAGGTCCAGCTGAAGTCTTCATCAATGCCCCGCTCGCAGTGGCTCCTCCGTTTAAAGTAGCTGAAGTGCTTCCGGCGCAAACAGGCATCGAACTCAACGAATGGGAAACCTACGCAACTCAGCGTTCGGCACAATTACCGTTAACACTAGCTGCCCCTTACCTAATTACGATCAATTACGTCAGCACCATCCCGGGGCAACACGTGCAAATCGCATGGTCTGGGCCTGGCCTCAATGGCATTGAACTGATTGATTCAGAGGATCTCGCCAAACTGTTCTTCCACAGTGAAACGAAAGCACTCAGCACACTCTTTGAACACGACTACGATAGTGTCGGGCAAACGGGAAAGCTCTGGCCGCTAAACACAACACTTGTGACTGGCACGCCAGATATGACAGGTGATGCCGAGCGCATCGATGCTGACATCGGTGGCTCAAGCGATGAACGTATCCACTACACGCCCAGCAGTGAGCACCTTTATGCAACCTGGTTGTTCAACATGGGGGCGGGGGCGCAAGATAACTATCTCTATTGGATGAATGCAAATGACTCCAACCAAGAGGGCCCACGTTTCGACATCGAAGATAGCACTGCTGGAACAATTGCGGTGGTGCGTGCAGGTGGTTCCAGCGCCAATGAAGCACAGGTTAACGTCGAGTTTGATAAAACCTTTCGAATCGAAATGGTCACTACACTCTCAGCCAGTGGGTTTCAGTATAGCACACCAACTGGAACGGTGACCGTGGCCAAAGACACCTTTGACTTTTACGTGAGCGACCCAAACGGCAATTTAATTGGCGCTGCAACAGGCCTCAACTTCCGTGACGGCCCAGGAGTAGTTACACAATTAAGTAGCTTCCGTGTCGCCACACCAAACAATCCCAAAATCGTCTACGACGACTGGGAAATCACCAATGGACTCATACAAGGAAACGGGTTCCTGGTCCAAAACAATGTCGACTTCGGCAATGGTGCTACACCCAATTTCTTTGAGCTCAACATTCAAGAGTTTGATCAAGATGGCGATGGCATTCCGGACTGGGAAGAACTCGCACTCGCTGCGCACTATGAGCTACTCTTCTTCGACTCTGAAACCAACAACGGTATACCGGATGCGATTGCGGTCACGAATCTGCTCTCAACTGCGCAAGGTGTGCCACACATCACACTCTTTGGCTCTGATGCCTGCGCACTTGAGAGCAACTACCCCAACACCATTCCAGATGACGGCGAAATCACCATCACTCGTGAAGGTGTGCTCACCCCACTGACAGTAAACCTAGAAATCATCCCTCTCGAAAACACAGGAGATACCACCACCATATGTGATGGCACTTGCTGTATGATGGTCGGCACCGCAGGCGATGAAGCTGCGGAACTCGAAGACTATCAAATCTTTGATCCAGACGGTAATTTGATCACCAATAGTATTCATTTTGAGTTCGGTGAAACTCAAAAAGTGCTCACCGTCATCGCAACTGATGATACCATCAACGAATACCCAGAAACACTCAATATTGGCGTCGCTCCCTCTATCGATGGTAGCTACACAATCAACGCACTCGTCAATGCCGCATCGATCCAAATCTTTGACCTTCCTGATAATCCAGACAATGTCAGCATCTTCACTGGCACGTTCAGTCAAGACGGCAAGGCAGTGGTTGCGACCAACGGTTCAGGCTTTGTCACTGCCACACTGAACGGCCCACGCACCGAGCTACGTATTTGGGATGAATTTTCTGGCCTCACCTCCGCACAACAAGATTCACATGTGCATAAGTCCACTAATGGTGGCCCAGGTAGCATCATCTACGAAATCACCGAGACGCCAGGTGATCCCGAAACGAACCCGCTCAACGGTGCGCTCATTGATTATCCTTGGGACTTGAATGAAAGCTCTGGTGCAGCACCAAGCTCTGGCAGCGGTAGTGCCTCAAGACAAGTGATCATCGATTCACTCTTCGGCCAAAACGGCGAAAGTCCTCTCTATCTAAATGTGCACACAGTCGACAATCCAGCGGGCGAGATCTGGGCATTCTTGAATATCTCAGGCGGTTCTGCGACAGATCCTGGCGAACCGACTCCTGCCGCTGCTCCAGGCTCACTGGACTACCCTCAACTGACGGGTGATCTGCTTGAATCCGAAGTTCGCCGCTTCCTCAACCAAGCAACTTTCGGTGCAACCGATAGCGATGTCGCGGTGCTCGTTTCAACAATCGAAACCGAGCGCCTCAGCAATCCAAGCTACCATCGAAACCAAGCTTACAACGATTGGATTGATGACCAAATGAACCCAGCACTTTATGGTCAGACCTATCTCTTAGAACTGACACTCGCTGCCCACTTCCAACTCGCAACACTTTCAGGTTTTTTTGATTCGGCACTCAACCCTACCGACGGTGTCATACCGACACCACTACGTCCTGCAACATGGCCTACCATTAACCGTAGTGACTCTAATCCAGAGCACTGGTATCTCGAAACACCGTATCCGTTCAACGACGACGATCTCGACTTGGCCAACCTTAATCAACTACGCTACAACAGTGGCAATGATCAACGCCGCCATGCTCACTGGCAAACGATGCTGAATGCCCACGACCAGCTCCGCCAAAAAATGGGGTTTGCCCTACAACAGATCGTAGTCGTCAGTGCCGAAGCAACTACCATTCGCGATAACGCCTACGGATCCGCTAACTATCAAGACATGCTCAACACGCATGCGTTCTCCCACTACCGAGACATTTTAGGCTTCGTCAACTGGAGTCCAATCATGGGCCGATGGCTCTCCAGCTTACAAAATCAAAAAGCGATCGACTTCGATGGTGACGGGCTCTTCGACTCCTATCCCGATGAAAACCTCGCTCGCGAAAACATGCAACTCTTCTCGATTGGCCTTTTCCAAATATGGCCCGATGGCACACTCAAGCTTAGCTCTGAGGGCCTTCCACAGCCAACATATTCCAACGATGATATCCGCGAGTTTGCAAAGATCCTGACAGGACAGAGTTTTAGTCAATACGCAGGCAACTCAACGCTTCCGACATGGGGAGGCGTGCCTTTCACGGCAGATAACTATAACTTTGGTGTCTACTCCGGCGCTAATGGCCCGCTTGCACGCTCCTACCTTTACCCGATGAAAATGTTCGGTGACTATCATAGTCTTGGTAGTAAAACGTTTGCTGGAACCACCATCAATAACACTGCGATCACCGACCTTAACTTACAAGGCATCGCTGATATTGAATCCGCCATCGACTGGCTCGCTGGTGTGCCAGACGATGGGCTGCCCGACTACGACATGGTCAACAGCCATGTCAGCACTCCAGCTTTTATTGCTCGTCGATTGATTCAGCGTTTTGTCACTTCCAACCCCTCTCGCGACTATTTGCATCGCGTCTCAGATACGTTCAAAGATTCGGAAGGCGATCTAGGACTCACCCTAAAAGCGATCCTCTTAGATCCAGAGGCACGCACTATTGATGTCGGTAATACCACATTCGGAATGAAAAAGTCGCCACTCGAAGGTTATATCCAATTACTCCGAGCCCTCGACGCCTACACCTACTTACCACTTAAATATATTGATGGCACAGCTCCGTATGATTCAGCCGTGGGTGATTATACCAATGCCGATCTCTATATTGAGAATTTTCAATATCCATCAGCTCAGCTTGCCAATCATCAGGACAATGTGCGCTTCATGCCATCAAGCACATCCACCTCTGGCTCGCAAGGATTGCAAATGGATCCATTCCGTCAGCAAACTGTATTCAATTTTTACCTACCCGACTTTTCTCCAGGCGGAGTCGTCGGTAATGCTGGCATCGTCGCACCAGAGCTTCAGCTCGCCAACGAGCCTGACGTCATTCGCAATATCAACTATTTCCACGACATCATTCGTTATGGCCCAGGGGCCGGGGCCGACGAACTGGGTGGAAACGACATCACTCAGAATCTCGCCTTCGGTTTTACCGATATAGAAACGTTTGCCAATAGTCATGACCAACCACGTCTTCCCTTTCAGCAAATGGTCAGCGACTTTTACCCAGCTACCGAGCCTGCATCTGCGATCACGACTGCAGCCAATGGAACCACTCAATCGATTACTGGATCGTCTGGAGTTTCGGCGCCACATTGGGTTCGCCTCAGCCGCACCGGAGATGTCTTTATCTCCAGCGAATCTGTAGACGGAGTGAACTGGACGGAAATTAGCACACAAGTGCTGCCCATGCACCCAGAAGTATTCATCGGCCTCGCGGTCACTAGCCATGAGGATGGCGTCTTAACGACCGCTCAATTCAGTAATGTAAACATCACTAATGGCGAGGGCACTTGGTATAGCAGCGACATCGGTTCAGTTGCCGCTAGTGGCATAACCACCGCTACTGGAGCCAACTCCTTTGATATTCAAGCCTCAGGAGCGGACATTTGGAGCAGTGCGGACGAAGGTCACTTCGCCTATCAACTCCTTGATGGTGATGGCGATATCATCGCGCGTGTCGATACCTTGCAAAGCCCAACGCTCACCCACGAATGGGCGAAAGCAGGCGTCATGATTCGCGAAACGCTCGCTGCAAATTCGGCCAATACCATGACCCTCGTCAGCGCTTCGAACGGTAGTCGTGCACAAATACGAAGGGTTGAGCGTGGACGTAGCAGCGAATCCTTCGCCGACGAAGCACTCCTCGATGAGCTCGACCTGCGCCTCACCAATGGTCTCTTCAAACTACGTTACCCTTACGACATATCGGATAATGACGATCCCACAATTCACGGTCTCGACGATTTGAATAAGAATCCACGCGAGCTCATCATCGACTCGGTGCACGGCGTCTACGGGGACCCCTACGACGGCACGAATGATGAAGCCAACCGTATCGATAAACTAGAGGGCATGCTCTATCTCCTCACCTTCTCTCCAGAATACCAAGTTAAGAAATAACCATTATGTCTAAGCTTCTGAAAAACATTTCCCGCCGCCAATTTCTCAAAGCAGGCACTTGTGGTGCCATGACGATCGGGCCCTTAGTCAATACGATTGCCCAACTCTCTTTGATCAATTCCGCTTCCGCAAGTGCACTCGGAGGCGGCGCACTCGTCGGATCGGACTACAAGGCACTCGTCTGTATTTTCCTACGTGGAGGCTGCGATACCAACAACGTCTTGATCCCGATTGGAGCAAATCCACAGGCAGCCACCTATGCGTCCGACCGTGGCGCAGTTGCAGTTCCTAACGGTATCGTCCACCCTACATATAACCCAAGCGGTTTAAACAGCACAATCCCCATCACCGTGCCAGGGCAGGATGAATTTGGCCTACACCCATCGCTAGTAAATCTAGCAGCAATGTTTGGCGCCAACGAAGCCAGCTTCATCAATAATGTCGGCACCCTCTCCGAGCCAACGACTCAAAACGGATACAGCACCACGAGCCTGCCCAAACAGCTGTTTTCGCACTCCGACCAAGTCACCCAATGGATGTCTTCGATCGCCGACAAGCCCTACACTTCAGGTTGGGGAGCTCGCGTCGCCGATCTTTACAATGACGTTTGGAATTTAAATAGCCAAACCTCTATGATGATCACTGCGGCGGGCACAAATCAGTTCATGAGCGGTGGTGCGCTCAACCAATACTCAGTTACCTCTTCTGGATCCATCAGCCTGACTGGCTTCGGCACCAACTACGCGAGCGCACAAAATGCAGATGGCAGCTATAAAACAAACTCCACAGGTGAACGCTTCAAAGCCTTAGAGCGCATCATGCAATACAGTCACGCGCACATCATCGAAGAAGGCTACAGCGAAGTCATCCGTAGTGCACGAGCCAACGAAGCTATCATCACCGAGGCCATCAAAGTAGAAGCTGAACTCAATATTGACTACGATTCCATCTGGACCAGCTACGGAGCTGATGGCGGGGTTGCCGACGAACTCAAAGCGGTCGCTCGTCTTATCACAGGCCGCGAATGTTTGGGTAACAATCGACAAATATTCTTCGTCGATCTCGGCGGATTTGATAACCACGCGGATATCAATGGCGACCTTCCGGTGCTTCTAGGGCAGCTCGACCGAGCCATTGGTGCATTCAATGCAGCCATGAAGGAGCTCGACACCAAAGATGCGAATTTTGCCTATGACAAAGTCACTACCTTTCAAGCATCCGACTTCAATCGCACATGGACTCCCAACGGCACGGATATCGGAACCGCGGGAACCGACCACGCATGGGGCTCTCATAGCTTTGTCTTTGGCGGCGCAGTCAACGGTGGCAACTTTTTCGGCACCTACCCAGAACTCTCCGTTGGTGGGATCGACGACGTGCCGAGTGGATCGCGTGGCCGATGGATTCCAACGACATCCGTAGATCAATTCGCCGCCGTGCTCGCCAACTGGTTCGGCGTTCCAGCAGGCAGTAGTGAAATGCAAACAATCTTCCCGAACCTTTACCGTTTCGACGACCCATTTGCACCCGCTGCTAATCTCGGATTTTTATAATGAAGATCAAATTTCGGATCCGCTTCGGTGTCCTCATCGCAGCAATCGTCATTTACATATTTGTTCGAGCTTTCAAGCCCGAAGGCCTTGAGGAAGTTAAGTCCTTAGATGAGGCCCATAATACGCCTCTAAAACAAGAGACAAACAGTCTAGAAGGTGAAAAAACTCCTGAGCTAAACCCTTACGATAGGCCTGATCCGGATGACCCTCGCCTCAAACGCCTAGCAAGCGGAAAGGTCCTTTACAACCCATCGATCAAAACCAGTCGTTCACTTAGCAACACACTCGATCCCAAAGATGCCCTAGAAACCGTTTCGGCGCTCCTTACTCACTACCGATTCGCTTATAAAGAAAACCCTGTCGGCGTAGAAAATTTTGAGTTTACTGAACAACTCTTAGGCCAGAACCCAATGAGCATCGTCTTTATCGATCCAGAGTCTAGTTCACTCAAAGGTAACGAACTCGTGGACGCGTGGGGCACACCCTACTTCTTTCATCCGCTCTCAGCGACAGAAATGGAAATTTACTCGGCTGGCCCCGACAAAACGCTTTGGACTGCAGACGACATCGCTCATAGCAACTAATCCGATAAAGTGTGTCGCCATGAGTGCGCCTTGGTATTTGAGCTTAGACTCTCCGCTCCATGCAAAGGCTCAAGGCGACAGATACCTTAACGCTATCTACAAGCTCAAGCCAGTAAAGTGCCGAAGCTATTTCTTCTCAGGGCGCATCGCTAAGCTCACGACTTCTTTGTCGAAATAGTTTCGGTCCATGCCTGCATTCACAACCAGGCCTTGTCCATTGATACCACTCGATGCAGCGCTCAATAGGAACACCGCAGTGTTAGCGACCTCCATCGTGGTCAAATTCTGCTTACGGAAGGTCAACTTTTCCGCGTAGAGGTAACTCTCCAAATAGCCCGGAATCCCAGCCGATGCGCTGGTCTTGAGTGGCCCTGCATTCACCGTATTGAAACGCACGCGTGTGTCCGCACCAAACGACTTTGCTAAGTTGTAAGACGAAGTTTCCAAAGCCGCCTTGATTGGAGCCATGTAGCCGTAGTTTTCAGCGGTCACATCCGTAGATGAAATACCAATCGATACCACCGATGCATCATTGTCGAGATGCGGCTTAAACGCACTCGCCACTTCCACCAAGGAAAACGCCGAAATCGCAGTCGCCTGCAGGAAATCTTTACGCACGGTATCGTGAAACGGCTTAAAGCCCTCCGAGTAATTAGCGAATGCAATCGAATGCACGATACCATCCAGCTTACCATAGTCCGCTGCGACTTGTTCCGCGAGCGCCGTAATCTGCTCAGGAAACTCCACATCACAGAGGTAGGCCTTCCGTCCATCGAGCAACTTCTGTAACGACTCCAAACGCGCCTCAGAACGCACACTGTGAATGACTTCTGCCCCCTCAGCCTCCAGTTGTTTAGTGATCGCCCATGCGACACTCTTACGATTCGCCACCCCCATCACGAGGAAGCGCTTACCTGATAAATTTAAGAAACTCATAATTTTAATTTGTATTCAACGGCATCGACGCGCATGCGCCATGTGTGAAGGGTCAATGTCCTCGGCCGACTGTTTATTCGAAAACAATTGCGGACAAGCCAGAGTGGTCCCTCCAAAATAAACAATTACTTCCCCTCTCCTTCAACCATGGCGAGTGCGAAGCCAATGGTCATCGCAGGTTTGCCCTCCTTGAGGACCTTAGCCGACATGAAATAGAAGCGGCTAATGGTTTCCTTCATCGTCACTTCAATAGTGATCTCATCGCCCGGCTTCACCATTTGCTTGAAACGAGCGTCGGTAATACGAGACAGCACAGGCGTGACATCATTGAGCGACTTCCCTTCTTTCTCGATTTGCTTGCCAAGATAGATCGCACCAGCTTGGAAGCAGGATTCACAGAGCAACACACCCGGCATGATCGGATTGCCTGGGTAGTGCCCCTCAAACTGGGGCTCGTCTGCACGGATCGTGCGCTTACAAGTCGCGCCGTCCTCACGAACTTCGACGATTTCGTCGATGAATAGAAACGGTGGGCGGTGTGGGATAGTTTTTAAAATTTCGTCCATGCACTAGAGTGAATGACTTCAGCTAGTAAATGCACGCCTGAAAATCGTAGGGAATTCATAAGAACGTCGAACGTCCAAGTTCGAATGGTGAAGTCCAGAACAGTGCGGGCTGCGATCAGGACATGGTATACGTTACTATCCGAATCGATCCCACATATTCTAAGCCCCAGTGACTACTCGAGCCAGGGAGCGCAGATCTCCGAATCCGCACCACGTATCTCCAAGCCACTTCAACATTCGATGTTCGACGTTCGGCGGCCCCCACCCTATTCTGGCAGACGCCCGACGAGCTCTGAAAACAGTGCTGTCGAAATCGCGGGGTGCAATGGACGATATTCATGCCCACGATACTCCAAGTAAAAACCAATCGCCGCACGAGTCTTCGCATCGATTACCCCGTCCACGGGGCCCGGGTGAAATTTCATATCCTCAAGCACCGCTTCAAAATCCTTTGCGTCTTTTGAGTTCAACGGACGTTCCAATATATAAATCGGCGCCCCCGCAGGTGCCGCAATCAAGCGTAGTTGTGAATCCACATGAAACACCACCCCGATCTCTTCGCCCTTTGAAGTATAACGGTAGCCTTTGCTGGAGTTCTTAAAGTCAGGATAATAAACATCCTCAAACATGGGATCACCATGACTCAAAGGCAACGAACGTAGCCATTCTGAGTGCCATTTCGAATAAGTCGCGCCATCGACCCAAGTCAACGTCTCCCCCGTGCTTAGCTTCGCGCCTATCTGCACCGCAGGCTCCGCCCCAATCGGCGGCGCTGTCATCGCCACATCACTCGGACTTCGCGCCGCAATTACCACGAAGGTTTCCTCCATGTTAGCCACATACTTCGTCTGACAGCCGCAAGTAATCAGCAGCAATAATACACAAAAGATAGTAGAGGTGGTTAAGTTTCTCATAGCAAATAGGGTTCGTTTTAAACAATATGTGGAAATAATTACGTCATGACAATTCAATCTGTATGCGTTTCTTCGCGGTCATTGACTGTCTTCAGTTCCACATATGCACAAAATTGCTTTAGTCGCGATCAGCGGAGTTCGAGTTAAGGATCAAGAACTCGCTCAAGTTGGGCTCACACTCCCAGGCTTCATTGAACGTAGCCGTGTAATTTCCAGTTTACCCTCTTTAGGACTCCTGACACTCGCGGCTCACGTGCCTAATAACTGGGAATGCACTTACATAGAAGCCAGCGAGTCTATCGATCCAGCCTACACACGAATTTTAACAGATGGATACGACGTCGTTGCCATTTCTTCCCTAGCCGCTCGTATCGACGACGCATACCACCTAGCCGATAGATTGCGCAAGAACGGACGATTCGTTGCGATGGGAGGACTACACGTCACAGCATGTCCCCAGGAAGCTGCTCAACATGCTGATACCATCATACAGGGCGAAGGCGAACGTGCGATTCATGCTTGCCTTAAAGACTTCGAAAATGGAACCACGCGAGCTGTTTATAACTCGCTCCAGACTCCAGGACTTCGCTTTGACTTCAAAGACAGTAAAGTGCCGCGCTATGATTTACTGAACCTTTCGAAGTATAACCGACTGACAATACAAACCAGCAGAGGCTGCCCACTGAATTGCTCTTTCTGCGCCGCATCGAAAACAATCAGCACTTACAAAAAGAAGCCAATTAAGCACATCCGCAGCGAGCTCGACGCTATCCTAAAAATCTGGCCCGATGCCTTTATCGAACTCGCCGATGATAATACTTTTATCGATAAAAGGTGGTCCAAAGAGCTCGTTCAACTCTTGAGCGAGTATCCATTTAAGTGGTTTACCGAATCCGATATTTCAGTTGCTGACAATGATTCACTGCTGGAAGCCCTAGCCGATTCTGGCTGTGCACAGGTTTTAATCGGGTTCGAATCGGTCAATCAAGCTCCCCTCGTTTCGATCGATCAAAATAATTGGAAGGCACGCCGCTGGAGTCGCTACATTGAATCCATCCGCAAAATCCAATCATTCGGCATTTCAGTTAACGGTTGCTTCATACTTGGGCACGACGGCGATGATCCATCAGTCTTTCAAAAAACCTACGAATTCATACAAGAGAGCGGACTGTCCGAAGTGCAAATAACCCTGCTGACTCCCTTTCCAGGCACTGACTTGTATCATCGGCTCAACAGAGAAGATCGACTATTCAAGGAAACTTTTTGGGATCAATGCACACTTTTCGACCTCACTTTTCATCCAAAAGGGATGAGCGCCGAGCAACTAACAACCGGCTTTCGTCAATTAATGGTCGACCTCTACAACCCAGAAGCCACCTGGCAACGTAAACGCGCATTCGCCCAACAGCGACGCCTCAGAAATCATGAAACAAATCGCTAACGAACTTCAGCCTAAAGCGCTCTTAAGCCTCATATTTCGATGGCTCACCTTCCGAATCAGCCTTGAAGAAATTAAGGGACTCAACAAGTGGCATCTTATCGCGGGCCTAATCGGCACATGGTTTGTCGGCATGGGGCGTTATTGGGATGATCCTGGTGCACAATTATTACAGCATCTCGGCCTAGGATCCGTAATCTACATCTTCGTCCTCTCCGCGCTACTATTTGTATTCATCTGGGGTATTGGGGCACATGAACTTAGTTATTTTCGATTGTTAACTTTCATCAGCCTCACTTCCTTCCCGGCGATTCTCTACGCTATTCCCGTCGAACGCTTTGTCGACATTGAAACTGCCACTACGATGAATGCTTGGTTCTTAGCAATCGTAGCACTGTGGCGCGTATCGTTGCTCATACTATTTATGCGAGTCATCGGGCCCATGTCGACAATGACTGCGCTCATCGCGGGCTTGCTCCCACTGATGCTCATTATTGCCACATTAACGATTTTAAATTTAAACCGTGTCGTTTTCAATGTCATGGCAGGCTTCCAGGAAGCCAACGCCCATAATGGCGCGTATGAAATAATGCTAATCATCTCCTTCCTGTCCTTCTACGCAGCGCTGCCCACATTGATCGTTTATATACTATGTGCTGCATACCGACGCAGCCAATTACGAACAGTAGATAATCAATTGAGTGCTGTTTATAAACAATATCCTACTGGCACTATCCACGACTTTGAAACATGGCTTGCAGCAGATGCGGCCAGACCCTTTATGCGCAAGCAGGATCAGCTCAAAGCGTTTAAAGACCAAGGAGGAAAAATCTAGGAGCACTCGAACAAGACCTCGCGACAATGAAGACCTTTGCACTTCGAATCAGCATAAGAGCACTCTCGGGGAACATGGCAGAGTCTTGGCTTTGCGATAGGTGGAGTTAAAGCTCCACGCCCCCGCCGTCATTTGGCTTCCAATCGTCAGTAAGGAGATAGTTAAACTGCTTTTGCTTCGCGCTTAACTCTGCGGGTGGATCGTCGGGAAACCGGATTTGGCGGTCTAAGGAAGCTTCAAGTTCTTCGAGTTGAATCTGTCTCCAGTTCTCAACGATGCGAATCTTACTACTACGCCCTATAGTATCTTCAGGCAGATTGAATGCGATATCTTTCAATACAAACAGTGCTTCTTGCAGCAGCACTTCATCGCTCAATTCTTGACCATAGAAACTCACTTCAAAGCGACTCGCCTCTTCATTCTCGACGGGTGCAGGACCAAAACCCCCTAATCCGCTCGGCACCGCGATTTCGTTATATTCAAAAATAGGCATCTTTAAGCCTAATTTCTTATCGAATATCGCTTCCCCCATGTATTCGTCCGGGATCACAATATCAAGCGCATCGACGATCGTTTGCACTTCCTCCGTGCTGCCATAACCGACACGATTAAAAGCGGCACGAGTGCGAGCGGTGAACGCTCTGTCTGAATTCATCACACCAGAAATCAACGCGGGCGCAGCAAAAGAACGACGCAGCTGCGCTGCTTTCAGCAGACGTTCATTCTGCACCTCATCAGCTCCCAAAGGACCAGTCGCAAGTAAGTCGAAATACAGCTCATAGGCGCGATCCGCACAGGCAGGATGTGGGCGGTTGACCGGCTTCTTCTG
This sequence comes from Opitutales bacterium, assembly GCA_018607135.1. GTDB lineage: Bacteria > Verrucomicrobiota > Verrucomicrobiia > Opitutales > Coraliomargaritaceae > JBPOFY01. Next base: position 27,245 of record JABBCA010000043.1, read on the forward strand.
CTCAGGCATGCCAGCATTGAGCAATAAGTTCATAATCTGTCCGTGATGTCGGTCAAAGCGTGCGCGATGAGCTTCGATCACATCAAACACTGCGTGTGCACGCTCTTGCTGACTGATAGGACGGTTGCCGCCGTAGGGTTCGTCTGCTGGCAAGTTGCTGCTAGGGTCTAATGAATGAAACAGCATACTCTGCGTCTGCGCGCCGAGAAATGCGAGACGCTTGGCACGTTCTCGTAGTTTAGGGTCCCGAACTTTGGATGGATCCACTTGGCTAAAATCTAGCAGCAGTCCAATGATATCCATAACGTGTCTTCGCACACCAGGTTGAAAGGTGTTATAATTCGTATCTCTGGCGAGTTGATTGACCAATATGGTGCCCCCGCCACCCCAATAGAATGAATGATGATGTAGCGTGTGCGCCGCCCCTTCACCTATAAAGATCGAGTCAAAGGCATTGGCTGCATCGAGGTTAAAAGTATCCGTCTGGCGCATCGCCTCTTTACCAAAATACACAAAATGCGTGAGCCATCCGTGAGTAAACTCCTCAGGCAAATCGACGGCGACTTGCAAAGTATTCAAGCCCATCTCTCCAGTGGGATCGAGGACACCGGAAAGCGCCATTTCAAACATTTCCTCACCGACCTCAGTGGTAAACGTCTCTGCTAGGTTACCATAAAAGCGCTCGATATCCCAATGCGTATCGATCTCTGAACGACGGGTAAATGGGTTTAAGAGTATGACAGGTATCTGTATCGGCTTGCCCACAAGTTGCCCCTCACGTGTGAGGACTTGAACGTTCAATATGTCATTGGTAAAGCCATGTCCCATGTCCTCTCCTTCGAGCACTCCGAGTAAACGGCCATACACAATATGCGCCGTCTGCGCGCCCTCCCACTCTGGAGTGGTCGGATAGCTGGGATCTCTACCAAGTGCGGATTTGAGCGCCTCCGTTCCCGCAGGATTGATGATAAACTGATTACTATTCGGCCCCTTCGTTCGACCGATGTGAAACACGTCCGCACAAAGCGAAGTCCATATACCAATAAATAAAAAAGTGCACAGTATCCTTTGTTTCATAGTCTCAATTCTATAATTTAAATTTGATTGTCGAGGTGCTTCCAGAGCTAACTTTCACTTCCTGTGTATTCGTCCTGCCAGAATCATCAATCAAAGTAACTTCGTAGACATCTGGGAAGAGATCTATCTTCGTAGTGTCGTCACCCACCATCACATAATCGCGCTTACTCGTTTTAGAATTCACAATTACACGCACTCCAGAAGCTACTGAAATGGGCCGATTGTTATTCAACACTTTGAGGCGACCAAGCTTTAACTCATCTATGACGACTTCCGCTGGTAGTATCGAAATTTCTTTGCGCAAGGTATTGCTATTTTTCAAGCGACACTCGACACGGTATTTGCCTGGGAGCATCGGCACAGCTAATTTGAGATCACCAGACACATTCGCACCATCGGTCCCATCAGGGTTGATAAACCTGCCCGTGAGATACGCCCCATCCGCATAGTTCTTACCTTCGGCATCGATCAATTTAGCTTGATACGCACCGTAACGCGCACTCACCAGCGTCTCCTTTTTTTCCGCGACTTCAATCGTGCGACTGTAGGAACCGCCGGAACCGATTGGGCTATGGTTATGATAGACCACTGCCTCGTAGCTGCCCGGATCGATTTGGCTAGGAGTATAACTCACCCAGCTAACGGGCTTCCCACTCTTGAACAGTCGAAGCTGTATCTGATCTTGAATAAAGCGATTTCCGCTAGGATCGAGTTGCTGAAAACGTATCTGGCCTGTCGATGGCAATGTAATCCTTGTGGTCTGACCGACGCCGATGGTTACAGGGAAGCGTTCAACAGCCTCGCCCTTCTTAACGATCAGTTCGTAGATACCTGGCACCATACTGTGCTCGGAATTTGCACGCACGTGGGCAACTTTATCAGCCTTAGGCGTGCCATAGGTGCCAGCACTGTAGAGCGCATAACTACTGTAAGACGGATCACCATCAGCCTTACTTTTTGCGATATAAAGCATACCTTGCGCCCGACGGGGTTCGCCGATATCTGGCGCATAAATCTGCTTTTGCGGAATCGACGTTGTCTTGACCGATAGGACTTCAAGATTAGTCGGTGCCACGGTATCGTCTGAAGCGGGCTTTAAAGTCAGGCCTGACCAACGCCAGCCGCCCTCCTGTCGTTGGCCGAGTTCGCTCGATTGAGTATTGAATGCAATAGAGCTGCGGTCCACAGCGACCTCTCCAAAAAGTAGCCCCAACTCCTTCCAGTCTTTAGCCGGCGCCTTGCCTTCTAGCTTCAACTTCTTGGTATGCAGCTCTTCCCAAATGCCGTGGATTCGACCGCGTTTAAAAGCGGCTTCGGCATAAAAATGCGGTGGTTTGGCCGACGAGGCATCATGAGTGAACCACATCTTCAACGCGCCACCGTTTTGCTGGATTTTTACCACACCACGCTGAGATCCATGATTGAAGCTCCACTTACCGGACAGATCCATGCCCTCGTATTTGGCTTCCTGTTCGATCTGCTGTTCAGCTTTAACTAAGAGTTCTTTAATCTCTTTAAGTGTCTCCTCTAAGTGCTGCGACTGTAACCATAGGCGCGTGTGCATTGAAAAACCTGATGGGGCGGTCTGCTCCTGCTTCGGCACCATTAACTCATTCAACCGTGCCTGCATTTTATGCGATGGTTCTATAATCTGCTGACTCATCTTTGGCGATGAACCCGCAGCATACCCCGAAATCAACTTACAGCCGTGGATTGCTTTCTTTAGACGGAAGACTTCGGGCCAATCCTCAATATGATACTGCAAACCCATCCCCTCATAGGCTTCCAAACGTTCAAGCACGCTAGCGAGTGCACGCTCAGCTTCTACTTGTTCTGCAAGCAAATGCTCTTTCAGCACTAGGCCGCCGCCAAGTTCACCAATCTCTTTGCGTAGCGCATCGACTTCACGCTCCCTAGTCAGGCGCACCACCTTAAAGAAATTACGATGTGTAAATGGGTTCTGCATTTCAGGGCGCAAGCCAGAAAGGTCTTGGAAATTATCCGCCTCAGCCATGCCCTTCATCTCTGGAATAACATTCTCGATTGCTTCCATTAGTCTGAGCAAACCCTCGTCTGGCGAGCCGCCTGGTGGTATTGCCTTCAATACACTATTGAAGCTTTCAGGGTTCGCTTTATTCGCCATCAGGCGTTCAGTGTATTTATACAATGCATACACCGGATCTTGCATATTCTTGCTCGCGATGATGGTCCTTAAATCGAGGTCACCTTTAATCTTCTTCGCTAGCAATGCACGCTGTGCATACTTTGCGAGTGCTTTACCTGCATTATATGGCAGCTCATGACCATGGTAATAGCCATTGACGTGTTCAACCATCATCAAGCACTGATCTCGCAACATAAAATCGATGTGCTCGGACTTTAAATTTCCAAGACTGCCATTCAGCGTAAAATTAGGATCAACGAACGCTTGCTCCATTCCAAGACCTGCGATCTGCATTTGACTGACGATAATATCAAGCGTCGCAGAGCCACTATATGTCTCAATACCTTCACGCAGCATGTATGCCATATCGCGCTCAATCTCTGCACGCTTGGCATGCTGTTGCGCTTCTGTGCCATTCCGGATCAGTAGGTCCAATTCTTTAAGCTTACCATAATAAGCTTCAATACGCTTTTGGTAAAGCGCACTACGCGCACGAATCTCGCTTTCAGCTTCTCCGACGGGCAATCCCATCTCTTTCATCTTCTGATAGACTTCACCCCTCCCTTTTGAGAGATCCGTATGCGCCATATCAAAGAGCTTTTCAAACTTAGCTAGGTTACCTTGCCATTTTGCCATATCTGGATTCAAGCCCTCAGCAATCATCTTTAATTCCAACAGCTTTCGTTCGTTGCGTTTGTATTTTGGTTTTTGATACGAGTTCATGTGCATCATCGCAGCCGCATAGCCAAAAGATTCCATAACATCGCCATGAGTAATCGCGCCATCGGCAGCCAACACATCAATCACCTCGCGAAACTGATTTGTCTCAGAGATAAAGGGCATCACATTATAATACTCATTCACATCAAAGGCGCGAGCAGAGGTCGGCAAGAGGCCCCCTCTATTGGCTTCACGCGCGCGATTCTCAAACATGCGCTCCATCATACGGCGTAAGCGTGGGTGTTGGGCCGAACGATCAATATCACTCACTGGAGATTTGGAACCCGGATTGATGATTTCCCGAGTGAAATACTTCAGATCGTGAAGGAAGCCATCAAACGCGGCTTTCTTCAGTGCATCGCGCTCGTCAGACGTGATACCATCGATGGTATCAATTTCGCGAAGTCGTTCGCGTAGATCAGAACGAAAATCATCGCGCACGAGGCGCACCGCATCGGCTTGAATCTTATCAAAAAAATTATCGCGTAATTCCTTAAGCCCGACCATTAGTGGCTTCATTTCTTTGGTGTCACGTTGATAGGCGATGGTGACATCCATCCAGCTGATTTCACCGCGTAGTAATGCATGAAACAGGCGATCCGCAGACGGAGTGCCCTCGCCCACCGCCTCATTGTAACGATTCAACGACTCCTGCTGCATTTGATACTGCGTGCTACTGATACGGTGTAGTTCATTCGCGAGCTTAGTGTCTTTCTTAACGAGATCACTCAGCCAATGAATCTCACGCTTCACATACTCATTAAACGGCTCCTTTGTGATCAGATTACCCTCGATGAGTGCTTGGTGCCGATGGCTCACCTCTCGGGTGATCGCACTATTCACCAGATTGGAAAGAAAGATATTAAAATCGACCTCGTTGCCCTTAAACTTTTCTTCGTAAAGCGTAGTGATCGCAGCCTCTGAAGATAGACTAAAAGTCGCCGCCAACCAACTAGCCGCCTTCTTTTGCATCTGTTCATCACGCATGATGTTACCCAGGACGGATTCCGCTTTATACTTCGCCATCTGCCGCGCAAGCTGAGTCGCCGCTCCACTGGAAAGACGATTGCTGCCCTCAAGCACGCCGCCAAGTAACAGCGAATCCAATAAAATCGCCTCGGCATCCACCTTACCTTTTTCCAAATACTGTATCCCTGCATCGAGTGTGAAGCTCATGCCCATCTCTGCAATAAACTTCACTCCCATAATCGAATAGGCTCCCGCACCTGCACGTATCGCCATGCCTTCGATCATCGTCGCAAAGCCACCTGGGATCACTGTGCTAATCACCGTAATGCCGACATTCTTAATCGTCACCACATCAAGAACCGCAGCACCCGGTAATTTTAGTCCGCGTTGAGCACTGGCTGTTAAACCTCGAATAGTTCCCTCTTTCGGCACCTTGTATTCGAGCGAGCCATCGAGTGACTTACCAATATAGCCAAATGCCGCGAGTAAGTCCTGATCATCTTGTGCTAGTTTTTCAGGCTCGGCAGTCTTCGTTGCACGTTGAAAGGTGTCGTGTATCGCATCGACTTCTTTGGAAAAGACACCGATACGGCGCGTCACCTCCGTAAAACCAGCCTCTCCGGTGCCGATCATGTCATTGGCTCGAATCACAGTCCCAAGCCCAGTATTATGCCAATCCTGACCGTAAGCATTGACCATCCATGTGTTGATCTTCTCCTGCTCAAAGCGTAGTGCACGCATCACGGCGAACATATACATGCGCGGCGAGGGCTCTACACCCGTTTGCAAATAAGCAAAGATCACATGGTCAGGATTGGACATTGCTTCTTTTTTAATCTGATCCGCAAGGGCTACCCGCGTGTCGGTCGGCCAGAAGATTCGACTGATTGGCATCGTATTTGCCGCCGCTTTCACTCGCTGAGCGAGGCCAAGCTCAGAGTAGAATGCAATTTCTTGGCGAGTCTTACCGATGATCAGTTTCTCATTATCAAACATCGGACCATGCGCAGCCATACGACGAAATTCCTCTAAATCGATTTCTCGCTTCAACTCACGAAACCATTTATGCGTCTCATGCTTAAAGCCATCTCTGGGCGCAACGAAGTTATTCGGGTCGCTTGTGCCTATGGTTTCCATAAGTGCTCTGATATGTGTAACCGTGGTCGTATCCCCAGCCCCTTTTTCCATCGTGAAGCGCGCCATCAGTGCAGCTTCCTTCTTCAGACGCGCGATACGATATTGCGCTTCAGTGCGCGCGCGCCTGGAAATCATATCAGCGCTGGAAACGCCATCCCATGTCGCATCGACTTCGTTCATTAGCGCAGTCTTCGCAGCAACCAGCTCTCGTGAGCCTTCACTACCCACCTTACCAATTTCTGCCGCATGCGACTCGTTTGGTCCGCCCAGCATACGACGTGTCAACACCGCCAAATAAGCCTTTTGCATTTTGCGAAGCGACGCTTGCTCCATAGTGTTCGCCGCGGAACGCGTGCTGCCCTCAGTAATCTCCCGCAACGCCACTAGCGACTGCGTCAACTGCCTTTGGGTTTTATTGACCTGTTCAGCAACGGCACGCGCGAGCTGGTCATCATGTGCCTCACGCAATGTTGGCAACAGCGACTGCCGCTCTTGCTTCATAGCCTCGATCTTTTTCAACTCCGCTTCGATGCGCGTGGCATTTCCAGTCGCACTAAAGCGCTTCATTTGTTCGATGAGCTGCTCACTTTTAGCGATCGATTGATTGATCGCCGTGACTCGTTTTTTAACATCGGCATCCGAATTTGCCCATACATTCGGCAAAAAAACCACAATCAAACAAACAAGAATCAAACGACGTAAGTTGCGCATCATAACTAATAACAAGAATTCGAACTTAAACTATGCTCACGATTGCATAATCGGCGAGCAAGAACCCAAGCAAAATACACCGACAGATAATTGACCCTCAGACACCTACAGGAGCGTCTTGCCATTAATGCAACTTGAGCACAATTGACGATTTTTGCACATTTTTATCGTTTATAGTTTGCCAGTTGAGTTCAAATTTGCATGTCTATGTCACTATGAGTCGAAAAGTTACCCTGTTTACCGGTCAATGGGCCGATCTCCCTCTAGTTGAACTACTCCCGCTTGTTAAAGAGATGGGCTATGAAGGTGTTGAGCTCGCCTGCTGGGGGGATCACTTTGAAGTCGATCGCGCCCTCAATGAGGACAGCTACGTTGCCGATATTTGGTCAAAAATCCAAGCCAATGGCCTCACTTGTTACGCCATTTCAAGCCACCTCGTGGGTCAAGCAATCTGCGACAACATCGACGAGCGCCACCAAGCGATCCTCTCCCCTGAGATCTGGGGCGACGGCGATCCTGAAGGTGTGCGCCGACGTGCTGCCGAGGAAATGAAGAACACCGCACGTGCCGCTCGTAAGTTCTTTGATGCTCGCCCCGACGAGTCGGTGCTCCCTGCAGTGGTAAACGGCTTTACGGGTTCTTCGATCTGGCATGCACTCTACGCCTTCCCACCGACCTCTCAGGAATACCTAGAAAAAGGCTACCAAGACTTTGCCGACCGTTGGACTCCGATTCTCGATGTCTTTGAAGAAGTCGATGTCAATTTCGCACTCGAAGTGCACCCTACCGAAATCGCGTTTGATATCGCATCCGCAGAACGTGCGCTCGCAGCGGTAAATAACCACAAGCGCTTCGGCTTTAATTACGACCCTAGCCACCTCGGCTACCAAGGGGTCGATTATGTGAAGTTTATCCGCAATTTCCCTGACCGCATCTACCACGTGCACATGAAGGATGCCTGGTGGGGCCACGGTGATGGTAGTGTGGGTGTCTTTGGCGGTCACACTGATTTCACGGATCCACGACGTCAGTGGGATTTCCGCTCACTCGGCCACGGTGACATTCAATTTGAAGACATCATCGTCGCGCTCAACGATATCGGCTACGCTGGCCCACTCTCCGTAGAGTGGGAAGACGGTCGGATGGATCGTGTGCACGGTGGCACCGAAGCCGCAGCCTTCGTCAAAAAGGTCGACTTCAAGCCCAACGCCATGGCCTTCGACGCCGCATTTGATAACGACAATCAATAGTCACCCCAAATCTCAGCAATTCTTTGTAGTGTGCGAGCTCGCCTCGTGCCCCATTCATAATAGCCCGAGCAAGCTCGGACACCACCACTCCTCACTATTAACTCCTCGATCCCCTCACCTCTATGATCAATCGTAAAATTCGCATGGGCATGATCGGTGGCGGTCAAGGTGCCTTCATCGGCGCTGTCCACCGTATCGCTGCTCAAATCGACAGCCAAATTGAACTCGTCTGCGGCGCATTCAGCTCCGACGCCGAGCGCGCTATCGCCTCTGGTAAAGAACTCTACCTTCCAGAAAGCAAATGCTACCCCGACTTCAACACCATGATGGCCGAAGAAGCCAAGCTACCTGAAGGCGAACACATGGATTTTGTAGCAATCGTGACACCCAACCACGTGCACTTCCCTGCCGCGAAAGCTGCGCTCGAAGCAGGCTTCCACGTGCTCTCCGACAAGCCAGCCACACTCGACAAGAACGAAGCCATCGAGCTGGCCAAAATAGTTAAAGCAACGGGTCTTAAATATGGCCTCACTCACAATTATACGGGCTACCCAATGGTCAAACAAGCCAAGGAAATGATCCAAAACGGCGAGATCGGCAAAGTGCGCAAAATAGTGGTCGAATATCCCCAAGGATGGCTCGCGACACCGCTCGAGCAAACCGGTCAAAAGCAAGCCGCATGGCGCACCGACCCAAAGCGCTCTGGAGCTGCTGGCTGCATCGGCGATATCGGCACCCACGCTGAAAACCTTGCCGAGTATATGACAGGCCTACAAATCGACGAGCTTGCCGCCGACCTCACTCGTTTTGTTGACGGTCGCCTACTAGACGACGATGGCAACATTCTACTCCGCTTCGAAGGCGGCGCCAAAGGCATTCTTCACGCCTCACAAATTTCAGTCGGCGAAGAGAACTCGCTCAACATCCGTGTTTATGGCGAGACGGGCGGATTCGAATGGCATCAAATGGAGCCCAACACCTTGCTCGTTCATAAGCTCGACCAACCGACGCAAATCTTCCGCACCGGCAACGGCTACCTAGGCGAAGCCGCCACTGCGCACAGCCGCATCCCCGCAGGCCACCCAGAAGGTTACCTCGAAGCGTTTGCCAACATCTACCGTAACTTCGCAGCCGACATTGCAGCCGATCTCAGTGGCGAAGCAGCCCCAGCATACGCCAAAGATTACCCAACCATTGAAGATGGTGTGCGCGGCATGGCCTTTATCGAAGCAGTGGTAAAGAGCTCCGAAAACAACGCCGCCTGGACAAAGCTGTAGATTTACCTACAGCTGTTTACATAACATCCGAAATGGCATGATATGTAAAATGACCCAATCACTTGTAGATCGGCTCGCTTCGCGCGGCGATCTACAAAGAAAAATACTAAAAATCAACTGGACGATTTCAAAGCCCACAAAGATAGGTCAGACAATAGTATCTAACTTACACAGGGCACTACAACTGAACGGGCGCATCCAGTTGCGCCCCTACAATCTATCCTTCAAAATCTTCGGGAAACTGCGGCGCATTTAAGTTTTGCTCTTCAATAAAGTCCTGCAAAATCAACGCAGCTGAGCGTGAATCGATTTCGCCACTGCGGCGGTCGGGCTTTTTCTTCTGGCCTTTCAAGCCCTGCTCTACCGAGTGACTCGAAAGTCGCTCATCAATACGATGCACGGGCAAACCAAAGCGCTTCTCAATTTCTTCGATAAACACATCGACCTCTTTGGCTTTAAATCCAACCGAGCCGTTCATGTTTAGCGGATAACCGCAAACGATCTCCTGAATATATCGATCCTTAATGGTGTTCTCGATTTGACGGAGGCGATCTTTCTTAGACGCTGCAACCGCTGCGGGCAAAGGCACGGCAATGCCGACCTCGTCTGCATAAGCGAGTCCGATGCGCTTTTCGCCCCAATCAATACCGAGATAATTCATAGTTTAAAGGAGCTAGAATGTAGTGGTTAGAAGATAGATATTTAAAGTCATATCCTTAAATGTATTCTAAGCCCATCCTAACTTCAGACTCCTAAATTCGACCTCCTTAAAAAACTCAGGTGAGTTTTTTAAGCACTTCCTTGGCTCCAAGGGTTTGCACAATCTTCTTGATCTCTTGTGCCTTATCTTTGTGACACACCAAGGTGGCGTCTTCGGTTTTCACGACGATTAAATCGTCGACCCCGAGCAATGCGATCATGTGGTTATCGTCGCGAGAGAAAACAATATTGTTTTTAGAGTCTTCAATCTGAGTGAGACCACGCACGACGTTACCATTCTCATCAGATGGATAATGACGCCCGACTGCGGGCCAGTCGCCCACATCGTCCCAGTCAAAGCCAGACTCAATCATGACCACATTGGTCGCCTTCTCGATGATCGCGTAGTCCACCGAGACCTTTTCCAAATTCGGGTAGTGCTCAGCCAACAACGGGTCCATTCCCTCACCTGCGGCAAGGCCTCGGTCAATCGCTTGAAGCGCGCCCCAGAGTGACGGCGTGCTTTTTTCAAGCTCGGCAACGATGGACCCAACGGACCACACAAACATACCTGCATTCCAAAAGTAATCACCCGATTCGAGATAACTCTGAGCCGTTTCATGGTTCGGTTTCTCAACGAAGCGCTTCACATTGAAGACCGTGCGCCCAGCATACTCACCCAAGGTGTCACCCTGCTGAATGTAACCATAACCTGTAGCTGGGAAACTCGCAGTGATGCCAACAGTCGCCAAAACTGGGTTCGCCTCCGCCGCCTCGAATGCCGTCTCAAGGGTCGAGCGCAAGCCAGCCGCATCGTGAATAACCGCATCAGCGGGCAACATCGCGAATGAGGCATTCGGGTTCTCGCGCCTGACTAAAACAGCTGCCAAGCCTACAGCCGCAGCGGTGTCACGGCCCATCGGCTCGCCAATCACTTTTGCAGGGTCAAGATCGGGGCAGACTTCGAGCACCGCGTCGCGCTGCTCAGCATTAGTAATCACAAAGACATCCTTCGGATCAACCAAACCCTTTAAGCGATCCACGGTCTGTGTGAGCATGGCCTTCTCTCCCACAATCGGAAGCAATTGCTTCGGGCGAGCAAGGCGGCTCTCAGGCCAAAAACGTTCTCCACGGCCACCAGCCATGATTACTACAAAGCGATCTGTCATATCGCCGAGGTTTACGTTTTCAGACGACGAAGCAAGGCAGAAGCATGTGGAGAGGTTCCCTCAATGAAAACGATGCGAATCCGGCGTGTCAGGTTAACAATCAGTATGGGAGGGCAACTGTCCGCAGTTGCCGCTACGTTGCTCACGGACAGACTACGGCGGTTGAGAACAACCGCTCCCCCCGCGTTAGATCAAGGACGCTGACCGAAACGAGTTCCTGGTTCTGTGGCTAAACACAGTTAGATCGATACGGCGACAATTAGCCACCAACTTTCAACTTACCATTGCCAATGATTCCGAATCGAAACAGTGATCACCGTATGTCGTTAAGCACTGAAGAGAAAGCACACATTCGTGAACAGGTCTGCGCACTAGAGTTATTTATTCTAAAAGCTATTTTGGCGGAGCGTGAACAAATCCATCCGAGTGCGCTCTGTGCGATTTCAGAAGTCACTGCAGCAGACACGATCTATGCCATCGACCGTGTTGCCGAAAGCGCGATAGAGACATGGTTCGATGAACACTGGGATGCAAACTGGCCGATCGAGGTGATTATGGAAGGCCTCGAAGACGATGCCTCACTCACGTTCCCACGCGGGACCGCTGTTGAAGCCACTAAACTCAAATGCATTATCGATCCGATCGACGGCACACGCGGCATTATGTATGATAAGCGTGCGGCTTGGATATTAATCGGCATCGCACCACAGCGCGGTGCCGCCAACACCATTGCAGACATCGAAGTCGCAGTGATGACGGAAATCCCAACCACTCGCCAATGGCGTGCAGATCAATTGAGTGCGACAAAACACGGTGGCATACAAACGATTGCTTTTGACATACGGAACGACTTTTACGCAACCCGTGTAGCGCTTTCTGCCAGTGATGCTGCCGAGGTGAACCATGCCTTTGGCACTGTCTGTCGATTCTTTCCTGCTGGGTCCGTGCTCCTGAGCCAAGTCGAAGACACGCTATGGGAGCGACTCTACGGCACACCAGAAACACCTTCACCGACCGTCTTCAATGACCAGTATATTTCAACAGGTGGTCAATTTTACGAAATTCTTTCAGGGCATGATCGATTCATCGCAGACCTACGCCCAGAGGCATTCCGAAAAATCGGACTGTCAACCAACAACCTCACCGCTCATCCCTACGATGTCGCCACTGCATTACTACTAACTGAAGCGGGCTGTATAGTCGAAAAGCCAAATGGCGAAGCACTCGACTACCCACTCGACTGCACCACTCCTGTTAGCTGGGTTGCCTATGCCAATCAAGCGTTGGCAGAGGGCATACGGCCCACACTGCAAACAGTGATGTCTGAATTGCTCGACTAAGCTGAGTTCAGTTAAGTTATGTTAATCTGCCAACCCAGCGTGTAAATTCTACGGGGACCGATTTGAGTCGCACGCTGCTGACGAATCGAACCTAGCCGAGGCGAAGTGCAGGCTGAATCGTAAACGCTTCATGTTGCGTGCCTGCGGTATCTGCGTAGGCCGCGAATGCAATCATCGCTGCATTATCACCCGTATGTTTGGGCTGTGCAATGAGGCACGGAATACGATAGCGCTTTGCCAAACGCTCTATTGCCGCACGAAGCGCCTTGTTGTTGGAGACCCCACCCGAAAGTCCAAGACTCTGATAGCGATCCACCTCCAAAATATGTTTTGCCTTACCAAACAATTGATCAATCACCGCGCTTTGGTAGGAGGCACAAATATCAGGCATCGCCGCTTTAAGTTCCGTATCCTCCATTTTCTCTATGCGGTATCGTAAGCTCGTCTTTAAACCTGAAAAGCTGAAGCGGCGCTCATTACGTGGCGCAATCGCTTTGGGAAAATCAAATGCCTTGGCATCACCTGTTGCCGCAATCTTCTCCACATGCGGACCACCCGGATAGGGAAGACCAAGCAACTTAGCACCCTTATCTAAAGCTTCGCCTGCCGCATCATCAACCGTCTCAGCTAGCACATTGAGCACGCGCTCTTTGGTAATTTCGAATAGAATCGTATTTCCACCCGAGACAATCAATCCAAGGTGTGGAAACAAACCCTGTATAGATGCTTCAAACTTCGCCGGGTTGCTTTCATGTAAGGCAATAAACGGCGAATACGCATGCCCCCGTAAATGATTCACACCGCAAATAGGTAAACCCCATGCCATGGATAGGCTTTTTGCGAACGCAATCCCGAGCGCCAAGCATCCAGCCAAACCAGGCCCATTGGTCACCGCAATACCTGTAATTCGATCTTTGTGCTCCAACACATTTGAAGCTTCCAGAAGCGGAAAGAAATTCTTCAGATGCTCACGACTCGCAAGATCAGGAACCACACCACCATACTCCTTATGTAGATCGATCTGACTGTGCACCCACTCACCGAGGATTCCCTTCTTAGGATCAAACAAAGCAAGCGCGGACTCATCACAGGAACTTTCGATAGCAAGTAGCATGGACTGCATTGATGAAGGGCGAATTGAAAACGCTCAAGATTAGAGTTTAGGAGCGTCGGGCTCCGTCCTGTTCTTTACCCATAAGTTTTTATTAGTGTTTCCGCATTTTCTTTTCGTGGTGTCCGCGCTTGCGTGGGC
>JABBCA010000043.1:41109-42603 GCA_018607135.1 Opitutales bacterium
AAAACCGAGAGGATTATGATCAAGATTACGATTAAGACACAAAGACTCAGGGACTGCGGGTGATATTCTGTCTTATTGAGACAGTCTCCAAGCTCGCAAACTACTTAGAAGCAGATGCCATTGCTGCACTGCTAGTGAGCAACTGCACAGCCAAGCTCAGCGCTTCATCCGCAACTGGCTGGAATCCAAAGACCTCGTCAAAACGCTCAGGTGTCAGACTTCGTAAATGATGCACTTGTAGCCTCCGAATCACAGTATGCTCCGGTGTGCTTTCGACCGTCACATTCGGATACACTCCAGTGCCGTTGATCGCCTCACCAAGTGGCAACAAATAGCGCGCACTGGTCAGCTTCAATCCATCACCGCCCGGAAAACCAATCACCGATTGCACGGACCCTTTTCCATATGATTTTTGTCCGACCAGCAACGCACGGCCCTGATCACGAAGCGCACCCGCTAGAATCTCAGAAGCACTCGCGCTACGGCCATCGATCAAAACAATCAACTGACCGCCGAAGGAATGCTTCGAACCACGAGAGCGAAACACATCTTCCACGCCACGGCGCGACTGCACCGTCAAAATAGTTTGTCCCTCTTCTAAAAAGACCTCGGCCATACGAGCCGCCGTATCCAATCGCCCACCAGGATTACCCCGCAAATCAATAATCAGCGCTCGCATCCCCAATGCTTCAAGCGTTTCAATCGCAGCGAGCATTTCATCATCGGTATCATCTATAAATTGGCGGATCTTAAAATACCCCACCGTATCCGCCTTCATCTCGATATCCACGACCGCATCCAATGCAATTTCCATACGTTCAAGATCAAAGCTTAGCACCTTATGATGGATCGGACGTTCCACCTCAATAGTGACCATGGTGCCAGGCTCTCCACGAATTCGCTCAACCACTTCCGATAGCGTTTCACCGCGGGTATCTTCATTATCGACACCGACGATATAATCCCCCGAAAGAATACCCGCCTTTTCAGCTGAGCCCTGCTCAAACACTTGCGCGATCGTCACGCGTCCAGAGAACTCACTAATTTCGATCCCCACGCCGACATACTCCTGATTCGCCGCCATGTTGAACTCAGCATATTCTTCAGCGACCATGTAGTCGGAATATTTATCCAGAGAACGCACTGCCTCACGCAGCGCAATATCGGTAAACTCCTCGAATTTGACATCGTCGGCATGCACATAGCGCGACTCCACAATTCGCAGCACTTTCCCGTAGCGTAATAGATTCTGCCAATAATCGAACGAACAAAGCGCACGCCATTCCGGTCTCGCCCAAAAGTTTGCAGCGAGCAGGGAAAACAGTGCCACAGGCAGTAGCCATCTAACATAACGTCGATTCATTTATTCGAAAGATGGCAGTTCATTCACATTTGTAAATAATCGTTCACCGAAGAATACAAACGACAATTCATGAAAAAAAACGCGCCCCCTGCGGGAGGCACGTCCTACAAGCTCAACAATATCCCAATAGT
>JABBCA010000043.1:42703-46647 GCA_018607135.1 Opitutales bacterium
CACGTGCTTCTATGCGAAGCATCGAGCGCGTCCACGAATACCGACTCGGCTTAATTCACAAAACGCGCCCCCTGCGGGAGACACGTCCTACAACTTCAATAATATCCCAATAGTGTAGCACGTGCTTCTATACAAAGCATCGAGCACGTCCACGAATACCGACTCGGCTTAATTCACAAAACGCGCCCCCTGCGGGAGGCACGTCCTACAACTTCAACAATATCCCAATAGTGTAGCACGTGCTTCTATGCGAAGCATCGAGCGCGTCCACAAATACCGACTCGGCCACATCACAAAACGCGCCCCCTGCGGGAGACACGTCCTACAAGCTCAACAATATCCCAATAGTGTAGCACGTGCTTCTATGCAAAGCATCGAGCGCGTCCCTATCCTACAATCACAGCATCCCCCACACGTTTATACTCGACTCAATCACAGAAGCCTCATTCTTGAAACTTAATGACGCTGCCCAACTCATCACTGATCGAAATCATCCGCGCCGCCTGCGCGAACGGTCCAATCAGCTATGCGGAGTATATTCAACATGCGCTCTACGCCAAAGACTACGGATACTACACCAAGGAACAAGGTCGCGTTGGACGCCATTCCAAGCGTGATTTCTACACCGCCGAAAGCTTAGGTCCCGTCTTTACGCAACTCGTCACCACTGCAGCCGAAGACTTACTCCCCCAAGGCATCGCCGCAAAAAGCACCTTCATCGAGATCGCCGCCGAACCCGGAGCAGAGCTCTTGAGCACTTTAAACACTCACCCCTTCGCCGCGAGCAAAGTCATTCGCCAAGGCGATCCGATCGAAGCTGAAGGCCCTGTCGTGCTATTTGCCAATGAATGGCTGGATGCGCTCCCCTTCCACCGTCTGATCTTCAAAGACGACGCGTGGCATGAACGCGGCGTCAAGATCGACGCAACGGGCACACTCAGCGAAGCCTTACTGTCCACTTTCAGTGAACCAGTCGCACAGGTCCAAGACCGCCTACCAGCAACCATCGAAGACGGCTACGAGCTCGACCTCCCCTTAGCCGCAGAGTCCGCCCTTGCGGATCTGGTTCAACAAGACTGGTCAGGCATCCTGCTGTTCTTTGATTATGGTAAGAGCTGGCAAAACCTACTCGAAGCCTGCCCTGCAGGCACTGCGCGCACCTACTATCGGCACCAACAAGAAAACGACCTTTTAGCACTCCCCGGCGAGAAAGACATCACCTGTGACATCTGCTGGGACCCACTGCAAACGCTACTCGAAACCGCCCATTTCGAGTCTGTCACACTTGAAAGCCAAGAGTCCTTCCTCGTCCAACGAGCCAATCGAGCCGCAGAAGCCATTGTTAGCCAAAGCGCTGGAAATTTCAGCCGCGCACGCCAAACACTCATGGAACTCATTCACCCCGCTCACATGGGACGCCGTTTCCAAGTGCTTTGGGGGCTCCGCAAAGGCTAATTTTTTCGAAGAAAACACTTGCTAGTGAGCAATTGAGCCCTACTTTCTCGCCCTTTCAATTTCAAACGAAGGAATCCCATGGCACGAATTTGCGCAATCACAGGTAAACGCCCCGTAAAAGGTGGACGTATCATCCGTAAAGGTCTCACCAAGAAAAGTGGTGGTATCGGAACGAGTTTAGTTAAGAACACGAGACGTAAGTTTCGTCCAAACGTTCAACGTATCCGCGTTCGTCTCGAAAGCGGCGAAGTGAAGCGTATGTGGGTTTCCGTAAAGGCGATCAAAGCAGGTCTTGTAACCAAGGCTTAATTGCTTAGCACATTTTTAAAAAGCCTCGGATTCGTCCGAGGCTTTTTTGTGTCTGAATTAAATGGTAGCACTGCTACCATTCGTCTTAATCCTACTCCTAACCTTACTCTTCATCTAGTAGCCTGGAGGGTTGCGCTCTGTCGCAACCGCCGAGCCCCAGAATCAATCGCGGCGGTGACGGAGCACCGCCCTCTAGCACAATATACCTGACCTTCGTGGTTGAATCATTTTTTCGACCAACCTATTGCTCTGAATTTGAGATTAAGATTAAGAGTATGATTAAGATTTTTTAACACCCACCGTGTCCCACACCCTCAAGCCGACCTACTCTGAAGAACTCCCGATCCATGCGCGGCGGGAGGAAATCATTCGGACGATTCAAGAGAATCAGATCGTCGTCATCGCAGGTGAAACAGGCTCGGGTAAAACCACCCAAATCCCGAAGTTCCTCATCGAGGCAGGGCTCGGTCAAACCGGCCTACTCGGTTGCACACAACCACGACGTGTCGCGGCGCTCTCGGTCGCTCAACGCATCGCCGAAGAACTCGGCGTCACTTATGGCAACGAAGTCGGCGCAAAGATTCGCTTCACCGACCAGACCAAGAAGACTACCCTGATCAAAGTCATGACCGATGGTATCTTACTCAATGAGATCCAAGACGATCCATTGCTCAAGAAATATGAAGCCATCGTCATCGACGAAGCACACGAGCGCAGCCTCAACATCGATTTTATTCTCGGCTTCCTACGTCTCCTCTCGGAGAAGCGCAAAGACCTGAAGATCATCATCACCTCAGCGACGATTGATACCGAGACCTTTTCCAAAGCCTTCGGCGGCGCGCCGATCATTGAAGTCTCAGGGCGCATGTATCCAGTAGATTTGATCTATCGCCCATTGGAAGAGATGCTCGAAGACTCAGGCGACCTCACCTACATCGAAGCCGCTGCCGAAGTCATTACCGAGATTATCGGGGACAACCATCCAGGCGATGTCCTCGTCTTTCTGCCGGGTGAACGCGACATCCACGAGCTCAACCGCAAGCTCGGAGATACCCGCGCACGCAGTTGCGATATCCTACCACTCTACGGACGCCTCGCCACCGCCGACCAACAACGCATCTTCCACCCCAGTGGACAGCGGCGCCGCATCATTCTTTCGACCAATATCGCCGAGACCTCGCTCACCGTCCCCGGCATCCGCTATGTAGTCGATGCAGGTCTGGCTCGTATCAGTCGCTACAGCCCGACCTCACGCACCCAGCGCCTACCCATCGAACCCGTCGCGCAATCCAGCGCTGATCAGCGCAAGGGACGTTGCGGTCGTGTGAGCAATGGCGTCTGTTATCGACTCTACTCGGAGCAGGACTTCCTCTCGCGTCCCCGATTCACCACACCCGAGATACACCGCTCGAACTTGGCAGCTGTCATTTTGCGCATGCTCGCCTTCAAACTCGGCGACATTCGCACCTTTCCCTTTATCGATCCCCCCTCCGACACCGCGATTAAAGGTGGCTACCGCTTACTCGACGAACTCGGTGCAGTGTATGGCGATCCACACGCGCAGAATGAAGACGCCTATCGCCTCACCAAGCTAGGTCGCAAGCTCGCCCACCTCCCCGTCGATCCGACGGTCGCACGCATGCTACTCCAAGCAAGAGATGAAGGCGTGCTCGAAGACGTGCTCGTCATCGCCTCGGGGCTCTCGATTCAAGACCCACGCGAGCGCCCTGCCGAGCTCGCCAAGGAAGCCGACGAAATGCAAAAGCGCTTCGTCCATAAAGAATCCGACTTCCTCACCATTCTAAATATTTGGAATGCCTACCACGACGAGATGGATCGTCTCTCCCAAGGACAGCTCAGGAAATTTTGTAAGCAACACTTTGTCTCCTTCCAACGTATGCGCGAATGGCGCGACATACATCACCAGCTCGAGCGAATACTTAAACAGCAGTTTAAGGAACGGAGTGAACATCGAACATCGAATAAAGAGAAGGAACAAGGGGAACGTCGAACGTCCAACGTCGAACGTCCAACGTCGAATGGAAAGAAAAAGCAGCGAGATCCTCAAACTTCCAAGGGCGAACACTCAACATCGACGGAGGTCTGCCGTAGAGGGCGTAGCAATGGGAAGAAAAATAATTCAAAATTGGACGTTGGAAGTTCGACGTTGGACGTTCCCC
>JABBCA010000043.1:46747-52549 GCA_018607135.1 Opitutales bacterium
AAAACTCATCGTTGGACGTTCCCCAAAACTCATCGTTGGACGTTCCCCAAAACTCATCGTTGGACGTTCCCCAAAACTCCCCACTCCCCACTACCCACTCTCCACTCAGCAGCGATGCTGCCCACTACGCCGCCATCCACCGATCGATCCTAACTGGCCTTCTCAGCAACATCGCGGTCAAAGAAGAAGAACACACCTACCGCGGCCCTCGAAACCGCAAGGCGCTACTCTTCCCTGGCTCTGGCTTATTTGATCACGAAACCGCCAAGAAACAACGCAAGGCCTCCTACGCAAAGAAGACGAAACCGAAGCCAGCCAAGACCAGCGCACCTTCTTGGTTGGTCTGTGGTGAATGGATGGAAACCAGTCGACTGTTTGCGCGCACTGCCGCGAAGATTGAAGTCGATTGGATTGAAGAGCTCGCGGGGGACTTAATTCAAGTGCGCCACTCCGAACCATTCTGGAGCACCAAGTCAGCCGCCGTGTTGTGTAAACAGCGCAAAATTCTGTTCGGCCTCGAAATCAATCGCTCCAATGTCAGTTACACACCAATCGATCCCGAAGAAGCGACGGATATTTTTGCCCGCAACGGACTCGTCGAAGAAGGCATCAAAGAGCGTCCAAAATTCCTCACTCATAACGCAGAGGTCCGCGAAAAAGCGGAGTCCGAAATCGCCCGCTTACGTCTCGGCTCTGGTCTCGCAGTGGATGATGCACTGTTCGACTTTTACCAAGCCCGTCTACAACGCGTCGGTTCGTTTGCCGAGCTCCGCCGCTTCGCCAAAGCAAAACATGGCGGCCACCTTGGATTCCTCAAAGTCGAGCTCAAGGATCTGATTCCGACACCCGATGCCGAAGCCAACATCGAAGACTACCCACGCGAGCTACAGATCGGTGGCACTTCGCTGGACCTACTCTATCGCAACGAACCCGGCAACGAAGCCGACGGCGTCACGCTGCGCGTGCCTGTCTCTCAAGTCGGCGCGATCCAGCAAGGCACACTCGACTGGGCGGTGCCGGGGCATATCGAAGAAAAGATCGAAAGCCTCCTACGCGGCTTACCGAAACCGATCCGCATCAAACTACACCCGCTCAAAGAGCGTGCTACTGAGCTGCGCAATCAACTCAACCCCTCTGCAGTCTCACTACGCGATCAACTCGCGGAAGTGCTACGTAAAGAGTTCGCTATTCAGACCTACGCAGACGATTGGGCGAAAACCGAAATCCCTGAGTATTTAAAACCACGAATTCAAATTGAAACGGCCAAAGGCGATGTGCTCGCCAATGGACGCGAACTCGACGCGCTGCGCAAGCAACTCGAAGCCACCAGCAAAGAAGTCGCCAAAGGCGACGGGCTCGCCGCAGTGCCCGCATGGCAAGCCGCGACCGAGCGCCTCGAAAAAGAAAACCTGACCGAATGGTCTTTCGGCGACCTGCCCGAATCGATCGATCTCACAGGCGATGCGGGGCTCCCGCTCAAAGCCTACCCAGCACTGGTAGTCGACCAGTCAGGCGTGCACCTGCACCTACTCTCCGATCACCATGCCGCGCAAGTCGCGACTGAAAAAGGCTGGCCAGCACTGGGCGAGCAAGTGCTCGGACGCGACCTCGCATGGCTGCGCCGCGACCTAAAAGAACTCAAGCAGCTCGGTGCCCTACTGCTACCACTCGGCTCTATCGACACGATCAAAGAAGCCGCCTGGCTGCATTTGAAACAACATCTCTTCCGCTGCGAAACGATGCTCCCCCTCAAACAGCTACGCTTCGAAACAATCTGCGCACGCGCCGATGAAGAGCGCAAAGGAATTGTCCATCAATTAAGCCAACGCCTCCGCGATCTCCTCGAAGCAAGGCAAGACGTCTCCTTGATCATCGAGCAAAAGAAGACCCACAAAGCCATTAGCTATCCAGGAATGCGGAGCCATTTAGAAAGCATCGCATCCGCAACACTCCTCACCGATTTCGCCTTCACCGATCTTCCAGATATCACCCGTTTCTTAAAAGCTATGCGCATCCGCGCCGAACGCGCCAAGGAAAGTATCCAACGCGATATCGACAAATCAAAACGTCTCGCTCCTTACGAAGCACTTGCGACTCAGCTCGCCAAGAAAGCAAAATCCCCAAGTCAACAAGCACGCCTCCGACCGTATACCATCCTTCTTGAGGAATTCAAAGTTTCCGTCTTCGCCCAAGAACTCGGCACCGCACAAAAAGTTTCCGAGAAGCGCTTGGAGAAGCTAGCCGTTGAGATTGAGCGGGAATTGAGGTAGCATTATATAGATCATTCAGCCTTTAATTCCTAAATCCGTTCACGCTACCGATAACTGATCCGCTGGACTTTTCATGTCTTTATTCATCACATGCAGATAGATGCGAGTCGTCTCCAGATTTGCATGCCCGAGTAGCTCTTGCACCCGACACAGATCGGTGCCGCTTTCCATCAGGTGCGTCGCAAAGCTATGCCTCAACGCGTGCGAAGTCACCCGTTTATCAAAACCCGCCGCTCTCGCAGCCTGAGACACGGCCTGCTGATAAGTCTTTGCTAATACATGATGTCGCCGCGTCGTGCCACGCGCCCGTGGGTCTTCCGCCAGTCCGGTTGCCGGCCAAAACCAAAACCACTCCCAGCGCTCACCCGCATGTTTATATTTGCGCGCCAATGCCTCTGGTAGGTAAACGCCAGCTACGCCCGCTTGCCGATCCGCTTCATAGGTCTTGCGGATCGCATCGCGATGCCGCTTGAGCGCCGGGATCAGCGATGCTGGCAACAAAGTCACCCGGTCCTTATTTCCTTTACTGCAACGAACCATCACTTGGCCCCGCTCAAAATCGATATCCTTAATCCGTAAGCGCACCAACTCCGATACCCGTAGCCCTGCGCCATATTGTAAACGCGCCATTAACGCCTCACGCTCCGGCAGCTGCACCAGCAAGCGCTCGATTTCAGCAACCGTCAAAACCGTCGGGGTGTTCTTCTTAGAACCACCACGACGGTAATCACCGAAGTCTCCCAGTTCTCGCTTAAACACCTCTCGATACAGAAACACCAATGCGTTGAGTGCCTGGCGCTGCGTGCCCGCGCTCACATGTTCCACCACCGCCATGTGGTCAAGGTAGCCCGTAAGCGCACTCTCTGGCAATGACTCCAGATCGTTCGTCTTGGAAAACTTCGCAAAGCGCTCCAGCCAGTTTAGATACGTCTTCTCCGTATGATAACTAAAATGCCGAATACGTATCCCTTTAATGAAACGCAACTTCCACTCAGGCTCGGAACGAGCAAGCTGCGCTGTCTGCGTTTCCGGGCCACGCGGACGACTTAAAGCCTCCGCTTTCATGCCCCCTCCAAGCTTCAGTGGACGCCCGCGCTTTACCTCCGCATTTGAGTGGCTAGATTCAAATGCCGCAGGCGCCGATACGCCGAGGCGCTTTGCCGTCAGAAAAAACCAATTGAGCGCGTCCTTCCATTGCTGCTTCATCCAGTCGTTCGGGCGCTTCGCCGCAACTGCCTCATCCATAAACAAATGTGCCTGCTCAAAAGTCGCCCCCTGACGCTCCCGCTTTAGATAGCCCAAGAACCAGCGAATCGTAATTTCATAGCCCATACGCTGTTGCTCACTTAAAGCGTCATCCTCCGCAAGCGCTGACGGCCAATCTGGAAATTTAACTGCACTCATGATCACTAAGTGATCAAAGAAGCACTAAATTGTCGAGCGAAAATTCCACACTTCCACCACTTTCGGCAGTAAACCCCTTAATATTGGGGGTTTCAGGGCAGATTGGCCAGCAGGGCCGAATTTCGAACACTAAACCACTCAATAGTTCATCTTAAAAAGGTGCCTTTAGCGTAATATTGGGGGTTTCAGCGGTAAAACACATCAAAAAACGCTGTTGAAGCTAAAAACCAACAAAATAAATAATAAACCTCATGTCTGACTAAAGCTTAAACCCCATTGCAAAACCGCCATAATCAAAAGCCAGTCGAAAACACGCCCAAACCCCCAATATTAAGAGATTCCTGACTCATTTTGCCGCCTCAGATTAATTTTGAATAAATTTCGCCCGAACCCGCAGAATCCTGTTGCCCACCGATAACGAAGCGCATTCATTGACTATTCTTAATTTCCGTAAATCACACCGCTGTGAGGAAATATACTACTGTTGGCAGAAAAACGAATGAATAAACCGATCTCGATTTGGATACTCCTCGGGTATCTTTTGATGGTATCTATAGTTGGGGTCATCCTTTCCACGCTGACATTTTCGAGCGGCAATTTCCGTATTGGATTTGTAGGGCTCCTTTTCTGGTCCCCGATTTTCCTCGGCCTCTATATCGCTTCATTCGGAAGGAATCGATGGATGGGAACTTACCTGTCTGTATTATGCGGGTTACTTGGCATCTTCCATTTAGTCGCCGGAATCGGAAAACTAATCGATGGATTGGTCTTCATCGGCATCTTCAAGATTCTTCTCGGTTCGATTGTCTTCTATTTCTCGATCAGAGTTAACCGAGGGCAGCGAGAACGCTCCTATTTCGGTGCTTCAGGACAAACCGATTTCAAACTCAAAGAACAAACCACTGCCAACAAGTAGCGGCAGGGAACTCCGATCCCTTCGGGCCGTCGTCCCCTGCGCTGTAACGATCTACAAAAAGAATGAATCGATTTCTGACAGCTCTAATCCTACACAGCATCGTCAGTGCTCATGGAGCTATTGATCCATTCTCAAACGAAGAAATTGAACTTTCAGAGCCGAGTCGCTTTGAGATCCTAGAAAGTAGAGTTCTATCTCGTCGCGTCATTACTTTCGAAGAAATTGAATGCCTTCCAGAAGACGCGACAGCAGCGGAGATATTTGGAGTTTTCGGAACGGAAGCAGCAGAGGCACCAGAGATTCCATTTTTCTTTGTCTACCCGAGAGAAGGCCAACCTAGGTCGACGAGTAAGGAAAAGTATCGGTATGGTTTTTACTTCTGGCCTCTCTGGAAGGGCGAAGATTTCAAAAAAGCTCAGATCATTTGCATTAGCTACTTCCCGAAAGAACCAAATGGCGAGATGCTTAGTGAAGAATGGATCGCAAGCCATGAAATCATCTGGCCGGAAAGCAAAAAAGGAACCAAGATCAACATTGAAGACTTCCCACTATTACAAACCCACAAGACAACCGAATGAAGCGTAGATCCAGTCACAGCTATCAACTCCGTTCGCTCGTGCCTCACTCACTACGTCGATAGTGTTCTACGATCTACAAAAAATGAAATACCTCACACTGCTACTAATTACTTTTTGTTCGGTTCAAGCCTATGAAGTTACTGAATGGGAGAAACGAAGAGAAGATGGAACAGCGAATTCACGAGACTACACTCGAAATGGGAAGGTCATCATGACCCAGCATGTGGAGCTTACCGCAGATATTGATGGCGATGGATATGTCGGGACCGTTCGGTCGATCATCAGAACAAAGACTAAAGAAAACGAAGACACATGGATTATCTCTGTTGAGTCCAAAGGCGGAAAGATCTCTGGACTTTCGACAGGTCCAGAAATGAAGAATTTCGATCTGTCCATTTCAGACCAAAATCAAGATGGGAATATCGACCTGATCACACTCTTCGATTTAGAAGACAGAATTTTTGAGATGTTCACATTTAGCAAAGGTTACCCAGAACCCGTCCCAGAAGAAATCATCGAAGAGGTTCGTATGGACTCTACAATAGGAGAGCCAAAGCTGATTGCACTCATCAAACAAAGGGTAGATCGGGATAGGACTCCCCATCACTGAGGAGCCCTCCCACACCACCACTCA
>JABBCA010000083.1 GCA_018607135.1 Opitutales bacterium
CGGAGTAACCACCGTGCGCCTTAGCGATGTTGTTGATCAGCTCCATGATGACAACTGTCTTACCAACACCCGCACCACCGAACGCGCCCACCTTACCACCCTTCGTGAACGGGCAGATAAGGTCGATCACCTTGATACCAGTCTCGAGGATCTCGGCTTCGGTTGCTTGGTCGATCAACTCAGGAGGCATACGGTGAATCGCACGACGCTCGTCAGTTGCAACTGGGCCTTTTTCATCCACTGTGTCACCAGTCACGTTGAAGATACGTCCGAGAACGGCTTCGCCGACTGGAACAGAGATGGGAGCACCTGTGCCAACGACTTCCATGCCGCGGACAAGGCCGTCAGTGGATGTCATCGCAACCGCGCGGACGAGACCTTCACCGAGGTGCTGTTGCACTTCGAGTGTGAGGCTCTTTTCAGTGCCTCCAACGTTGTAGGCGATTGTGATGGCGTCGTAAATTTCGGGCACGCTATCTTGTGGGAAAGCGGCGTCGACGACGGCGCCGATGACTTGGACGATTTTACCGTTTTTGCTCATGATTAAAGAGAAGTTAGTAGAAAGAAGTTAGAAGTTAGGATGCTACTGGGCGGCAGCGGAGGCAGCGATCTCGAGGATTTCTTGAGTAATCGCAGCTTGGCGGGCCTTATTGTAGTCGAGAGTGAGGTCGTCAACGAGTGTCGACGCGTTATCGGTAGCAGCCTTCATCGCGACCATGCGTGCACAGTATTCTGCGGCGCGGCTTTCGAGAAGGAGTTGGTGAATGATGACCTTAACGTAGAGCTCAGGTAGTGCGTCGAGAACGGATTCCGGAGATGGTTCAAAAACCATTTCGCGAGAGTCGTTGCGTGCTTCAAGTGATGGTAGATCGGAAACGCGCTTTTTGAGTTGATCCAATACTTCACGCAAATCAACGATCGGAAGGAGTGACTGAATCACTGGCTCTTGAACGAGGACGTTCACGAAGCTCGGGTATGCAATCTCGATGGTATCCACTTCGCCATTCTTGTAGGCATCGATCAATAGCTTCAGCATGGGACGAAGCTCAGAGAAAGAGGCTTTGTCGGAAACGGTGAAGTCTGCGATGAGGTCGCGCTTGGAACGTGAGATGAACTGTGTCGCCTTGCGGCCAACAGTTACAAACTTTGCATCTCCTTTGACCTCTTCGACCACCTTACGGAAAAGGTTGGTGTTGAGTGCGCCACAGAGGCCCTTGTCGGTGGAGAGAATCAGAATGCCACGTGTCTTGACTTCGCGCTTCTCAAAGAAGGGATGCGAAATCGTAGCACCGGACAGATCGAGCTTTTCACCAACGGTGTCGAGCAAGTCAGCAAGGAGCAGCGCGTATGGACGGCCCGCAACAGCGGCGTCCTGAGCTCGCTTCATCTTGGAGGATGAAACCAGCTGCATCGCACGCGTGATCTGCCGGGTATTTTTAACCGACTTGATGCGGCGGCGGATGTCGCGAAGATTAGCCATTATTAATAGAAGTCAGAATTAAGAATACAGGATTCAGAATAGATCAGCAATTATGCAGAGAAGCCAGCTTTCCACTCTTCGAGGGAAGTCTTGAGGGCTGCTTCGGAGTCGTCGCTGATTGCTTTTTCTGCACGGATCACATCCATGACCTTTGCGCCACGTGTTTCGAGGAACTCACGAAGGCTGGAAGTGGCTTCCACGATCTTAGTGACCGCAATTGCATCAAAGAAACCGTTTTGCACCGCGTAAATCAATGAAGACTGAACTTCGACAGGAATTGGATTGAACGCAGTTTGCTTGAAGAGCTCAACCACACGTGCACCACGCTCAAGTTGAGCTTTGGTTTTCGCGTCGAGGTCGGAACCGAACTGAGCGAACGCTGCAAGCTCACGGAACTGAGCGAGTTGAAGCTTCACCTTACCAGCTACCTTCTTGATCGCCTTGATCTGCGCTGCAGAACCCACACGAGAAACGGAGAGACCCACCGATACCGCTGGGCGGATACCTTGATTGAACAAGTCAGTTTCGAGGAAGACCTGACCGTCAGTAATGGAGATCACGTTGGTTGGGATGTAAGCGGACACGTCGCCTGCTTGAGTTTCAATGATCGGAAGCGCTGTAAGCGAACCATTACCATTGTCCTCATTCACACGAGCGGAACGCTCAAGTAGGCGTGAGTGGAGGTAGAAAACGTCACCAGGATACGCTTCACGACCGGATGGGCGCTTAAGCACCAAGGAAATTTGACGATAGGCAACCGCTTGCTTGGATAGGTCATCATATACGATGAGCGCGTCCATGCCGTTGTGCATGAAGAACTCACCCATAGATGCACCAGAGAAAGGCGCGATGTATTGGTTGGCAGGGTTGTCTCCAGCAGATGCAGAAACGATGATGGTGTATTCCATCGCACCGGCCTTTTCGAGAACCGCAATGGTGCGAGCGATGTTTGAATTCTTCTGACCAACCGCAACGTAGATTGAGTAAACTGGGCGGAAGCCTTCTGGGAAGGAGCCGTCTTCATTACGGTGCTGGTTGTTGATCTTCGCTTGGTTGATGATGGTATCAATCGCGATGGTTGTCTTGCCAGTCGAGCGGTCACCAATGATGAGCTCACGTTGGCCACGACCGATGGGGATCATCGAGTCGATAGACATGATACCAGTCTGCATTGGCTGATCAACCGACTTACGTGGGATAATGCCTGGTGCGATCTGGTCGACAGGATAGGTCTCGCTGGAATCAATTGCGCCCTTGCCGTCAATTGGGTTACCAATCGCGTCCACGACACGACCAAGGAGGCCCATGCCGACAGGAACAGAAAGGAGTTTACCAGTTGTGGAGGCTTCATCGCCTTCCTTCAACTTGGAGTAGTCACCAAGGATCACACAACCGACTTCGTCTTCTTCAAGATTCAAGGCGATGCCGAAAACGCCCTGACCGAAATCGATCATTTCGTTATACATTGCACCGGACAAGCCTTCGAGTTTGGCGACACCGTCAGCGATCGCGACGATTTTGCCTGTGTTAGATTTGACTGCGCCAGCTTCAAAGCTAGCGATTTCTTTTTCGATTTGTTCGACTATAGAGCTCATTTTTAAAGAGGAGAAAGAAGGTAGGAGTTAGAAGTTAGAAAAACTTTAGTGGACGTTTTCGGCGAGGCGTTGGAGGCGACCGGCAACGGACGCATCATACACATCGTCGCCGACGCGCACACGCACACCAGCAATGAGAGAAGTATCTTGAGTAGTGACCGCGGTGATTGGGCGGCCGTAGATTTTTGTGTAATTCGCTTCGATTGCTTTCAGCGCGGCGTCACTCAGTGCACCAGGTGTTGCCACCACTGCAGTTTGAAGTGCCACTTCGCGGCGAAGGTAGCCGAGGTAGGACTTAAGCACAGTCAGATGATGGCGGTGCTTCGCTTGCTTGAGACCAGCGAGCACTTCGCTGACTTTAGCATCTGTCACGACACCGTTGTCCTTCGAAAGCTCGACGAGCTTCTTGGCTAACTGAGTGATCTTTTTGTCGCGTTTCATCTGGTAGGAATTCTAGGGCTTAGTTGTTTGCCAACTCTTTAGCAGCAGATTCGGAGAAGTTGCTCTTCTCTGAATCCGAAAGGTCACGTGAAAGCACCTTAGAAGAAGTTGCGACCACAAGGCGTGCCACTTCCTGGCGAACATCGGAAAGCATCTTCTTGCGCTCTTGCTCAGTAGCCTCGCTTGCTTTGCGGATGATGGCTTCAGCTTGAGCAGCGGCTTCTTGAGTCTTTTTCTCGATCATCTCCTTTGATTGCTCGCGGGATTCGGTAAGAATGCGTTGTGCGTCTGCAGCCGCTTCCTTGATCTTTTCAGCACGCTCACGCTCAGCAGCAGCGAGTTGTGCCTTCATTTCTTCAGCATACTGAAGACCGTCAGCGATCTTTTGCTGGCGTTCGTCAAGCGTCGCAGCGATTGGCTTAACCGCAAATTTGTAGAGAACGAAGGCTACGATGATAAAGTTAATCATCTGCGCGATCAAAGTAGGCCATGTAACGCCGAACTTTCCAGCGATTTCAGTGAGCTTGTTACCTTCAGCGTGCCCAGCAACATCGCTAACTGCATCGTGCGCTGCTGCGGCGTGCGCATCTTCTGCAGCGAAAAGGCCAAGCGGTAAAGAGAGTGCGAATAGCAGAGTGATGAAAAGTGCCTTCATTGTTGAGAAAGTGTAATGGGAAGAAAGTCAGAAAGAGTCGGCGCCCCGAAGGACGCCGACAAAGACTGGAAAACCAGATTAGCCAAGGAAGATGGCGAAGAAGACGATCGCTTCGGCAAAAGCCATAGCGATAATCGACTGAACAAGCACCTTAGTAGCTGCTTCTGGGTTACGACCGACAGACTCACACGCCTTAAGACCGATGAGGCCAATGCCAACAGGAACTGCAAGAGCTGCTGCTGCGACGTGAATTTTACCTGTGATTTCTGCGAGGATTTCGAACATAATGTTTATGCGTTGAGTTTTGTATTAGTTGTT
Organism: Opitutales bacterium; assembly: GCA_018607135.1. Classification (GTDB taxonomy): domain Bacteria; phylum Verrucomicrobiota; class Verrucomicrobiia; order Opitutales; family Coraliomargaritaceae; genus JBPOFY01. Next base: position 4,490 of record JABBCA010000083.1, read on the forward strand.
TTCTGCGTCGTCCACGGTTTGCTTCATGGTCCCGAGCGCGGAAAGGTAGTAAAAGTTTAGTGCGCTTCTTCGTCGTGGTTGGTCATAAGGCCAATGTAAATGGCGACGAGGAGCGTAAAGATGAGCGCCTGAACCACGCCGACCAAAACTTCATAGAAGTAGAAAGGAACTGGAATCAAGTAGGGTGCGAGACCTGTCATGCTGGTCAGCAAGTTTTCGCCCCCGAAAACATTACCGTAAAGACGGAAGGAAAGTGAAACCGGGCGGAAAGCGATCGAAACGACTTCAATGAAACCAACACCGATAAAGATCGGAATCAACATCAAGTAGACAGGTTTCGGCGTTTCCTTTTTGTCGGCCTTATTGCCGAAAAGCTCCCAAATAAAGAACTTACCACCTGCAACTTTGATACTGATGAACAACCAAGCAATCATGGCAACGAGCGCCATACCAAGCGTGGCATTCAAGTCGGAATTCGCAGGACGCATCCAATATTTCAAGTGGCCATGGTCATCGTAGAATCCAAAAACACCCACACCTGGAATCAAACCACTCCAGTTATGAATCAGGATGAAAAGAAACAAACCGATCAAAAGCGGGAACGTCATCGGGAACGCCTTCTTACCAACGATTGGCTCTAGAAGACCACGCAGACCATCGATCAAGTTCTCAACGACCGCTTGCCCCTTGCCAGGGATCAACTTTGGAGTGCCGACACTAATCTTCACGACGAGGATCAGTAGCAGCGAAATCGCCCATGTGGTTACAATCGTATTGGTCAGTGGTAGACCAAACAACTCTGTCAACTTATATGGAGACGGACTTACGCCATCCGCGGCATTCAAAGCAGTAGCGGATCCGGCAAGGAGGAAAACTGATGGTAGTAGCTTGTTCACGAAGAACTTGAGAGAGAGTTAGTCGGGTGTGATTGACACACAAGAAAGGCGCTGTTGATGTAGTTGGGTGAAGTGCTCGTCAACACTAGATTTACCTTTCAATGCCCAACATTAGATTTACTTATACCCGCTATCACTTCGCAGCGGTCTGCTAAACGATAACACGGCCATAATCTTTAAGAAACCTTTCTCAAATGTCTGAATTAACAAACCTTACTGACCGTATCGCTCATTTGAGAGAGCGCAAAGGAACCTCGGAGGTCTTGCAAGCGAATCGCCCCCCTTCACGTCCATCTAGGCATCCGCTGACCAAAGAACGTAAATTTGCCACGGATACATTTATGCTCTTTGCCTACGGCTTAGTGTGCATCGCATTGATGGCACAATTTATATTAATTTTCTGGTTAGACGTCATCTGAGCGCTTGGCACTAGACACGACGTGCCACAACCGAATAATACGCATCCATGAGTTTCTGGAAATAAGTTTCCATTTCATGCGGCCAAGGCGCTTGAGGGTCGATTTCCCATTCCGAATGCGCATTTAAATGCTCTACCGCCCAGTCAAAATACGGCCGATCATCTGAACGGAAGCAGAAGGTTCCACCGACATCCGTGCGTCTAGCAACTTCATCTAGAAACTCAGTTTGCACCATACGGCGGCGGTGATGCTTTGCTTTAGGCCATGGGTCTGGAAACAAGAGGACGGTTTGTTCAAATTTGATCGTGCTGGGAAGCACTTCCAAGAACTCCCCCAATTCCGCTTTATAAAAATGCACATTCCGCAGTCCTCGCTTGGTGCACTTATCAAGGCCTTTTCGAATGCGCCAAGAGATGAGATCAATACCTACACATTTTGTATTTGGATTGGCTTCACCGTAACTGGTTAACCAGTGACCATGACCGCAGCCTGCCTCGAATAAGATGGACTTTGTATCTGCAAGGTCAGATGCAACCAGTGCCTGTAGCTCCGCCTTGCGTGCGGCTTGCTTCTCTAACTCTCGTGCGTGTGCTTCGGAAATTTCCATACACGTCAGATGCTGGATACACAAAAAAGGTCAAGGCTGCATACACAGACCTTGACCTTTAGAAAGAGATCGGAAGCACTAACTAGTAGCTCAAAACTACACCGATGTGGCCGCGTGAATCACCGCTTTTGCCCACAGCTGAGTCCTTAATTTGCCAGCCATAGTCGAAGCGAACACTTAAGTGTTGGGACATTGAGTAGCGAAGGCCGATGCCTGCAGCGCTCAAGGAATAGCTCTTAGGAGCTGGACTGCTTTCATCCGCACTGTGACGCTCCAGTTGTGCGTAATCCCAAAATGCGAGTAACTGAACTTGGTCGTCAGGTAGTGGGTGACCTGCGACTCTGACCTGCTGATTTGAATGGATTGAGAAACTCGGTGAACGAAGCTCAAGGCTTGTAATGACCCCCTCCTCTGCATTTGCCACGCGCTCGTTGTAACCACGGACGGTTGCGTAACCACCTGCGCCAAGCTGTTCACTCGACAATAGGTTTTCGCTACTCAACTGTCCGGTGACCGATGTGAGTAATGTAAAGTCGTGTGGTAGACGTGTGATACGTTCAAGTGTGAGACGACCATAAACGTAATCGGACTGCCCCTCAAAGGATACGGCCTCAAAATCTTCGTCGTCATTATGCGAAAACATCCCACCAGGACTGTAGTAAGCAGTTACGTTCATGCTAGTGGAGCCCCAACTGTCACGAAGCGCAGCACTATAACCGAGGTTGAACTGGCTGATTTCTGTTTTGGTTTCTGGTAGCTCAATGCCACTGAATGTGATTGCATTTTCAGAATATTTATATTCATAGCCACCAAAGACTTCATGACTAAACTGCTCAGATCCGCGAAGTGGGATTGCATAGCGAATACCTAAACTGTAGCTCTCACCGTCTGCCTCTAAAATATCAGAGGCGATTTCAGCAGTTGAATTGGAATATGCCCCGTAAAAACTCAAGATATGGCGCCACTGAGTGATTGGAATGACGTAACTTGCGGAGTGCGCGTAGAAATCCTCCATGTCTGGGGCCATCGTATATTGATAGTTCAATTGATGATCCAAGCCAAATGCATTGCCCCAATTTATCCCCGCAAAAAGCCGGTCTCTATCCGTAGACTTGGTGCCTGAATTTTCGTATCCTGCATAATAACGCACTGGTCTGCGATCCTCGACTTGAAAGTTTAAGTCCGTCTGCGAAAAATTGCTGCCTCGACTGAAGAGCAAGTTCACATTGCGGAATGGATTACGATTGATCCAATTTAAGTCATCGTTAATCGTATCGCCAGTGACGACTGAACCTGAAGAGCTACGCAACTGAGCAGCCAACAGCTCTGACGAGAAATACTCGTTGCCTGAAAAAGCAATCTCTCCGACCGTCCCTTGAATCACGATCATTTGAACACTGCCACCAGTAATGTCTTGCTCTGGGACAATGACATCCACCACTGGATAACCATTTTGACTTAGGAATTGGGTAGTATCGCGATTGAGCGCATTGAGTTTCCGTAGTGTCAGAGGTTGACCAATGTAATTGGCTGCAACTGTCTGAGCAAAGTCCTCGCCAGCCAACACTGCGATCGAATCCTCTGCGGTGACACCCGAAACCGAGCTACCGTTACGCTGCACTGCAGACTCAGATGAAACAAACGCCAAGCCGCTGAGCTCCTGAAGGAGGACCGTATTCAGACGAGCTTCGCTTATTTTAGGATCAGTGGCCTCACTGCGAGCTGTTGCTGCGTTGCCCGCATTAGGATCCACAATACCGTCGTCGCCTGGCAACTTAGGCTGAATGCGCTCATAGGTTTCGGCGGATAGTGGCGCGATGGCCATGCCACCAAGCAATAAGGCAGTTGCCAGAACCTTCGCATGAGTGGCAAAGGACTGAGTTTGAGTGTCCGTAATTTTGTTTGAAGTGTTTACGTAAATTTTCATAGGTCGTGCTAAAGTGAGTGGTCGTTCAAAGTTTACATGCACAGTGATTAAGGAAGAATCACAACATCTTCAAATACGGTTTGCGTGACTCCAGCCGAACCTTGGCTGTAAGATGAAGCTTGAACGCCTCCCGCTCTACCTGACGCGCTTGGGATGTTCCCAGCTAGGTTAGAGAGTGCAGCGCTTTCTTCGTAGGCGACTTCGGCTGTCTTGGTGTTACCAACACGGCGAATGCGCTCACGATCGCGCTCCACAAATGGATTCAGCGGATCACGGTAGAAGTAAGCACCGATCTGGAAGAGGTTACCATTCTCCATCGTTAGGCCTGTGAACTCATTTTCGATCTGCCATGAAGCGTAGAAGCTTGGGTAGCTTGGTGCTAGGCTTAAGAAGCTGATCGAATCAATCGCACCTGCAAAGATGGTGATGTCGGCGGCATCCGTGCCGAGGAAGTTGCCACCTTGGAAGACAGCATCTGGGTTCGACTCTGTGCCAAATGTATTCGCATCCGTGATAAATGTGTAGTTAAGCCCTGGCGCTACAGTGACTGTGCCATTGTTGATAAACGAACCACCAATGATCGCGGTGAGCACTGTATCATCCAAACCAAGAGTGCTTGGATCGGTCGCACCAGAATCGAAGTTAAACTGTGTATCATCGGAATTGAGAACAAGATAACCGAGTGGGTTGTTCAAGCTACCAATTGCATCGTTAAAGCGAGCATCTCCGTCCACTTGAAGACCAGCTGGACCAATCAAGGTGTTGTTGAAGATGACTTCATCTGCAGAAACGATTTGCGTGTTGGAGCTGAGCACTACTTCAGATTCAAACGTCTGTGTGCCTACATCCGTAGTAATGGTGCCAACGCCCAATGGATCGGTCGGACCACTGATATCCAGTAGTGGATCGTAAGCAGTAGCGCTCGCCGCATCGAGTGTAAGGAGGTTCGTATCGAATAGGATGTTTCCACCAGTAGAACGAACTGCATCAGCGGCAATGGTGATGTCACCTGCAGCAATGATCTCAATATTACCCGTAGCATAGATGCCCTCTCCCGCTGGGATATCGGCAGACACTGCGCGGTTGCTGAAGGTCGCTGCTGGAATAATTGATTCGATCGTGATATTGCCATTCGCGATGACACCTTGGAAGTTCACAATCTCGGAAGAACCCAGATCGATGTCACCATCTGTAGTGAGCAAGGTAGCTGTATTGGCTGCGATTGCAGCAGAATCAGTCAAGCTTCCTGTGCTGGAGAGGATCAAGTTGATCGAGTTCGCAACACCTTCAATCGCCACATCACCAACACGCTCATCAAGCGCAAGATCCTTGGCAGCATTACCGAAGTCAATAATTCCCGCAGAGGTGACCACTCGTAGATCGTCTACAAGTGTTGGATCGGTAGCGCCCACTGAACCAACTCCATTGAAGAAGATTGTTTCAGCACCCGCATCAGCGATGATGTGAATATGCGCAGGATCAACGTCAGCTACGGTAATCGCGCCGCTGTTATTGATCGTGACTGTTTCAGTGAGGCCAGATTGACCAACTTGAACGTCGTCGGTCCATACGCCACCAGCATTGTTTAAGGTGCTGTTGATTGCGTAGACATCTACAGTCCCGCCGTTGACACCAGTTAGGTTGGTAACGCCAACGCTTGTGAGAACTTGGTCGTCTGCAAGCGAGTCGACGATGATCGTTGAGCTATCTGCTGCGAGATCGATCAAGCCGCCTGCGTTTACAGTTTGCAAGCCGTCAACTGACTCGATGATAACTGTGCTGCCAGTATCCGCGACAACAGTCACATCATTTTCAGCATCTAAGAGTTGTGGACCTGCGTTATTTCGAATCGTCAACGCGGAGGCATCCATATCGACCGCAATGTTTCTAGCTGCGTCCAATGTTTGGCCAGTTGCAGCTTCTACGGTCAAGCCTGAGCCAGCGATCCCGTCGATAGTGATGTCACCAGTCGTCGCGGTGATGATTTGATCGGCCAAGGCAGAACGTAGTGTCACTCCAGCATTGTTACCGTTCAATTCGACATTGTTTTCAGCAGTGATTGTCTGCAGACCAGAATCTGCCTGGACCAACACTCCGGATAGGTTTGTCGAATCAATATCGATATCCGTGCCCGCTGTCAGTGTCTGTGCTCCAGAGGTATTACGAATAGTCACAGTCGATGAATCCGTCGCACTAACGATGAGTTCACCCGCTGTCGCTTCGATTGCTTGCGTGGTTGCCGCGAGCACATTGATGCCAGAAGCACCTGTTGCTTGAATGGTGATGTCGCCGGTTTCAGCTACGATGGACTGGTCCGCAGTCGTGGATTCAACCAGTAAGCTCGAAGTCGTGTCGGAAGTGATGTCTATTGTCGTCTGCGCATCGATGTCCTGTGTGAGGAGCGATGTCACAAACAGACCGGAGTTCACTTGTGAGTTCAAATTGATCGCACCATCGACCGCATCAATCGTCTGCGTGTTGTTTGTAGAGTCGATAGTGATGTTACTTGCGCTCATTGAAGAAGCGCTGATTAAGCCATTCGTCGCACGCAATGTTTGTGCGCCATCAAGTGCTTGGATCAAGCCGGAGCCTGTTGTGACATCAAGAGTGATGTCCTGTCCAGCGAGGAGCTGCTGAGTATCACTAGTGTTTTGAATGGTCAAAGCGCCTGTATTCACAGTGCCATTGATTGAACCCGTTGCCGCCTGAGCTTGAAGAAGCTGCGTTGTTTCTGCAAGGACGCTGGCACTTCCATTGGTGACATCGAATGTGATATCACCTGCAGTTGCAGTGAGCGTTTGATCGGCTGTTACGGAGTCGATAGTCACACTACCAGATACGACATCTACATCAATGTCATCACCTGCAGTTAATGTTTGGCTGCCATTCGTTGCCTCAACAACTGCAGAACCATTGGTCACATCGAGGCTGATACTTGCTCCCGCAAGCAGGTCTTGAGTGCCTAGGTCATTCTGAATAGTCAAACCTCCGACATTCACTGTGCCAGCGATATTACCCTCTGTTGCTTCTAGCAATTGAGTAGTGCCAGCGAGAATTTGGCCAGAGCTACCATTGATCAAGTCGATGGTGAGGTCGCCCTCTTCAGCAGTGAGCGTCTGATCCGATGTGACGGACTCGACACGGATGCTACCTGAAGAACTATCCATATCAATATCGTTGGTAGCTGTCAGTGTTTGACTACCATCAGTCGCCTCGACTGTGATGGCGCCACTGGTTACGTTGAGCACGATATCGACATCTGCGTCTAGCTCCTGTGTGCCGACATCGTTCTGGATGGTTAACGAGCCAGTGTTGATGTTTCCTATGATAGAGCCGAGTGTTGCTTCAATGAGTTGATTCGATCCAGCAAGGACGTTGATCGTCGCACCGTTGATGCCGTCGAAAGTGACATCGCCTGTATCAGCAATAATGTCCTGTTCCGATGTAACGGATTCAATACGGACGAGACCAGAATTCACATCTACGTCGATATCACCAACAGCAAGTAGGGATTGATCGCCGTCAGTCGCTTCAACAGTCGCCGCGCCATTAGTTACATCAATCACGATGTTTGTGCCAGCGGTAAGATCTTGTGTGCCAGCATCATTCTGAATGGTGATGCCACCCGTATTCACAGTTGCGATAATGGAGCCTTCCGTAGCGTCGATGGCTTGCGTGCTACCCGCGAGCACTTGGATGAAGTCGTTGCCGTTCACATCCAAAGTGATGTCACCCGTTCTAGCAGTGATCCCTTGTGTGCCAGTGCGTGCTTCGACCAATACTTGCGAAGAGTTGGAAGCATTCACGTCGATGAAGGTTTCCGCATCGATTGTTTGATTGGTATCTGCGGTCACGTTGATCGCAGCAGAATTATTTGCTGTGATGGTGATACTTTCATTCAGTGCATCGATATCCTGATCGGCTGTCAGTGAATTAACGGTAACAATCGTGCCAGCACCATCCGCATCAATATCGATACTATCACCCGCTTCAATGGTTTGTGTGCCAGCGTCAGCTTGGACGAGGACCGTGCCAGCAGTGTCAGCATCGACTGTGATGTCGGTGCCCGCCGTGATGTTTTGAACACCAGTAGTATTTTGAACGACTACTGCAGCAGTGTTTGCTGCTTCGATGTCAATACTGGTTGCGGCATCGATCATTTGCGCAAGCCCCGCAGTGATGTCGACAGTCGCACCTGTGCCAGTTGCAACGACATCAATATCCGCGTTTTCGCTGGTGATCGTTTGCGTATCTACTGCCGTGATATCTACATCAGAAGCAGCGAGGAGTGCATTGATATCGATCTCGTTTTCGACCTCAATAACTTGAGCACCCGCACTGCTTATGCGTGCAACTGTTCCAGCAGCACCACCGTTGACGGTCATTGTGCCCGCTGGTGAAGGTGTTCCATTTACGTCGATAGACTGGCTTTGATTTGCGTTGGTGCTGTCAATCGCCGCATCGCCACCATTTACTGTGGTGCTTGCAGTTACGATGAGCTGGCCGTTTTGAACTGTAATTTGTTGAGCAGCTTCAGTTGGAGACTGATCGGTGCCTGCACCGCGAATAATCGCATCTGCATTTTGACCAGAGCCACCGAGCACACTTAAGTTACCCACGCCACCGACTGTCACCTCTTGGAAGCCGGTTGCAGAAGTGGAACTTATAAGCGCTGCACTGTCTGTGACGGTGCCACCAGTCAACGTGATGTTACCATCCGTAAGTGTGTCGATCGTTTGCGATCCATCGGAAACGATTGCTGCGCCAATACTCTCACCGTCTACTGCAACACTGGAGGTCGCAGAGTTGGCATTGAGTGTGATGTTATCTTGGACATTAATCACTTGAGCGATGTCACCACCGGTAATGCCTGTGCCTTGTGAACGGATAAGTGCGTAGGCATCTTCGCCCGTGCCGCCGTTCATGGCTAGATCACCTGATGTGGCACCCACCGTGATTACTTGAACTGCGGTCGCCGCAGTGTTCGTCATTTCAATAAGTGCCGCAGAATCGTCGATTGTGCCACCAGTGAGGATCAAATCACCTGCACCATTCAACGTGATCGTTTGCGCTAGGCCGTTGTTGATGATACCAGCTCCGAACTCAGTGGTTGAACCATCAACCGGTGCGCTGCTGTTGCCTTGAATACCTGATAGGTTAATATCGCCAACTGTGGTTGTAATGGTCTGCGTGGATGTGCCATCTGTGCCACCAATGATTAACGCGTAATCGTCGCTGCCAATTGATGTGCCCCCTTGGACAGCAATAGCAACCGGATCGCCATTGGTATTCACTACAGCGATGTCTTGTATACCGTCTGCACGAACGTCTGCAAATGAGCCATTACCAGCGCCATTACCACCCCGGACCACCAATACACCACTCGCGTCGATGTCTTGATCATTTCCAGAAAGGATACGTGCGCGCTCGTCGTCTCCAGTGCCACCAGTAACGAAGATATTACCGTCACCTGCGACACCATCGACATCAATGATCTGTGTAGTAGTCGTGGAGAAAGACTGGATGTAAGCTTCACTGCCATTAGCCGCGCTATCAGTGTTACCGAGGACACGAATATCACCCTGTTGAACCTGAACAGTCTGAGTCGTTGCGCCGTTAGCGAGGATGTAGGCTGAAGCATTCAGACCATTGCCACCACGAACTTCTAAATCACCCAAACCACCATTGTTGGTCGCACCACCGAGGACGACGGTTTGGTCGCCACTACCTGACTGATGGATCGCGGCATTCGAGTCTTCGCCTGTGCCGCCAGTAAGCGTTGCGTTGTTGTCGACGTTCACCACTTGGATACCTGTGCCCGTATTTTCAATACCAGCGAAAGCCGATGTGCCGGAGCCACCTGTAATCGTGAGGTCGCCATTTACATCGTCTGTATCGTTACCGATGGTGACTGTCTGCAGGCCGTTACCTACGAGCTGAATACCCGCGGAGGAGTTATCGCCTGCACCACCCTGCAATGTCGCATCGCCGAGAAGCACTTCCACAGTTTGTGGTGAGTCACCTACTAGTAGGATCCCTGCTGAGGAATTGTTGCCCACGCCACCAGTAATGTTGAGATCACCTGCACCATTAACTGTAACTGTTTGAGCACCGCCAGTAGTTGTGGTTGTGATCAATGCCGCGCTGTTATCAACAGTGCCGCCAGTTAGCGAAATACTACCTGCTGTGAGTGTGTCGATGTCTTGTGTGCCATCAGATACGATGGCCGCACCGATGTTTTGACCATTAACAGTCACACTGGAGGTCGCAGCGTTTCCATTGAGTGCAATGCTGTCTTGAACTTGGATGGATTGAGAAGTCGCACCAGTGCCTTGTGAGCGGATGAGCGCATATGCGTCTTCGCCCGTGCCACCATTCAGTGTCAGGTTTCCAGCAGTTGAGCCAACTGTGATTGCTTGGGCTCCTGCAATGTTGGTCATTTGAATTGCTGCTGCGGTGTCTGCTTCAGTGCCACCAGTTAAGCTAAGGTCTCCATCTCCATTGAGCGTGATTGTCTGCGCAAGACCGTTGTTTACGATCGCCGCACCGAACTCAGTTGATGTGCCATCGACTGCCGCGCTGCTGTTACCAGCATTGCCCGCAAGAATGATGTCGCCCTGAGTCGTAGTGATAGTCTGAGTGGATGTGCCATCTGTGCCACCAATGATTAACGCGTAGTCATTGTTACCCGTTGAGCTACCACCTTGGACATTGAGTGCTGTGCCAGTGTTGTTGGTATCACCCGCTAAGATGTCTTGGATACCGTCTGCACGGATTTCAGCATATGAGCCATTGCCAGCTGCACCACCGCCTGTGAGTGAGATGACGCCGGTCGCTGAGATGAATTGGTCATTGCCTGAAAGGATTTGCGCGCGCTCGTTGTCGCCATTACCGCCAATGAGCGTAATATCACTACCACCGGAAACTGCGATTGTTTGTGTCGTGTCAGAAGAGAATGCTTGGATGTATGCATCTGAATTGTTGTTCACTGTATCCAAGTTTCCTTGGAGTGTGATGTCACCAGCTTGAACAGTCACATTCTGGATCAGTGCGCCGTTCGCGAGAATATAAGCGTCTGCATCTTCGCCGTCACCACCTGTGATGTTGAGGTCGCCATTGCCGCCATTATTCGTAGCACCACCCAGTGTAACAAATTGATTACCGGTATCCGACTGGTGAATTGCTGCGTTGGCTTCTAGGCCAGTGCCACCCAATAGTGTGAGGTTATTATCCACATTTACTACTTGGTTACCTGTGCCAGTATTCTCTATACCTGCAAAAGCAAAGTCACCCACGCCCCCTGTAATAGACAGATTACCGAATGTATCATCTGTATCGTTACCAATAGTGACTGTTTGGAGGCCATTGCCGTCGAGTTGTATGCCTGCAGACGCATTCGCACCTGTGCCACCTTGGAGCGTAGCATCGCCGAGAGAAACGGTTACTGTTTGATCTGCATCGCCCGCGAGTAACATACCTGCAAGTGAGTTCGCACCTGCGCCGCCAGTGACTGTAAGATCGCCATCAAGGAGCGTTACATTTTGAGTGCTACCAGCAGCAACAATTGCGACGGCGGCATCTGCGTCGCCACCCGAAAGTGTCATATCACCATCAGTGAGTGTGATGTCTTGGGTTTCAGTTGCAGCAAATCCTGCGATTCCTAAGATGCCTGTGTCCGAACCATTCACGATGAAGTCACCTTCAGTGATGTTCACAGTTTGAGAGCCGCCACTAATTGCACCTGCGGCTGCATTGTTACCCGCACCTGCATTTGCGACAAGATCACCGTTATTGATCGTAATCGTGGTATCGTCTTCAGAGAAAGCACCCGCGATTGAACCGTCATTATCACCGCCTAGGATGTTCACTGATGAGGTGCCAAGACCTGTAATCGCGATATCGCCATTGTCTACGCCACCCGCGGTGATGATCGCATCGGCATCGGCTGCGTCCGAGCCTTGAATGAGAATGCCATCTGCATTATCCAAAGCAGCGCTGTTTCCAGATGTCAAAGTGATGTTACCATTGACCGTGGTCACAAAAGTATCGGCAGTCGCAGCTGCATCGCCAATTACGATGTCATCGCCTGCAGTCAAATCGATTCGATTATTGACCGTTGGATCTGTGTTGGATGCTGCTGTAGTGGCTACGGTTGCTTCACTGATCAAGATATCTTCACCCGAGTTCAGATTGATACGGCCTTCACCCCCTGCAGTAAGATCGGCATTCACGATGATGTTGTTCGCGTTGATTTGAATACCACCACCCGCAAGGATCGGAGGCTGTGTCGCGTAAACGGGTGTTTGGTCACTGCTAGTAGTGATTGGGCCGCTAACCGTTGTTGTGCCAAAACCTTGCTCTTGCAGGAAGGTCGTAGACAAGATCGCATTGCCGCCAGTGATATCGACATTGTTCGCTGCAGTGATGACAATGTCACCCATCTCAGTCGTTGTGCCTGCACTACCATTGAATTCGATGTCTCCAGTGACTGCGACATTGCTGGTGTCACCAGCAGTGAGGACGAGATCATTGATACCGGCAGAGAGACCGTTGAGATCGCCATTGAAAATGATGTCACCCGCAGTTGTGTCATCGACAGCCACATGTGTTGTTAATGTGTTTGGAGTGGTTCCAGTGCTACCCCCTCCAACAAATATACCATTTGCAGCGTTATAAGTTTGTGTGCCGTAAGTCTGAATCGTGATTCCAGTCACATCTTGTGTAAGTGTGTTATTCGATGCGGCCGTAGCGTCACCATTGATGACGATGGCATCGGATGTAACTGTGAGCGTTTGCAATGGATTCGTTGTGCCCACAGAGGTGTTGAAACGAGTGGTCGCGGAATCTGTAATCACTAGATTCACAGGATTCGCGAGCACTTGTGACTCAAGGCCACCGTTGAATTCTACTCCACCGCCATTTAGGGTAGTGGTTCCCGCATTGGCATTAGTGAGTAAGACGTTGTCATTATAAATCTGGACACCCGTTGTATCTACAGCCAGCGCACCACCATTAATGATCGTGTCGCCACCTCGTTGAGCAGGATCCCAGTCAGTAAGGACTTCAGTTGCGTCCACATCATCTGTGAAAGTCGTAGTGCCCGAGGTGTTGACCTCTAGGCGATCCAGAGGATTCGCACCTGCACCGACAGTGTAAAGGAAGGTTACATCACCTGTGCCTGCATTGTCAGTTAGATCAAATGGACCTACGGCACTATCTACAGTCGCATCATAAAGAATGTTGCCCCCAACGCCAGTGCCTGTGCCATGAACAACGTCGCCAGTAAGCTGAACATTCAAAATATTATCCGCAGATGTGAAGGTGATATTATCACCAGTCGTAGTGATATCGCCTGCTGTGAACACTTGACCGAGGCCGAGCGCAGAACGTGTGATCAACACATCGCCCGTTGAGACGATGTCGCCAGTGGCAGCGAAAACGAGATCATTGGCGCCGCCGAATGTGATGTCTACAGTGCTGGTGCCGAGTAGCTCGCCCCCACTTGTAGTCACGAGATCGTTGAAATTAATTTCACCATCTGCAAGTATACCGTTTGTGCCATCATATGCGAAGCTACCTTGGCTTGCGGTAACAATTCCAAACGCGCTAATGGCATTACTGCTGAATGTATCCAAAAGGATGTTACCTTCGTTAGTAATAAAGGAGGCAGTGCCATCAACCGTGATGATGCCACTTTGTGTGATATCGCCAGGGTTGTTCGTGATTAAAGTGAGGTCACCTTGAGTATCTGCGACCGTCTGACCGATGGATACACTGTCGTTCTCGCGTAGGAACATGTCAGAAACACTGTTCTGTTTGTTGAAATTCAATATAGCGATGTTCGTAAGAATATCTTCCCCAAGTGCGCCAGTGCCGATGTTACCACCGCCCACAAGCTGGTCATTGATGTTCAGCACGCTCGCAGTGATGATTGCATCTGTGTCACTAGTTGGACGAGTCAAGTTACCTTGATTGTTAATGGTGACACTCAGTGTAGAGTTATTGCCGATCGCGTCGCGCATGACCATGTTACCAAAGGTCAACTCAACAGTGTTTCCGATAATCGTGGCATCTTCGAGCTGATCGATATCCAATCCACCGACATCAATGGTTGTGCCGCCGACCGAGGAGGTGATAGGACCCGCAACGATTAAATTAACGCCACCACTATAAGTGAACGCATTGGTGGCAAAGCCATTATCAATCTGTGCGACTGAGTTGGTCTCGTCGAGTAGCACGCTTCCATTTAAACTGGAGATCGTTAAGGTATTCGCGGTCAGCGTTGCACCAGCACCTTGTGTGATGTTGCCATTACCACCAATCGTGCCGTCGACCGCCGTTGCAGCTTCGAGGACTAGATTATCAATCGTAGAGGCAGCACTAAAGTTGATGCCATCTTGCTCGCGGATAAAACCATCATCCAATGGGCGAGTGATTTCGAGGTTAGCAACCTGTGTGCGTAAAGGATTCGCAAGTTCACCAATATCGCCATCACTGGAGCCGCCAATGGTATCGCCATTGAATACGAGCGTGCTGGTTGGGCCTTGGATGCTACGGTCACCACCTTCTTGAATCACATTAAAGCCAAGATTATCGCGCGGTGTGAGCGTAATGGTGCCGCCATTGTTTAAGACGATTTCTGGATTTCCAGAATCACTATCAAAGACTACTGAATTACCTGAGTTACTACCAGCTGTGGTGCCTGATGTAATCGTCAACCCTTCGATCGCAGCACCATTTTGGTAATCCCCTGTGAGCTCTGAATACGTCATGTCCAGATTGCCACCACCGTTGAGAATGACTTCACCATCATTCAGAGCACTCGTTGAAATCCAGACAATACCGCCGTTGCCGTTCACGTCGGTATCTGCGTTCAAGGTAAGATCCCCCCCGCCGTTCACCGTCAATGTCGCACCGATGACAATATCTTCAAGTGCGCTCAAAACGAGGTTACTATTTACAGTGAGATCGCCCAAGATGGAAGTCGTTGGGTTTTGATCTGAAATATAAACATCCGCGATGCCGACCGTCGGAGCGACATTAATTGTTGGGCTACCTACAATGATGAAATCGCCACCTGCACCTGCACCGCTAGAGACAACTGCGTCAATGGTCACTGGACCATTGATGTAATTACCTACAAGTTGAACAAAGCCGGCGGTTGCGCCAACAGCTTGATTCACATCCAACGCACCATCAGTATTGATCTCTACACCATTGGAAGCATTTACGCCATTAGTTGCACCCAATACGCTGGTGCCCGAATTCACATTTAATAGCCCCGTGCTCACGTTTTGCACATAGAATCCACCGCCATTTGCATTACCAACAAGTGTGCCATCTAGATCAATTTCAAGTGCGCCAGTAGATACATCCCCTTGAGCGTGGCCAACGAGTGTGCCAACAGATCCGCTGTTTGTGCGAAGGATTAAAGTGCCATCCGTGCCACCTACGATGATTTGATTGCCAGGAGCTCCCTTCAAGATCGAGCTACCGGAACGAATTTCTGCAACACTGCCACCAAGCGTGTTGCTCAAGTTAAGGTCTGCAGCACCGATTGTCACATCAGAACCACCATTGGTTTCCATCACAAAGTCGCCACCAATGGTGCCAGCAATTTCAATCGCAGCACCACTGTTGTTTTGTATGCGAACTAGATCGGTCGTCGCCGCCTTTTGAAAATCAATTGTTGAGGCATTGGTAGTAAGCTCATTCGTAGCAGCTGCGCCGCCGACCCCACCATTGCCTTGTAAGATCACGTTGGTCGCCGAGACTGTGCCTATAGTGCGAGTCAATGTGCCCGTATTATTAATGGTCGCGTTCGTGGTGGTGCCATTCGCACCCACATTTGCGCCCAATGCCATCGTGCCGCCAGATGTTAGAGTAATGTCAGTCGCCGAGGCGGTGCCGATATTTGCACCTGGGTTGATCGCTAGGTCTGTGCCCGCATTGATATCAATGACTGAGCCACCAGTATCGCCGACTGCTCCACTTAAAGTAACTGTAGTAAGCGCATCGATATCAATCGTGCCCGCTGCGCTGTTCACTGTCTGTCCTGCTGAATTGCTCATTGCACCACCAGAGGCATTGAGTGTTACACCATTAATGGCACTCACCGCGCGATTCAAAGAAATATCACCAACTGTGTTGGTTAAGCTGACTACACCACCAGAAGAAACAAGACCGCCTCCGATAACGACTGGAATACCAGGGATCGTGCCAACAGTCACGTCACCTGAGACATCATTTTGTATGACCAGATCACCACCAAATGCTTGGCTTTGTATTGTGTAAGAACCTTGTGTGAGTAGAGGTGTGCCCACAGCACCAATCGAAAGGCCACTCAACTTAAGACTGCCGGAGTCCATGATAATAGCGCCACCAGTCTGAGCGATCGCACTCTGTGCATCGATAACGACATTTGCGGTGCCTGGCGTTATATCTTCAGCGAGTGTGATTCCACCAAATGTAGTGAGTGTAACATTCGCATCCGTAGTGGTGATGCCATCTACTACTGTTGTATCGAGTGCAGTGACTGAGCCGACTGTAAAGCCGTCGACTTCTTCAAAGTCAACCGCACCTGTAGTCAGTCCAGCGAAGGTAGTCACATTATTAAGACCAGAATTACTCAAAATTACCGAACCGGGAGTTCGAACAACTAGGCTATCTGCTAAAATTCCTGCGCCAAAGCCTTGTGTGATATTTCCAGCTGTAGTGCTCAAATCTACAATGCCAGAAGCTGCAGAAATCAATGTTGCGAAGGATTGACCAAGGTTCGCATCATTTTGGAAAGCAAAATCGCCACCCACAGTCACATTGCCTAAGGCGCCAGTCGCATTGCTGAATGAATTGATCTGAGAGCCTAGATCCAAACTACCAGCAACCGAAGCAGTCAGTAGATTGGATGTGCCACTCGCAGTGATTACACCAGATTGAGTCACTCCTGATGTGGTCGTTTGAATAGTTAAATTACGAAGCAACGTGCTTGTAGCGAAATCGATGTCGGCTGCACCCCCGTGCGCGATAGAAACGTCACCAAGTGCCAATGCGCTGGTTTCTTGAACATCAAAATCGATTGTTCCCGCGAGGTCATTGGCTGCGTTGTTAATAAGTATGCTACCGCGAGTCACACCGAGATTGTTACCTGTTGATGCTTCTGTGATAAACGTAGCGCTGCTCGTAGCCGGTGTCGCAAAAGTCACCGCGACCGATTGTGTGATACCGGTTTCAGCATTACTTACAAAAGTGCTGCCAGCGGCGACATCCGTGCTGAAGGCGACATTGTTAAAGTTGTTACCCGCTTCGTTCAGGGTAATGGCTGCACCATTTTGAATCGCAGTGAAGGCGACACCATCGTCCTTAGATTCAACAACAAGGTCACCAGTGATACCAGTCACTGTCGCTGCGTTGACTGTCGTGCCCAGATCGACTACGCCTGCGCGTGAAATCGTGACATCGCCACTTCCTCCAGAACCAACAACAGTTACACTGTTATTTGGATCGTCTAGAGTCACAGTTGAACCGCCGGTCACTGTAAGCAGTCCTGCTACAGCCACTCCATTTGCATCGTCTGCGTCTGCAGAATCAGTCACTGCACCAGCAGCACCTGTGTTGATATCAAGATCACCACCGACCAATGTGCCTCCTGGTAACAAGGCTGGATCGTTCTGGAAATTAACGTTACCATCAGAATCGGCAATGGTCACATCGCCTGTCGCTGCAAGCGTGGTCGCAGCACTAAAAGAACCCGCAGAAGTAATTGAGGTTCCAGCAGTTTGATTGATTGCATCCTCTGATGTCACAGTCACGCCCCCTGCAGCATTCGTTTGATTGATCGTGCCCAGTGTAATGGTGTTACCCGCACCTGTGTTGGTAATTGCAATCGCACCTGCCGTTGCATTCGCGGAGTCAATTGAGCCAGCAAGATCGATAACGCCAGTGTCAGTAGTCAGTGTCACAGTGCCAGTTGTCGCCGCAATGCTGGAAGCTGCATCTTGAGTGATTGAGCCATCACTATCAGTGTCAGCTACGCCCGCTTGTAGCGTAATATCCTCTGCCGCAGAGATATCACCGTCCACTACCACACTATCTCCAGAAAGCATTGCCAGAGAGCCAGTCGTTTCAGAAACGGTCACACCACTATTAATAGTGATGTCATCTGCACCCGCAGCACCGTCGTCACTACTGGTATAAGTGAATGTATTGCCGGAGCCAGTATTCGTCGTGGTGTTGACTGCAAAGGTAATCGGGCTACCCGCAGTGATTGTGCTATCCGTATCGCCAGTAATAGAGGTCGTCGCGAGCGAGCCCTCAAGTGCACTCAGATCTGCAATCGTAAGCGTCCCCGTGTTGGTTAACTCAAATGAACCAGCGCCAGTTTTTTGAACCGCGAGATTGCTAACTTCGGTCACTAGGCCTGAAACTGCGCCATCCGCAAGAACACCCAAGTCTTGAGCCGTAAGCGTGCCTGAACTTTGAGCGATGCCAGCAGCAGAATCGATTAAAATCGTGTTTGAGGAATCGACATCTGCATTGATACTAATTGATCCTGTCGATGTAGCCAAGCTCACGTCCGTGCCAGCTAGCAACGCTTCTTCAACAGTGAGTGCGCCAGCGCTCTGAATGTCGATAACTCCATTCGTGGCTTCAATGCCGGTGAGATTTGGATCGGGAACTACGTCAACACCAACGCTTATATCGCCCACACCACCAATGGTAACCGCCTGGCTGCTTTCAAGATACACATTCGTATCCGCAATTGCTTCTACATTTGCAACTGAGATACCCACTGCTTCTGAGGCAACAGCGGTCCCGATGGAACCTCCCGCCTCTAAACGTGCACGTGCTCCAATAATGTTCGCGCTTGAGCCTCCAGTAGCATCCGTAATGTCCCCACCTGCAACGACACTGACCGCATCACTCGCGGACAATACGCCCAATGCTACATTCGTCGTAGCATCGTAACGAATATCGCCACCACTAGTTTGAGCACTGCTTGACATTGTAATCGCACTCGCAGAGTCGAGCCTAACATCACCTGAAGCAGTGATGTTAGCAGACTGAGTCACGGTGTTTGCTGTGACACTAATATCACCAAAATTATTTTGTAAGCGACCACTGTTTAAATCGAAAGTGCCAACAGCAGTGATTTCTAGATCACCTGCAGCTTCCACATCGACCCACGTTACATTATCGATTGTAATATTACGCCCCGCATCGAGAGTTAGGTTTCCTCCACTGTCAATATCTCCCCAAGAACCGCTCGTTCCTAGAAGGATATCTCGGCCAGCCGTTAAGCTGACACTACCAATTGAATCGATAAACAAAAAGCCTCCAGCAGCCTGAACGTCAGAAGTCACACCATTTGCAGTTACGCTGACATCACCTGACGTCGTCGTAATAATTTGACCAGTTCCAGCATTCGAAAGAATCGAGCCATTGCTGACCAACTCGATGTCACCATTCACGCTCGTGATGTCAGAAGCGCCAATCACCAAATCTACACCGCTTGTATTCTCTATAAAAATTCCACCAGAGGTAACATTGTCAGCGTCAATCGTTCCTGTGCTTACCGCAATCGATGAACCCAAAGCTCCGATACCAGTGGATGCATTAAGAGAAACTGAATTGGCAGTGATCGTGCCAGCAGACTGACTGATTAAGCCGTCTGCATTGGCGATAAAATCACCACCTGCTAAATTGGCCGAATCATTTAGAAATACACTGCCTGGCGCATTCAATGTGAGATCAAGAGTGTCGCCGCCTGCCGCGCTATCTAGAAATTGTCCATTTATAAAAATGTCATTACCTGCGTCGAAAACTAGAGAATTGTCACCAGTGCCGTCAAAGTCCCAATCCGTTGATAAGGTAATGTCGCCAAGATCTGGGCCTATGCCATTCGCGAGTAAGGTCAAAGTGATTCCCCCAGTAAGAATCGCATTTAAAAATCCGACTCCGACCTGACTGCCTACAAAAGCGCCGTTACCTGCGATAATCTCAATATCATTTGGGTCGATAAGCCATTCTCCTCCTGCGTTCAGTTCGGGGATTTTAGCAAGCACAAGATACTCCGCTCCTGAGGTTTCAACAAACCCGCCAGAACCGTCGCCAGCTCCTAAAGCTGTGAGAGTGCCAAGAATTACTGCTTGCTGACCTGCATAGGTGATGATCGTGCCGCCGCTTCCACTAATGAGTGCATCCGCAGAAAGCGTGGCGTTTTCACCGATAGTCAAATTGTCTGCATTATTGATCGTCGCATCCAAACCTTGCTGGCCACCACCGATCTTGATCGAACCACCGCCAAAGTCACCCGATGCATCCACAAGTGCGTTGTCAGTGAGGTAAACATCATCCGCAGTGACCTCAATCTCACCGCCTGTTGAACCTGTCGCATCGATTGTGCCACTATTATAGATATCGCCGCCAGTTCCAGTCAGACGAACACGGCCGCCTGAGGTGTCAAAATTTTGCGCGCGGATCACGCCAGTGTTGTTCACGGCGGTGGAATATGCAGAACCCGTTGCATTTAGAGTGACCATTGCTGCTTGCACCTCACCTGAATTGCGAATGGCTTCGCCGTCCAGCTGTGTATCCGAAGTCGAACCGACCAAAACACTCACACGGCTATCTTCACCCGCTGGCTGTAATAAAATCTGTGTGCCACTTGCGAGGCCCACTTCGTCAGCAGAGACGACACTACCTTGATTGTCCACTTGCTGGGCAAAAAGAAAAACCCCGGCATCTCCAGAGATGGAACCGAGGTTGGTAATTGCTGCATTCGACTCTCCAAGAAATGAAAGGTCGCCGCCATTCAAGAAGTCTTCATTGGATACGTCAAGTGTTGCCCCTATAAATGCCGCTGTATCGATGACACCATTTGCTCCCACTGTGATGCCATTTGGATTAATCAAGAAAATTTGTCCGTTCGCAGAGAGCGTGCCGTCAATCAAGGATGGTGTTAGCGTCACGACTCGATTCAAAGCTGCTGCGTTTGATCCCGTCTGGATGAATTGAGTGAGCGCTCCCTGACTGATCGAAAAGTCGTCCCAATTAATAATCGCAGTCTGGCTCCCTTGCGTGATGGTCAAGACATTGCCGTCGCGGTTGAAATTGACATCACCGGAGATGACTTGCTCTCCCGAAGGGACCGACGCTGAAGCCGCTACGATTAAAGCGCTTGGGTGCATGCCGACCATTAGGAAGGCGGTGGTTCCGGCGATTAGCTTGTTAAGTTTAGATGGGCGACCGAGACGTATTAGTGAGAGCATAGTAAAATAAACTATTATGACAGTTAGGGACACAGTTCACCCAGTGGGAATAAGTGAATAAGTGACATGGTTATTAACAATTAGACTTATTAACAAATAACTGTCCTATGGCTGTCAACGAGATATGCCCAGAAACTTTACGTAATTTGTTTAGTTAGAATACGGTAAAGCGCTTAAAACACCTCTAGATATTTCCCTCTGGACAGACATAGAGATATCCACATCAGTGATGTGTATGCAATACCTCACGAAATTGAATGCACTCCTTGGAATCACCGCCGTCGCATTGGTCGTCATGCTAATACTGCAAAACAACGCGAATAAAGCGCTACAGAGCGAATCTCAGCAACAAGTCTTAGAGATACGCAGTGGACAGCAAACCCAGCAAGTAACTGGACAAGTTGCGGCCAATATTATTCGAGACCTCGCTCAACTCTCTATCGCCAACGAGAACCTGCGCGACTTACTCGCAAAGCATGGCTTCCAGGTAACTTTAAACAATCAACCACAGTCTCGATAAACGATGTCTCAAAATACTTCCTGTAACTCCTCTAACTGTTGCAATACTTTGGGGCAACTACTGCTCAGCAGTGCGGTCATCATCTTACTAGCCTGGCAGCTATCCATTAGCCGAGACGTTCACGCAGTTCTAGAGTCTGCAAAAGAGCAGCGTGCAGTAATCATAGAGCAAGCCACCACGAACCAGGCTAAAACTTCACAACAATTAGAAAGCTTTTTAAGTGATTTACTCATGCTGGCCGATAATGATGCACAAGCAGCGGCAGTCGTGCAAAAATATGGTATAAAACGGAATACACCCGACGCTCCGGCTAACTAGCCACTTTAACTGCCTTCTGGGCATGTCTCAAGAGGCAGGCAAAAACTCACTTCGGTCCACTCGCCTTCGCAGCTTTCTGCATAGACGGTCCCACCGTGTAGTTGGACAATGTGCTTCACGATACTGAGACCTAACCCGGTGCCACCACGCTTGACCGAGCGCCCCTTATCCACGCGGTAAAAGCGCTCAAAAATGTGCGATAAATCCTCCTCAGGGATGCCTACCCCATCGTCCTTGACCGAACAAATTACCGTATTCGCCACCGTGTTTAACCGCGCACTTATGGTAATTTGATTAAACTTCGAAGCGTAGCGTAATGCATTCACAACAAGGTTGTCTAAAACTTGGTTGATTCGAAAACGATCGAATTCGAATTCAGGCACCTCTGGATCAATATCGATAACGATTGATTGGTGCTTCTCTAATTTGGGCAAATAGTCCTCAGCCACATCTTCAAAGACTGGCAACAAGCCTTGGAGCTTGGGCTCAAATTGATCTCTTTTCGATTCCAGACGTGATATGGTCAGCAAATCTTCAACCAGCACATTCAAGCGCTCTGCGTTCTTCAGGATCTTAGCCAAATAACGCGCACGCATTTCTATAGGCAACACTTCGTAATCGTCCACAAGGGTTTCTGCAAACCCCTTAATGATCGTTAGTGGCGTCCGTAACTCATGCGAAACATTCGCAACAAATTCGCGACGCATGACCTCTAAAGACTTTAAACGAGTAATGTCATGTAAAACCATTAGGGAAGACATCAATTTTGGCTCTGCGATACCACGCACCTGCGTGCATGAAGCCTCAAACCACAATACTGACCCCTCACGCTCGATGCTAATTTGCTGATTACCATTCGTCGAATCTGTGTCCTTATTTTCTAAAAATTCCAGTAACTCCAACGAGCGCATTGCGGCATCTACCCGAAGTCCCTTCATCGTTCGAGCACTATTAAACAGTTGCTCCGCCGCTGTATTGGCAAATTCAATCACACGGTCACCATCAAAAATAACGACCACCTCCTGAACCGCTCGCAGCATCGCTTCAATTTGCTTTGAGTAGCCGGTATTCTCAGTTGCATACAGCTTGTGACGATCAATAAAGTCATTGGTCTCACGAATCAGGCCTTTCAAGCCATGGAGCTCGATCGTCGCATTAGAGGCTTCAGGCAAGAGTCGACGCTGAGCATGCACCGAATCCTCTAGCTCTGCTAAAAGTTGACGAGTGCGTCGTATATGCAGCAATAACCAGAGAGTGGTTATAAAGAAAAAGATACAAGTCAGTGAAAGCATTAGATATCGACTGCACGATAACCTACACCGCGTTTAGTCTCAATCAAATGTGCATATGGACCTAACTTTTCTCGAACACGCCGCACGTGAGTGTCCACCGTTCGCGTTTCAATATCAGTGTCGTAATTCCAGACATTTACCAGTAAATGCTCACGTGATTGCACTCTGCCTTTGCGCTCCATAAGCAATTTGAGCAGACGAAACTCCGTTGCAGTTAATACAACCTCTACATCGTCGACGCGCACCTGATGGAGCTCTTCGTCAATTAAGACACCTGCAATTTGTATGCGCTTGAGCCCAACAGGTTCTTCAGTCTTAACGCTGCGCGTTAAGACATTTGCAACCCTGAGCAATAACTCTTTGGTATTGAAAGGCTTAGGTATATAGTCATCCGCGCCCGTTTCCAGTCCAGCAACTCGGTCTTCTGCTTCACCCTTAGCAGTCAAAAAGATGATTGGTATATGCTTCATTGCAGAATCTGCACGTGCGATCCGACATAGTTGAAGGCCATTCAGTTCTGGCATCATAATATCGAGAATCATGAGGTCAGGCTCGAACTCACGCACGCGAGCGATGAAGGACAAGGGGTCATTCAACACATCTACTCGATATCCTGCCTGCTCCAATTTATATTGAAGTAGCTCGGTTACATCAGGTTCATCATCAAGAACTAAGATACGTTGAACTTTATGAGTGCTCATATTCGAAATCCAGTATACATGGGTGCTCAATCAAGTTCCAAAGTAAAATAGCGACAAACTCAATTGAATGTGGTTACGAAGAACCCTGTAATTAAGCGGGTTCGTCAATAATTAAAGACCGATACGATGCAGCTCACGACCTATTTCACATAAATGGCACAATGACGTAACCTTGCTGCTCCAAACAGTCAAATCACCTCACAATGACTGTCCTATCATTGTGACTTACGCTTTCGACTCGCAGCTTCCAGATGCACCATCAAAATGCTGATATCGGCAGGATTCACCCCGCTGATTCGACTCGCTTGTCCCAATGTTCGCGGAGCGATCTTTTTAAGCTTTTCTGCACTCTCACTGCGCAATCCCTTGACCTGGGTATAATCAAAACCTTCAGCCAATCGAATATGATCGATATGACGCATTTTCTCTATCTGCTTCTTCTCACGCTCTAAGTAACCCTTAAAGACCACACGGTAGTGAACTTCCTCACGCACCTCACGCGGTGCCGCTTTAAGCTCCTCAGGAAAGTCCTCTTGAGAACGAGAGCGCCGTAAATGCAGTGCGTAGGGCTCCCCCTTAACGCGCTCAACTTCCAAGCGCTCAACCCATTCAGAAATCGCAAGTGATTTCATTTCAATCCTCTTAAGCCTATCACTATCAATTAGTTGCAAATCCTTGGAGTGTTCTAAAAGTCGCAATTCAGCGCTAGGATGGTTAAATAATAAACGATGCTCTGCACGACTTGAGAACATACGATAGGGCTCTTGAGTGCCCTTAGTCACGAGGTCATCAATCAAGACACCGAGATACGCCTCATGACGTTTCAACACCAATGGCTCCCCTCCCCTAAGCTTCTGAACGGCATTGACACCAGCAACCAAACCTTGACCCGCAGCTTCCTCATAACCTGAGGTGCCATTGATCTGCCCTGCGAAAAAGAGGTTCTCCACCTTCTTAGATTCTAGCGTCGGAAAGAGCTGCGTAGGGGGCGCAAAATCATACTCCACTGCATACGCAGGTCGCAACATGTGGACACTCTCTAAACCATCAATACTGCGTAGCATATCGAGCTGAACCTCGAAGGGTAAACTAGTTGAAAGACCGTTGATATACCACTCATTTGTATTTCGCCCTTCAGGCTCTAGGAATAACATGTGACGGTCCTTATCCTCGAAACGAACAAACTTATCTTCGATACTCGGGCAATAGCGTGGACCCGTGCCTTCGATCTGACCAGAATACATCGCAGACAGGTGTAAATTATCCTTCACTACCTGTCGCGTCTTCTCTCCGGTATAGGTCATCCAACAAGAGACTTGTTTATCACCAGGCAACCAACCCAGCTTCTCTTGACCGAAATGTTCCACGTGGAACAAATCTTCTTCGCCACGGGTATCGTAGAATGCAAACAAAGTGGGTTCGGCATCTCCAAGTTGCTCCTCTAAGCCTGTAAAATCGATGCTACTACCGAGAATACGCGCGGGCGTGCCCGTCTTGAGACGCTCCAGCTCGATGCCAGCCTCCAAGAATGAACCAGAGAGCCCCTTCGCTGAAAAATCTCCCATACGGCCCCCCTCGTTCGTATTCTTGCCGACATGCATTAAGCCTCGGAGAAAGGTTCCCGTAGTGACCACCACGGTCTTGGCATAAAAATCGACATCCAAGTTAGTGCGCACACCGACGACTTTATCTCCATCGAAGATTAAGCCCTGCACCATCGCTTGAAACAGATCTAAATTCTGCTGCAGCTCTATCACGTGTTTCATGCGATACTGATAAGCCTTCTTATCACACTGCGCCCGTGGCGCTTGCACTGCAGGCCCCTTGGAAGCGTTTAACAAACGAAACTGTATCGCAGTCGTGTCCGTGTTGATCGCCATTTCACCACCTAGTGCATCGATCTCACGCACCATGTGGCCCTTGGCCTGCCCACCAATTGCAGGATTGCAGCTCATTTGGGCAATTGTGTCTAAATTTCCAGTCAGCATGAGCGTGTCCGCACCCAATCGCGATGCCGCTAGCGCGGCTTCACATCCCGCGTGACCTGCACCACAAATAATGACGTCATATGGCTGATTAGGCCCGAATTTAAGTCCACCACTCATTTCCCAATACAAAATTGTTTAAATAGGCTATCAAGCATACGCTCATTATCAACCTTACCCACGACTTGCCCAATAAACTCAACCGCATCCCGTAAATCAGCAGCGACGAGCTCAGTAAGCTCCAAGTCACTGAGTTTATCAGATGCGAGCTCTAGCGCATCTCGTGCAGCGCCCAAAGAACTAGCGTGGCGTGCATTCACAATGACGCCGTCTGCATTTGGCAGCTTTAAACCAGCTTCAATGGACTTCTGCCACATCGAACGCAGTTCACTAAGCCCTTTACGCTCCAATAAAGATAAACGTGCATGCTGAAACTCACTCAAGAATTCAACATGGTCAGCTGCGCCTGGTAAATCTGTCTTGTTTTCAATAACAATTGTATTCGCGGCATTCATCCGAGATAGCAATGCATCTGGCAGGGTAGGGGACTGACCGGCAGCATCTAGCATGAGTAAAAAGAAGTCTGCGGTCTCCGATTGTTGGATGGTGTGGTCAATACCGAGCTGCTCAATCGCGTCGCCTGCCTCATGTAATCCAGCTGTATCCAAAATTTCGATACGCCATGGACCGACCATTAGAAATGCCGAAACATAATCACGCGTTGTGCCTGGAATGTCACTAACTATCGACCTTTCAGCGCCAGTAAGTGCATTTATCAAGCTACTCTTACCTACGTTTGGTTCGCCTACAATGAGTGTCTTTATGCCCTCGTGAAGTAGGGCAGAGTAGTGCTGAGTCTCTATCAATTCGTCAATGTCATTGATTAGATTACGAAGGTCTTGAGCGGGGCCTGCTTGATTCTCATCAGGTAGATCCTCCTCTGGAAAATCAATATAAGCCTCTAAGTGAGCCATGACCGCGAGTAAGCGCTCAGTCAGCTCACTCATTTTACGACCTACCGAGCCATGTAACTGACATTGTGCCACTTCGATACTTCGCTCGGAGCGTGCACGGATCAAATCAGAAACCGCCTCTGCTTGGCTTAAATCCATCTTTCCATTCAGGAAAGCAGTGCGCGAAAACTCACCTGGCTCCGCAGGACGGCATCCACGAGCCAATAAGTCCTCCATAATCATCTGCACAATCAAGGGATTACCATGCGGCGCGATCTCCAACATGGCCTCACCAGTGAACGATTTCCCCTGTTCAAAGAAGGTAATGACACAGTCATCGACATGCTTCCCTTTGATATCCATATAGTTACCAAAGTGAGCGTGACGAGGCTTGAGTTTAGAATCACGCGCGAACACAGCCATGCCCAATTCAGGGCATGCAGGACCGCTCAGGCGGATCACTGCTATTGCAGATTCACCAGCTGGCGTTGAGAGTGCGACGATCGTATCGGAAGCGGGCATAATGAGAGTCCGCTAAACTCGCTAAATCGGGCGCAGCGTCAAGTGCACATGTCACTGATTGACTAGGACTAGCAAAATAAATGCGCGATTTTTAGAGCTTCAGAATCGAATCAACGAAAATCTATAGGCTAGATTACAGCGGTATCTCGCTGTAGAACCGCTATATTTAGTGAATTATCGACTATTCTTCCACTTCATTGGTGCCAGTGATCGAATCACCACCTTTAGGGTGCACTTTCTCTAAAATCAACTGAGTGAGCTCATTTGCTAATTTTGCATCTTCTTGAATGGCTGTTTTTGCAGCCTCACGACCTTGACCCACCATCTCACCCTTATACGAGATCCAAGAGCCTTTCTTTTCTAGAATCTTATGCTCGACACCGAGGTCCACCAAGGAGCCAGAATGTGAGATACCTTCATTATACATAATGTCGAACTCGGTCTCTGTGAATGGGGGAGCGACCTTATTCTTCACCATTTTGATGCGAGTGCGATTACCGACCACCTTACCAGCAGATTCTTTAATTTGTCCGATCCGGCGAATATCCATACGAACGGATGAAAAGAATTTCAGCGCACGACCACCTGGTTGCGTTTCTGGACTGCCGAACATCACCCCAATCTTTTCACGAATTTGATTGGTAAACAGCACCACACATTGCGATTTGCTAATAGCTGCGGTCAAACGACGCATTGCTTGACTCATCATACGCGCTTGCAAACCAACGGTTGTATCACCCATCTGCCCATCAAGCTCATTCTTTGAAACAAGGGCCGCAACTGAGTCGACTACGATAATGTCCACTGCACCTGAACGAATCAAAGTTTCAGTGATATTCAGCGCGTCTTCGCCACTCTCTGGTTGCGAAACCATCAGGTTATCTAGATCAACACCAACTATTTTTGCATATCTTGGATCGAGCGCGTGCTCTACGTCGATGAAAACAGCGTTGCCGCCTTCTTTCTGTGCTTGAGCGATTACACTTAAGCAAAAAGTCGTCTTACCTGAGCTTTCTGGACCATAGATTTCGCAGATACGACCACGAGGTAATCCACCGACACCTAACGCTAAGTCAATCGCGATAGAACCGGTAGAAATCACATCGATCTCCATTTTGGTTGCCTCACCAAGACGCATCAATGCACCGGGGCCAAATTGCTTGTTGATACCAGACATCGCGAGATCGAGGTTCTTGCGATCAGCTTCAGGGTTACGTGCAGTCTTTTGAATTTGTGCTTTAGCGGCCATAGGTCTAATTGTTGGTGTTAATCGTTTCTTTTTGATCAAAATTGGAATATTGACCCCACATGGCAAGTATAAATGATAATTTGTTCACTATTTCTAAGCAACAAGTAGTGAACATAGATGTAGGTTGTCGAATCATGACTCGATGGGGACCGATTCAAGCGCATTTTTCTGAAAAGGGTCTCTCGCATCTCTATTTTGATCATTCCACGCATAATGAAATCACAGGAGAGACTATAATAAGAGACGCCTTCCTAGATTGGCTGAGTCATTTCGAGTCGCTCTCAGCCGACAAACGTTTCGAGCTGTTGGATCTGCAAGGCACTGCCTTTCAACAGTCCGTTTGGAGGGCACTGCTCGAAATACCCTTTGGCAAAACCGTCAGCTACAACTATATCGCTGGGGAAATAGGTAAACCTAAAGCAAATCGAGCGGTCGGCACAGCGGTCGGGGCGAATCCGATCACAGTATTGATTCCTTGCCATCGTGTGCTTCAAGCATCGGGTGCTGTGGGAAATTATCGCTGGGGAGCCGATAGAAAGCTCGCATTACTTGACGCCGAGCAGGAGGCAGGCTCTGATTTGCTCAGATTATTTAAATGAGCGAACCCAATCCAAGCACACCAATCAACCAACAAACCGCAGACGGCCTACGCTATGCTCGTTGGGCGGGTCATTTATTGGGTATATTGCTCATAGGTCTCGCGATTAAGAACTTGTTGGTCGGAGCGATGGGAACCTTCACCGCCGTCCAAACCAGCTATTTTATTATTTACGGGCTCCTGCTCAACGCACCGTTCACCAAAGTGCCCGATGCTTATTGGAAACGCGTCTATGCAGTGCTAATCGCTCTCTCCTTTCTTTTTGTGTTTCTCATGATCGCGACCGTGATGTTTGCCTACATGGCGGCAGCAGATCGCGGGGAAAAACTCGGAGTGCCTGGCTTTGAAGGCACGCTCATCTTCCTCGCGCTGTTGCAGGTGCCGGTGATCTTGTTTCAACGCAAACCAGACCTGCTTGATTGATGGCAACCCCCTACAAACACATCATCTGGGACTGGAACGGCACCTTACTCAACGACACCTGGTTGTGTGTTGAAGTGCTCAATGGTCTACTTGCTAAACGCGGACGTGAGCCGATCACTGAAGCCACCTACCGACAAAACTTCGGCTTTCCAGTAATCCACTTCTACGACTATTTAGGCTTCGATACCGATACTGATAGCTTTGAAAAAGTGAGTCATGAGTTTATTGGCGACTACGAAGCTCGTTGGCTCGAAGAGACCAAACTGCACCCCCAGACCAATGAAATCTTGGCCCAGCTGAGCAACAGCGGACACACGCATTCGGTGCTCTCAGCCGCGAAGCAAGAAGCACTCGAATTTGGTATCGAACATTTTGGTTTACGCTCTCACTTCACAGGTCTCATGGGTGCCGACAATATCTACGCAGAGGGAAAAGTAGGGCAGGGAATGCGTTGGATCCAACAACTCCAATGGGAGCCGCAAGAGGTGGTGCTCGTCGGAGATACCTTACACGATTTCGAAGTCGCCGAAGCCATGGGCACCCACTGCATTTTAATGGCACATGGGCATCACACCCCAGACAGACTGGCAAAAACGGGAGCGCCCGTTGTGCATAGCTTGGAAGAGCTTGTGAAACTCTTGCACTAATTTGCTCAAAATACGTTTGCCAATGGCAACATTGAACATTGCTAATACGTGTTGAGAAGCGCTGCACTAGGCGAACCTCAACAACATTACATCCGAACACTACCGGACACTCACCGCGTCTTTGACGAACCCCATTCCGGGCGTTCTCCGCGAAACGAGACATTTTTTACATCCTATGGACATTGCTATTGTCACTGGCGCCGAGACACCACTCGGTCTCCGGATCATTGAAGGTTTGATTCAGCAGGGCTGCCGTGTGCATGGCATCGGCAACAACCTCTCGAAAGTCACTTACGCAGATCGTAACTTTATCGCACACGCGATCGACGTCAGCGACCTCACCGCAGTTCAAAAAACTGCCAGCGAAATCCTCGAGAAAGAGGGCGCGCTACACATTTTGATCCATGCGATCGATGTCACACCTGGAGGCAGTTTTGAAAACCTTCCCGTCGGAAATTTAGAAGCAATCTTGAAGATTGGCTTGCTCGGCCCAGTAATGCTCACGCGCATGGCATTGCCGAACTTGCTCCGCTATCGCGGGCAACTAATCAACGTGATTCCAGCCAACAAAAGCGGTCATGCGCCCAGCGCAGTCAATGCACTCATCGAAGGTGGACTGCGCGAAATAAACACCGCTCTCTTTGACCAAGCACGGGATGCAGGTCTCAAGCTGACCAACCTCATTCTACGTCAAAACACCGAACTTCCTGCTGCGACCATCAGCGACGATCAACTCAATCAAACGCGAATCGATCTCGAACAAGTCGCCCGCACCATTGATTACTTGCTCAACGCCAACGAATCCAATGTTCCCAACGAAATAACTTTGCATCCGCGCTTGAGCCAAGATGCCACTAAAGCACTTCCAGAAGCTCCACTACCCGTAGACCCTTACAACGCAATCGTGCTCCCTCCAGCAGAGTATTGCCCACCAGAGCAGCCAAAGATTCCAACCAAACAGCCGGAGAGTATCAGTCGGACCATTCCATACAGCGATGAGGAAATGGAGGAGAAAATCGCCGCAGCGATTGAAGATTTTGAAGAGCACCCCGAGCGCTACGAAGCTAAGGCTGAGAAACCAGCGCCGAAGAAGCACCACGACAATAAACCGCAAAACCAAGACGCAGAGAGTGGCTCGTCCAAGCGTCGCCGAGGCCGTCGCCGTGGAGGTCGTAATCGCAACCGCAATCGTGAAGAAAACGAGTCTCAAGCTCCACAGCAGAGTGAAGCACAAAATAAGCAGAGTCAGCCAAATCCGCAGAAGACGAGCGACTCAAAAGCAATTGCAAGTCCGACTGAGCAAGAACAATTTATCAGCAAGAAGCCAAACAATCGCCGCCGCCGTGGACGCAAGCCAGAACAGGCTAAAGGCAATACCTCTGTCCAAGCTCCTGCTCACAAAGAAAGCACAGCTTCGAAGCCAAAATCGGAAAAAACATCAAAGCCAGCACCTAAAGAGACACAGGTTGATACAGCTGCACCAAAGCCTTCCGAGTCTAAGCCAGTAAAGAAAAAAGCAGCTAAGAAAGTCGTAGCTAAAAAGACAGCGACTAAGAAATCAGCAAAGAAAACTGCGGCGAAAAAGACGCCAGCAAAGAAGGCTGCCAAAAAAGCTGCGAAGAAGACCGCCAAGAAAACGGCCGTTAAAAATACGGCTACTAAGGGATCATTAGATTAGTCACTGAATTTTGTAGTTAGCCACTTCGCTTCGCTACATGAGCGCGCGGACCTCCGTGTCCGCACACGCCGCCGAGATTTAGAGCGTTTCTCAAAAGTCATAGCGCCTATTTTGAACCTTCAGATCGCACAATACTCGGCACGGTGGCCGACGCTCCCGTATCATACTGGCCAGTCGCCACTCTCGATTAAAGTGCCTTTGTGCTGCCTCAAGGTAGTTTCCGTCATTTCATAGGCCCAGAAATCACCGAGTGATTCACCAGCCGGCGTGTAACACGGCACTTTCAAGCGAATGTATTCGTTTTGCTCCATCGGTCGATTCGCCTCGTAGCCCTCAAGCCAATCCAATTGTTCAAGATCTTGGCGACTCGCAAAGGTCAGCAAACAACCCTGCACCCACCTGTCACCACGCAACAACAGTCCAGGATAACCTAAATGTAGATCGTAAAGCTCACCGCGTATCTTAGCGGGCTGCACTTCACTTACTTTGCCCTCGCAAAACCGCGGCCAATAATGACCACCTGGTTTTAAGGTGCCATACACAAAGACTGTAAACGGTTCATACATAAGTGATAATGTCGCTAACTTTCTGGAAGGCTGCGCAGTGTCGTAGCTGGACGCGACCAATGGCTCTTTTTAAGATTCTGCGCTTGCGACAAAGCGCAACCCTTCAAAACAAAAAAAGAGGCTCCGCACATCGCGGCGCCTCTTTGAAAGAATAAATGGAAAGATCGCTTATACGATTTCAAGCGCGACTGCCACTCCGTGCAAAATCGCTGAAATACGCACGGCGTCGTGAATATTATCCTCACTCAAACCATCCTTCTTCACAGCAGCTTCGTGTGCTTTTAGGCACATTTCACAACCAGCCAAGGCAGCAGGTCCAATTGAAAACAACTCAAAATTCGCCTTCGACGTCGCGACTTGCTGCATACGCATCATACGCAAATTAGCAGGGCGTTGATTGTAAGCTTCCGCATTCATCAAGTGACGAAACCGATAATAAATCGTGTTCATACCCATGATCGAAGCCGCACCGCGCGCATCTGCGATAATCTCCGCAGAAATACCTGCCGCTTGTGCATCAGCTAAAAGGGCAGCAGTCAACTCTGGCTTACGAATGTAATAAGCCGCAGCGAGCGCTGTGCCCCAAGTTTGCTCTGCATTTAACGATTCACCACCAAGCACACGCTTGAGGTTAATACGCAAATCCTTCGCTTCTTCAGGAAGCTGAGAAAGTAGTTCAGCGGTCTTTTCCATATTGATTAAACTTTGAGCGTTGCTTCACCCTTTTTCCAGTTACATGGGCAAAGCTCATCTGACTGAATGGCATCGAGAACCCGAATGATTTCACCCACATTACGACCGACGCTGAGATTGTTGGCAGATGCATATTGAACG
The DNA here is from genome assembly GCA_018607135.1 of Opitutales bacterium. Classification (GTDB taxonomy): domain Bacteria; phylum Verrucomicrobiota; class Verrucomicrobiia; order Opitutales; family Coraliomargaritaceae; genus JBPOFY01. The sequence continues at coordinate 37,892 of JABBCA010000083.1, forward strand.
ACACCGTGTGGATCCACGATAAATGTCGCCCGTAGGCAAACGTTCTCTTCTGGGTCTAAGATACCGAGCTCACGAGCAAGCTTTGGTGCCGCAATCAGAGGAAGCTTTAGCTCACGAAGGTCTTCGTGGTCATTGCGCCAAGCTAGGTGGCAGAACTCATTGTCTGCGCTACCGCCAATTACTACAGTATCGCGATCTTCGAACTCTTCGACATTCTTGCTGAACTCAACAATTTCAGTAGGGCATACAAATGTGAAATCCTTCGGGTAGAAGAAAAACACCTGCCACTTGCCACCGAAGCTATCATTGGTGAACTCTGTGAGGTCATCGTTAGTCAAACCATTGCAGGCTTTTACTTTAAATTGAGGGAAGTTATCTCCAACTGTGATCATTATCTGTGCGTATTTTCTGGTTAATTTACGAAAAAGCACGCGAGGTTGCGCCTAGAGGTAACAGAGTCAAGCCAGCCGAAAGATTTTTCAGCAACTACTACACTGGTTAATGATCTGGTAAACAGAATAGCCGAAGTGGGGAGGGTATATCTCCTAATAAAGATCATTTCTTTTGGAAGGGCGACTCTCACCAGTCGCCGCCGATAGCTCCAAAATAAATAACTCTACCCGAACGGCAGTTGGGGAGATCTGCCCTCCCAATTTAGCTACAGTTCAAACATCCTCATCAAAAAACTACCCACGGTTCACACCGCAAAGCTTTTCAGCCATCGCCAGGGCATCATCCATCGGCCACGTAGCCTTAAGGTTTTGCGCTTCAGTCATCGCACCCGAAAACAGTAAAAAAACCGCAGTTCCAATCCGCTGCGCGTCTTCCTGTGAGACCAAAGTGCCCACCAAATCGATAAAAAACTGTCGCTGTGCGCGTTTATATTGGTCAATAATATGAAACAACTCCTCATCTTCTTCAGCTATCACGCAGGCGGCGGTGTTAGCGAACTGACAAGAGCGAAAGCCACTGTTTTCTAACCAACCACGTATCGAGAAAAAATACTTTCTTAAGCGGCGGTCGCGGTCTCCTGGATTTTCCAAAAAACCCTCGTTTACATGCTTCATCTGCTTGGATAAGCGTTCCAACCACGCCTGCCCCAATTTTGACTTAGAACTGTAGTTTTGATGAAAGGTCGACTTCGCTACACCGCTAGCGTCGATCACATCTTCGATGCTTACCGCAGCGTATCCGCGCTTGTGAAAGAGCTCTCCAGCTTTGAGCAATATAACCTGACGAGGTGGGATATTTGACATTCACTATTAAGAACAGAAAACGGTTAGTTAGGGCAAGCGCTTCTGTGGAGTTCAACGTATTTTCAAAATTTTTAACATCTCTTAGACTCAACATTCGGGAGTCAGCCTCTGATCCTAAAGTAGTTATAGAATCGCAGCACCTCGTCTTTGTGGCGCCGCTTCCAATTCCGAAAGTCGTTTGCACGCAATTCTGAACTCCAAATAGCTTCGCTGTCGATGGCAGGCCTCCATCTGTCTCTTGACTACTCTTTTTTTAATATAGGATCTTCGACCAATACGAATTCTGAGTTTACAAAGCCCTCAAGCTCAACATTGTCCGACTTCCTCATGAATCGGGTGTATATCAAGACCTACGGGTGCCAAATGAACGAACGAGACTCCGAAGCGGTTGCAGCCATGCTTCGCGGGAAGGGCTATGCTGTGATCGATAACGAACAAGAGGCCGACGTTGTTCTCCTCAACACGTGCAGTGTGCGCGATCAAGCTGAACAAAAGGCGATCGGCAAAGCCGGACACCTCATGAAGCGTAAGCGTAAAGACCCTAACTTTATTGTCGGGGTCATGGGCTGTATGGCTCAAAATCGGGGCCAAGCACTACTCGATAGTCTTCCAGATCTTGATCTCGTCGTAGGCACACAAAAATTTCACCGCGTGCCCGACCATCTGAGCAACATGATCGCCACCCTGCAAGGGCAGGGACCACGCCCAGAATCCATTGTCGACCTTGCCGAAGAACTAGATTCTCAAAACACAATTAAGTCGCATGTCGACGACAAGCCACAGGTCACTGCATTCGTCAGCATCATGCAGGGCTGCAACATGAAGTGCTCCTACTGCATCGTGCCGAAGACCCGCGGCGCCGAGCGTGCGCGACCGATGGAAGACATTGTCAAAGAGGTCGAAGAACTCGCCGCCAAAGGAACGCGCGAAGTCACTTTACTCGGCCAGATCGTTAACCAATACGGCATCCGCGAATTTCCGCATATCGATAAAAAGAGCCCGTTCGTCCAGCTACTTGAAAAAGTCCACAAAGTCGAAGGCATTGAGCGTATTCGCTTCACCAGCCCACACCCAGTCGGCTTCAAACAAGACCTAATTGATTGCTACGCGCGCCTACCAAAACTCTGCGAATACCTGCACTTCCCAATGCAAAGTGGCAGTGACCGCATTTTGAAAGCAATGCGCCGTCCTTACAGCATCGAGCGCTTCCGCGGGATTATTGATCAAATCCGCAAGGTGCGCTCAGACATGTATATCTCCACCGACATCATTGTCGGATTCCCAGGCGAAACGGAAGAAGACTTTGAGCTCACACGAAAGCACTTTGAAGAGATCGGGTTCGATATGGCCTACCTGTTTAAATACAGTGTGCGTCCAGATACCACGGCCGAGCCGCTTGGCGATCCGATCACCAAGGAACTAAAAGAAGAGCGCAATCAGGTGCTGCTCGAAATTTTGGCCAGAAGCTCTCTGAGACGAAATCAAGCATTAATTGGAAAAATCGAAGACGTGCTCTTCGAGGGTCCTGCAAAAAAAGGGGAAGGCATGTTTGTCGGTCGCACACGGGGCAATCGTGTAGTGATTGTCAAAGCTAGCTCACGCCTTGTCGGGCAACTCGTGCCTGTGCGCTTCAGCCGTGTCACTGCAAACACACTATACGGTGAGCTCGTGCTAGAGGGGGTGGAAAACGACTCAGTTACGGCTGAATCGTAGCGTGCGAACTTGCTCGCGCCTTATACGGTTTCGAATCACTGCTGGCGCGAGCAAGCTCGCACACTACAGGTTCCGACTCTAAATCGAGCAACCGCCCGTGCCGCTGCTTTCTTTCAGTTCATAGCGGCCATTCTTAAAATCAGCGAAGTAGCAGCTGATGCGTGGGTGCTCAACAGGTGCCTTGGTTGGATCCTCTTGTAGATTCGACTGGGCCACATAGGTGCTTAAGCCCCCACTTTCGTGCACCAAGACATGATACCAAGGCTGTTCCTTGGCTGGCTGTGTTTTGTTCGAATAATACCACTTATCGCCAGCAACACAATGCGTGTCATAAGCCACGATGACCCCGCGATAACCATAGAGTTTATGCTGCACAACCGTCCCAATCTCATAATAGAGACTGGGCTTCGCACCACCTTCACTGTCTGTAATTCCGAATAACACTTTTCATAAGATAGCAGGATCTGCGCATCGTTCAACTTTCAGACTCAAATGCTTCCAAAATAGATTCTACCGAACGCAGTGAGTCTGCAGGAAAAAAGCCGTTTATTTTATGAATTACTTGCTGAATGATTCCATCAGGACACGAGGCTCCGCCCGTCAATAAAATCTGTTTTTTGGCACCATCGTTTTTAAGGAATGGGCGCACTTCCTCACAAACGGTCGGTATCTCTTTAAGATTGTAAGGGAAGATATAATGTAAAACGGACTCAATAGACTGTATATTTACCTCCGATTGAATGTAGTGTGCATTCTCCCCAAAACGTTCTTGGCAAACGCGATACAATTGAAAGGTGTTTGAGCTATTCTTCCCACCGACCACAAGCGCTGCATCAATCGGCTGCTCAACCGCTTTTTGCAATGCATCTTGATTCACTTGAGTCGCATAGCACAAAGTATCTCCTTTGCCCTTGGACCACAGATGCGCTGCCACTTGATCTTCACCATATTTTTCCGCCACCACACTGCGTAAATACTCGATAATTTTTAGGGTTTCATTGCGTAAAAGAGTCGTTTGATTCACTACTGCAATGCGTTCTAAATCTTTGAGCGGATCAAAACCCTTCGAATAGAGACCACTGAAGTAGGTCTTAAAGAGTTCCTCTTTGTCAGAATCCGCTGCTTGAATGATTTGTCCAAGTCGCTTCGCATGTTCCATCGTTCTAAGCATCAGTGCAGGACCATAACTCGAACTGTTGGAGAATGTTGCTTTGGTTTCTTCGTGCTCAGATTTACCATGGATCAATACCGTGAAGCCCTCTTGCGCATAACGGCGAGCAGCCTTCCAGACTTTTTCCACCAACATACAAGTCGCATCATTCTCACGCACCGACAAGCCTCGTCGTATCAGACGAGTCTTATCCTCATTAGTGGCACCAAATGCGGGTATAATCACGATGTCTTCATCGGTTAGCTGATTCCAAAGTGCCTCTGGATCATTTGGATCTGACGCGACAGCACCATCACTTCGAAGCGGTAAACCTTTGTCTGTTTGCAAGTATTGTAGACCGCGTGCCAATAAATCCTCATTCACAAATGGGTTATGTATTAACTCGCTCAACATAAAGACGCGCTTACCTGGATTCGCAGCGACCGTCTCATAGGCACGTTCAATCGCATTCTGCACTCCCAAACAAAAACCAAAATGGCTTGGAATCACATAACTCACAGGTCCAAAATCGATTACAGCAGGCTCTCCCGAAGACTTTTCCTTTGTGCGACGTGCTGCTTTAATTGCGGCGCACAGTCGGCTCTGATAGAGCGCATCCGATTGCGAATCCACATAAACAGAGCGATTGCGCTCTTTTACGGTGCGGAAACGGTAAATATACTCGTTCTCGCCCATGTTGAGGTATGGCAAGCGATGCAAACTCGGAGCAATTGCTTTCAGTAATTCTCGCGACGCATCCGACAGCTTTATTTCACCTGAACCATCCATCTGCTCCAGTGCGTGGAGACTAAAATGTCCTGAATTTTCAACATTTGACACTAATTGGTGACAATAAATTTCAGTAATAATTCCTGCAACTTCAAAAGTCGTTAGTAAATAAGAGTCAATAGTCGTATCTAATTCATTATCAATTTTATACAGACCTGAATCAGTCTTGTGAACATGAATTCGATTACGCGAATCGAAAATCAGCATACGCTTTTTTCTATCAGTAGAAGCAGCCATCATGACTTCCAATGAAAAGAGATTGGCTTTTCGATCTCGGGATGAAGGCTATGATGAACGGGACAATTAGTAGCAGCAGTTTCCACTTTTTTCATCTGCGATTCTGAGAGTTGCACTGGTAACCACACTTCGGTTTCGAGTCGTGCAATACGGCGTGGAAGATCCGCGGACATTTCTTTGCAAACTTCAATCTGCATGCCTTTCAAATCGATCCCCAGTGCCTCCATCTGCATGCCGACAATAGTCGCAATGCAAGTGCCTAAGGCTGATGCACACAAATCGGTCGGCGAAAACCTTTCTCCTCGCCCATTATTATCCACTGGTGCGTCTGTCTCTAGGGTGCTTCCGGATGGTCCATGAGTTAATGTAGTGCGAAGCTGACCTTCATATTCGATTGTGATACTTACCATGGGTTGAACTTTGAGCACTTTCGAATCACGGTCAATCCTAGCAATCAGACCTTAAGCACTCAATAAGCGTCCATATTCTGCGATTGCACAGGTGCCTAACTACTCTAATGTCCCGTCTGCAATCATTTCGAAACCAAATAGCTACAAATAATGTTTCAGGTAAATTTCAGTGAACAAAGTATGCACGAGCTCAACAAGCTCGATACACCCTCACAGATGCTTTTAGTGGAAGTCGTTAGCACGCTCAAACAAGAACAGCTCGATAATCCAAACGATGAGCTCGGTCGTTTTCAACGTAAGGGCAAAACCTTCTACCGTGTGCGAGCAGGCGAGTTTCGCATCTACTTTGAACAGGATGGTGAATCACTCTACTCACACTACATCTTACATAAAAACACGCTTTCTGATTTCCTCTTCCGCTTTAAAATGCCTGTGACCGAGGAATTTCTGATCGAGCAAAACGACTCTTTTTGGAAATATATCGATTCGATTCGGCATAAAGACGGAGCATAAGTTCATCGTATTTAATTATGTCTGAAGAAGAAAATAAGCCAAAACACCAATACGCGGATTCTGGCGAAGCAAGTCACATCTACTTGCTACCTAACAGTTTAACGGCGGGAAATCTATTTTTTGGCTTTCTTGCCATCTTGCGTTGTATTCAAGCAAACTACGCAACCGATCCAGCACTAGAGTCCGAGTATTTTACTCAAGCAGTCTGGTTTATTCTATTTGGCGTGATCTGCGATGCACTGGATGGCCGTGTCGCTCGACTCGGAGGCCGTGAATCACTCTTTGGTAAAGAATTCGATTCGATCGCAGATGTCATCTCATTCGGCGTCGCTCCGGCGATGATGATGATCTTCTTGATCCTATCACCCACTGAAAAATATCCGTTCTTCTTACAAATCGGCTGGTTGATCGGCTTCGTTTATCTACTTTGTGCGGGTGTGCGACTTGCCCGATTCAATGTGCTCACGCACCCAATGTTGCCACCCGCAGAGCGACTGAAAGGGACTAAAGACTTTTTAGGTCTGCCCGTTCCTGCCGCTGCTGGGATGATTGCTTCTTTAGTGCTCGTCTATACTAGCTTCGACCTACACGACGCGTGGGTCATCGTGATGCCAGTCTTCATGCTTGCGATTGCAGGTCTGATGATCAGCAATATTCCGTATCCGAGCTTTAAAGACATCGATTGGCAGACCAGCACACGCTTTCGGACTTTTATCATTCTAGTCCTCGCACTCGGTGTTGCATTCATCATCAAAGAACTCGCATTCGCGGTCATCTTCTTTGCTTACATTGCATTTGGACCCATTCGCCACTTTTATCGAATCTATCGAGCACGTAAACGACTCCAAAAAGTCGCAGCTAAGGCAAGTGAATAACTTCTGAATAAGTGTTAAAGCTGTGTGTGATTAAAAAAACTTTTCCACATCATTCACCCTTCTACAATTGAACTCACTTTGTTTTTAACACTGAAAAATCACCCTAAATTACTTGCGAGCAGTAAGTTGATGAGTTTTTCTCCCTATTCACCCCACTTACTGTTAAGTAGAGATTTAAATATATAAAATACCTATAATACATAAGCATTGCCAGTAACTCTGAAATTGCCGACAAATCTACACCATGAAGTTTAAGATCACCAAAGATCATTTTAGCAACGGTCTCCAACAAGTTCTCAACGTTGTTGCGACTCGATCAACAATGCCAATCCTCAGCAACGTGCTGATCGAAGCTGAAGAGGGACACATCTCTCTGACCACCACCAATCTCGATCTCGGGATTCGTTGCCGTATCAAAGCCGACGTCTCCGAAACAGGATCCATTACCCTTCCTGTCCGCAAACTTGCTACGATTGTTCGTGAGCTTCCACAAAGCGAAGTCTTCATCGAGACCAGCGAAAAGAACCAGGCCAAGATCACTTCAGGTGGCTCCTTGTTCAAAATCATGGGTATCAGCAGTGAGGAATTCCCTCCGCTTCCAACTTTCGAAAATCGCAAAGTTTTCGAACTTTCCCAAGAGCAAATCGTTGGCATGTTGAAGAGCGTTTCATACGCACAATCCAACGACGAAAATCGCTACATCTTGAACGGTGTGTATTTCAATTTCGCGGATGAAAAACTTACTCTGGTAGCGACCGATGGTCGCCGACTTGGATTGACCGCACTTGAAACTGAAATCAGCGACGAAAATGCGGGCAGCTTAATTCTTCCAGCCAAGACAGTCGCAGAACTTGAGCGCCTTATGGGCAAGGGGGAGAAGGTCAAAATAGCCTTCAACGACCGTCAAGCAGCCTTCGAAATTGATATCGATGAATCTGGTGATACCGGACTAGTGGACCACCTTTATCTAGTATCCAAGATTGTTGAAGGAAACTATCCGAACTACCGACAAGTGATTCCAAAAGAAACGGAGCACCGCGTGAAAATTGAGCGCGAACTGATGCTTGAGTGTGTGCACCGTGCAGCTTTGGTGACTTCCGATAAAAGCAACTCTGTGAAACTCAAGGTAACGAAGAATCTTCTCGAAATTTCAGGCTCTTCTAGTGAATACGGTGAATCTCATGAGTCGATGGCGATTGCTTACGATGGCCCAGAAGTGCAAGTAGCTTTCAATCCACAGTTCCTTATGGAGCCCTTGAAGGCACTCACTAAAGACGAAGTCTTCTTCGAATTTAAAGATGAGCTCAGCCCAGGCCTTTTCAAAACGCTCGATAACTTTATCTGTGTTATCATGCCACTGCGCTTGAACTAAGCGGGTGCGATTTTAGACCGAATTTAAACATTTCAACAAAAGGACGGTCTAAAGAGACCGTCCTTTTTTATTAAAATGCTCAACGAAACTACCATCGAATATTCATTATTACTACTCGCCGTCATCACAGTGCTTTTGCCCATGATGGGCGGGCGTTTTACGCTGCCATTACTCACAGTGTTTGGACGTTGGTTGCGCTGGGGGCTTTTTGCTACGGTGTTTGCCTTTAGCTTAAATTACTTCGAACTTTCGTTTCGTCCGTATTGGGTGCACGTCATCACAGGATTAACTCTTTGGTTTGTTTTAGAGACAGGCTATAACTGGATCGCGATTAAAGCGCTCAGCCGCAGCGAACTTCCGCTTTTTCCAGATTTTGAATTGAATAAAGATGGAGATGAATGGCCTGCGGATAAGAAATTCATCGAGTTGCGCGAATGGCTGAGGGCTGAAAATTTCAAGCGGCTTGCAGCAATGAAAGCAGAGCTGTTTGAAGACACTTATTTACGAGCGTCTGTTTACGAAAGCGAAGATCAGCTCACTCGTATTCAGATATTATTTCTGCCAAAGCGAAAAGATGGAGCCACTGCGTGTTATTCGATCACCACACAAGGTAAGGAAGAACGACGCTTAGTGACTGATAATTTATTTCTTCCCTACGGTGGTTATTACCCAAGTGAGTGGGAGATGTCGCGTAAACCTCTGATAGGCTCTCTACGACGTTTATTGAAGCTTCACCACACGCGACTTTTAAAAAGCACACTGACGCCCATTAAAGCCGAAGATACACCGCTTGAAGAGTTAAACGATCAGCAGCGTATCTTAGAACGCCTAAACTTAGAAACAGGTTTTCTTGTGCCGCGTGCACTTCAACAAGAAGAGGGTAAGATTACCTACGAAGGCCGTTACCGTTTATGGAAAGAAATGTGGATGCTCGCATATTTAGGTAAGTCGATGGCCTGAGTGGTGTGACTTGACTGACGGCGGCGTGCCTCGAGCCACAGCCCTTCGATCACAAAAAAAGCCTCCCGTTTCTGGGAGGCTTTCGAAATCTAATTCAATTGGTGAGATTTACTTGTCCAATTGTGGACGAGCTGGATCGGGCCAATCGATGTGGTAGAACTTGCCGCGAGGCTCGTCGGTGCGCTCGTAAGTGTGTGCACCAAAGTAGTCGCGCTGTGCTTGCAGAAGGTTCTGCGGCAGGCGTGAATTACGGTAGCCGTCGTAGTAGGAAAGCGCGGATGCGAAGGTAGGAATCGAGACACCGTGCTCGGCAGCCAGTGCCACGACTTTACGCCAGCTCTTTTGTGCGGTGTGAATTGCTTCGCTGAAGTATGGATCAAGTAGCAAGTTCGCCAGCTTTGGATCGCGCTCGTAAGCTTCGGTGATCTTCTGCAGGAAGGCTGCACGGATGATGCAACCACCACGGAAGATCTGTGCGATCTCGCCGAAGTTGAGCTTCCAGTCGTATTCTTCTTGAGCATACGCCATGAGCTGAAAACCTTGTGCATAGGAGCAGATCTTCGAAGCGTAGAGTGCCTCGCGAATGGCTTCGACCATCTCAGTTTTATCACCTGCGAATGGCTCAGCTTCTGGACCCTTGAGGATCTTTTCAGCGGCAACACGCTCGTCCTTCACCGCTGAGAGGCAACGTGCAAACACGGCTTCAGCAACGGTTGGAGCGGGTGTGCCCATGTCGAGTGCGTTGACAGAGGTCCATTTACCTGTGCCTTTTTGGCCAGCGGTATCAAGGACGATGTCGACGAATGGCTTACCAGTAATTGGGTCTGTTTGCTTGAGAATGTCGGCTGTGATTTCGACGAGGAAAGAGTCGAGGTCGCCCTTGTTCCACTCAGTGAAGATGTCGCCCATCTCAGCTGGAGCGAGACCGAGCACGTTTTGCATGAGGTCGTAGGCTTCGCAGATCATCTGCATGTCGCCGTATTCGATACCGTTGTGCACCATTTTGACATAGTGGCCGGCTCCGTCTGGGCCGATGTAGGCGGTGCAGCTGAAGCCACCTTCAACTGGTTTACCTGGCTCAGCACCTTCGATTGGCTTACCTGTTTCAGGATCTACCTTTGCAGCGATAGCTTTCCAGATCGGCTCAAGGTGTGACCACGCTTCTGGGTCACCGCCTGGCATGAGTGATGGACCGAAGCGCGCACCTTCTTCACCACCCGAAACACCAGAACCGATGAAGCGGAGGCCTTTGGAGGTGAGGTCTTTCTCGCGGCGGATGGTGTCGTCCCAGCGTGCATTACCACCGTCGATGATGATATCGCCTTTTTCGAGAAGAGGGATGAGGCCGTCGATGACTTTATCAGTTGGGCCACCTGCTTGCACAAGAATGATGATCTTGCGCGGGCGCTTGAGTGATTTGACGAAGCCTTCAAGTGTTTCACAACCTTCGAGACCACCTGGTGTGTCTGGATTGTTAGCGACGAATTCTTCCATCTTACTCGTCGTGCGGTTGTAAACCGAGATCTTGAAGCCGTGGTCGGCTACGTTGAGGGCCAAATTCTGGCCCATGACTGCGAGGCCGATAAGGCCGATTTCTGATGTTGCTTCGGACATAATGTGTCTAGGTTAAAAAGTAAGTGAGGAAATTAGCTGGTAGAGTTTACGCAAGGTCAGACTCGGATTCCGTTTTGAATAAAAGTCATACTTAGGATTAGCGGTAGTGAGGATCGGCTACCATAAAGTGCTTAAAGACAGAGTAAAATTATATAAATGTAATAATAGTTACAAATATGCGCAAATTACTTAGTAGTCCAAAGTGCATCGGCGAAGTGATCCAGCATTTCAAAGGCGCGCTGCGAGGTGCGTGGGTGATAACGCGAGCCGTCAGAGTTCGCATCTGGATTGGTAAAGGAGTGCACGGCGCCACTGAATTGCACCAAGGTCCAATCGTCGACTTCACCCGCTTGCATTGCTGCAGTGAAAGCGGCGACGTCGGCTTGTGGCACGTAGGGATCGTCGGCTCCGTGCAGCACGAGCAGTGGAATTTTGATTTGATCTGCGTCCGATTCCAGCGTCGGAGATTTTAAATCGCCATGAAAAGACACGACCCCCTGCACTGATTCAGTTCCACTTCTTGCAAGTTCCAGCACTGTTCCACCGCCGAAGCAGAAACCGATTGCAATGGTATTATCGGGATTGATCGGATGCTCCTGCGCTAGGGCATGAAAGACATCGACCGCTTTTTGTGCCCGCGCGCGCATCATGCTACGGTCGCTGCGAAGGGTTCCAGCTGTTTTGCCCGCTTCGGAGCTGTTACTTGGACGCACGTTAACGCTATACATATCGGCCACAAAGACTGCAAAGTTATCCCTAGCGACCATCCGTGCCTTTTCGAAGGCGTTTTCGGTCGGCCCCATCCAATTTGGAATCATCACGATACCGGGCAGCGGCTGTGAGTTGGTGGCAGCTTGATCGTAAATCAAGGTGCCTTCAAAATGAACCCCTTCGAGTTCATAAGGAATCGTCTTTTGGATAAAGTCAGCGCTGGCGAGCGAGGCTGAGCCGAGGACACTGAGGAAGAGGAGAGCAAGCTGTTTCATAGTTTGAGTAAGGAACGGATTCTTGCAAATTGCAAAAGAGTCCTCTGGTTTGGCTTCATTTTTAGTCTGAATGTCCAAATGGATACATCACGGTTGCTCGATGTAATATGAGTAAGGAAAGTAGGAAAGGCGAAACAGGCGTGCATGGTGTCTTTTCAAAGGGCTTGTCGTTAAAACTAGCTGCTGCCCCAGGTAGCCCCGAAGCTAGGTTGATAAGTTGCTGCGTGATGCGCCTAAAAGAAAAAGAACAAACGACTATTAGTGAGTTAATCTATTTTCTACCGTCGATCCTTTTTCAGCTCTTGCGCGGTTCATTACTCAAATTGATGATTTCAAAAGCGTTCAACACGGAAAAATCACGTGCATTTGAGGTCAATAGTGCGCGCACGCCGTGCTCATAATAGATTGCCGCAATACGTGTATCATTAATTCGCTTACGTCCAAGACGGTGCCGCAACATCCAATCGAGATGGAGACGATTGCTGTCTTCTGTAGGGATAATGGTGACGGTTTCTTGGCTTTGCAACCAAACCTGCGCGAGATGAATCGCTTTAGCCATTTTTAGCGGACGCTCAAAGCGCCGTGGATCTGTAACGACATGGAGGAACTCATCAATAACCGTCGGACAAAGCGCCAGTAGTTTGTTTTCATTGAGCAAACGCTCACAACAGGCCAGTGCTTGTGTGTGCTCAGCGTGCTCAAGCACCGTATGCGCCACCAGAAATGGAGTGTCCACTCCTACAAGAGCTGCTTGTGCTTGCCGCATCAAAAGCTAGAAGTGGATCATTTCGTCTAGAAGATCATCCTCCGAGTTCATCGGTTGGAGCACCTCACCCAACGATTCTGGACGAAGCTCACGCAGACTTGAAACCCCTGTATTTTGAATTTTCTTCTCACGATAAAGCTCCATAGCTTCACGAATAAGCTCCGCAGTCTTCCGATCCTGACGCCGCGCATAGTCCTTAAATTCCTGATAAGTGCTTTCGGATACATTAACAGTAATGGGTCTCATACATTAAATGAACAATATATACTGCGCAGAGTCAAGCCACAGATAGGCCGCGCGTCTTCACACGTAGACGATGGTAGTCCCAGAGCGCAGTCGGCGTAGCGTAGGGACGGTTGACATGGAACGGGGACTTTCGGACATCTGTTGTTAACTTGATACTATAGGCAGTTAGAGGATGACCACAAAGGTAATGACATGTCCCTTTTTAGTCTTCT
>JABBCA010000031.1 GCA_018607135.1 Opitutales bacterium
GATTTGTAATCATCAGGTCGTCAGTTCGACTCTGACAGGTGGCTCCATTTAAGCCCCGAGGTTTTCGACTTCGGGGCTTTTTTGCGCGTATGTTTAGTGCATGGTTGGTTCCTGAGGGCGATTGATTGTGAGTGCATCACTGGGCTTGGCTTGGCACTAGGGTCATGCATGCGATCCAGGCACAAAAAAGCCGAATGCGTTCATTCGGCTTGTGGAATAGTAGACTCTTAGTGTGAGTCTTCAACTACTGCGGGTGATGGCGCTGGTGGACCCTCTCGACGCGGAGCGGTGTCGTCTTTATTGGGACGTTCTTTTTCGGGTTCGTTTGCTTGTTTACTTCCTTTTGGTTTTCGCATCGGCATGAAGCCCTCTTCTTTAAAGACGGTGGCTCGTTCTTCAAGGCTCATAGTAGACAGCTTTTTTCGCCAAGCCTTGCGCTCTTCAGCGGTCATGCTCATCCAGCGTTTGCGCATGGCGATCCGGTCTTCTTCGGGAATCGCTTTATATTTATTGCGCATCGATTCGATGTGCTTTGGATCCATGTTGTGAAGTTTACCGATTCGCTTCGATAAAAGCTCTTTTTCCTCGGGCGACATTTTCTCGATACGCTGGATGGTTTTTCGCAAGTTCGTGAGCTCCACCTCGTCCATCTTCAAGAGTTGTTGCAAGAGGCGTGTCTCGTGATCAGGTGGCGTTGGGCGACCTTCTGGGTGGCCCGCTTCTCCGTTAGCAGCGAGAGTGGCTAGGCTCATACACGTGCAAGCAAGCACGAGGGTGAAGCATTTTACTGTAGTCTTCATGATTCCAGTTCAAAGGTGAGTGCCTCGAGAGTCGAGAGGAGATCCAGCCCCTTGAAATTTTCTTCGCTGATGTCGGCGAGTCCATCAAGACCTTCTCCCAGGAGGAAGATTTCTTGCGCCTCGGCTGCGGTCAAGTTCGCTGCGGGTGTCGCAGGGCGGTCTTGTGTATTGAATTGTGCCAGCGTGAGTGCCAACGCGACTGCGGCCGCAATTGGGAGTGCAAACTTAATGATGGGCGCCATACGATTCGGAGCTTTCTTCGTGGTGTGAGCCACTTCGGCGTCGAATGCGGCCATGACACGGTTGGTGAACTCGGAATCAGCTTGAACGGGACGGCTCGAGAGTAAGGAATCGATGGATTGATCGAGGGAATCGCGTGGATCGGTGGTTTTCATGATGGGTGCGGGCTAAAAATTATTGATGGAAGTCCTCAAGTGCTTCGCGCAGATGAGTGCGTGCTCGGTGGATCCAAGTCTTTACAGCGCTGAGACTGCAATCGAGTGCGGTTGCAATTTCATCGTAAGAAAGACCTTGTTGTTGCAACATAAGGATCGCATTGCGTTGGTTTTCTGGAAGTCCTGCAAGTGCGCGGTGAAAAGCCTCTTGGATTTCAGCGGTATGGTCGGTTTCTTGAGCCTGTTGCTGCATGACAAAGTCGGTCGGATCGAGTAGGTCGAGTGGGCGACGCGATTGTTTTCGATAGCTGTCGATGAGTCGTCGGCGGGCGAGGGTGAATATAAATGCGTTGAAAGTGCCGCGTGGCTCGTAGCGTCCCGCAGCCCGGTAGAGTTCGATAAAAGTTTCTTGCGCGAGGTCTTCAGCATCGCTGCGGTTGCTGGTGGAACGGTAAAAGAAATTGATCAAGCGAGTTTGCCAGCGTTCAACGATGCTGGCGAAGGCTGCACGGTCACCTTGGGCAATTGCTCGCAAGCATACACTATCAATATCCTCTATAGTCTGTTCAGTGGCCGAGGATTCTTGAACTGTTTTTTCCATGGGTTGGGGTAGTGTGGCTGATGGAGTCAACCAGCCTTCTGCACGGTGTATTTTTGTATAGACGCTCATGTATACTCTTCCAATCGCCTTTTCGTAAAGAAAGTTGCGAGAAAATCGGAGATTTTTGCGAATATTGCTGCTATTTCGGTCGCTGATTCTGCTCAGTGGCTTTGCTGTCTAGCCTGCATTTTGGAGCGGTTGTCGCACGTGTGTCTATGCGAAGCATCGAGCATGTCTCGAAGGGCATTCTGTAGATATGCGCTCCTGATGGGAAGCACGTGCTAAAACTTGTAGTCATCGACTCCTGCGGCTTCGTTGTGAGTGTGAATAACTGCGAATAAGTCGAACAAGTATTCATTGAATTGTAACACTGACGGTGCTCTATTTGAAATCATAGCTACCTCGCTGATTGTCGGTCATTTACGTAATTTTTACCCCTAAGTGTTTTTGCTGAAAGGTCACTTAGTTACCACTTGGTTACTATATCTAGTGTTACTTTTCGAGAAAAGTCCGATATATTGTGTGGGTTTTGTTGACATCGTGTATTTCGTTTCTCATCTTCTTCCACACCCCGACCCCTGCATCGTTCCTAAATAGTCTACTAACTTGCTTGATTTCAACGTCTTGAGACCTCGCGACAGCTAGCTCTAGTCAGTCGATTTCATCGTTCATTTCTAATTTCAAACCACTCACTCACTAACACCTAAATCTCATGGAAAAAACCTACACAATTGGCGACAAAACCTTCGTTTTGGACGAAGCAAAAGCAGCTGAAGCTTTTAACGCGAAAAAGATCATCAACGGTAAAGATACGATGTTCTTCAACATCCTACCTTTGAAGTATCAGTGGGCCTACGACCTTTATAAGACCATGAAGAATAACCACTGGGAGCCAGAGGATATTCCAATGCAAAAGGATGTGGAGCTTTGGCGCAGTGCCGACCTTTCCGATGCTGAGCGCTGGATTATCAAGATGGCGATTGGCTATTTTTCCGCAGCCGAAGGTATTGTAGGTGACAACATTCAACACGTGACTCGTGAGCTTGTGACAGCACCCGAGCTGAAGCTCCTTCTGGGCCGCCACGCACACGAGGAAAACATTCACGCGGATTCGTTGGTTTACATGATCAGCTCACTCGGCATCAACCCACACGAATGTGAGGCGATGTTTGAAGATATTCCTACGATCAAGCGTAAGACTGATTTCGTGGTGACCAATTCCCGCGGCCTCCGCCGCGACATGGATTTGACCACCACTGCCGACAAGCAAGCGTTCACTAAGAACCTCTTCCTCTTCGGTCAGTGCATGGAAGGCACACAGTTCTACGGTCTCTTTGGTATGGTGCTTTCACTGTATCGCCAGAACAAGTTCCCAGGCATCGGCCAAATGTTTCGCTATACCTTGCGCGACGAGTCCAACCACATCGAGGTGTTCCGTAATTTGATCATGGACCTCGTCGAAGAAAACGAAGACGTCTGGACTCCTGCATTCAAAGAAGAGCTCCGTGATTTGATGCGCGAAGCGATTACTCTCGAGAAAGACTTCATTCGCGACTGTTTGCCGGTTAATTCCGTCGGCCTCAGCGCAGATGAGTTCTGCCAATACTGTGACTACATCGCAGACCGCCGTCTTGAAGACGTGGGTCTTGCGCCACTCACACCAGGCACCGAAAATCCATTCCCATGGCTTGCCGAGATGATGGATATCAAGAAGGAGCAAAACTTCTTCGAAGGTCGTGTGACTGAATACCAAAAGGCATCTGCCCTCGGTCAAGTCGACGACGACGAGCTCTAAACTGCTCAATCCCTTTCACGGAGGTCGCCCTGCACGACCTCCGTTTTCCCGTTTCTACACATTCATCACAGATGCCCCTCAAACACTAACCTTTTCAAACAACACACCTATATGATAAACAAAATTTCCTTCGAAGAAGATCGCGAGCTCAAGCGTTACGCAGCCACACCCAAAGAGAATAAGCCACGTTTTGACTGGGCGGGTGTTCTCGGTGAGGACCGTTTTCAACGCCCAGAAATCAAAATCGAAGCCGAAGGTGGTGATCGCGATTTCGACCTTGCAGAAATTGCAGATACCATCGGCACCGCATTGACCGATTTGCTCCTCTCTCGCGAAGAGGACGATATCTTCACTGAAGTGAATCAAAAGTTTGTGGCCAGCGTGGCCGATAGTGTGGGCTCAGTCTTGGCAGAGCAAATCGATCAAGGTCGCTCGCTCAAGCTCTCCACTCACGACATCCACTTGTTGATTGAAAAAGCACTCATCGAGAGTAACGCACACGACGTGGCGCGCAGTCTTATGTTCGGTCGCAATAAGTCGAAGCGCACCGATGAGCGCGAGCCAGTTTCGATTCGCCTGATCCGCCGCAACGGCCAAGTCGTGCCCTGGAGCGAGTCCAAGATCGAGATCGCGGTGCGTAAGTCATTCCTTTCCCTGCACCTTGATTCCGAGCCAGCAGTCGAGATCGCACGCGCCGTTACCGATCGCCTCAACGTCGGCGGCCAAGCCTTCATCAACATCGAAGACGTGCAAGATGCCGTCCAAGAAGAAATGATGCGCCAAGGTCACTTTAAGGTTGCCGAGTCTTACATCCTTTACCGCGCACGCCGTTCACACGTTCGTGAAGAAGAGGGCGTCGAGCCAGCTACCGACAATCAGCAAGAGTCCATGATCGTTGTCACCGAAGAAAACGGTGAAAACACATTCTGGGATGCCGTCGACCTCAAGCGTCGCATCGAATTCGCTATGATCGGCCTCGATCTCAACCTCACTGCAGACGAGATCGAAAAAGAACTCCGCCGCTCCCTCTACCCAGAGATGAAGCGCAAGGACCTGCAAAAGACCATTATTCTCAATGCCAAGAGCATGATCGAGAAGGATGCCGACTTCGCTAAATTCGCAGGCCGCATCCTCCTCACTTACATTTACGAAGAAGTGCTCGATTGGGACATCGTTCAAGACGGCGTCGACAGCCTCAAAGAAGCCCACCGCCGCGGTTTCAAGCCATACCTCAAGCGCGCCATCGAAATCGACCGCGTCAACCCGAAGCTCCTCGACTTCGATATCGACCGCATCGCAGCATCGCTCGATCCATCCGCCGACCTCGACTTCGATTACCTCGGTGTGCAGACCATGTATGACCGCTACTTGATCGTCGATAAGACACAGAAGCAGCACCGCCGCCTCGAAGTGCCACAATACTTCTGGATCCGTGTCTCCATGGGCCTCTTCCACCACGAGAAAGAAGACCGCGAAGGCTACGCACTCCGCCTCTACAATCTCTACAAGAGCCGTCGTTTCTGCTCCTCCACGCCAACACTCTTTAATTCCGGCACACTCCATTCGCAGCTCTCGTCCTGCTACCTCTACAAGGTCGACGACAGCATCGAGTCGATCATGCACCGCGGTATCGCCGACAACGCCTTCCTCTCCAAGTGGGCTGGGGGACTCGGTGGTTCTTGGACCGCTGTGCGCGGCACAGGCGGTTT
Source organism: Opitutales bacterium (assembly GCA_018607135.1). Taxonomy (GTDB): domain Bacteria; phylum Verrucomicrobiota; class Verrucomicrobiia; order Opitutales; family Coraliomargaritaceae; genus JBPOFY01. The sequence continues at coordinate 5,301 of JABBCA010000031.1, forward strand.
CATCAAAGGCACCAACGGTGAGTCACAAGGCGTCATCCCATTCCTTAAGTTGCACAATGACCAACTCGTAGCCGTCAACCAAGGGGGCAAGCGCCGCGGTTCAGGCTGTGCCTACCTCGAAACTTGGCACAACGACCTCGACGATTTCCTCGAGCTGCGTAAGAACACTGGAGACGACCGTCGCCGCACCCACGACATGAACACAGCCAACTGGATTCCAGACTTGTTCATGAAACGCATGGAAGCTCGTGCCGAGTGGACACTGTTCCGCTCCAACGAATGCCCAGACCTCCACGAGCTCTACGGCAAAGCCTTCGAAGACCGCTACTGCGAATACGAAGCCATGGCCGAGCGCGGCGAAATCTTCGGTCAAAAGCGCCCAGCGATCGACCTCTGGAAATCGATGCTCAAGATGATCTTCGAAACAGGTCACCCTTGGATCACTTTCAAAGACCCATGTAACGTCCGCAGCCCACAAGATCACTGCGGTGTCATCCACAGCTCCAATCTCTGCACAGAGATCACGCTCAACACCAGCGACGAAGAAACAGCCGTGTGTAATCTCGGCTCCGTCGTGCTCGATTCCCACCTCGATAAAGATGGCAACCTCGACCACGAAAAGCTCCGCGAGACCATCAGCATCGCCGTGCGCGCACTCGACAACGTGATCGACATCAACTTCTACCCAACCGAAGCAGCCAAGACAGCCAACAGCCGTCACCGCCCAATCGGTCTCGGTATCATGGGTCTGCAAAATGCACTCTATAAGAAGGACATCGCCTTCGCTTCCCAAGCCGCCGTCGAGTTCAACGACGAGTTCATGGAAGCCATCGCCTACTACGCCTACGAAGCCTCCAGCGATATCGCAGCAGAGCACGGCACTTACAGCTCCTACAAAGGTTCCAAGTGGGACCGCGGCCTCATGCCACAAGACACACTCGACATGCTCGCAGCAGAGCGTGGCGAAGAAGTCGAAGTGCCACGCGCCGGTAAGATGGACTGGAAGCCACTCCGCGAAAAGATCGCTAAGCACGGTATGCGTAACTCCAACGTCCTCGCCATCGCACCAACAGCGACGATCTCGAACATCATGGGCACCACACCCTGCATCGAGCCGACCTATAAGAACCTCTTCGTGAAGAGTAATCTCTCCGGCGACTTCATCGTCCTCAACGCCCAACTCGTCCGCGACCTCAAAGCCCGCGGCCTCTGGACCAAGGAAATGCTCGACCAAGTGAAATATTTCGACGGCGAACTCGAATCCATCGAAGGCGTCCCACAAGACCTCGTCGAGAAATACACCACCGCATTCGGTATCGAATATAAATACTTCATCGATGCCGCCGCACGCCGTCAGAAATGGATCGACCAATCACAATCGGTTAACTTGTTCATCGCATCGCCCGACATCAAGACACTGTCCCACATGTATCGCGACGCCTGGCGCAAAGGCCTCAAGACCACTTACTACCTCCGCAGCCTAGGTGCCTCGAATATCGAGAAAGCCACCACCAGCGTGAAGAAAGAAGTCCGCGGCCGCGCCGGCCAAACCGACGCCGCTCCGAAAAAGGATTACACCGAAGCCGAAGTCAAAGCCTGCTCCCTCGACGCCATGATGAATGGCGGCGAATGCGAAGCCTGCCAGTAAAACTTAAAATACTAAGCCCCGCTCAGATGAGTGGGGTTTTTTTACCTTTAACTTAATTTATCTACTAAACGATGATGGAAATGAACTCTGGCTTTGAAACAACACTTAGTAGCCTAGCAATGCTTAAAGTTAAGGTTTCGTCAGGAGGTGACTATTTGGATTACCTTCGCCCATTCGTAAATCGTGTTTTATCAAAATGGGATGAAAGTCCTATAACTGACTCAGCGGTTGCTAGAGGTATTGCAGATCACTGTGGTCTTGTAATTCCAGATCGAACAGTCCAATTGGTATTACGACGATTAGTGAGAGGGGGGGCCTTAGAAGGAACCAGGGTGTATATATAATATCAGGAAATATTCCACTGAATGGGTATGAGAAAGAGAGTGCAGATGCACTTCGAGTAATCGGGACAGTAATTTCTGATCTTATACTTCATGCTAAACAGCAGAGTGAGCGTATCTTAACTGACGCTGAAGCACTTGATGCAATTGTAACTTTTCTTTCTAGGTTTTCTATTCCTTGTCTAAAGGCTTATTTGCGTGGAACAGCATTGCCCACACCTTCACAGGATGAGGACTGGAAAGTATGTTTAGTCAGTCAATATATTCAACATGTCGAAAAAACTTCGCTAGAACGATTTGAGTCATTCATGACTGTGGTTCAAGGGCATATGCTCGCTAACGCGTTACTTTGTCCTGATCTTAAATCATCAAAAAAGACATACGATGAGGTGACGTTCTTCTTTGATATGCCACTGCTGTTACAGTTTCTTGGACTCGAGGGGCCCGCTGAAAAAGCTGCGATAGATGAATTGATTAACCTTGTTCAGGCTTTAGAAGGGAAAGTTGCTTGCTTTAGTCATACGGTTGAAGAGCTCAAATCTTCAGTTAGTAAGTCGGCTGAATTCATTGATTCACCGAAAGGGAAGGGGACTATCGTTGAGGAGGCTCGTAGGGCCGGGAAAGATAAAGCAGACCTTATTTTAATCGCGAAACAGGCCGAAAAACTAATCGAGGATAAAATATCGATAATACCTACGCCTCCTTATAAGGAAAAAACTAAGCAGTTTGAAATAGGGGAAGAGATTTTTGAGGGAGTATTACAGAATGAGATAAATTATCATAATCCTAAAGCTCGAGATTATGATATAAAATCTGTGAGAAGTATTTATATACTTCGTTCTGGCTTACATCCATTCTCAATAGAAAAGAGCAAGGCGGTCTTGGTCACTGGTAACAGTAGCTTTTCAAAAGCTGCTTTTGAATACGGGAAAAAGTATGAGCAATCACAAGAAGTCTCTACCGTAATTACTGATTTTAGCCTAGCAAACACGGCTTGGCTTAAAGCGCCTCAAGGTGCGCCTTCCTTGCCTCGAAAAGAAGTTTTGGCTTTCGCGTATGCTGCATTACGACCTTCTGATGACTTTTGGACAGCGGTTCTAAACAAGGCAGAGCAAATGCAGGTCGACGGGAAGATCTCGGCACGTGATCACCAATTACTTAGAAGCGATTATCAGGTTCAAGATGAGTTAATGAAGCTCACGCTTGGCGATGATGTTGCATTGACTGACGAATCAGTAACAAAAACGATAAACCGTGTTTCCGATGAAATTAAAGCAGAAGAAATAGAGAAAAGATTATCTGTTCAGTCAGAACTAGATCACGTTAGATCTGATTTAACTTATGCTACTGAAAAGATCGATTCGATTAAAACTAAAATATATTGGGATGCTGATAAAGTTTCGAAGCGCGAAGCTAAATTATTATCAATTCTTGTATTATTCATTCAGGTTTTGGTTGCATTTGTTGGTGTTCTAAAAATAAGTCAAAATTTTACTTATGGCTGGATTTTGATTGTAGCGAGTGCTGCAAGTGGAGTTCTTCGTATATTAGGGACTCGTTATGATTTAAAAATTACAAGAATTCTTATCAATTATCCAAGTTGGCGTCGTGATAAAATTGTTCTTAAGAAGTATAAGTCTTTAGGGTTCGATTTTGAATAGGAGTCTAAGGACTCAAAAGATGACATGGCTGAAGTGTCAGTTTAGAGGGGCTAAAAAGGGGGCAGGGCTAAAAAGGGGTCAAACGTAGAGGGCTATAGGGGACTCAAAAAGGGTCGGGACTCAAAAAGGGTCAGTCCACGTTTTCTTGATTAAGGCTCTGGGGACTCAAAAAGGGAGGCTGAAAATGGGTCAAACACAAAATATTAAGATCCATAGACTATGAGGCTGAGAAGATGTCCTCTTTTGTTTGACCTCAAAGGTCCGACCAAATGAGCGTGCCTTTCAGGCTGAAAAAGGGGTCATTCCGTAGGTATCTATATTTTGATTGAACCTCATGGTCATTTTGTATCAACATCTGATCATGGCACGGAGTCTACGGATTGAACGGGAGAATGGATTGTATCACGTCATTAATCGTGGGAATTATCGTCAGGACTTGTTTATCAATGATGGTGCGCATGGTTCATTTGAGGAGTGCTTGTTTCAGACGTGCGAAAAGTGCCAGGCTGAAAAAGGGGTCATTCCGTAGGTATCTATATTTTGATTGAACCTCATGG
>JABBCA010000034.1:0-21756 GCA_018607135.1 Opitutales bacterium
TAGCGCTGATTGGCCCAATCAGCACGATTGAAAGCTGCAGGCTCGTCGGATGAATGCGGTGTGGGCCACACCGCACTACCGAATACGAAAGTATAAGGATCCAACTTTATTGAATTTGGTATTAATCGAGATGTGTTCTAGTGTAGAACGCGGTTCTTTGCACAGCAAAGGCCGTGTTGAGTCCTTCCGCCGCCATAACGCGCCCTCTTCGAGAGGCACGTCCTACAAACATCACTCATAAGCGGCTCTAGAATACTAAGCTTTCCTAAGAGTGCTCATGCCCTCAGACTTATGTGTAAGGATATGCTGCTCGCAACGTATGCACCGTCACTTCCGCAGGACAGTTCAGTCGAACCGGTAAGCCTGAGGCGCCCGTGCCTCGACTCGTATAACCTTGGAGATTCCCCTCTCGCCATGCACCTGAAAGCACGTGACGCGGCGAGGTGCCATCGTGCACCACCACTCGGCCACCCGGCAGACAGATTTGCCCACCATGCGTGTGCCCAGACAACTGCAGATCAAAGCCGCGCTTAGCCGCCTCTTGATACGTCTGCGGTGAATGTGACAATAGTATCTGACATTCCGAGGTATCCACCCCAGCCAACGCACGATCCAAATCGTGCGTTTGATAGTGATTGGGGTCGTCAATCCCGATCAACTGAACGCGCGCTCCATCGCGCTCAATCACAACCGATTCATTTAATAAGAAACGCATACCAGCCGCCTCTAAGGCTGGCACCTTGGCCAAAAAGTCGTGATTTCCCAGAATCGCATAACAAGGGGCTGAAACATCACTCAAAATATCCAGCGATGCTTGAGTCGCACCCGAATGGTCTCCAAAGGTGCACGTGCGAAAATCACCAGTCACGACCACCAAATCACACTCAAGCTCGGCAAGAACATTGCGAACGCAGCTTGCAAAGTCAGGGTGAAAATCGGCATGTAGATCCGAAAGCTGGAGAATACGATAGCCATCAAATGCTTGCGGTAGGCGCGGCAAACACACTTCGTTCTGAGTGACTTGTATATCAAAATAATTGCGATGGGCACGCGCCCACAAGCCCGACACCTTCAAGCAAACTTTCACTAAGCCATAAAAATTGATAAAGTTATCGAGACAGAAAACACCCCGACTTTGCCCATGACCTTCGTGCTCTACTAGGCGTTTTTCCTTCTCCAAGCGCTCATCAAATTGCCCTCTCCCCATTCTCGGAGCAAGCGCTTCCAATTCACTGAAATTATCAAATGCGGGCACTGCTACAGGATAAATGCTGCCGTAAACGAATCAACGCAGAAAACAAAACTTCCACTCAATAACGGTTGCGCAGCGTCCAGAGTCATTAATACTACTCGGCTTACTAATGACTACGGCAAACGAACATTCCGACGCATTCGACACAATCGAAGACGCCATCCGCGATATCGCAGAGGGCAAAATGGTCATCGTCACCGACGACGAGGCCCGTGAGAACGAAGGTGACCTCGTCATGGCCGCATCCAAAGCCACGCCAGAAGCCATCAACGCGATGGCTCTGCACGCTCGTGGCCTAATCTGCGTGCCCATGCTGGGCCACCAACTCCGCCGACTAGGCATCAATCCCATGGCTTCGGAGAACCGCGAGTCGCACCAAACTGACTTTGCGATTTCGGTCGACGCCGCCGAGGGAATCACCACAGGCATTAGCGCTTTTGACCGTGCCACAACGATCAACATCCTAGCAGACGCCAATGCACATCCTGACGCACTCGTTCAACCGGGCCACGTCTTTCCACTCAGAGCCAAACCAGGCGGCGTGCTTCAACGCGCAGGCCACACTGAAGCCGCGGTCGACCTAGCTCAGCTGGCAGGCCTCAACCCAAGCGGAGTGATTTGTGAAATTTTGAACAAAGACGGCACACTCGCGCGCTTGCCAGACCTGATTGAATTTAAAAAAGAGCACAACCTGAAACTCATCTCCATCGCAGATCTAATTGAGTATCGCCACACGCGTGACCGACTCGTCGAACATGTATTGACACGTCCATTTGAGTCGGATTTCGGCACTTTTGATTTACATGTATTTCGTAGCGTGCTCGACGACCGCCAACACTTTGCACTGACCAAAGGCACACTCAACGAAGAGCCCACACTCGTTCGCGTGCAGAGTGAAAACCTACTCGCAGACATTTTCCGTTCTTCCAAAAACAGTGGTTACAACTCACTCGAAGCGGCGATGAACAAAATCAACGACGCCGGCCACGGCGTGCTGCTCTACATCGAGCAACCGCAAGGTGGCGTGAGAATCACTGAAGGCAAAGAGCGCGACATCGCACCCAGCAAGATGGACTTCCGCGACTACGGTATCGGCGCACAAATCCTGGTCGCCCTCGGTTTGCAAAAGATCCGCCTACTTTCCAGCACACAACGAAAAGTCGTCGGCATCGATGGTTACGATCTAGAGATCGTCGAACAGATCGATATTTAAGGTAGGGGCGCGACTTGACGCGCCCGCCCTCACAGAGCCCCACCAGTGACGGGCACATCAAGTTGCGCCCCTACAACAACAAATGTAGGGCCTTTGCTCACAAAGCGCCACCGCATGATGGCCGATCGACGCATCAACCCCTGCGCAAAAAAAAGGACATCCACAACGGACGTCCTTTCGTATTAAATATTCAACTACGGTTAACCCGCACTAGGTAGGTCGATTTCAACCTCGACATCTTCATTGTAGTCGACACCCCGGAGGCCAAATCCAAACAATTTTAAAAAGTTGTTCTGGTAGCCAGAGAAATCAGAAAGCACGTTCAAGCTTTCGCTTGAAATTTCAGGCCACACGTCGGCAACCGCCTTTTGGACATCCTCATGCATCTCCCAATCGTCGATACGAATACGCCCAAGTTCATCCAACTGCAGATCGCCACCATAGAGGCGCTCATTCAACAAACGAACCATTTGCTCGATGCAATCTTCGTGAGTGCCCTTAGCTTTCATCACCTTGAATAGGATTGAAATGTAAAGTGGCACCACAGGAATCGCAGAACTCGCTTGAGTCACCACCGCCTTGTTGACGGCAACATAGGCTTCGCAATCGTGCGCGTCAGTGATCGCCGCAGCAGCACGCTCCACATCCTTCTTCGCCTGACCGATGGTGCCGTTGGTATACACAGGCCATGTAATTTCCGGCCCAATGTAAGAGTAAGCAACTGACTTCGCCCCTGGCGCGAGCACACCTGCTTCGTCGAGCGCATTCATCCATAGTTCCCAATCTTCACCGCCCATAACTTTCACAGTATGGTCGATTTCTTCTTGAGACGCGGGCTCAATCGTCACTTCACTCACCTCACCCTTATCCGTATCTAGAGTGCGGTTGGTGTAAGATTCACCGATTGGCTTCAAGACAGACTTATAAGTTTCGCCATCTGTAGGGTCGGTGCGACGCGGTGACGCCAAACTGTAAACAACGAGATCCACCTGACCGAGGTCGGCTTTGATCGTTTCAATCGCTTGAGCTTTGATCTCGTTGCTGAATGCATCGCCATTAATGCTTTTTGCATAGAGCCCTGCTTCGTGGGCTGCTTTTTCAAAGGAAACAGAATTATACCAACCCGCACTGGCTGGCTTACCCTTCATGGACGGGCGTTCAAAAAAGATACCCAGCGTCGCAGCATCCGAACCAAAAGCGGCAGCAATACGGGTCGACAACCCGTAACCAGTGGAGGAACCGATGACTAAGACCTTCTTGGGACCATTCGGGTTCTTGGCTGCTTTCGCAACTTCGATCTCTTCGCGAACTTTGGCTTCGCAGCCCTTTGGGTGCGCAGTGATACAAACAAATCCTCGGATACGTGGTTTAACGATCATAATTCTCTTTCTTGTGTATGGAAATTAGCTGGTGAAGGGTAAAATCAAAGGGATTACTGGGCACAGTGGCAACTGGTAATTCACGCCTGAATACGATGTGGGTGTGATCTTAGACGCGGGGTTAACTAAAACAGTCGAAACAATCTGGGAGCGTCGGCCTCCGTGCCGACCCCCTGCGCTGACGGTTGCGGACATCGAGGTCCGCGCTTCCAATATTCCAACTTTACCGCGCAGTAAAAATGGCATCCATACGATGTCGATTAATGGCTCGTGCATTCGAAGCTCAGGCAAAAGTGCCTGGCTGACAACGCACAAAAAAGGCCGCTCCTAAACGAAGCGACCTATTAAGAAAGGAAGTAAGATCTCTATTATGGCGCAGTCGGCATCGCTGGTGCAGGCATCGCTGGTGCGGCGCCCCCCATGCCTTGCCCCATCATCATCATACCCATAAGTGGCATCATCGCACCTTGCAGTGACTCGTCAAAGGCCTCTTGCGTCTTCGCCGACTCGATTTGCGTTAAAACTCCGTCCAGCATCGCAATGACGGTCATCATCTGTGGTTTCGATGCAGTCATTTGTTCAGGCGAGATGGCTTCCAACTGCGCGATCCCTTGAGCCATGTTAGTCGACCAATCCGCTGCGAGATCTGCGGGCACCCAGCGATCTTCCACCTTAGTCAACATTTCAGTTTGCTCTTGGCCGCCTGCAGCTACTTTCAAAGTCGCCGCAAGGTCGCTCAATTCAACCGTGCTAAATTCAGCCTGCCCAAGATCTTCCAAAGTTAATTGCTCCGAGTCTTCGAGCTTTGAAAGTTCGATCGAAAGCTTCGCCAGATCCGACACGGTCGTGTCAAAGAACTTCTGCCCATCAAAGGACTGTAAGCCCGCACTCGTAGCGAGGTCACTCGTTGTAACTACTTCAAATAATTGAAGCATCGAAGGAAGCGCTTGCTCCAGCTTCGCTTTCTGCTCTGGGCTAGACTTTGTGAACTGACTATTGACGATGAATGCTTGCTGCTTGTCAGCGACTTGGCCAATGCGCCCCAAGAGTGCAATGGTCGTATCATACATTTCAGCATCTATTTTTGTGCCTGCTAATTGAACGATTGTATTCACGTCGCTCTGATAACTTGCGGGCATCGCCTGCCAAACGATACCGCCATTACCTTTAGCCAGTTCTGAGAAGATCAACTGCATCGCCTCATCAGGTGCATCTGGAATCACGAGTTCAGCGGACGCTTCAGCAGCACCGCTGTCCGCAGTGGCGCTCTCGTCAGACTTCCCACAAGCGGTAAAAAACAGTGCCCCAGCAACTAGGCCGAGGGAGAAATGATATTGAGTGAATTTCATAGAATAGTGTTATCGATAGGTTGAGAACTAGTGAAGCCTCGGCGACTAGTCCGAGGATTCAAGTATAAGAGTAATAAATTATCCCGCAGTCGCAGCAGCCATTTCTTCACGCGCTTTTTCAGCAAGCGGTGTGGAAAGGTAACGCTCACCGAAGCTACAAGCAACTGTGACGATTGTCTTGCCAGCCATTTCTGGGCGTTTCGCAAGTTGCATCGCCGCCCAGACATTCGCGCCCGTTGAGATCCCGCAAAGTAGACCGTCCTTTTCTGCCAGTGCTTGTGCAGTTGCAAACGCATCTTCGTTCGAAACCTTGATCACTTCGTCGATGATATCTGTATTGCAGTTCTTCGGAATAAAACCCGCGCCAATACCTTGAATCTTGTGAGGGCCTGGAGCGCCACCTGAGATTACAGGACTTGCCTCTGGCTCCACGGCTACAGTGATGATCTCTTTGCGCGACTTGATCACTTCAGAAACACCAGTAATCGTGCCCCCGGTGCCGACACCCGCGACAAAGGCGTCGATGCCACCATCCGTTGCCGCCCAGATTTCTTCCGCAGTGGTTTGGCGGTGCACTTCTGGATTTGCAGGGTTTTCAAATTGCTGCGGCATGTATGCCTTTTCGCCGTATTCTTCGACGAGCTCACCCGCACGTGCAATCGCACCTGGCATTCCCTTAGGCCCAGGAGTCAAAACGATTTCCGCACCCAACATACGAAGCAAGACACGGCGCTCCATCGACATGGTTTCTGGCATGGTGAGGATGAGTTTGTAGCCCTTGGCCGCACAAACGAATGCAAGTGCGATACCCGTATTCCCCGAAGTTGGTTCGATAATGATGCTACCTTCACCGATCTTACCGTCGCGCTCAGCTGCCTCGATCATCGCCTTGCCAATACGGTCTTTCACGCTAGCAAGCGGGTTGAAAAATTCACATTTCACATAGATGTCAGCGTCGATGCCGGCAGTCGTGTTGTTGACTCGAACGAGTGGGGTGTTTCCCACGGTATCAATAATGGATGGGTATGCTTTGCTCATAATGGTTGGTATACGTAGTAAATTCTAAAACGAGAGCTCTCTAAAACAGCCAAAAATAGACCAGAAGCAAGCATCTATGTCCTTTTAAGCGCTTAGAATCTATGAGTAATCGATGTCACCGCGCTGTAGCTGCATCGTTCAAGCAAATGCTCGCCATTTGTAGGTTCTGTATTAAACGAGACCCATGGATTTCACGCTCATATTCCTCGAAGTCTTCCTAGTCAGCCTGACCTATGTAATGCCGATCCTAGTTTTCTTGGTTCTGTGGATCACAGCGATCGGCACATGGATAGGCCGCCAAGAAAATTGGACGTTCTCCGACTCGATCTATTACGCATTCATTACCGCAACCACAGTCGGCTACGGCGATTTTCATCCCAGCAAGAAGCAATCAAAGTATGCCGCGATCTTGGTCGCACTCATCGGCGTCCTATTGACTGGCATCATCGTGGCCATTGGTATCAACGCAGTAGAAACCGCGCTACTCGAAACACGCGAAAAGAACCCATAGAGTGAAACGAGACACCTAGCCGTATGCAGCGGGGCCAAGAAATTACCTTGGGCGGACTAAAACTTGAGGGACACGCTCCCGCGTGAGCGCGGTGAACCATTCACTCTCATCTTAGCCCACAACCTTATTTGCACACGAGTGAGACTCCACCGTATCTAACATGTAGGCACAAAAAAAGCACCGACTCGCGGTGCTTTCAAAAAGTCATGGCGTCTAATTATCGGCGGCGTGGACCGAAACTGCGCTTAGGAGCGCCACGGTTGACATGCGCATTGCGTAAGCGGTAAACGATACGTGCCTTGTTGAGATCGTAGGGGCTCATCTCCATTTTCACGGTATCACCTGTGGTGATCTTAATAAAGTGCTTGCGCAACTTACCAGAGATGTGCGCGAGCACTTGGTGTTTGTTCTCAAGTTCCACCCGAAACATAGTGCCCGGTAGGACAGCTACGATCTTGCCTTCGACTTCGACGTATTCTTCGCTTTGTGCTTTTGCCATAGATAATTAGGAAAGCGCAGAGACAAGCGCTTTACCTCTAGAAGTCAAGAATGGTATTCTTCGTAGTTCAAACGTAAAAAGCTGCCCTATTTTACGATTCCTAATTCCTAATTCCTAATTTTTAATTCTCCCCAATGGACTGCCCATTCGAAAAGATCTTCCCTTCCGAGCTCAATCGCGATGCCGATTACTTCATGACGCATGCCTACAATGAAGCCATCGAAGCATGGAAAAAAGACGAGGTGCCGATCGGAGCCGTCATCGAGCATAAAGGGATGATCATCGCCTCGGCACACAATCAATCCCGCTCCACCAACGACCCCACCGCCCACGCCGAGATCCTCGCGATCTCACAAGCCGCGACCTACATCGGCGACTGGCGGCTCAACGAATGCACCCTCTACGTGACCAAAGAGCCCTGCCCCATGTGCTCAGGTGCACTTGTCATTTCACGTATTGGCAAAGTCTATTACGGCCTACCCGACCCAAAAATGGGCTGCGTCGGCGGCGCCACCGACCTCGGCAACCTCCCCGAGAGTAACCACAAGTTCGAATCTGTCAGCGGCGTGCTCGAAGATCTCAACCACCAGATCCTGAAAGCATTCTTCGATAAGAAACGGGCAGACAATAAAGAGCGTAAAGCACTCGAATCGGAGTAACTATTCTATGCGTTCGCACCAACAGCAAAAGCCACTCAACAGCCAGCCGTCTTAAAACTGGTTACTTGCATTCATTAATATTAGTTATACATACAGAAGCTAGTTAGCTTTGCTTGGAGCTACCGTCGATCCAATATCGCCCATGAAGTGTTTCAGTATAGTAGTCCTCACTAGCTCCGTATTCGCAGCATCACTTCATGCAGTGATCGACCACGGCACGATTCATGTCACTTCCGGCTTTTCGGGAGGAAGCGGCATTTCCTTTGCACCCAACACGACTGCACAGGTTGAGTTTACGAACCCCAGCACATCTAACGAGGGCGACTACGCACTCGAATTCCAGGCCCAAGCGGGCACCGACGAAACGCAAGACGGCGTGCTCATTACCTCCGTAGCCGAAAATGGACGTAGCGGCAACTATGCCACAGCGCATGTTGAAAGGGGTAACTCCGTAGAAAACGGCCCCTATTACTTCATTCCAGTTTTTCAAGCAGGCGTAAGCCAAACCGAAATCAATATGAATGTCTCCTTCGCCTACTTTTCGTTCGAGGATTTTTGGGGAGGACGTATTTTAAATACCACGAACAATGGAGATTATAACACGTTTATAGCCATACTGGGGTTCACTGCACTTATCACTAATGACTATGCAAATGCTCCTGGGGTTTTGCATATCGATTTCGGATCAAAAATAGCTCCCAACAGCCAATTTCCTGCACATCCAGACAATGGCATCTTACTCGTCTCTGGAGCCAAAAATGAGGCCAACTACGCACTCTCGAGAGCCAACAGCGACGGCACCTTCAGCATCTTCTGCCACGATAATAACGCGAACCAAGACACCTACGAAAATGATCCAGTAGCTCTCGCCTACATCCCCTTTGATCATAGCTCCGCTGAAATCGTCGCGATGGGACGAATCAGTGGTGTGGCAGAAAACACCGCCATTTCAACTGGTGCAAGCAGCACCGCTGGCAGTTTCAATTTAACCAAAGCAAGCACAGGGCGCTGGTATCTAGAAGTCGATGGTTACAACCACAATAACGCCACGCTCATTGTCAGCCCAGAAGGCGGCGACACCTTTAACATTGATAATATTCTTTCCGCAGAGTGGTCCACCAGAGATCAGCACTGGGAAATTCAGAGCCGCGACTTAGTTAGCGTGGGCTTGCAAGACGTCAATATCGGAGAGCCCAGCTTTAGTTTCGCAGTGATCGCTCGACCAGAATTGGCGCGCACCATTTATGTGGATACTACCGCGAGCTCTGGAAACAATACTGGCGTTAGCTGGGAGGATGCCTTCATGAATTTGCAGAGTGCGCTTGAAAACGCCGCTCCGGGCGACGAAATCTGGGTCGCCGAGGGCAACTACGAACCGAGCGAAGGTTCGGGGCGTGATCGCACCTTTTCGACCGTAACTGGAGTGGCCGTGTATGGCGGCTTTCCTGCTGGCGGCAGCGTATGGGACGGACGCGACCCTGAGGCATATTTGACTGTGCTATCTGGCAACGTGGGCAGCAACAGCAGCTCCTCAGATAATACCTATCACGTCGTCACAGTAAATGCTGACAGCACACTGGATGGGTTCACCATTACAGAGGGCGTCACCAGGCTCACCAATTCGTATTCGAGCGAAATTTCGGGCATTACCTTAGACCCCGACTACATGGGCGCTGGCATCTCAATCGCGTCCGGTTCTGGGGCCGTCATCAATCAATGCACCCTCATCGGCAACAATGCGACCTATGGAGGCGCAGTCGCAGGTGCTTCCTCAGCAGGTAGCGGCGCGACATTTACAAACTGCGCCTTTTATGCAAACACCGCGACCCTGGACGGCGGTGCCATCAATCTCTATCGCGTCGGTTTAACCTTTGTGAACTGTGTTTTCATTGGCAATGCCGCAGGCGATGGAAATGACCGAGGCATCGGAGGCGTCGCCTACTCGAACACTTTTCTGTATGGAAGTGTTTCCACTTCTTATTTTTATAATTGCACAATCGCCAATAACCTAGCCCCTCCCGCTTATCAAATACCCAACGGACTTGGCGGCTTCATCACAATCACACAGAGCGGAAGCTTCGAAGTCACCAGCAATACAGCTCGTAGTTACGATACGATCATCTGGAATAACACCTCGAATCCATCAGGCCTGCACTATATCGGAAATAACCTACTGGAAAACACCAACCCAAGCTTCATCCGCAACCCGGACCCAGGAGACGGCAACTGGAAAACCCTGAGCGATAATGACTACGGAGACCTAAATCTCCAGTTCGGCTCCCCTGCAATCGGAGCAGGCAACAATGCCAATAACAGTAGCTCGACTGACATCACGGGCATCAACCCCCGAACCGTCGGCACTATCGACCTTGGCGCTTACGAGTCGGCCTTTCCAGATCCCACCGCACTCTCAAATTGGGCCATCGAAAATGGCCTCAGTTTCGAAAATAGCCTCGCAAGCTCAGACAGCGATCAAGACGGGCGCCCACTGATCGAAGAATTCGCCTTCGATGGCAACCCCACACAAGCGAGCAGTGATGGCAAACAACGTGCCTCACTCACTACAGTTACCGATAAGGAATACCTCACACTCACCATCCCAGTCCGCAACGGAGCTAGCTTTACGGGCACCAATTCACTAACGGCCGCTATCGATGGCATCACTTACGAAATTCGTGGCAGCACAGAGTTACAGACCTGGACTAGAGCAATGGTCGAAGTCACGCCCGCAATCGACACCAACCTTCCGAACCTCAACGCAGGCTGGAGCTACCGAACCTTCCGCTTCCCGACTTCAACAGCCGACGAGGCCCAAGGCTTCATTCAAGCACTTGTCAACCAAGCGCCTTAGGATCGCTGCCAATTTAAAATTTTCACAGCACTCATTTGACAGCACACACTTCGCGGCTCATCTTCACCATTCCTTTTAATACAAACAAAAAAGAATAAAGCAACTATGGCACACGAACTACCAGCACTCCCATACGCAAACGACGCGCTCGAGCCACACTTCGACGCTCGCACCATGGAAATCCACCACGACAAGCACCACAATGCCTACGTGACTAATTTGAACGCAGCCCTCGAAGGCACTGGCCTCGAAGACAAGACCATCTGCGAACTGATTGGCGACCTTTCTTCAGTTCCTGCTGAAAAGCGCGGCGCAGTCCGCAACAATGGTGGCGGCCACGCCAACCACAGCTTCTTCTGGAAGATCCTCAGCCCCAACGGCGGCGGCGCACCTACAGGCGAAC
Source organism: Opitutales bacterium (assembly GCA_018607135.1). GTDB lineage: Bacteria > Verrucomicrobiota > Verrucomicrobiia > Opitutales > Coraliomargaritaceae > JBPOFY01. Next base: position 11,155 of record JABBCA010000034.1, read on the forward strand.
TCGCTGCAGCGATCGACGCAGAGCTCGGCGGTTTCGATGCCTTCAAAGAAGCCTTTGCTAAAGCAGGCGCGACACGCTTCGGTTCCGGTTGGGCATGGCTCATCGTCAAACCATGCGGTTCCCTCGCGGTGACTTCCACACCAAACCAAGATTGCCCATGCATGACAGGTGTTGCCGAAGTTGAAGGCAAGCCGGTCATCGGCCTTGATGTTTGGGAGCACGCCTACTACCTCAAGTATCAGAACCTGCGTCCAAAATACATCGAAGCATTCTGGAACGTAGTCGACTGGAACGCAGCCGAAGAAAACTACCAAGCCGCGAAGGCGTAAGTTTTCGAAAACGATTTAAACAGAAGCCGTCCCGTAATTGGGGCGGCTTTTTTATTTTGTGGCGTGCTCGCTTGCGAGACTGTCTCAAAAAGAAAAACAGCCCCCGTGATTCCTACGTATTGATGTCTTAATCGTAATCTTACTCTTAATCATAATCCTCTCTGTTTCCATCAGTTTTTACCTTCCAAGGTCTCGACTAGGATTACGACAACGAATACGATTACGAAAGCGAAAGCGAAAATCTGATATGAGAATTCGCAATATTTCAGCATTTCATCGCATTTTTGAGACCGCGTTCTTGCGAGCGCACCGTTGGCTCTAAAGCGCTCGACGAGTGAGCACGCCACAAAACAAAAAAGAACCAGCTTCAGTATCTCATAACTACCAAAGCTGGTTCAAATACGTTAGTGGATGGACAATACACTAACCTTTAATGTGAAGGCTCTCGCCGCGGCCGATCCGCCGGGGGCGGTCGCACCTGTGCGACGCCTCGGGTTGCGTGCAATTTAGAGAAGCGCCTCCATTTCGATTTTATCCCCGTCAAACCCAATCCTAGGAGCTGTGTTTCTTTGTAACCTTTAATCTTTTCCATACACACAGTTTGCCATAAAAGTGAATATATGAATAATAGATCTTTCCGAATATATCATTCGTTTTAATCGATATATAAATCTATATGAAACTACCATGGCTCAACTACCACCACCTGCTCTACTTTAGAACGATTGTCCGCGAAGGCGGGGTCAATAAAGCCGCAGAAGCTCTTGGGCTATCACAATCGACACTCAGCGCGCAGCTGAAAGACCTTGAAGGCTCATTAGGCACACAGCTCTTCAACCGCGAAGGGCGTAGCCTCGTGCTGACCGAGGCAGGGCAAACCGCACTCGAATACGCCGAAGATATTTTCGACACTGGCGACGAATTACGCTCATGGTTCGCAACGCATCACACTCAAGAAATGAAAACCGTGCGTATCGGCACAATGAGTCCACTCTCCAAAGTGCTGCAGTTTGAAATCATTCGTCCGCTCGCGATGGCCGGTGAAACGAAAGTGCAAGTTGTCGAAAACGAGTTCTCCGAACTCATCGACAAGCTTAAGAAGCACCAACTCGACCTAGTCCTCTCCAACCTTCCACTGAGTGAGCTCGACACGGACCTGCTAGACGCGCACCTACTCGGCGAGATGCCCGTTTACTTAGTCGGACGCCCACCTTTTAAGATACCCGATCTCAAATTCCCGAAATGGCTCGAAGGCATTCCCGTCTTCCTCCCCTCTTCGAAAACATCCGCACGCATGGATTTTGACGCGCTCATGATCCGCGCGGGCATACGCCCGAAAGTGCAGGCCGAAGTCGACGATGCGGGGCTGCTTAGAATGCTCGCACTCTCTGGAGCTGGGCTAGCACTTGTCCCCGAAATTGGCGTTCAATTTGAACTTTCCCAACGCAAGTTGCTTCGTATTGAAAAGATTCCAAAAATAAAGGAACGCTTTTACGCGATCACCACGCATCGCAAAAAACTGCCGCCACAAATCAACGAGATCATTGAAGTCGCGAAGGAAGCACTATCCAGTGCAAACCAAAAAATGAAGACCAGAAAGTCATAGTATAGGTGCTGAGACATGTCCGCCCTAGTCACCCGAAGAGCCGTTAGAAAACAACGGACAGGAATGTCCGTCCTCCTATACCTTACTTATCGCCAGCATTATAGCGCTCGATCCATGCGGCGCTCCAGCTGGCGTAGTCGCCTGCTTCGATGTGGGTGCGGGCTTGCTCCATCAAATCCAAGAAAAAGTGCGTGTTGTGAATCGATAGCAGAGTGTGCGCGAGGAGTTCCTTCGCAGTCACCAAGTGACGCAGATACGCGCGGCTGAAATTCCGGCAGGTGTAATTATCCGCATCCATGATTGGTTTGGGATCTAGCTTGAAACGCTCGTTCTTCAGATTGAGCACTCCATCGGGAGTGAACACTGCGGCGTGACGCGCGAGACGTGTAGGCATCACACAGTCGAACATATCCATCCCTAAGCCGACCATTTTTAACAGCTGCGGTGGCGTGCCGACGCCCATCACATAACGTGGCTTTTCTTTCGGCATGACAGGTGCAGTTGCCGCGACCTGACGGATCATTTCTTCTTCCGGCTCGCCGACACTCACACCGCCGATGGCATAGCCGGGGAAATCTAGCTTCGCGAGTTCACGTCCACAATGCTGACGCAGGTCGTCATAAACGGAGCCTTGAATAATACCGAACACATGGTGCCCTGATTCGATAAAGCCATCGTCTGTCGCATATTCTAAAAACTCCCCAGCCCAACGAATGGTGCGCGCAACAGCAGCTTCACACTCTTCCCGCTCGCATGGATACGGCGGGCACTCGTCGAGGACCATCGCGATGTCCGTATCGAGGTTCTTCTGGATCTCGTAGCAATTCTGCGGTCCGAGAAACAGCTTACGCCCATCGAGGTGCGAACGAAACTCGATGCCTTTTTCGGTGATCTTGCGGAGCTTGGAGAGACTGAACACTTGGAAACCTCCACTATCGGTCAGGATCGGTTTATCCCAATTCATAAACTTATGTAGGCCGCCCATTTCAGCGATCAACTCCGAGCTAGGGCGAATGTTCAAATGATAGGTATTGCCCAAAATGATCTGCGCGCCGACTTCGTGGATCTGGTCAGGAGTCATCCCTTTAACGGTCGCTTGAGTGCCGACGGGCATGAAAATCGGGGTCTGGATATCACCATGCCGAGTCTTGAGAACCCCGCGCCGCGCCTGACCATCTTCTTTGAGCAATGTGAACATTGGGAAGGAGTTAGAAGTGAGAAGTTATGAGTGAGAAGCCTAAAAAATGAAAAGGATGCGGCGCGAGCCCCTCGCCGCATCCGAATGAGCAGAACAGATGACTGACGCGACGTCGTGCAGTGCGGAGACGCAGCTGTGCGTTCCAAAGAATGGCCCCCAGCCCCTATCTAGAATTCGAAGTTCGGCGTTGAATGTTGGACGTTCAACGTTCTTAGTGTGCGCCCTTATGAGTCTCGACATACCTAGTATCCAAGAAATTGACGGCAGCGGCATGCGTATCGCCGTTATCGCATCGCGCTACAATGAAGCGCTGGTCGACTCTTTAGTGCGCCACGCATGCGCTACGGTTGAGGCCGCAGGAGCGGATACACCCGTCATCGAACGTGTCCCTGGTGCTGCCGAACTCCCTTTTGCTGCGGCAACCCTTGCGAATCACACAGACTTTGACGCGATCATCGTGATCGGCGTCGTCATCGCGGGTGACACCAATCATCACGAAATCATCGGCGACAGCACCGCCACTGCTCTACTCGACCTCAGTATCGCGCAAAATGTGCCCATTATTAACGGCATCTTAGTCGTCAACACGCTCGCTCAAGCCGAAGCTCGAGCGGGTGAAGCAATCAACCGTGGCAAAGAATTTGCCCAAGCCGCCCTCGAGATGGCCCAATTTACACAAACATGGAAGACCAAGAAAAACCAGTAAAGCGCCCCTCACAGCGCCGCCAAAACCGCATGGCTGCGGTGCAATTCCTCTACCAGTGGGAGCTGAACAAGCCAGAGCAGGTAAACGACGCAGTGCGCGTCTTTATCGAATCGCTAGAGCAAGATCGCGAATACTACGCATTTGCTGAAGAACTCATCCATGGTGCCATCGAAAATATGGAGGCCGTAGACTCTGAAATTAAGATTCACACAAAGAACTGGACCTTTGATCGTATTGCCAAAGTAGACCTGTCCGTTCTCCGCTTAGCTATTTACGAGTTGCTCAAGCGCACCGACATCCCACCGATCGTCAGCATTAACGAAGCCATTGAACTGGGGAAGGTCTACTCAAACCCAGACTCGAAACGCTTCATCAATGGCATTCTCGACCAAATGAAGAATAAGATCAATCGTCCACTACGCACCGCCGAAGACTAAGTTAAAGCAGTTGCTACATTCGAATTCTACAATTAAGGGACAGCGTCCTCGCCTGACCAGTCAAGCCAGAGGTTGACCCTCCAAAAATTTAAGAAATTAATATGCGCGGACTCTTTAGAAAATTTAAAGACGGGCTCAAGCGCCAGACGCCTACTTTCAGGAAGGCCTTCGAGGGTATCTTCTCAGGCGCAAAGCTCGACCAAGACGCACTCGAAGAATTGGAAGAAGCACTCTACACTGCTGACTTCGGCCACCAAACGGTCGAAGAGATCATTAAAGAAATACAAGCCGCTTACAAAGCCGACAAGTCGATGCGTGGTGAAGATGCCGCCAAGATTGGTGCAACCGTTCTAACTCGCGTATTGGAAGGCGCAGAAGGCCGCGTCGAAATAGGCAACAACAATCCAGAAGTCATCAGCCTTATCGGCGTGAATGGCGCAGGCAAAACCACCACCTCTGCTAAGCTCAGCTATTTGTATCAGAATGAAGGATACAAAGTATTACTTGGAGCATGTGACACTTTTCGCGCCGCAGCCAACGAACAAATCAAAGCGTGGGCTGACCGCCTCGATATCGACATCGTTTCCAGTCAACATGGCGCTGACTCGGCAGCCGTCGCCTTTGACGCACTCGCTGCCGCCAAAAGCCGTAAGCGCGACCTCGTCATTCTAGACACCGCAGGCCGCTTGCACACCAAGAGCAACCTGATGAAGGAGCTCGAAAAGATGCTTCGCGTCATTCACAAACAAGACGAGACCGCACCGCATCACAGCTGGCTCGTCGTGGATGGTAGCCTCGGCTCCAACTCCATCGAGCAGGCAAGGGCCTTCCATAAAAGCTTCCCGCTCACAGGTCTCATCATCACCAAACTAGATGGCACCAGCCGCGGCGGCGCACTCGTAGGTATTTACCGCGAACTGAAGCTACCGATCTACTTCGTCGGCCTCGGCGAACAACCCGACGACCTGCAGCCGTTCTCCGCGAAAAACTACGCCAACGCCATCTTTGGAATCTCGGAAGATCACTAAACCCACTACATTTCAGTATTTCCAGTTCTCAATTTTTCAGCATTTTGGAACCATGTCCACCGAAACACTCACCGTTCAGCTCGCCGAGCGCTCTTACCCCATCCACTTCAGCGTTTCCGCGACAAAGCTAAAAGCTGTAGTCGCAAAGTTACGAGCAGCCAATCAGAGCGTGCGAGTGATCAGTGATGCCAGAGTTCTCAACGCACATCCAAATTACTTAGCCCAAGCAGGTTTTCGTGACAGCGAAATCCTCTCACTGCCCTCAGGAGAAACCACCAAGTCGATTGAATACTTCAGCCAAGCACTGAGCTTCCTAGCCAGTCAGGCAGCCAACCGTGATTGCGCTCTCTTTGCATTTGGCGGTGGCGTGATCGGCGACCTCGCCGGCTATGTGGCTGCGAGCTACTTGCGTGGCATCGATTTTTATCAAATCCCCACGACCCTCCTTTCAATGGTGGACAGCTCCGTCGGTGGTAAAACAGGCATCAATCTCCCCGAAGGTAAAAATCTAGTCGGCGCCTTCTGGCAGCCCAAAGCGGTCTACATCGACGCGGCACTCCTGCAAACACTGCCACCGCGTGAATTCGCAGCGGGCATGGCAGAAGTCATCAAATACGGTATGCTGGCCGATATCGAACTCTTCAAACACTTGGAGGCGCTCGACGGCCTAGACCCTGCATCCGAGGAGCTTCCTGGCGTGATTCGTCGTTGTTGCGAAATTAAAGCGCAAATCGTCGCTGATGATGAGAAGGAAACCGCCGCCTCTGGTGGGCGCGCGCTTCTCAACCTCGGACACACCTTTGCCCACGCGATTGAAAATGTTGCTGGCTATGGCGAATACCTACACGGCGAAGCCGTCGCGATCGGCCTAGAATTGGCAACTCAACTTTCAGTTCAACTCGACCAAATTCCAGCAGGCGACATCCCGCGCGTGCGCCGGCTCATAAAGCAATTCAAACTGCCGGTGCAGCTGACCAGCGAGCTTAAGGTCGTAGATTTGATGGCGGCCATGCAACGCGATAAGAAAAACCGCAACGGTCGCCTACGCTTCGTCAGCATGAGCGAGCTCGGCACCGCAATCACCAGTGAAGGCATCGAAAGCGAAGTGGTCGAAACGATCTGGAAAGACGCTGGCGCGGAGTAAACTGTAAGTTAAGCACACTCGCCTGACTCCTGACCACTAAAGTGGTCAGGTATGCTTGCCTGATTACACGCCTCACTCTTCCATCTCAGCCAGCGCTTCTTCGCGTTTCTTTTTCTCAATGCGCCCGCCGACCCAGATCGCCAATTCGTAGAGGCCATACATAAAGCCCGTGGTGATCGGCAAGGAGATGAAATCGCCTCCGGGTGACATTAAGGCAGAGAAGATCATCAGCCCGACAAACACTCCCTTGCGAATCGCTTTCAATTTGGAAACAGGCAAGACCTGCAAATAAACCAAAATCACGATCAACAGTGGAAACTGAAAAAAGGCACCTGTCGCCAACGAGAACCATACCACCATACTATAATAGTCAGACGCCGCCCAGAGCAGGTCGAAGCCAAAAAACTGATTCAGTCGCACACTGAACGCCAAGGTCAGTGGCAAAATAATAAAGAATGCAAACGCGACTCCGGTTAAGAACAACAAGAACGCAGCAAAACAAGATGGGCGTAGAACTTTGCGCTCTTTTTCTGTCAAACCAGGTGCCACGAAGGCAGCCAAAAAATAGAGGACAAAGGGCATTGAAAGTGTAAACCCACCCAACAATGCGATCTGGAAAAAGACCGAGATGACCCCCATCGGACGATAGGTAATCAAATTCTGCTTCACTAGTTCAACAGATCCGTAAGCCGTCAAAATCGGGTATTTGAGCCATTCAGCAATATCTTGAATAAAGATTGCGACGATGATCAGTCCTAAGAAAAACGCCAAGACACTGCGACCGACCGTCCAGCGAAATTCTTCGAGGTGCTCAAGGAAAGACATGCCCGCCTCACGACGTGCGGCGGCTTCAGCTTCAAGCTCTGCCTCATAGTCAGACATATAATCGTCTTCATGATGCCCCTCATCAAGGAAAGGATCGTGATCACCACTGTCGTCACAATCCTCTGACGCTTCTATACCATCCTCCGCAGTTTGCGACGGATCGATGCTTTCATCGCCCTGCGCACGATCCTCCAGTTCATCCTGACTCAAAGACGCATCATCAGGATCGGGAAGATTTTTATCATTATCGTTTTTGTCACTCATTGCTCAATTACACATACCGATCAATTCAAGGATTGAGCAACCGCAATACTTAAAATCATCAAGGTCGTGCAACATACAAGCTAATCCATTGACAGACAGCGCGAAATAGCTTTCCTACACGCTTTTCTCACACTGAGACATCTCCTCTCGATTGTCTCAGAACCTCAACTCGATCCACAAAACAGATCGCATCTTATGCCAGCTAAAAAAGCAAAAAAAGCCACGAAAAAGGCTGCAAAGCGCAAAGTCGCTAAAGCAGTAAAATACAGCTACGATTTCGGTGATAAAACCGACGGCAGCGCTAAACTCCGCGAACTTCTCGGCGGTAAGGGAGCTAATCTCGCAGAGATGGCCCGCATCGGTCTCCCAGTTCCTCCTGGTTTCACGATCACGACAGAAGTCTGCACATACTTCTACGACAATGGTCGTCAGTATCCAAAAACACTTGCAGCGGAAGTAAAAGCTTCGGTTGCAGTGATCGAAAAGCAACTTGGCAAAAAGCTTGGTGCTGAAAAGAACCCACTGCTTCTTTCGGTTCGTTCTGGTGCTCGTGAGTCGATGCCGGGTATGATGGACACGATCCTTAACTTGGGTCTCAACGACAAGACAGTTAAGGCACTTGCTAAGGAATCCGGCAACGAAGCATTCGCATACGATTGCTACCGCCGATTCATCCAAATGTATGGTGACGTCGTCATGGGCGTGCAAGCGGTCAACGAAAACGACCACTGCCCATTCGAAGGTGCCCTTGAAAAACTTCGCGACGAAGTTGGCGTTGAACTCGATAACGAGCTCACAGCTGCGAACCTCAAGGAATTGATCAAGCGCTACAAGGCGATCATCAAGAAACGCACAGGAACCGCGTTCCCTCAAGATGCTTACGAGCAACTCTGGGGCTCAGTAAGCGCCGTATTCAACTCATGGCAAAACGAGCGTGCGATCCTTTACCGTCAAAAATACGGCATCCCTGCTGCATGGGGCACCGCAGTTAACGTTCAAGCAATGGTCTTCGGTAACATGGGTGACACTTGCGGAACGGGTGTTGCGTTCACACGTGACCCTGCAAACGGTGAGAAAGTCTTCTACGGCGAATACCTCATCAATGCACAAGGTGAAGACGTGGTTGCGGGTATCCGTAACGCGAACCCGATCGCAAAGCTTGCCGAAGAAATGCCACATGCTCACGCAGAGCTCGTTGCAGTCTGCAAGAAGCTTGAGAAGCACTTCAAGGACATGCAGGACTTCGAGTTCACGATTGAAGATAACAAGCTCTACATGTTGCAAACACGTAATGGTAAGCGCACAGGTCTTGCAGCGGTTCGCATCGCTGTTGAACTCGTTAAGGAGCGCCTCATTGATCAAAAGACTGCATTGCTTAAGATCCCAGCAGACTCCATTTCTTCTCTACTCGTTGCGGTCTTTGACCCAGCAGCAGTAGCAAAGGCAAAGGTCCTCACAGTAGGTCTCCCAGCTGGGCCTGGCGCTGCCTCGGGTAAGATCTGCTTTACTGCTCCAGAAGCTGAAGCAGTGGCTGCCAAGGGTGGTCGTGCGATCCTTTGCCGTGTGGAAACTACACCCGAAGATCTTCGTGGTATGATCGCCGCCGAAGGTATCCTCACCTCTCGTGGTGGTGTATCTTCTCACGCCGCACTCGTTGCTCGCCAAATGAATAAGGTCTGCGTCTGTGGCGCTTCCGAAGTGGTGATCAACTACGGTGCAGAGACACTTACCATTGGTAACAAGACATTCAAGAATGGTGATGATATCTCCATCGATGGCACAACTGGTGAAATCTTCGCTGGCTCTGTAGCAACGGCTCCTTCTGAAGTGGACCAAGTGCTCAACGGCAAGCTCAAGGCTCAGGACAGCTACACCTACCAGATGTATGACCAAGTCATGAAGTGGGCTGACAAGCACCGTAAGCTAGGTGTTCGCACCAACGCTGACTCACCTGATCAAGCTGTATCCGCAATCGCATACGGCGCGGAAGGCATCGGTCTTTGCCGCACAGAACACATGTTCTTCGAAGGTGATCGTATCACCTACATGCGTCAGATGATTCTCGCCGCAGACGAAAAGCAACGTCGCGCAGCTCTCAAGAAGCTCCTTCCATTCCAACGCAAAGACTTCACTGGTCTCTTCAAGGCAATGGGCGGTCTTCCTGTAACCGTTCGCTTGCTCGATCCACCTCTTCACGAGTTCCTTCCTCACGATGAGTCTTCCAAGCGCGAGCTTGCGAACTCCCTCGGTGTGGACATCGACGTGATCTCGAACCGCGTGCACGCACTTCACGAATCCAACCCTATGCTTGGTCACCGTGGTTGCCGTCTCGGTATTTCCTACCCGGAAATCACAGAGATGCAGGCACGTGCGATCTTCGAAGCGGCGGCAGCTTGCTACAAGCTCAAGAAGCCAATCAAGGTCATTCCTGAAGTCATGATTCCTCTCGTCGGTTTTGCCGATGAGCTCAAGAATCAGGTCGCAGTGGTGCACCGCGTGGCTGCTGAAGTCATGGAGAAGAAGGGCGTGAAGTTCAAATACCTCGTTGGCACAATGATCGAAGTGCCTCGTGGCGCGTTGACAGCTGATGAAGTTGCAGAAACTGCAGAGTTCTTCTCTTTCGGCACCAACGACCTCACACAAACAGGTCTCGGCATGAGCCGTGACGACGCAGGTAGCTTCCTAGGTCAATACAAGGACCTCGACATTCTTCCACAAAATCCATTCGCATCCATCGATGCTGCGGGTGTTGGACAGCTTGTTGAGATCGGCGCTCAAAAGGGTCGTCAAACTAAGAAGGGTCTCAAGCTCGGCGTCTGTGGAGAACACGGCGGCGATCCAGCCTCTATCGAGTTCTTCCACGGTGTGGGTCTCGACTACGTCAGCTGCTCGCCACCACGCGTTCCAGTTGCACGCCTCTCCGCTGCACAAGCAGCGCTTAAGGCAAAAGCAAAGAAGTAGTCTGAACTAGATTCAATCTAATACAAAAGGCTCTCCGGAAACGGAGAGCCTTTTTTGTTTTGAGAACGTCGCCAGCTGAGTCGCGGAGCGATTGAGTTGTAGCA
>JABBCA010000034.1:21766-46619 GCA_018607135.1 Opitutales bacterium
CTGGCGGCGTTGCGCGGCCGCAAAGCGGCCGGGCAACGATGAGGCTATGCATAGATGAGCGCAGAGAAATCTATTGTCATATGCCGACTGGTTGTGCTCTAGAGTTTCAATCTGACTGCACCGTCAATAATCGCAACATCGGCTCTACTATTCAAGTGCATCCCTGCTCCTAAAATATAACGCCCATTTGCGGTTGTGGGTAATCCGGACTTTTTCCCTTCAAGATTTCCTTCTTGGATTAGTTTGATTTGAACCTCTTCGTTTTGAAATGATTTCCCTGCTCTGGGTGCTGGATCATGTATGACCAACATTTCTCCTTCGAAGCCAACTAGTGTCACCCAATGTCCACCAACTCTTTCGTAAACGTCTTTCTTTGCGTCGTGGGTATACCACCCAACATTTAGAAGAACCATCGAACTTTGGCTAACTCCATCTTTGATCCAGTTAATATCAGGTTTGCTTATTCCCTTTGAATACTGAGGAGGGTGCAATCTCCATCCCTGATATTCCAATTCCGAGTAAGTGCCAAATAGCTCTTTTGCTACCTTACCTAAGCCGTTCAGGACACCGGTGGTTCCTGTTCCGTCTTTATCACTGGTGTCCATGTATCTTCTAGATGCTAGCTTCTTTATTAGGCGCTCTTGCTTTGATCCCTTCTGCTTGCTCAGCCAGATTAATCCATTCGATGCGGCAACGGGCGCACAATACTGTGAATTTTTTTGGGTGTAATCAGGAATCTCGTCGATGTAAGCGATGCTTCCAATTACTACATAGGGGAGAAGCGGAATGAGTATGGAGATTAGTTTTTTCATTACTTCTGCACAACGTAAAGAGTAGTCGATGCGAGCCAATCGGGTTAGCTCAACGCGTGCGCGTGATCTCGCATTGACTATCTCGACTGGATGTTGTCCCGAATCTGGTCTACTGCTGCCTACTCGTCGAGTGCCTTCTCTGCGTGGAATCCGATTTTCACCACCCAATCGCTTCGCTCATTAGAGATCACTGAGGCACTGAGGCACTGAGGCACTGAGATTTGATTTTTCAGCTCCTGCTAATCATGTATTCGTATATGTTCTAAGTTGATCAACATGGCCGTATCAGAATGAAATAGACCATTGAGCTGGCACGATTAACGGGAGCGTCGAGCAAGGTCCGCACTCCCATCCTATTAGCATAATAGTAGCCCATATTCTTGTCCACCATCGCTCAACGAGCGACATAGGAAACGGTCCCCGTGCAGCGGCTTTCACGTGAAGCCAGGCACTCACAGAGACCTTTGCGTTTCTTAGTGACACTTCGCGGGCAAAATATGAAAGCTGTCGTTGCCATCTCTCAGCCCACCGCACTAACTTGCCCACATGTCCGACACTCCTGAGCCCAGCTCGCGCCTCAAGCGAAACTTACTATTGCTGATGATTCCAGCAACGCTTTCGGCAGCGACGGTGTTCATCCTTTGGCAAGCGCATCCAGAACTCAACTACTGGAAAGCACTCTTCTTCAGTATTCTCGCCTATCTCGAAGCCAACCCATGGGCATTGGTCTTAGCACTCACAACACTCCCGGGGATTGGGTTTCCGATCAGCCCTCTATTTATTTTAGTCGGTGCGGTGCTCGGCCCCAAATATGGACTCCCCACTGCTTGTTTAATCGCCGTCGCAGCACAGAGCACCTGCACGATTTGGACCTATCTACTTGCTGCAGGGCCACTCCGCGGAGTGCTTAAAAAATTCATACTGCGCAAACGAGAGCTACCAAACTTAACCTCCAGCAATGCGATCCGACTTGCACTCATCATGCGGATCACTCCGGGCATCCCCTATGCATTTCAAAACATCGCACTCGGAATCGTCGGACTCAAACTGAAGCCCTACCTCATTACATCGATTCCGATCACCGCACTCTGGACCATCGGCTTCGTCACTACCGGTGGTGCCATATTCGAAGGTAGCGCTGGCATCGCACTCACTGGTATATTACTCTTAGTGATCCTCGTCTTAGTCACACGCATGCTACGCAACCGCACCAAAGAATATGCTGGATGATTTTTTAAAGCCTGCCGCCGATCAGGTGCTCAAAGTCAGCGAACTGACACGCCATATCAAGCGCCAGCTCGAAGGCAACTTTCGCCAAGTTTGGGTGCAAGGCGAAGTCTCAAATCTTCGCCGCCAGAGCTCAGGGCATGTTTACTTCTCACTCAAAGATGCCAGCAGCCAACTCCCCTGCGTGCTGTTTGCCCGCGATGCCGCTCAACAAAATTTTCAACTCGAAGACGGCATGGAGTTGCAACTCTTTGGCGACCTCTCTGTCTACGAGCCCCATGGCCGCTATCAACTCATTGCAAAAGTCGCGATCCAAAGCGGCGAAGGAAAACTTCAAATTGAGTATGAGCGCTTAAAGCGTAAACTCGCTGCCGAGGGTCTCTTTGACAAAGAGCGCAAACAAGCGCTTCCTAAACTACCCCTAAAAATCGCAGTCATCACCTCACCAAGTGGAGCCGCAGTGCGTGATTTCCTGCGAATTCTACGTCGCCGGAATTATGGTGGCGAAGTGGTTATTTTCCCGGCACGCGTTCAGGGCCAAGGCGCAGCCACAGAAGTGACCGCCATGCTCAAACATGCTGATGCAAGCCATGGATTTGATTTAGTAGTCATTACACGAGGCGGCGGAAGCATTGAAGACCTTTGGGCCTTCAATGAAGAGCCGCTCGCTCGAGCAGTCGCAGCATGCAATCTACCCATAATTTCTGCCATCGGCCACGAGATCGACCATGTGTTGACCGATTACGCCGCTGACCAACGGGCTGAAACGCCATCTGCTGCTGCTGAACTCATCTCTTCACTCTACTTAGAGGCAGTGCAAACCCTAGCAACGGCCGAACAAAACTTGGCCTACTACGCAGACACCGCGATCACCGAAAGAGGGCGTAATCTTCACGATTTCCTAACACGCCTTCAACTAATTGCCCCCGACCGTCAGATCGAGCATCTTGGTATGAAACTCGACGACATGGAAAACCGCCTAGGCAACCAACTCCGTGAACATGTGCGTATCAATAAAGACAGACTTAGCGAACAAGCGCAGCAACTCAGCGAGCACCACCCACGAGTCAAACTACAACTCGCAAGTCAATCACTTCGCACCTTAGAACATCAGCTTCTACAAGCGGTAAAAGTATGTGTCAGTGCAAAGAAAGAGCATCTATCACACCTACAAAAAAGGCACGAAAACGGCGATCTCAATGCGACCCTCAAGCGTGGATACACGGTCCTCCAAGACCCCAAAGGCACGATCATTGACAGCGCACAAACCGCTCAGGAAGAGAGCGAGCTGATCGCGCGTTTCCACGACGGGCAAATCAATCTAGAAGTTCGCAAGTAGCTACGGGCTGCAAATGTATAAAAATACGTGATTCACCGTATGGAGAAACTAGCCTAAATACATTATTATAGAGAGTGCAATGGCTGCACATACTCAGTTCTCATTCTCATACACGACACCCACCGGACGATTTGTAATCACTCCGAATAGGCAATCTAAAGACATGCTTGACCTGCTTATCTACAAACCAAATGGCAAGCAGCACCAACTCGGTATCTATCAGTCCATCCATGCAGGATTCCTAGCAGTGCACCAACAGCAAACGGGATTGGAACAATGGGATCAATTAGACCCCAATCAGCTTCCATATCAGCTTTTTGACCTCACTTGTTGGAATTATGAAAGTTTTTCAGGAACAAGACCCTATCACTCGTGTTCAAAGGCTACAGGTTGAACACCTATTCAGTTAGTTAGGGTTAATATAAGGTTAGTGATAGGCTCGTCTTCCAAAAGAGGACGAGCCTTAATGTTTTTAGGCATAAATGAGTTTGCGTGATAGAAATCAGCCGCTTACTTCATTAAAACCATATTATGACTGATCAAAGTGAGGAAAAACGCCCCAAGCTAAAGCTGTCCCGCGATGTAAAACCGCCAGAACCGCAGCAAACAGTGCCATCTCAAACTGAAAACACAGCACCAGCGCCTTCTCCCTCAAAGCCAAAGCTCAAAATCGCGAAGCAAACGACAAGCGAGCCGAAGACCGCACCCGCAGAAACACCCACTGAGAAGACACCGGCTCCAGTAACCCAGCCAGAGGAACAGGCCGAACGGATTGCGCCTCCGCCACCGCCACCAATGCCCCCTCGGGAACCGACAAGTCCCGCCGTAAAAGCAACCGCTGCAGGTTCGACCTCAGCACCACCACCGATTTCAAACACCCGTCAACCAAGCCCGTCGAGCGAGCCAACTCATTCCGCCGATGCAGATCTGGAAACACTTTCAAAGGATAAAAATAGCAGCACTCTCATCAGCATCCTTATCATTGTAGCGCTTTTCATCGTGCTCCTTGCTGGAGCCGCTGGTTTATGGTTCATTCTGAAATCTTCTTCGGAGGAAACCATACAAGTGATACCTTCCACAGCCGCTCAGCCCACGGCGAATGTGCCAACATTACAAGATGTGCCAAATGAGCCGTCAGCCGAACCGATTCAGAAGCATTCAATTACCGATCCAGTGGCACGCGCCAAAGCAACCATTGCCGAGGTGCAAACTGCCCAGCAAGTTTCCGAGATGATAGGGATCGAGGGTCCAACTGCGATGGCTCCCCCCGTTGAAAGCGCTGTAATCTCAACGGCGACCAAAGCACTAACACCTACCCTAAGCACACCCGCCCCCAGCACAGAGTTGCAAGCAGCGGTTACCGAATTCCTATCCACACTCCACATCGACGGATTGCGCAGCGGCAGTAACCCCAAAGTCATGATCAATGCGGAGAGCTATTTACTCGGCGAAGAGGTCAACCGTTCAACTGGCCTCACTTTTGAAGGGGTCAAAGACGGCAAACTTTTATTTAAAGATCGTAACGGATTGTATTATCTTAAAAGCTTCTGATTGCACTTTAGAAATAAATCATTTCATTTTTACATTATATGACAGCCAAAGCATCCATCCTCTCTCTTCTGGCACTGATTACAGTGTTTTTTTCCGCATGCACCACTCCGGTAGCCATCGATCCTGTGAGCGGCCAAGAACAAACCGCTAAATATCAAGCGGGTAACTTCTACGCACCCATCGATGCAGCACCTGGCAAGATCTTCCGCACTGCAATCCGTGTGATGGACGAAAGCGGCTACTACCGCACAGGGGAGTTGCACGAAGAAACTTACATCACCATTTATGCACGCAAAGTAGGCGACGAAAAAGTCACTGTCCGTATCAAACAACTCGCAGACGGCCAATCTGAACTCCGCATCCGCGTCGGCAAACTCGGCAACCTTGCAGAATCGCAAAAGATCTACGCAAGTATCCGCAACGAGATTTAAGCCTTTCAGATCCATTTTTAGAAAGCCGCCTTTCCACTTGGATTGGCGGCTTTTTTCTATTTGCTCATTCGAAGACACACCCTTCAAACCAGATATTATGACCTCAAAATTTAAACTCATCGGCGTAGGCAGCCCAATCGTGGATGCGATCGCACAAGTCGAAGACAGCTTTCTCGCTCAAATTGATGGGGACAAAGGCGGCATGGTGCTGGTCGACTCAAGCACCATCACGAAGCTAGTCGATCAAATCCCCGGTGGCACCATCACCGCCCCAGGCGGTTCCGCCGGAAACACATTGTTTGCCCTCGCTCGTATGGGCGCGTCCACCGCATTCCTAGGCAAAATCGGCAACTGTGACCAAGGCACCTTCTACCGAGAACGTTTCAAACAACTCGGAGGTGATGCCAGCCGTTTCAAGACTGGCGATATCGCCAATGGACGCTGTCTATCGCTCGTCACACCAGACAGTGAACGCACATTGAGAACCGACCTCGGTGCAGCCATGGCGCTCACACCCGAAGAAATTTCCGTGGCCGACTTTGAAGGCTGCAATCACGCGCACATCGAAGGCTATCTACTTTTCAACCAAGCCCTGATGATGCGTGTGCTTGAATGCGCAAAAGAAGCAGGCTGCACCATTAGCCTGGATCTAGCCTCGTTCGAGGTCGTCAACGCAACCAAAGCTTCGCTATCAGGTATTCTCAAAGACTACGTCGATATCGTTTTTGCCAATGAAGAAGAAGCCGAAGCTTACACAGGAATCAAGGACGACTACCCAGCAATGGCACAACAACTAGCAGAGCTCTGCAGCATAGCCGCAGTCAAAGTAGGCGCACGTGGCTCCTATATTGCTCAAGGCAATACTGTCGAAAAAGTTGAACCCATGCACGCAGCCCACGTGATCGACACCACTGGCGCAGGCGATTTGTGGGCTGCAGGCTTCCTTTACGGATGGTCATTAAAACGCCCACTGGCAGAATGTGCGAGAATCGGCTCCATTTTAGGAGCAGCCGTTGTGCAAGAACAAGGGAGTGTTCTTCCTGAGCACGTCTGGCAAGACATCCTCAGCCAAGTAATGTAACTTCAGCCATTAGCCATTAGCCATTAGCCATTAGCCATTAAATTATAATGACTCCCGATCAAATTTCAGAACTGGTTATCAACATCGCAAAACGCGCCCGCGCCGCATCGCTCGAGCTCGCGGCGCTGCGCACCGAAACCAAAAACAGTTTCCTTAACCTGCTCGCCGAACGCCTGGTCTCGAATACCGATGCGATCCTCGCTGCCAACGCACTCGATATCGAGGCGGCAAAGGAAATAGATCTCTCGGGACCAATGACTGAGCGCCTCACGTTCACACCAGAGCGCATCGCCGCCATGGCAGAAGGTGTGCGCCAAGTGGCAGAGCTACCCGATCCTGTCGGCGTCGAAATCGAGCGCCTTTCGCCACCTAAGGGCTTTGATCTACGCAAGATCCGCGTGCCGATGGGAGTCATCGGCATCATCTATGAGTCGCGCCCAAACGTCACGGTGGACTGCGCAATCCTATGCTTAAAATCTGGCAATGCATCCATCCTTCGTGGCGGAAAGGAAGCCTTTCATAGCAACATGAAGCTCGCTGCGATCATTCAAGAGTGCCTACGTGAGAGCGGCATTCATGAAGACGCCGTGCAATTCATTCCTACGACTGACCGTGCGGCACTCAACGTCCTTCTGAAACAGGACGACACGATCCACTGCATCATTCCACGTGGCGGCGAAAACTTGATTCGCTTTACCGTCGAGAATAGCCGCATCCCCGTCATTAAACACTACACAGGTGTTTGCTCCGTTTACATTGATGCCGCAGCCGACGCCGACATGGCAGAAAGCATTTTAATCAATTCGAAGTGCCAGCGCCCAAGCGTGTGTAACTCGGCAGAAAATTTGATCGTCCATCAAGATGCAGCCGCGCACTTACCACGGCTCGCTAAAGCACTGCATGACGGCGGTGTCGAACTGCGCGTAGACGAACATGCCAAAGCGCTCCTCTCTGGCAGCGGCTTACCTCTCGTCGACGCGACTGCAGAAGACTTTGCTACGGAGTATACCGATCTTATTATTTCAATAGCAGTCGTGCCCGACATCAAGGCAGCCATCGAGCTTATCAATGCGAACAGCTCCGGCCACACAGAAAGCATCGTTACCAACGACACTGCCGCAGCACAGCAATTCCTTACGGCAGTCGACTCTGCAGCGGTGTTTCACAATGCTTCCACCCGTTTTTCCGATGGTTTCGAGTTTGGCCTCGGTGCTGAAATCGGTATCTCCACCGACCGCTTGCATGCGCGCGGCCCCATGGGGCTCAACGAACTCTGCACCTATAAATATGTAATCCACGGAACTGGTGAAACACGCTAAACAAGCGCCTGTATCGTAAGCCCAATGCAAGCCACCTCCTTTCTACCAAAGCATATACGGCTGATCCTTGCGATCTCCACCGTCTATGTCTTTTCGTGGCTAGCACACTACGGTCAATCCACACTTGGACTCTATCTAAACGGCGATCAACTACGAACAGTGAGCGTGGCACTGTCTCAACCAGGAGATGAAACCCCTACACTCTACCAATGGTTTCTTTCCATCCTTGCCCTCTTTACCGACACAGAGGAAGGACTGATTCAACTCGCACGCTTGGCCAACGCTGCTGCACTCATCATTACCACCCTACTGTGTGCACAGACCGCTGGCCACTACTGGAAAAGCAATCGATCGGCATGCGCCGCGGCCATTCTCATTGGGCTGAATCCTGTCATCGTATTTTACTTAGGACAACTGACCTCAACTAGCCTAGCGATCCTTTGCTTCGCCATCTGCATCTGGCGCTTGATACCATGGTTAAAACACGCCCAAATAGGTGATAGCCTGATCATAGGCACGGCACTTTCTATTGGCACTTTATTTGAAACTACACTCCTGCCACTCGCACTCATTTGGCCCGTAGCGGCAGTGCTCTACCCGAAACGAAATAAGCTGACCCAACTAGCATTCGCAATCACTGCGCCAACAATTACATTTGGCCTAGTCACTGTATCCATATTTCAGTTACAAAACCCGCTCACTCTCCACACTGCTGATCTGTGGCCCTCGATATACGTTTTTTTAAGCAATCGTGAATACGGCAACAGTATGAATTACGAGCTACACAGTAAGCTCTACTTACTACTGATCATAAATCCTATACACTGGGGCCTAATCTTCACACTTTCAATTGGTGGGCTTTATTGCCGCATTAAAGACGGACACAGGGGATACACAGTCATCTCCTTTTTAATGTTCACATTAGTTTTCTGGGTAAGCCTCACACTCCTTGGCGGAACCAGCCAAAACCGGCTCACCATTCTACCACTCTTAGCTATTCTAGCAGCGGGTTGCTTTAGCAGCTTGCCACGTATTTGGAAACACGCAGGAACTTCAACACGTCGCAAGCTTTGCATCGGTGCGACTGCGTTGGCCCTGCTGACATACACGGGCTCTATTATCGACGGTCCCACGACGTCAGATAAAGTGCACAGCTATACTTTCATGGCAGCAGCCAACATTGAACTAGGAAATACCCACGAAGCTAAAACATGGGCTAAGAAAGCCTTACATTTAGACGCGCAGCGTAAGGACATGTATAATGTGCTGACACGTGCAGAATTTGAGGAATGGGCACTTGTCTCGAAACCTCGTCCATTAGCAAAAGAAGTCATCGAAGCTTACCTAAAAAACCTCGAAGCGGGAGACACCAACGATCCTACTATCGCCAGTATCAAAGGATTTTATCTATGGAAGCTGAAAGACCAAACCGCTGCGATCCACATCTGGAAAGCGCATACGGCAACTTCTGCGCTGGCACAATTAGGAATTCTTTGGACTCAAAGTGAAAGCGATGTAGCCAACACCCTCGCTCCGCTAGGAGAAACTCCATACCAGAAAATCCTAATCACAGCACAACGGATCAACCGTAGCACCATCAATTACACCGAAGACGAACGGCTCATCGACAACCTGTTTGCCGAAGCTTACTAGAATGATTCTTGAGGGCCCACGAACGGACTACTCGGTGCCGACTCCGCCTCTGCCATCGACTTTTCAGTCTTGAGCCGCAATTGACCACATGCCGCATTAATGTCATGGCCTTTCTCACGCCGAATCGTAGCGGAAACGCCCGCTTTGCGAAGGACCTCTACGAACGCATCTTGACGGCGCACGCTGGGTCGCACCCAAGGCAAGCCCTCGACCTTATTATACGGAATGCAGTTCACATGTGCATGCAGTTCTTTCGCAATCTTAGTCAACTCCTTCGCTTGCTCTAAGCTATCATTCACATCTTCAATTAAGATGAACTCTAAGGTAAGCATGCGACCATGGCGCTTTTGAAATGCCTTTGCTGCTGGGATCAATTCCTCGAGCGGATACTTACGGTTCACGGGCATGATCTTCTCTCGCACTTCATTGGTCGCGCCATGCAAGGAGATCGCAAGACGGACTGCCACGCCCTCTTCTGCCAGTCTCATGATTTGCGGCGCAAGCCCCGATGTCGAAACCGTAATACGGCGAGCTCCGAAATTCAGCCCCCAATCCGCATTTAATATTTTAATCGTGCGCACGAGCGTATCGTAATTCGAGAGTGGTTCTCCCATTCCCATGAATACGATGTTGTCAAACGAAGCGATTTCCTCTTTCGCACGCTCGGTATGCGCATCCTCACGACGGCAAATATGCATCAGTTGAGAAACGACCTCAGCAGCCATCAAATTACGTTTAAAGCCTGCCAAGCCAGACGCGCAGAACTTACAGCCATACGCGCACCCCACTTGAATCGAAACACAAACAGTCTTGCGTGAATCTTCTTGGCCCACCCCTTTTTGAGGTGCACGAATCAAAACCGTTTCAATCAGTGATTTATCCTCTAGCTCCAAAAGAAGTTTCTGAGTCACATCATTCGAACGCTTATCAATGACGGGCGCCGTCGGATACAAAATGTATGTCTCATCCAACCAGGCACGAAAGTCCTTCGGCAGATTCGTCATCAAATCCCATGAATCCACGCGCTTCTTATACAGCCACTCCATCACCTGCTTCGCACGAAACGGTTTATATCCAGCCGCGACGACTTGCTCCTTCAAGCTTTCCAAAGTTTCGCCAAACAGGCTCGGTTTTTGTGGTGTAAATTTCACGAGGGGCACCTTGAACGGATTTCTCAGAATCTCCACAGAAAAGTGCGTAGCTTAGACGCTCTTGCGTGAGCGTAATGATCGCCACGGGTAAATGTAGCCAAAATCGTGGGATTTTGGACGAACTGCCGCTCGACTTCGCGCAGTTAAGGGCCCCCCGCGCAGAGTGACTCAGATAAATTAATTATTGCGCACGCACTAAAGGTGCTTTAATGTTCACGTAAATGAGTGTTCACTATTCATCCACCCGCCGAATTAAAGATATGGTTGCGAGCGAGCGCCCACAAGAACGGTTAGAGCGGCACGGACCCCATGCGCTGAGTGATCGCGAACTCATTGCCATGATCTTACGCAGTGGCCCTGCAGGTATCGATGTCGTATCTATGTCAGGTCAACTCATCGATAAAGCGGGCTCACTGACCAACCTACTTCGCTGGTCAGCAGAAGATTTCCAAGAAATCAAAGGGATCGGCAAAGTAAAGGCGCTGCAAATGATCGCCGTCATGGACCTCGCTCGTCGTATTCTCAAAGCCGACGATTCACAAGCGACCGTATTCGACACGCCCGATGTCGTTGCCGAGCATTTCAGCACCATCACTCCTGGGCTTGAAGTCGAAAAGTTTTGGGCGCTTTGCCTCGACCGAAAAAACAAACTCTTACGCCGCGTCGAAATCACTTCCGGCACTGCAACCAGCTCACTTGTCCACCCACGAGAAGTCTTTCGCGAAGCCATCAAGCTCAGCGCCTCAGCCATCATTGCGGTTCATAACCACCCGAGCGGTGACCCCGCACCCAGCAGAGCCGACATCCAAGTCACCCGTCAACTCCGCGAAGCCGCTAAAGTCATCGGAATCGACCTACTCGATCACATCATCGTCGGCAGCCGAACCAGTGACCCGCAAGGCATCGGCCACTACAGCTTCAACGAGGCAGGGCTCATTTAATCCGTAGGGGCGCGACTTGACGCGCCCGAGGTGAACCCGTATCAAAACGCTGACGGGCGCATCAAGCTGCGCCCCTACAATCATTCTGGTTTCTGCACCACCCAGAAGCGGCAATCATCCGAAAATGCTTCGACCTCTTTCGGCTCATTCGCCAACTCCGAGCGCATCACCGTTGCCTCAATTCGAAAACCCACGCGCTTCAACACGACTTCCATCTCAGCAACTGTCGGCACATGCATAAAATGTGCACCATGATGCGTCATTTCGGTTCGATCTCCAAAATCATTGAGTTCGCTCTTCTGTTCTCCTTTTGCCCAACGCACTTGTTCTTGATGCCAAAACTCCTGATGTTCTGATCGTTCCCGATCGTGTGAGGTAAACACCAACCATCCACCTGGCTTCAGCACTCGAAAGATCTCCATCAGCGCCTGTTCCCGATTTACCGCCTTGGGGATCTGCATCAAACCATTGAAGCCAAAAATCACACCGTCAAACGCACCCTCCTCAAATTCCATTTGGGTGGCATCACACACACGCATCGGAATTCGATACTCAAGCCGAGTCGCGAGCTGCCGTGCACGATTCACCATCGGCCGCGAATAATCCGTCGCCAGCACTTGATGGTAGCCCAACTCGTGAAGCCCAATTGCGATGCGCCCCGCCCCACAGCCCAACTCTAAAATAGAATCCTCCGACTGGAAGACGCGGGTAAAAATCTTCTCCTCTGAAATCCATAGACCCAGCTCCGCCGCCGCTGCAGCATAGTAATCAACTACGCCCTTGGCATCAAAATACTCACGCACAGTTCCAGACTCCATGACTTGAGATAACCAAGTTACCATACGAATTGGCAAATGGATTCTTTGCCTATTGCAACGGGAACGAATCTCAGCAATTTCTGACTAAAGCTCATTCATGGTCGCCATAGTTAAAAGCATCATTTTCTGGATACTCGCCGCACTGCTCGCAGCATGCGCACTATCCGTCCCTGCGCACCTGCGCACGATCGACACCACTGTAATCGAACATGCCGCGACCACCGACAGCAGTCCATCCGAGCTGATCTCAGCAGCCATCAATGCCGCCCAAATCGGCCCAGCCCAGCGATTACTCCTAGCAACCGAAGCCAACGCAACCAACCACAACGCACAACTGGACTCACTGCTACAAAGAAACCCGCAGTTCGCAATCAGCGGCGGCGCAGACCGCAGCTTCGAAGACTTCCTCGACTTGGTGCAAATCGACAGCGCAAAAAACAATGCCGTAGTTCCACTCTTACTCCCAAGAAGTGAACGCGCATCACTGATGGGCACACTCTCAGAGTCTAGCAATGCAAACGTCGATGCGCTACTCAGCATTCGTAATATCCCCGGTCTGATTCGTCTTCATCCAGCCAGCCACGCAGCCGGAGCACCCTACGATGCGGGCGTGCTCACACTCGCGCTCTTGATCGAGGGCGGCCATTTCCAAACCGCACTTGCCCAGCAAATCGGCGCACTCGCCTCCCAAGCAAAGCTCGGCACTCCTGCAGCCGTCCGCGCTTGCGAGGACCTGGTAATTGCAACGCTTTCACTTGGCAGACAGCTTGACTACCGCTCATTAGCCAACCTTGCAGCCATTACCGAGACCCCCAGCGACTGGGCGCAAATGGCGACGATGTTCCGAGCCCAACCAGACCGCATCAACCGCCTCTTTACCGCCCTAAGCTTTACCGAGAACTCTAGCAAAGTATTCAATTACTTGGCCACACATTCCGAAACGGGCAATGCCGATCTCGATCAAGCCCTTACCCTCGGCCCAGGAGCCATCAACTACCTACTGGATGCCCAAAAACCAATCTACCGTCCAGCCTCTCCAGCATCCGATACGCTCAAGCTCTTTGCGCCGTTCCGCCCACAATTTTTCATCACACTCACACACCGCAGCCACAACATTGGCATCGCCCTCAAGTTCACACTTTTTTTCTGCGCAGGACTGGCCTTCGCATTTGGCCTCGGTGCCGCGTGGCGTGCCAGCCTCGGCAAAGCCCAACCCGAAGTCTCCAAAACCAACCCTATGATATGGGCGCGCGATGCACTCCTCGCCCTCGTCGTCGCCATGACGATTTGGATCTTCTTTGAACCCGATATTTTAAAATCACCAGACACCACCGTCGACGCCGGACCTCGTATCGAGTTTGCCGTCGCCGACACACTACAATCTCTAAAATCACCCGTTAAAGCCATGCAAGAACTCAACCAAGTCACCCTCCTAGTGCTCGCGCTGTTTTTCATCGTTCAGCTCGTCATCTATTCGTTCTGCCTCATTAAGCTACGCGAAGTCGCAAAGCAGAAGCTGAGTGCCGAAATGAAACTTAAACTCTTAGAAAACGAAGAGAACCTCTTCGATTTTGGCCTCTACGTTGGACTGGGAGGCACCGTCCTCTCTTTGATCCTTGTCGCTGTAGGCATCGTAGAAGCCAGTTTAATGGCCGCATACGCATCGACGCTATTCGGTATCATTTTCACCGCGCTCCTCAAGGTCATGCACCTACGCCCGTATCGCCGCACACTCATCATGGAAGCTGGCACAGGTCTAAGTAAACAAGACGGCACGCTCATGGGTGATATCAAACTTTAGCTGCAAACTGTTAGCTCCGAGCACCAGACTTCCTTCCAACCACTAGATTCTAACTCCTTCCCAGTATGAACAAAACTCTAATGCTCGTAATCTGCGACTTCTTACTATTGAGCATGTTGGCGTTGGCGCGTTTCGATCCACCAGAAAAAGCACCAGAGGCCACACTCGATGCCACCGCATCGTCTGCGACCGCTGAAGCCGAACTCATCGAACTGCTGGAGGAATCACTCGAATCGGAACTGACTTCACGCGAGAACCTCACCGAAGACCTCACTGAGACCCGCGAAGATTTACAAGAGAAGGCACGTGCGCTCGCAGAGCGCGAAGCAGCACTCGAAGCCACCCAGCAGACACTGGCGGAAAAAGCCGCTGAGGCCGCTCAACTCACAAAGACTAAGGCCGAAATCGAGGCGGAGAAACAACGTCTCGCTGAGGAAAAAACACAAGTCGAAGCCGACCGCACCAAGCTCGCGCAACGCTTTGAAAACACCCGCACCGAACTCGAAAAGGCAAACAGCGAGCGCGTGCAACTCGCCACCACCCTCGGACAACTCAAAGAAGAAAGCTCTGTCGCCAAAGAACGCTTGAGCCAAACCGAAGAAGCACTCATCGCCCGAGAAATCGCACTTGCTGAACGTGAAGCAGCACTCAAAGCAGCGGAAGAAGACAAACAACGCCTCGCCAAAGAACGCGAAACCCTCAGCAGTAAGCTTGAGGTCGCCGAAGCAGAACGACGCTTGCTCGAACAGAACCTAACTCAAGAACAAGCCGAGAAACAACAACTCCAACAGGAGAAAGAAGCGGCCTTCGCCCGCGCAGATCGCCTCGGACAAAATGTTTCCGAGCTCGGCCAAGGGGTCAACAAACTCGGCCAAGGCGTCACTCAAATTGGTGAAGGTGTCAGCACCATCAAGGAAGCCTCCGACAAGATCCAGAAAGAAATCGAAGCCGCTCGCCCACAAACCATGAGCGAAATCTTCACTCGCTTTCAAAACAACCGCGCCACGATTCAATTTACTGCCCTTGAGAAAAACGCTTTCGGCACCGAGAAGCCACGCAGCTACGAGAGTAAAAGTATCCTGATTGCGGATACAGATGGCACCACTTACCTTGTCACTCACACCAACGACACGCCCTTCGCATTCTCAAAAAGCACCAATAATATCTCGGCAATCTCACTCAACGTTTCCTTAGCCGGCCGCAACCTAACCATCAATCAAGTCGGCTTCCTCGGCACTGACCCACGCCTACTCTTCATTCCACTTCCAGCGCAAGTCGTCAACAGTTCTGGACTCGAAACTTTCCCACTTGCACTCCAGCCTGAACGATGGGAGGAAGCCGTCTTAGTCAAAAACGATGAAAGTAACTTTGGTCGCACAGAATTCCGACGCCTCACCACCAGCGACCGTTTCCTAAAAATGGATCGCCCAACATTGGGTGAGTTATTCTCAGACTTCGCATCCTCTCGCGGCGATCTCGCCTTTACCAAGAACGGACAATTTATTGGAGCGCTCACCGACACGACCCACGCAGTCGTGATCAATGGCTTTCTTGCTGCGGCCGTGGTCAACATCGGCAGCGCCTACGATGCCGCCGAGCACGCAAATACCATCGACCGACTCAAGGACCGCGTGCGCAAACTCCCACGCGAAGTGCAGTAATTCCAAATTGGAGGGTCAACGTCCTCGCTTGACCGCTTACCGCTGTTCGAGCGGACAGGCCAGAGGCTGTCCCTCCAATTGACTACTCCCCCCTTGGTGAGCCTGCCTGCCTTGAGCTTGTCGAAATAGATGCGCCCGCCGTTACTTGACCGTCAAATGTTTATGGCGAATAGGCCAGACTGTCTCTCAAACTGACTACACAACACCAGAGCAGCCATTCATTGAGATTAGGATAAGAGTAAGATTACGATTAAGCCCCCTAACAGAGCAGCCCTCCTCATTAGCCATTACTCATTAGCCATTACCCCCGATCCCTTCACTCCACTCGCAAGCACCGTCTGAAAGTTCGGCGCTTCTACTTCACGAGCCACCACATTCACTTCGCGCTTACGAAAACCTGCGTCTTTCAAAAACTGATAGAGTTTATTTTCGGAAAACCCAAGCCAGACGTCGGCATACAACTCATGTGCTTTCTCAAAATGGTGCTCCAACAAATCAATGATGATGACCTTACCGCCAGGTTTTAAAATCCGATACGCCTCCGCCATCGCACGCTCTGGATGCTGCGCATGGTGCAAGGCTTGACTCAATAAAACCAAATCAAAGCGCTTATCTTTCAGCGGCACCTCTTCGATGTCGCCGAGCTGATATGTCAAATTCGTAAAGCCGTTCTTCTCGGCAAGGTCTCGGCCAAACTCGACCATCTTTGGTGAGTTATCGACACAAACCACCTCCTCCGCACTTCTCGCCAACAGCTGCGAAAGCAAGCCTTCACCAGCGCCGAGGTCGGCAATCTTTATCTTTGGCGTGAGATGTAATAAGAAATGCCCAATGGCCTCCCAGTTGCGACCTGGGCAATAATTCTTACCAAGACGTCCAGCGACTGAGTTGAAATACTGCTCTTGATGGCGCTTCCGCTTTTCTAGGATGCGCTGCAGATTGGTCGCGTCTTCGATAATTTGATCCGTCGCTTCGACAGCTTTGCAAGCTGCCTTCATCAGAGTCAGCCCTGCGGCTTCGAAGCTCTCATTAATCGCGTAAAAAGTCTTCTTCCCCTCACGGCGATCGTGCACCAATTCTCCCTGACGCAGGAGGCCAAGGTGCGAGGAAATACGTGATTGCCCCATGTCCAAGACTTCTTGCAACTCGGCCACCGATAACTCCTCTCGCTCCAAGAGCGATAATATCCGCACACGTGTCGAATCAGCCAATAGTTTGAGCGTTTCCCAAGAGTCTGCCATAAAGCTATTAAGAAGAAGTGTGTAACTCCTGATGGCGAGCCGTTTCTATACGTTTCGACTTACAGTCAATCGATTCGCGGCCGGAGGCTTCGCTTTCTTCGAAAAGCGTTTCAATCTGCAAATAAAAAACAGCAAATTCTATAAGTGCCTAAATTGACGTATAAATCAATAAAAGACCAACTAAACGCCTTTATAGGCATTTTAAGTAATTTAAATAAATGCCTTTAAAGACGTTTATCATTGAAAAAATTGAAATATACGTCAATTTAGACATACAATGAAAATCGAACCACTCATGACGGATGAGGTAATCATTCGTGAAATTGGCGAGCGACTGGCGCGCGTTCGCCTCGACCGCGACCTCACGCAAGCGGAACTTGCCGATAAAGCAGGCGTCGGCCTGCGCACATTGCAGCGCCTTGAAAAAGGCTCTGCAGCCCCACAGCTCACTATGTTTATCCGCATTCTACGCGCCCTCGACATGGTCGAACACTTCGAGTTACTAGTGCCCGAACCCGTCCCTAGCCCAATGCAACAGCTCAAATTCCAAGGACGCCTCCGCCAGCGAGCCAGCGGCAAAGACCACAATGTCGCTGAAGCAAAGGGTGGCTGGACTTGGGGTGAATAGACATGCTCACCGAAATCCAGATGTGGGGCCGCACCGTAGGAGCGGTCACGTGGGACGCTTCTACGGAAACAGCTACCTTTCAATACGATCGCGGCTTCATAAATAGTGGCATTGAGATCGCGCCAATTCAAATGCCCCTCGCCGAGCGCGCCTACCGCTTTCCAGCACTCGCTAGGGAAACCTTTCACGGGCTACCCGGTTTACTAGCAGACTCATTGCCCGATCGCTACGGCAATGCATTGATCAATAACTGGCTCGCCTCTCAAGGGCGCTCCGCAGAAAGTTTCAACCCTGTTGAACGCTTATGCTACACTGGCAAGCGGGGCATGGGTGCACTTGAGTTCAACCCGACGCTCGGCCCTAAGCCGACTCGCGCGAATCAAATCGAAATTGATTCCTTGATCGCCCTCGCCTCCGAAGTCCTCAGCGAGCGCCAAACACTCTCTGGTAAGCTCAGCGAAACCGCGCGCCAGAAAGCGCTCAAAGATATTCTTCGCGTCGGCACCTCCGCTGGTGGCGCACGCGCCAAAGCCGTGATCGCGTGGAATCGTGAAACCAACGAGGTGCGTTCTGGTCAAATCGAAGCCAATTCCGGTTTCGAATACTGGCTACTCAAATTCGACGGCGTCGATGGTAACAAAGATAAAGAGCTCGATGACCCGAAAGGTTTTGGCGCGATCGAATATGCCTACTACCTCATGGCCAAAGCTGCGGGGATTTCGATGAGCGAATGCCGCTTGCTTGAAGAAAATGACCGCCGCCACTTCATGACTCGCCGCTTCGACCGCAAGCACAATGGCGAGAAGCTCCACATGCAATCGCTCTGTGCGCTCTGCCACTACGACTTCAACGCAGCGGGCGCATACAGTTATGAGCAAGCCTTTCTCGCTATGCGACAACTGAAGCTACCCTCCGAAGCCTACGAGGAGCAATTCCGCCGTATGCTATTCAACGTGATCGCACGCAATCAAGACGACCACGTAAAAAACATCGCCTATCTCATGGACAAAAAAGGCCGTTGGGCCCTAGCCCCCGCCTTCGATGTCACATATAGTTACAATCCAAACGGTGCGTGGACCGCCACACATCAAATGTCCATAAACGGCAAACGCGATCAATTCACACTCGACGATTTTAAAGCCTGCGCCCAAAAAGCGCTACTCAAGCGCGGTCGCGCAGAAGACCTACTCCACGAAGTAGTCACTACCGTAAAGCGCTGGCCCGAATTCGCCGAACGCGCCGCCGTTAAATCCGACTGGATCCCAAAAATCAAAACCACCCACCGTCTAAGCTGGTAAGCAACTATCTTAATCCTACTCTTAAGACTCCAAGCAGAGCAGCCCTCCTAATTAGCCATTACCCATCATTCATCCCCTATCCTCTCACGCCCGACCCACTTCTCTACTTGAATACTGCCCCAGAGCATCATTCAATCCTGCTCAATGAACTTACCAACACTCAGCGGATCGCACTCTTGGAACTTCACTCGCATGGGAGGGATCTTTCAAGCTCAACTCAATACCGTTGAAGACCTAAAGCAACTCAACGAGCTCGACCCCAAACTTTGGGTTGCACTGAGTTGCCCGGTTAACGATCTCGAGATTGATCAGCGAACACTTTCACTCATCGACTTCGACGCAGATGGCCGCGTTCGTATCGAAGAAATGCTCTCCGCCGTCAATTGGACACTTGCCCGCTTGGCGAAACCCGAATCGTTATTCAAGGGTGGCGACCTACCACTCAACGCAATCCAACAGGATGATGAAGAAGGGCAAAAGCTCTTTGCCTCTGCGCAACAGATCCTGACCAACATGGGCACGCACGAAGCGACCCATATCTCCGTCAATCAAGCCGCCAACACCGATAAAATTTACGGGCAGTCCCGCCTAAACGGTGACGGCGTTATCGCTAAAGACGCGACCGAAGACGAAGCCATCCAAACGCTCATTCAAGAGATCATCGACTGCCTCGGAGCCGAAAATGACCGCAGCGGCGAGCCTGGCATTACCCGTGAAAAACTCGACACCTTCTTCAGCGAACTCAAAATCTACGAAGCATGGTGGACCCAAGGCGAAATCGAATCCAATAAAGGCAAGGATATCTTTCCGCTTGGCGAAACGACCCCAGACGCCTTCAAACACTTCATCGCAATTGAAAAGAAGGTCGACGACTACTTCGCACGCTGCCAACTCGCCGAGTTCGACGAGCGCGCACAAGCTCCCCTCAATCGCGACCAGTCGCTCTACAAAGACATCGCCGCCGAAGACTTTTCAAAAAAGCGCGAAGACATTGAGCAGCTACCACTCGCAAAAGTGACCGCAGGCTCCAGCATGTCCGTCGTCAAAGGCATCAACCCTGAATGGAAAGTGCGCATGCAAGCGCTCTGCGAAAAAGTCATACGTCCTCTTGGCATCGGCTCAGGTGATCGCCTCGAAATCGTCGAATGGAAGCAAGTCAAAGCCCGCTTCGAGGCCTACCGCAAATGGCGCCAAGCCAAACCCGAAACAGGCGTCGAGCAACTCAAGGTGCAACGCATCCGCGAACTCCTCGCATCCGGCATGCGAAGCCAACTCGACACCTTGCTCGCACAAGATGAAGCCCTAGCTCCCCAACTTAAGGCAGTCGATGGTGTCGAAAAACTCGCTCGCTACCACCGCGATCTCATGATCGTGCTCAACAACTTTGTCAACTTCAGCCAGTTTTACGACGAGTCACAGTCCGCTATTTTCCAAGCAGGTGAGCTCTACCTAGACGGCCGCGAGTGCAGCCTCTGCCTGCGCGTGCGCGACCCCGCTAAACACGCGGTCCTCGCGGGACTCTCTCGCGGCTTTGTCGCCTACTGTGAATGTCGCCGCAAAGATGCCGCAGAGAAATTCTACATCGCTGCCGTTTTCTCCGCAGGCGACTCCGCTAACCTCATCGTGGGGCGCAACGGAATCTTTCGCGATCGCAAAGGCCTATTGTGGGACACCACCATCGTGCGTCTCATCGAAAACCCGATCAGCATCCGAGAAGCTTTTCTCATGCCTTACGTCCGTGTCGGTCGTTTCATCGGCGACAAACTCGAAAAGTGGGCCGTCAGCCGCGACAAAGAGATGCAGAAGCAAATGGAAACAGGTGTCGAAAGCATTGCTAGCGAATCGAACCAAACAACGGATGTAAAAACGAGTAATGTCGGTGGCGTTGCTGGAATGCTAGCTGCAGGTGGTATCGCACTCGGAGCTGTCGGCGCAGGACTCGCCTCCTTGTTCAACACCATGAAGGCACTGACTTGGTGGGAACTCCCACTCGTGATCCTCGGCGTCATCTTAATGATCTCACTTCCCTCCATGATCATTGCATGGCTTAAAATTCGCAAACGCACCCTCGCCCCACTCCTCGACGCTTCGGGTTGGGCGGTAAATGGTCGCACCCTTATTTCTGCAAAACTCGGTCGTGCACTCACCTCACGCGCCACACTCCCCATCGCATCCCATTGTAATTTCGACGAACGCCGTGGTGCCCGCAGTGCATTCTGGGCAGCCCTAGGAATCACAGTCATCGCCTGCCTTGTGATTACCGGCTACCTTTTATTTGCATAAGCGAACGCGACATCGATAGCCAACGACTGTAGCTATTTTATAATTCTAGGGCACCTCTGGAGACCGCTACGCCACATAATCTGTTTATTTTTTGTAAGAGAGGGGTGAGCCCTCAAGCTGCACGCCTTGGGATTGATACGGTCGGCAGCGGCACTCTCTCTAAACGATTCTGCCAGTTCGAGCTTTCTAGAAGAGCCCACTAGCATGGTTGTCGCATGCGTTTTGATGCGAAACATCCATCGCTTTTGAAGCCCTACATACAAACGACTCTACGCAAGGAATTTAAACTCCATAAGTTCTTTTTGGTTAGATCGATTCGACTCGATGGTGAACGTGCGAATCGCCCACCGTCAAAGAATTTCTCAGCTAGCTGAAACTTTCCGTATTCATACTCGATTTGAAGACCAAGCAGACAAACAAAGCGCTGCGCACCTCAAATCCAAAATAAAAAAGACTATGAAAACGACATCCACACTCCTTGCACTCGCTGCATTCGCTCTAATCCCAACACTTACACAAGCACAGCCCGAGGGTCAGCGTGGCGAAGGCGGCAAACGCCCAAATCCAGTGCAAGTCATGGAAAAGCTTGATACGGACGGCAGCGGCACTCTCTCGAAAGATGAAGCCAAAGGCCCACTCGAAAAGCATTTCGATAAGATCGATTCCGACAGCAACGGCGAACTCTCCAAAGGAGAGATCGCAAAAGCAGGCAAGAAGATGCAAGGTAAGAAAAAAGACGGCATGCGATTCGAAAAAGCAGACGCCGATGGCAGCGGCACGATATCCAAAGACGAAGCAGGTGAACGCCTCCAAGGAAAATTTGACGACATCGACGCTGACGGAAACGGCGAACTCACTAAAGAGGAGCTTCGCGCAGCAGCTGAAAAACGTCGAGGCGAACGCGGCGAAAATAAAACTGCACGCACGATCTAGTTTAAGCGATCCATCTACCTCTAAAGCCCGAGTCGAATGACTTGGGCTTTTTTCATGCCACCAAATATTATTTTTAAAATAGGTGTAACTGCTGAAACTTCGAAAAACTTTTGAACGATTCAATGAGTAGCAGACCACTCATGGCGCTGCATCACACCCACAAAGGATACAAACGAAATGAAAAAGACATCACTCCTCATGTTCACACTCATCGCTGCGATCATCATCCCATCCATCGCTGGTGCGGAAGAAACTGCAGAAAAGAAAGGCCCAAATCCAACAAAGGCCTTTGAGAAGCTTGATGCTGACCAAAGTGGTCGCCTGTCAAAAGATGAAGTTGCAGAGAGAGCAGGTCTAGTAAAACGCTTTGACAAGCTCGACAAAGATGGCAACGGCGAGCTTGATCTTGAAGAGTTCAAAGCTGGCATGCATAAAAAGCCCAAAAAGCCAAAAGCTGACGAAGGCGAAGAATAAGCCTACGACGATTTAACCACAAAGCTCGGTGCCATTTGCCCCGAGCTTTTTCTTTGTTTGCATCCAAGCGAAGCCTCTGTTTATTTCCCGCGCTTTAACTTCGGCCGACCAGTTGCAATCGTGTTTCTGATCGGATGCGGGCAAACGATCTCGCCGAAACATTCAGAATTACCAAATTCACACACTTTTCAAAAAAACTAAAACACTTTTGCCCGCATCCGGTCAGAAGCACGAGAGAAGGTTTTTCTTTGCATTCATTGCTCACCCCTGCTTATTTCCCGCACTTTAACTTCGACGACCAGTTGCTATCGTGTTTCTGACGGAGTCGAGGTGTCGAGATTGACGACTGAGAAACAAGGGCGCGCACTTAAGTGCGTAACCGCAGGATCGAAGGAGGAACACTCGGCACCTCGGCCCGAGGATGCGGGCAAACGATCTCGCCGAAACATTCAGAATTACCAAATTCACACACTTTTCAAAAAAACTAAAACACTTTTGCCCGCATCCGGTCAGAAGCACGAGAGATGATTACGGTTAATCAAGTCACCCACAACTTCGGCAAGAAGGTCCTATTCAACGGCATCAACACGGTCATCAATACGCACGACCGCATTGCCCTCGTCGGCTCCAACGGCTCCGGCAAGACCACTCTACTGCGCATGCTCATGGGCGAGCTTGAGCCAGATGGCGGCTCGATTGACAAACCAGACTACGCAAGCGTCGGCTACCTGCCACAGGACGGCATCGCGGTTTCAGGCAAGACACTTTTCGCCGAAGCAGAAAGCGCGTTCGGCGATGTGCTCTCCCTGCAAAAGAAGATTGAGCAAGCCGATGAAGAGCTACTCGAAATGGACACCGAGGCTCCAGAATATTACGATTTGATCGATGCTATCGGTGAGTGGGAACAACAACTCGAAGACCACGAACCAGCCAAAATGAAGTCCCGCATCGAGCGCATTTTGATCGGCATGGGCTTCAAACAAACCGACTTTGACCGCGATACCGGTGAGTTCTCTGGTGGCTGGCAGATGCGTATCGCACTTGCGAAGCTCCTCCTGCAAAACCCCAGCCTCATCATTCTCGACGAACCGACCAATCACTTGGACATCGTTTCGCAGCACTGGGTCGAGCAATACCTCAAGCACTACCAAGGGGCCCTCATCGTGATCTCTCACGACCGTGCCTTCCTCGACGAAGTGACCAACCGCACCGTCGAGCTCAAGCTCGGCAACCTCACTAGTTTCAAGGGCAACTACAGCTACTTTGTGAAAGAGAGCGACAAGCGCCTTGAAACACTTCGTAAAGCCTACGCCAATCAGCAAAAGGAGATCAAAGAGGTTAAAGACTGGATCAACCGTTTCCGCTCCAACGTCAAGAAAGCCAGCATGGTGCAAAGCCGTATCAAGGCACTTGAAAAAATGGAACTCATCACCATCCCACGCGATGAAAAGAAGATGTTCTTCCGCTTTCCGAAAGCACCCCCAGCCAGCGCAAAAGTCATCACCATCACCGACCTTCACAAAGCCTACGACGACAATGTCATCTTCGATGGACTCGATCTCCGTATCGACAAGGGCGACCGCATCGCAGTCGTTGGTGTGAATGGCGCGGGTAAATCCACCCTCGCCCGTATCATGGCAGGCACCGAACCTTACCAAAGCGGTAACGTTGAAACAGGCCTCAACACCGTGCTCGGTTATTTCGCACAGTCTCAGGCGGAAGAGCTCGACCCCAACAACACCGTCTTGGAAGAAGTCGAAAAAGCCGCCATCGGCAACGACGACGCCAACCCACGCGCCGCACTCGGCGCACTGCTCTTCTCAGGTGACGAAGCGCTCAAAAAGACTTCCGTCCTGTCTGGTGGTGAAAAGAACCGCGTCGCCCTCGCCAAGATGCTCATGCACCCAACAAACTGCATGATTCTCGACGAACCGACCAATCACCTCGATATCAAATCCAAGGAAGTTTTGCAGGAAGCGATCAACCTCTACGAAGGCACCGTGATTCTAGTCAGTCACGACCGCGCCTTCCTCGACGGCGTCGTCAACAAAGTCCTCGAAGTCTCCCCAGGCAGCACTCGCATGCTCACTTGTAACGTGAGTGAATACATCGAACGCCTAGAGCAAGAGACCGCAGAGCAGTTGGATAAGTAGTGGGTAGTGGGTAGTGGGTAGTGGGTAGTGGGTAGTGGGTAGTGGGTAGTGGGTAGTG
>JABBCA010000034.1:46719-50605 GCA_018607135.1 Opitutales bacterium
GGTGTGCGGATATTTCTGAACAACAGAGATACAAGTCTTAATCCTAAGCTTACTCTTAATCCTAATCTAAAAATTAGCGCCAGCTCAGCAACAGGCCCCAAGTGTTTAGGCAAAATCATTGTAGGCAAAATCATTATTGCTCGGACGTAACCACAGAACGTATCCTCTACAAAACCTAGAAATGATTCTGTCGTAAAATGATTCTGTCGTAAAATGATTCTGTCGTAAAATGATTCTGCCTCAAAAACGTCAGAGAAGCACTGGATGAGCCATTAATCATCGAGCATCTACAATCATTCATCCCCACCAGAGCATAAAAATGATTCTGCCTACAATGATTCTGCCTCAAAACACCACGCCAGCTCAGCATTACCCATCGTGCATCCACAATCATTCATCCCCATCAGTGCACCCTCCCCACTAACCACTACCCACTACGGACTAACCACTACCCACTCGGCACCCGCGCCGCTCTACGTGATTTCCACCTAGAGGCACTAGTGCATAGGCATTACAGGGGGCCTAGAGACTGCACCCGATTGCGCGATACTGTAGAATGTAGGCAAAAGTAAGGAAACGCTCCGAACTACGATATATTTACCTACCATGCAGCGCACCAGAGAAGTTCTCAGTTTAAAGCATCTACCATCTGCAAGCTCCGATGAAATACTGCAGACTGTCTGCACAGATCTCGCCACCGATATTAACGCAGACCTAGTTAGCGTTTGGTTTTTTAACCGCTCGCAAACCAAAATTCGCTGCGAACTTTACTACGATTCGATGTATCAAAGCTTCAATAAAGGCCAGGTCATCTATCGCGACAATTGCCCAC
This sequence comes from Opitutales bacterium, assembly GCA_018607135.1. Taxonomy (GTDB): domain Bacteria; phylum Verrucomicrobiota; class Verrucomicrobiia; order Opitutales; family Coraliomargaritaceae; genus JBPOFY01. Next base: position 47,552 of record JABBCA010000034.1, read on the forward strand.
ACTATTTTCAAGCGCTTATAGAGGACAGCTGTATCGCCACATCTGATGCCCAACATCAAAATGCCACCCGCGAATTAGCCGACATTTACCTGATTCCCAATGGCATTCAATCCACCCTAGACTTCATTCTCCACCGAGGCCGCACTCCTGTTGGGGTGATTTGTTGCGAATGCCGAGGCCAGCCACGCGTCTGGTCCGAAGACGACAAAAGCCAACTGCGCATCGTCGCTGAGCTCCTCTCCGCCCGATTTAATTTTAGGTAGAGAGGGAGAGGTTAGTGGTTAGTGGTTAGTGGTTAGTGGTTAGTGGTTAGTGGTTAGTGGTTAGTGCGGGTATTTCTCCACAACAGAAATACAAGTTTTAATCTTAATCATACTCTTTATCTAATCACCGAAGAGCCACCACCACACAGCCTCTGAATTAGGCAAAATCATTATAGGCAAAATCATTATTGCTCGGACGTAAGCACAGAACGTATCCTCTACAAAACCTAGAAATGATTCTGTCGTAAAATTATTCTGTCCAAAATCACGTCCAGCCAGCCCGCCATAGCCGCTAAGCGACAACGGAAACAGCACTGGATTAGCTGTCAATCATCGAGCATCGACAATCATTCCCACCAGAGTATATGCATTATTCTGCCAAAAATGATTCTGTCAAAAATCACGTCCAGCCAGCCCGTCATAGCCGCCAAGCGACGACGGGAGCAGAACTCGATTAGCCATTACTCATTAGCTATTATCTATTAAGCTTAATAGATCAGTCCTTAAAGCTCAGCGTCCGTAAAACAGCATCTAAAGTAGCTGCTTCTTCAGGAGTATTGTATGTGGCAATAAAGCTCAAAGCGTAGCGCCTATCCACACATGAGTAATATTTTTGATTCACACTGACACCCGGAAACTGCATCTGCGTCTCCATCACATAAAACTCACGGCCACCCAGTGTCACTGGATAAACCTCCTTTGGAAAGACCACCTGGACACTACTCTGCTCAAGCAACTTCTGCGCATGAAACAAGTAATCCTTCCCCACTTTAATCCCTGGCATAAACAGCATACGTTCCGCCACCGCAGTGAGCGCTGGATTACTCGGCACCGCAGAACCCATCTCATACTTTGAAACGTTGAATAGATTCACCGCATTCAGCTCAGAAGCATCCACCACAGCCTTCAAGTTTTCATCCTCACCCGCTAACAGCTCCCCGCCAAACTTCGCCATCGCCTCAAGGTCTTGATGTCCAAGGACTGCCCAACCCTCTGGAAATTGAATTTCAAAGCCCAAGAAATCATGTGAGAAACTCGAGCCCTCGAAAGTGCCAAAATCGATCACCTCTGAGGCCTTCTTATTGCAGCCGCTCAACGCAAGCAGCGAAATCAACAAGAAAGGACGAAAGAGTTTTTGAATACGCATTCCTCCATAGCTAGCTATCGACAGAGAACTGAGCAACACAATTAGCTACCCACAAATCCACCAGCCACCATATGTTTAGGCAAAATCATTGTAGGCAAAATCATCATTGCTCGGACGTAAGCACAGAACACACCGCCGACAGAGCCTAAGAATGATTCTGCCCAAAAAACACGGAAGAACAGTCCACCCAACAAAGTCACATCATGCAAATATCCATGGTTTAAGTTACTATTGGCTATCAGCTATTATTCATTAGCCATTAAACAACATGCTATTGTTCTACGATCCAATTTACACCGACGGCATTGCCCCCACTGCGCGCTTCCCGCGCGAGCGCTATCGCCTGCTCTACGAGCGGCTCAAAGACCGACCCGAGATTGAGATCCGCAGCCCACGGCTCGCCACCCGCGAAGAAATCACCCGCGCGCATTGCCCTGACTATGTCGACGCCTTTATCAACGGCACACTCGACGCCGGTGCCATACGCCGCATCGGGCTCCGCCCCTGGACACCCGCCATCGTCGAACGCACGCTGCGCATCACCGGCGGCAGCCTACAAGCACTCGAACACATTTGTGAACACGGCGGAATCGCCGGTAACATGGCAGGCGGCACCCACCACGCGTATTACGATTACGGTTCCGGGTATTGCATTTTCAATGACCTTGCCATCTGCGCGCTCACTGCGCTCCGACATCCAGAGATCAATCGCATCCTAATCCTCGACCTCGACGTCCATCAAGGCGACGGCACCGCCGCGATCCTCAATCACCACCCTGAGATCTTCACCTGCTCCATCCACGCCGAAAGCAACTTCCCCTTCCGCAAAGAGCAAAGCGACCTCGACGTCCATCTAGCCGACGACACCAACGACGCCGACTATCTAGCCTGCCTCGACCGCACCCTAGAAAAGCTCCAAGTGGAGGATTACGACCTTATCCTTTACCAAGCAGGCGTCGACCCCCTCAAAGCAGACGCCCTCGGCAAACTCGCCCTCACCAGAGCAGGCCTCGCCCAACGCAACCAAAGAGTCCTAAACTTCAGCCAAAATCATTCAAAATTGAACGTTCAAAGTTCGAAGTTGGACGTTCCCCCTCTCCCCACCCTAATCTTCATGGGCGGCGGCTACGCATCACCTATAGACCACACAATAGACGCATTCGAAGACCTATTTGTTCAGGCCACAAAGTAATAAAGAACCCGACACGTTCGCCAAAGTTCAACACGTCGGCCGTAGCCTTGGCGAAGGAGGAAGAACTCAGGAGGATTGAGACTACTGTCCACGATTTTGAGGATTTGTTCACAATTTCCGGCTAAGCCGCACGAAGATCCACGAAGTAAAATGGATATACTATTGCCAAATTAGCCGATTCAAATTACTCACCTTTATTACGTGAACGAATATTTATACCAACGCCAGGTAATTGCCTATCATGGATGCGACCAATCCACTGTTGACCAAATAATCGGAGGTGGCGACACCCTAAAACCAAGCGAGAAGAACCACGATTGGCTCGGAAAGGGCATCTACTTCTGGGAATACGGCCCTGAACGCGCATTAGATTGGCAATCGAAAGAAAAAAGAGGTTCTTCGCTATTTTTAGTGGATAACGCATTCGCTTGCCTTCGAGTTTTGAACTGATG
>JABBCA010000027.1:0-4609 GCA_018607135.1 Opitutales bacterium
ATTACGGAAGCTAAAATCTTGTTCGGAAAACGCCTTTGCATCGTTTGGGTTCAATACGCGCCATTAAGCTACGTTGATCTATTTTATTTTACCAAACTGTCGGCTATCTTTACTCCACCAGTTCTGTAGGCAAAATTGATTCCATACTCAGCTGATCGCCATCCAATTTAAACAGAATGGTGCTCTGCTCTTGGATCTCACCAGATAGAATCGCACGTGCCAAACGCGTCTCAATTTGCTTTTGCAAGAAACGCTTGAGTGGACGGGCTCCATAAACTGGATCGTAGCCACGTTCACCGATCCATGTGCGCGCCGTATCGTCGAACTCAATTCGAATCGAACGATCCGCCAAGCGCTTATTCAAGTCCACCAAAAGTAGATCCACGATTCGTGTAATTTCCTCAAGATTCAATGGCTTAAATAAAATGACGTCGTCAATGCGATTCAAGAACTCAGGTCGGAAGCCTTGGCGCAGCTCCGCCATAACCGACTCACGAATACCCTCTGGTATCTCGCTGCCGTTCACACCTTCGGTTAAGAAGCGACTTCCCACATTGGAGGTCATAATGATCACTGTATTCTTAAAATCTACGGTATGGCCTTGTGCATCAGTGATGCGACCATCATCAAGCACTTGTAGTAACACATTGAATACATCGGGGTGCGCTTTCTCAATTTCATCGAAGAGCACCACACTGTAAGGCTTGCGACGCACGGCCTCGGTCAACTGACCGCCCTCATCATAGCCCACGTATCCTGGAGGCGCTCCAAGCAAACGAGCCACCGCATGCTTTTCCATATACTCGGACATGTCGATGCGCACGATGCTATCTTCCGAATCGAAGAGTGTCTCTGCTAGCGTGCGAGCCAATTCCGTCTTACCCACACCCGTTGGTCCCAAGAATAAGAAACTTCCGATCGGACGACGTGGATCTTGTATCCCAGCGCGTGCACGCAGAATCGCTTCAGAGACTAAAGTGACCGCCTCATTTTGGCCAACGACCCGCTCATGCAACACATCTTCTAGACGTAAAAGCTTCTCCTTTTCACCTTCGACTAGACGCTTCACTGGCACACCTGTCCACTTCGCGACTATGTCCGCGATCTCTTCCTGAGACACCTCTTCCTTAAGTAGCGCACCTTCTTTAGCTTCGGCGGTTTCGAGCTCCTTCAAGCGAGCTTCAAGCTCGGGCATCTTACCATGGCGGAGCTGGGCAACCGTATTCAGATCATAATTACGCTCCGCCTTCTCCATCTCGATGCGTGCGGCATCAAGTGCTTCACGAACCCCACGAATTTCATCAATCGCGCCCTTCTCGGCATCCCATTTTGCACGCAAGGCAGATTCATTCTCGCGGATGTCGGCCAGCTCTCTCGACAAGCTGACAAGGCGCTGCTTCGAAGCATCGTCTTTTTCATTCTTCAGCGCAGCTTCTTCAATTTCCAATTGCAAGACACGACGAGTCAATGCATCGAGCTCGGTCGGCATTGAATCCATTTCGGTTCGAATCATCGCGCAGGCCTCATCAACGAGGTCGATCGCTTTATCAGGCAAGAAACGTTCGCTGATATACCGATGCGAAAGCACTGCCGCTTGCACCAGAGCATTGTCTTGGATACGGACGCCATGGTGCAGCTCAAAGCGTTCACGGATGCCACGAAGAATCGAGATCGTGTCCTCAACATTCGGCTGGTCGACAAGCACAGTTTGGAAGCGACGCTCCAAAGCCGCATCCTTCTCGATGTGCTTGCGATATTCATCCAGTGTCGTCGCACCAATGCAGTGCAGCTCACCACGTGCCAGCATAGGTTTAAGCATGTTGCCAGCATCCATCGCTCCTTCGGTTTTACCTGCGCCTACAATCGTATGTAACTCATCGATAAAGAGCACGATCTGCCCGTCGCTAGACTTCACTTCAGCGAGCACCGCCTTGAGCCGCTCTTCAAACTCGCCGCGATATTTAGCACCCGCGACCAAAGATGACATATCGAGCGAAAAAATTGTTTTATCCTTCAAGCCTTCAGGCACGTCGCCGCGCACGATGCGTTGCGCCAGTCCTTCCACAATCGCAGTCTTGCCCACGCCAGGCTCACCAATGAGCACTGGGTTATTCTTCGTCTTGCGCGACAAGATACGAATGACTCGACGAATCTCAGAGTCTCTGCCAATGACAGGGTCCATTTTTCCCTTACGGGCTAGTTCAACCAAGTCGATGCCATATTTCTCTAGAGCCTCGAAGGTGCTTTCCGGGTTTCGACTGGTGACCTTTTGGCTTCCTCGAATCGATTTCAGGACCTCTAAAACTTTATCGTAGTCCAATTCGAATTGACCTAAGAGCTGTCCAAATTTGCCTGCGGAACTTGCCTTCAGCAGGCCCAAAAACAAATGCTCAGTGCTGACGAAATCATCCTTGAGCAATGCCTTCTGCTGTTCAGCTTCGGCAAATGCCTTTTGTAAGGCCGAGGAGATATACACTTGGCTCGCGTTCACGCTTCCACTGGCCTTGGGCAATTTATCTAACTCACGCTGAACCGCCAGCTGCAGCGCGGAAGGAGTGATTTGCATGCGCTCTAACAAACTAGGAACAATGCCTCCTTCCTGCTTTACAAGTGCAAGCATGAGGTGCCATACGTCGATTTCTTGCTGGCCGTAACTGCGCGCATGATTCTGCGCTTCTTGCACCGCTAAAGCTGACTTTTCAGTAAAGGTATTAAAATCGATATTCATACCTTTCACTTGCAGATGCCATTCCAACTATTTAAACCGTATAAACGCCATATAAATATCTCGCATTTTATTGACATAGAGCATTTTAAGTAAGACCAAATCGTATAAGAACTTTACTAAGACTGCTCCAAAAAGACCCATAAAACGGGCGAACGAGTCAAATTGACACATTGAACGGCGTTCCTTAACCTACCACATAAACACATCATATTGGTAACGACTCATGCATCCAACTCGCTCCTCAATTATGCAACATATCGCACTCACGACAATTATTATTGCTGTCGTCAGCCCTGCTATTGCCTACGAGCAAGGAAGTTACTTAATACTCGACGTTGTCGATCGTAAAACTGAAGCACTTACCGCTGCGCAAGGCATACAAATTGAAAAAAAGCAATTTCTCATTAACGAAGACGAATCCAAAGAAGTCGCTGAGAACACAGACTTGGACTCAGACTTTCTGCTCAGCATACCCAGCGCGAAAACCTCGACTACTAGTTTCGGTAGCGTCGACCTAACACCCCAAGTCGACGACAGCACATCCTCCACCTCAAATCCTGCTAGCCCTACATTTGGCTCTACTTTTGAACCTACTTTTGACTCTGCCTTTGACTCAGACAACACTTCCGTTTTCGGGCAGTAAGGCTAGTTAAGATTTTTTCGTCTGTTTCGGATGCTTACGGTTCGGATACACTGTTCGACAAATTTCACAAATGGTGCCATCGCACCCGCGAGCCGAGCAATGCTCACGTCCGTAGAAGATAATCTGTAGGTGTAAATCATTCCAACTCGACTTGGGGAAGAGGCGCTTCAAATCACGCTCCGTCTGCACTACATTCTTTCCAGAGGTCAGGCCCCAACGCTGCGCAAGGCGATGAATATGCGTATCCACTGGAAACGCAGGGACCCCAAATGCTTGTGACATCACCACCGATGCCGTCTTATGGCCAACCGCAGGCAGCGCTTCAAGGGCTTCCATATCTGCAGGCACTTCGCCTCCATGTTCGTTGAGCAGAATCCGCGACAGACCTGCGATGCCCTTCGACTTCATTGGAGACAATCCGCAAGGACGAACGATTTCTTGAATCTCTTCCACTGATAGCTTCGCCATTTCTTGCGGAGTATCCGCCCGCGCGAAAAGCAACGGTGTGATTTGGTTCACTCGCACATCCGTGCACTGCGCAGAGAGCAACACAGCAATCAACAAGGTATACGGGTCTTTATGATCCAAAGGAACCGGAGGGTCTGGATACAATTCAGCCAATCGGTTTTGAATATAGGATGCACGTTCGGCCTTAAGCATAATCAATCAGTGGAACGCATTTTTATATCGAAGCAAGGCTAGGCTCAGAGGAATCCTCTTTCATTCTCTGGCAACGGCACACCATTCGTGTTTTAGTCGAGTGGATTGAGTATTTTGAGAGGAACCTACTCAGACATGGCCGCCGCCAGATTAGCGGCGAGACCATTCCGACACCTTTGACCATCCAGCCAGCATCTGTGCCCGTAGCATTTGCCAAGGCGAACGCACCCTCACAGTTTAGTGCTTAAGGCCGCGTGCGAATGGCACATGGCCTGGCGTTCATTAGTCCATCTTACCAATCGACCACGAACCATAAAAAAGCCACCCCAGAATGGAGTGGCTTTTAGAAAGGTAACTAAAGAGATTAGAACCAACCCTTTTTGCCGTTTATATAGGTGGCGACGAAATCTTCATCGGTTTTCGTAAGATAGATAATACCTTCAACAATACCGATAATCGACATCACCATTCCCAAGATCCCGAAAGTAAGAATCGTCACCAATAACATGATGATTCCCTCTTTGGTATATCCCAAAATGAATTTATGGATTCCCAAAGCACCCAAAAGGATACCTACG
>JABBCA010000027.1:4709-9441 GCA_018607135.1 Opitutales bacterium
ACCTACGGTTTCGAGTAAAAAGTAACGTAAAGTATTCGCGACCACACTCGCATCGAAGATGGGGCTAAAAGCAATTTCCATTGTAACCCTATTGAATTTCAATCGGCCACGGATAGATCGCACTGACGGGCTTACCATCCCGCAAGGGAACTGTAAATCGAGACCCCTCGGCGACTTGCGTCGCTGCCGGAACAAGCTCTTCATGCGTGGCGCTTTCGACGCTCTTCACGGTCACACTTCCACTTTCACTCACCAACACATTTAAAACGACCCTCTTTTCTACGGGCTTGCGAAGCAGGCGCTGATAACCAATAGACTGCTGCAGCTTGGGCTGTCCTTGCCGCACTAGGCGAGGAATCTCATCCAATTCGGCAAAATCAAAAATACGGCTCAATTCATCGGTGGTTTCAGTGCTCAGATTTAGATTGAGGCTGGTATCTAAACTCAGATCCCCACCCAATCCTGGACTCAAGGACAGCTCTAATTGCTCTAGGCTCGGCTTCGCGATGGGTCGCACAAACTCAGGCGGAGGCGGTTCTTCTTTAGGCTTGGGCGGCGGAGTCAAGTCCTCGATGGGTGGTGGTGGAGCTGGTGGCGCCATCTCGATTCGTTCAACCGCTACCGGAGACCTTTCTACATTCTTAAATAGCTGCGTAAGTGGCACCAATAAAAACAGCAAAACCGCACAAACGATGCCAATCGAAACACACATCTGTGTGCTCAAACTGGACTTAGGTGCTTTATATAATTTCGCCATAGAGCCCATGCATCACGCAACCTACGGATGAATCGATTGAATCTCTTCAGTCAGATTCTGTTCACGCTGTTCCATACCTTCGCTGCTATCATTCAAAAAATCCACGACCACCCCAGAGCAAAAATATCCACCCACACCCACCACCAAACTCAGTAGCAAGATCACGACCGACATCATGCCATTCATATCAAAAAAGCGGCGCGTCAAGACCAAGGTGGCGAGCAACACGATCAATGCAAAAATGCCAGCGGGCAAAGAACTCTGCACCCAATCTGCCTGAATCTTTGGCACGGCATACACCTCAGTAAGCGCATACGCAAGTGCACCCAGCAATACAGGCAACATTACGCCCAGACTCGTCAGTAAAATACCGCGGCGGCTGCCAAACAGCCCAACCAAAAGTCGCGCTGCCAATAAATAGCCAAACAGAGCAATTCCAAATACGGTGTAGAATTCGTTCGTCCCAAGTGCATACCCCGCTATGGATTGTATTAAAGCCTGAAGCGATTGTATGATGGGATCTAACATGGCGTGTGCGGGTTGAGTTTACCCATATTTGAAGCCAATCGAATGAAAATGGCGACTATTTTCGTTCCAGTCATTCTAGCTAAAAAACAGTTACTTCTTAGCCTTTTTCTTATCCTTCTTGTTTTTCTTCTCCGACTTGTTACCACCCTTCTTCTTTTTCTTTTTACCACGTAAAAGTTTGCGCACCTTGTTCCGCTGATCCTCCCGCACGATGTAGCCGATGCACTTGTCCGAGCCGCACAAACAAGGGTGATCTAGAAAGTGCTCCATGTCGTAACCATAATCATAGACGAGTTCCTCGCCTTTCTTGATATCCTTACGCGCCACAATCCAGATCTCTCCCTCGTAATTGATCGCCTCACAATTCCCGTCACAGGAGTGATTCATATAGCGCGCAGGGTTTTCACCCTCTCGCCCGTCGATATCGTAATCATCATCGAGCTCAAAAATATACACAAGGCCCTCGCCAGTCTCACGAGCTTTCTCCTCCCACTCCAGGGCACGCTTAGTCGACTCTTTTTTGGAGATTTTCTCACCCACATATTGAATGATGTCGGTCTCCTCGTTGATATCACAAGTGGCAAACAAACCACGTTGATGAATTGAGGACTCTCTGACTTCGCACAGTGCTTTTTTGGCCATGGTTTAATGGTTAAAATAGGCACAAAGAAACACGCAAGGTTTAAACCGCACACAGACTAACCCAGCCATTTAACTCAACGACTCACACGCGGATCTAAATACAAGTCCTTCACCGAGGCTGTGGTCAACTTGATTAAAGTAAACACACCTAGGAGCGTTCCAAACGGGAAAAAAGCGCAACTGATTGCAGCCATTACAATCGAGAACGTTCGGTTTTTCAGCTTTTGAATATACAGGCCTGATAGAATCATTAAAACGCCAGCAGCTAGAGAGAACAAGCCACCGACCAGATAGAAGACTACCATGATCATCATAAACTCCTCAGGCACTGCGGGCATCGGCGACATTTCAACTCCCTCGCCGGATTGCCAGGCTTGAGGATGTTGAAACATCGAGCGCATCAATAGAAAATGCAGGGCAAAAAATCCAATCGACAGGATCGAAAAGGCTCCGACTACATAGTGAAAAATCGCGAGTAGCTTCAGATGCCCTAAATCCGTGGTTTCGTTCGGCCGGAGAGGTGGTGGTGTTTGAGTGTTCATAATAACTTCGATCTCGAAAAGAGCGTTCAATTATAGCGCCGCCGTGTCGACAAGCTAAGTTCAGTCTGACGATCATTAACAAGTTCTCGCAATCCAAGAATGGCTCGACTAGAAAACGACCTACTATGATTCGGTCGATTCTCATTCTCCTAGTCGCACTCTCCGTAAACTTCGCTCAAGCTGCAGATACCCACGTCCTCACCGACACCAACGGCAAGCCGATTGAGTGCATTTTACTCGATTATGAACGCGGGCATGTGCTCCTCGAAATGGCAGGTGAAAAATACTCACTCCCCCTAAGTCGATTTTCTCCCGCTTCCAATCGCGCGGTTCTAGACTGGGCAGCCGACCGAGCCTTAAGGAATGGCGAGGTGCGCATCCATATATCAGGCGCCAATCGAAACAGCGAACGCGACGAAGACAATCGCCAGATCCAACACGTCAACTACGAGGTAACGATTCAAAACGACAGTAAGCTCGATATCGATGGGCTCGAAGTAGAATACAAAATCTACTGGCTCGACGGTCGTGTTGAAGTTTCAGACCCCTTCTACTTTTGGATTGATCGCGGTGAAGTCATCAAACGGCTCAACGTCCGCGAACGCTTCCGATTTGAAACCGCCCGCATCACCCTCAATGAACGCGAGAAACGAAAAGATACATCTATCGGCATCTGGGTGCGTCTCTACCGAAACGGTCAAGCCCTGCACGAAGTATCCTACCCCAGCGGCCTCTTACAACGTGTCGACTGGAAGAACATGTCACTCGAAGCGATCTACTAGCACACAGGCTTCGAACTAATTGCGAACTACCGAGCTCTGTAGCTCAGAACACGATCGCGATAAAGGATACGATGACTCACTGCTAAAACACGTTTGATTTACTATTTATCGAAAAATAAATAGATAAACCAGACCGACTCTTGCTATCCGCCCGCTCAAAATCGATGTCTTTAGTCCGCAAACGCACCCACTCATTCGGTCGCTTAGCCGCCACTGCCTCATTCATAAACCAATGCGCCTTCTTAAAAACTAGCCTCTGGGTGCATACGCCTTAGATAGCTCAAGAACCAACAAATCGCTCACCTTAAACAAGTAGCTATCGCGTAATATTGGGGGTTTGAGCGGCAATAAAGCACACATAGGCGACTTTTTAGCTTCAGATCAATAAAATGAGTAATATGCCCTATACTGAAGTAGGTTAAAACTTCCATTACAAAACGGCTAGAGTGTCGAGATAGTCAAAACCACGCCCAAACCCCCAATATTACCAGGTTCCTGACGTTTTTTACTCTCTCAGGCTGATTTCAGATAAATATCGTCCGAATCCCTAAAAACGTATTGCCCATACAGAACAAAGCACATTCATTGACTATTCTTAATTTCCAAAAATCACACCCCTGTGAGGAAATATACTACTGTTATACCGCGTTTTTGGATAGGACCCCCTTAGGACTCCGAAATCAGTGGGCAAAAGAATTTAAATGAAGTGCTATCGGGTTGCGACGCGATGATCGAACCGGCACGTTGCGAAGCAATCGCGACGGACCCGATAGTTCTAGTGAATAAGAGAATGAATTTCAAATAAATTTTAAGTAGTTGAATATCAATGCGATGCATATAGATAGTCGAGAAAAGAGAAAGGTTTTGCGGAAGAGAGAATTCTCTTTTTCGGTTATTCGAAGCTCGAAGGCTCCAAAAAAGCTCTTATAACAAGCCGTTTAAACAATACCGCTTCGCGGTATGATTAAACTCATCGATCTACAGAAAGAATGAACCTGCCTTTTCTCAGACCTAAAGCGTTCAAGCCAAGATTCCCGATTATCCCACTTTTGACTCCAGAGAAGGAGGCACTGGGAATACTCGAAGCCCATGGACCAGTCGAAAGAAAAGAACCCGACAATTCCGATGAGACGATTTCCCAAGAAACCCTAGTTTCGGAGTCTAGCCACACGAGAATTTCAGTTGGCATATTTAATGGTAAAGTTCGATACACCAACTATCTGACTGAGCACTATAATACGGAAAAGAAAAGAGGAGCGAAGTTGGCATACTTTGTAGAGCTCTATGGAGGGCCCGAAGAATTCGAAGAGCCATGGGACAACGGCTATACAATATTTTGGAAGAATCCCACAAAACAGATAATGATAGTCTTCGGATTGCATCTCGGCCCCGTAAGGATCATTGACCAAAACCCAGAAAACTGGAAGGTAGATCGGGATAGGACTCCCCATCACTGAGGAGCCCTCCCACACCACCACTCA
>JABBCA010000014.1 GCA_018607135.1 Opitutales bacterium
TAGGGGCAACTGCGCGATTACACTTGCGCAAGCAAGCTTGCTCCAGTTCCATCACATGTGCCGCAGCTCGGGGAGCGATCTGTAAGAGAATTGAATAAACGAGTTTTCATCATCATCTCTGCGGGAATACTTATCGGCCTGTTTTGCATCCCAGCACTACCATTCGTGCTTGCCGCAGGACTGACCGCTTATAGCGAGTTTGATGAGTGGCGATATCAGGAGCCAAATGAGTTTTCAGAACGAAAATGGAAGTCGAGTGACAAGTATCGATGGAACAGCATTGACTTAGTGATCGAAGAGAAGCTGAGAGAAAAAATAAAAAGGGAAGAGGTGATTGCAATTCTTGGAGCCCCAGACAAATCCACACCAGAAGGCCACGTTGAATACGATGCAGAAAGACCTGGGTTCCATCTTATAGATTTCAGCGGAGGTGGACTTCTTATTAAATTTACTCCAGATGGTTACCTTGAATCCTCAACCAACACAACATGGGTAGACTGAAGGACAGATCCAGTCGCGGTGATCAACCCATTTTACGCGCTCGGTTATCTGAGAAGATTTCAGAAAGTCTGATCTCGCAGGCTGGGTGATCGCGCTTTACGATGGCAGAAAAGAGAATTTGACAACCGTGCGCTATTACGCACGCTAAAGCCATGACTACGATTACAGCAACCAGCGCCCGGAATAAGCTCTACAGCCTCATTGACGAAGCGAATAGCTCACACATCCCCATTCAGATCACGGGCAAGCGGGGCAACGCCGTGCTTGTCTCAGAAGGCGATTGGAAGGCCATTTCTGAGACGATCCATTTGAGCGCGATTCCAGGAATGGTGGATTCGATCAAGAGGGGAATGAAAGAAAAGGTTGAAGACTGCAGCGAGACGCTTGAGTGGTGAATTATAAGATCGTATATGCTAAGCAGGCTCAAAAGGATGCGAAGAAAATATCCCGAAGTAATTTAAAAGAGAAAGCACTTGAGCTGATCGACCTATTGCAGGAGGACCCATTCAGAAAGCCACCAGAATATGAAGCTCTGGTTGGTGATTTATTAGGTGCCTATTCGAGACGAATTAACATTCAACACAGATTGGTCTATCAAGTTCACGAAGATGAAAAGGTGGTGAAGATCTTACGGATGTGGACCCATTACGGCGATTGAAATGCCATCCAGACGCAGCTATCAACTCCTTTCGCGCTCCGCGCTTCAGTCGCGATAGTGCTCCACGTTAGGTAATAAGAAATGAATACTTGGACACCGATTGAAGAACACCAGCTTCTCGACCTGATAAACAAATCATGGCTAAGGATGAGCCTACCACAACGAAGACTTTGGGATGTTATCAAGATCGAACCAAAAAAAATGGCAACTTGATCCGTGGGGGAATCTAGGGAATGGGTTCTGGGTAGTTGCAGTATACGGAGAACACGCAGTCTGGTTTAACGACATTGAAGATGGATTCAATAGATCCCGCATAAGTGAATTCGGGAAGTTGGAAGACTACTTTTGCAATCAGGATCAGCTTGAATGGACAATCCAACATATCTTAGATCAAATCAAAGACGGATCACCCGCTGGTGGACACTTTGGAGCACCCGAACCAATCACCTAACCAATCGGAGTGAGCAATAGATTTCGCTGGCGCTCATCTATCGCTCATCCTCGACGATGGACGAACGCTTCGCGTTCGCCCATCGCTCCCTGAGCTGGGCTTCGCCCTAGCGGGTTGACTGCTCGATTACACTTGTTCCCCAGCTCGGGGAGTGTTCAATGAAGCAAATGAAGATAGCTAGGATACTACTCGTCTATTGTCTGATTCAGGCGAGACTTCTAGCTCAGTTCAACTACCCTGACAGTATAGATTACGGCAATCCTGCTGAAATGGGGCTCTCTTATCAGGATATCCATTTCAAAAGCTCTGACGGGACTAAGTTGCACGGGTGGCTAATCGGCGGAAATGGAAATAAAGGAACGATCATTCATTTCCATGGGAATGCACAGAATATGTCCTCTCACTTCCGGAGGATTTCATGGTTAGCGAAGGAAGGCTTTGACCTTTTTCTATTTGATTATCGTGGCTACGGAAGCTCAGAAGGAAGCCCATCGAGAGAAGGGGTATTTCAGGACTGCGATGCAGCTGTAAAAAAAGCTATTGAACTTCAGGAGGATAAAGAAAACTTCATTCTCTTCGGCCAAAGTCTTGGAGCCGCAAATGCCTTGGCACTTATAGGCGAAAATAAATACGGAAAAATAAAGGGGGTCATCGCAGAAGCTGCCTTCTACTCCTACAAGTCGATAGCAGCCGACAAAGTAGGCGGCGTTGCGAATTTCCTAATAAATGACCACAAGAGCCCTCATCTCGTAGTTGACCAGATTGCACCGATACCAATTCTTTTTGCGCACGGAACTTCAGATCAGGTTGTCCCGCATAAACACAGCAAAGCTTTATACGATAAAGCTAAAGAGCCAAAGGAGTTTCTGAGTTCGAATGGAGCTCGACACCTTACAGTCTTCTCAAGCACGAGGACTAGAAGTCGCAGGCAACTGATTGAAACCTTAATAAAATGGATAGAATCAGAGTGAGTAGACTACGACATTACGGCTTCGCCTCCATATCGCGTCTATCACTTACGTTGCATCGGCTCGCTTCGCTCGCCGCCGCAACGCCCAGCTGAGCGGGGGATGAAAGATGACATGGTAGGAGTCGTAGTCTTGGTGATCCTTCACCGCCCGCAACTCCTCCCATGTCATCTTTTTCCTTTTTCTACACCTGTGCACAAAAGCATCTAAAAAGTCGCGGTAAGGGCGTCGATTTGGTCGCGTTCGTTCATCCCGAACGATGCAAACGGGCTTTCTGAGCAATAAAATTCAAATTGTAAGTTTCTCTATATCAGGCACATGGCTACCTGTCAGGCCAGCAGTCATCCCTCTGAGCGGGACTCCAGCTGCCTTGTTCGTTGAAACCGCCCAAAGGGCACCCGTTTCGCCTTCCCTTCGGGCACACCTCAAGAGGTGCACCATCTTCGCTCTGCCGAGCTTCGTCAGTTGCCGAGCACCTTGCTCATCGTATTGATAATCCGGGTTCATATCACCGAACCATTACCTCGCGCAGACCGTAACCACCACCGATTTCGAACTGGGTGTTTGGCTGGTTTCGGCGCGGGCGCCGATGGGGACGAGCACGTTGGCTTCGGGATAGTAAGCGGCGGCGCAGCCTTTGGGGGTGTCGTAGGGGATGGCTAGGAAGAGTTCTGCGGTGCGGGTTTCGCCTTGGAAGTGACTGGTGATGTCGACCGGTTGTTCGGCAACGATACTGCGTTCCTTCATGTCTTCTCTGTTCATGAAGATCACGCGGCGCTCGCTTTTAATGCCGCGATAGCGGTCGTTGGTGCCGTAGATCGTGGTATTGAATTGATCGTGACTGCGAAAGGTTTGTAGAAGGAGTTGGTCGTCTTCGAGTGGTATCGGCTTGAGGGTATTGACGGTGATTTCTGCTTTGCCGCTCTCGGTATTGAAGACACGTTGTTTGACTGCATTGGGTAGATAGAAACCGCTGGGTTTGCGGGCTTTCTCGTTGAAGTTTTTAAAGCCAGGAATGACCTTTTCGATGGCATTACGAATGTGGTCGTAGTTGTCTTCGAACAGTTGCCATGGCACTCTGGAAGCATTGCCGAGTGTGGCCTTGGCAATACGGCAAATGATTGCGGTTTCGCTGAGTAGGTGGGGGGAGGCGGGCTCGAGTCGACCTTCGGAGCTGTGCACGACGCTCATTGAGTTTTCGACGGTGACAAATTGCGGACCACTTTTACGAATGTCCGCTTCGGTGCGACCGAGGCAGGGAAGAATGAGTGCGCGCTCGCCCGTGACGAGGTGGCCTCGATTGAGCTTGGTGGAAATATGAGCGGTTAACTTACAGCGACGCATGGCTGCTGCAGTGTAGTGGGTGTCTGGTGATGCGGAGAGAAAGTTGCCACCGAGGCCGATGAAGACACGTCCCTTGCCAGCGTGCATGGCTTCGATGGCTTCGACTGTATCGTAGCCATGCTTGCGTGGTGCGGTAAATTCGAACTCTTCGTCGAGTTTTTTGAGAAAGGGTTCGGGCATCTTTTCCCAGATGCCCATGGTGCGGTCGCCTTGCACGTTACTGTGTCCACGCACGGGGCAGAGGCCGCTGCGTGCGCGCCCGATCTTGCCTGTGATTAAGTGGAGGTTGATGACTTCGCGAATGGTCTCGACTGCGTTGTGGTGCTGTGTGAGTCCCATCGCCCAACAAGTGATGGCTTCTTGGGCGTTGATAAAGATGTCTGCGGCCTTGCGAATCTCAGTTTCGCTGAGTCCCGATTGCGTGGTCAGGTCGTCCCATGAGACGGACTCGTTTTCAGCCTGGCAAGCCTCGTAGCCTTGGGTGTATCCCGAAACGAACGCTTGGTCGACGACGGTGCCAGGAGCGTTGGCCTCGGCTTCAAGCACGCATTTGAGCATGCCCTTGAGAAAAGGGAGGTCGCCGTTGAGACGCACTGGCACATGGAGTGAGGCAAGCTGCGTGGCACCACCGAGAATACCTTTGAGTTTTTGTGGGTGTGAAAAGGCGCGGAGCCCTGTTTCGAGTAGTGGATTGACCGATACAATTTTACCGCCATTCAATACGGTCTGTTCCAAGGATGTGAGCATGCGTGGGTGATTGGTTCCTGGGTTTTGGCCGATCACCAGTAGGCAATCGGTCGTTTCGATCTCTTCGAGTGTGACGGTGCCCTTACCGACACCGATGGTTTGAGAGAGGGCGGAGCCACTCGACTCGTGACACATATTCGAACAATCGGGTAGATTGTTGGTGCCGAATTGACGCGCGAAGA
The DNA here is from genome assembly GCA_018607135.1 of Opitutales bacterium. Classification (GTDB taxonomy): domain Bacteria; phylum Verrucomicrobiota; class Verrucomicrobiia; order Opitutales; family Coraliomargaritaceae; genus JBPOFY01. The sequence continues at coordinate 4,852 of JABBCA010000014.1, forward strand.
GTTGATAGAGAAAAGCCGCCTCGTTACTCGCTCGGCCAGAGGTGTAAAAGATGCCTTCGTTAGGGGTTTCGCAGCTCTTGAGCTCTTCAGCAATGAGTTTTGCTGCGGCATCCCATGAAATCGGTGTGTAGTGAGTGGCGCCTTTTTCTAGAACCATTGGCTCGGTGATTCGGCCGGCGTCGTTGAGCCAAAAATCACTTTGCTCGCTGAGTGCTTTCAGAGAGTGCTTGGCGAAGAAGTCGGGGCCCACCTTTTTCTTCGTGGTTTCTGTTGCAACAGCCTTGGCACCGTTTTCGCAAAACTCGAAGCTAGAGCGTTTACCATCGGGATCAGGCCAGGCGCAACTTGGGCAGTCGAAGCCTCCCTTTTGGTTGAGGCGGTAGATCGCTTGGGCACCGCGATTGGCACCGGCTTGGCGGTTAACATGTTTGAGCGAGTTTGTCACCGCCTTGCTGCCGACTGCTTTGTCTTTGGGAGCGCTGCGCTCGAGGTTCTCAAGCTTACGTGGTGGTTCTGCGTCTGGTAGCATAGGGAGGTTTGTGTCTTAATCTTAATCCTACTCTTAATCGTCATCTCCCACGAATGAGGAGTCTGGGCGATGGATTATGATTAAGATTAGGATTGGGTTTGTAGCAGGTGCCTCTCGAAGAGGGCGCGTATCGTTGGGTCTAAGGTCTAGGAAGTGCGGATTCGTTCGGGACAACTATAAATGTTGTAACTGCCGTTTCGCACGAAACCAATGAGTGTGATATTAAAGTCATTGGCAAGGGCGACTGCGAGACTGGAAGGCGCGCCGACGCCAGCAATAATAGGAATGCGAGCGATGAGTGCTTTTTGTATGATCTCGTAGCTCATGCGGCCACTGACGCAGAGTATGCTGCCATGGCTAGGAAGCTCGTCGTGGATCAGGTGTGCGCCAATGGCTTTGTCGAGTGCGTTGTGACGACCGATGTCTTCGCAAGAGCTGAGCAATTGGCCTGTAGAGTCGAAGATTGCACTGGCATGAAGACCACCCGTTTGTCGGAAGGTTTCTTGACGATGGTGCATTCTTTCGGGGAGCTTGTGAATCAAGTCGGGTGCGATGCGGGTATTGTCGAGGATACGCAGCGACTTCGGAATGGAGAGGTGCCCGATCTCAGTGGTGCCGCAAACACCACAGCTCGAGTGCACGGCAAAATTGCGCTCACAACTTTGTTCGGAAATGTCGATGCCTGCTCGTAGTTCGACTCGTGCTTGTGTGGGTGCCGCGCTGAGCTTGGTGCCTTGAAAGCAGATCTCGCGTATGTCGTGTGCGGATTGAATGTAGCCTTCGCAGTAAAGGAAGCCATGGATGAGTTCAGTGTCATGCCCAGGAGTGCGCATGGTGACCACTAGTTTTTTTTCCAGTAACTGGCCTTCGCGCTCGTAAACAAGCACTAGCTCTAGTGGATCTTCAATAGCGAGATAGTCTTCCTCTGGCGCTTGCGCCGCGTCACCAATGACACGTTGCTTAATCACTTTGATCGATGAGCGTGGAGTCTGGTTTAGTTTTGTTTTGCTAGGCGAACGCATGAAGTCTGATCTCGGAGATGCATCCTTAGTAAATGTAACAGAGTGAGTGTCCTAAATATAAGATTACACTTGGAGTAAATGGATAGAAAGCAAAAGACAAACATAGATCTCGCTAGAGGGTTCGAGTCCTCTCTGGGTAGTTGGATAAGACGACTTCCCGTGAACAACTTTTTAGTCGTGCTGAGTAGTGTGGTTTTATTGAATGGCGCTCTACGAGTATCGTCTAATGCGCAAGAGATCCGTGCGACATTGGCACCGCTTACTGTGACCGCTTCGCATGCGTGGGTGGACGGATCCACGGTAAGTGCTTTGGACTCCGACTGGGGTGAGTCTGGACTCGAGGCATTTGCACTGCAAACTGTGGACCAGTTACTTAGCGAAGATCCGACTTTTTCGTTGTATCGCCGCCAGAATGCTTTGTTCGCTGCGCCGCAGACTCAAGGGGTGAGTTTGCGCTCCATAGGCGCAACTGCTGCTGGACGCAGTTTGGTATTGAGAGACGGCATCCCCCAGAATGATCCGTTTGGTGGGTGGGTTCCGTGGGCGCGATACATTCCTAGGAGCCTACAATCCATGAATATAGAATCGGGAAGCCAAGCGGCATCGTGGGGAAACTTGAGCGCTGGAGGTGTCATTGCCATCAATAGTGCTACCCCAGAGCTTGAACTGCATCGGGTGCGTTTGACGGTCGGTTCATTTGATACGATTGCCGCAGACACGCAGCATACTGTCACATCGGGCAATCACGGATTTTTAGTGAATGTGTTCGCCGCAAAAAGTGATGGCAGTGCGTTGATCCATGAGAGAGATCGAGGCCCTATTGATGGAACGGCAGAGTTTAAAACTAGAGGGGTGGATTTGAGGCATGAGTATTGGATTCATGATCGATTGAGACTGGAGAGTGCGTTGAACTATTATGAAGAGGAGCGGGGAAATGGCACAGCTCTAACACACTACGATACGGAGGCCTACGATGTTTCGCTTCGTTTGCTTGGGATTTACTCAGATAGGGAGTGGAGCGCTTCGGTTTATTATCAGGATCGAAGTTTAGAGAGTGTGTTTAGCTCAGTAAATGAAGACCGCACCGCTGAGGTCGCGGTCTTGGATCAATTTGACATACCTGCGAGTGGCTTTGGGGGTAATTTCATCTACGTAACGAATGCATGGCAGCGGGCGCGCCTCGTCGCAGGTCTAGACGTGCGCCATTTAGATGGTGAGACGAATGAAGATGTCTTGATTCCGAATCGTCGACGAATTGCTGGTGGCGAACAGACCCTTGCAGGTGCTTTCGTCAAATTGGCAAATCCGCCCGAAGGGCTCACGCCGTATGAGTTGACCTTACGGGTAGATCACTGGTCCCTAAGGGATGGGAGTCGGGTGGAGCGTTCCAATGTGTCGGGCAGTGTGAGTCGTAATGATGCGTATCGAGATCGAAGTGGATGGGAGCCATCGTTGAGCGTTTCTATTGCGCGGGCTCTCTCCGAGACCATGACTCTCAATCTTGCTAGCGGTTATACTTTCCGAATGCCAACGATCAACGAACTGTATCGACCTTTTCGCGTTGGGGATGATATCACTGAGGCAAATTCAGAATTACAGCCAGAGCAGTTCCTGAATGTTGAGGCGACTCTACAATGGCAGCCTTACGAGGCACTTCGTGTCGAGAGTGGTGTGTTTCATTATTGGATTGAAGATGCGATTGCAAATGTTCGCACCACTGCACCAAGCGGAGTTTTCGTGCCTGCGGGTGGTAGCTATAATCAACGTCAAAACGTCGAGTCCGCTCACGTGCTTGGTTGGCAGACTGGTATTGAGTATGCATTTACTGATAAGTTCAGTTTAGAGCTGAACTATCTTTACACCCAAGCTCAGTTCAAAGATTCGTCGCAACAACCTGAGTTGGTTGGCAATGAGTTTCCTCAAATTCCGACTCACAAAGCGACCTTGAAACTGGAATATCAATACCGTGACGATCTGTTGCTCTTTGGCTCTGCCGAGTCTGTCGCCTCTCAGTATGATGACCCATTAAATCGTCGAAAGTTAAAGGGCTATGTGACTGGGAAATTGGGAGTCAGTTTTCAAGCCACCAAGAGGCTTCGCTGGATTGCCCGAGTCGATAACATTGCTGACGCGACTGTTTTGACGGGGCAACGAAGTGATGGAGTGCGTAGTGTGGCTCCTGGGCGTTCTTTTTGGCTCACAGCAGAGATTGATTGGTGAGTGGAAGCATGGGCCGACAAGACCGGGCGCAAAGCGAACCGGAACACCGCAGGTGAAAGTCCGATGCCGAGTGTGAACTCTAAGCACAAAAAAACCGAACGTTTCCGTCCGGTTTTAA
>JABBCA010000101.1 GCA_018607135.1 Opitutales bacterium
TGGCCTTCAGAGTTGCACTGATTGGATGGTATATAGTCATGATCACACTAGCGCGCGACCGCATGATCGCTTTCAGCTGTTTTCAGGGTGTTGGCATGTTGGCGGATAATGACGAGACGTTCGAGTTGCGCTCGCAGATCCCTTAGTTCGCGGTTGTAACTTTCGAAGTCGCGGTAACTTGCGACGACGTCATCGACCGGGACTGCCTCTCCGGGGAGAACGAAACGGCGACAGAAATCGTCGAAGCTCTTCAAGTTCGTAAATGACATTGCGCTGGGCAATAGGCGTTCAAGCACATCTTTATTGAAATTTAGGTGGCTCCCGTTGGCCATGTCGCGCAAGTATTCACGCGAGGAAGCGAAGGTTCGTCCACCTCGGGCTTCGGTAAACGCACGAAAGTCCGACTGCGTGCGTGGACGTGATTTCCCATCTTCCGGTGATACGGCAAGGAAATCCTCGCGGTCCAGTGCGCCAGGGCAAAAGAATGGAGTCGTTGTGCCGTCATTTTCCGCTGAATTGCGAAATTCAAATCGCAGGCCCCAAGTTTCGACCTTGGAATCATCCGGCCAAGTGAATTCCGCAGCGATATAGGTCGTGACACCTTTGTCGTGAAAATATTGCGGCTGCCCGTTTTCCTCCCGCTTGGTGTCGAGAAGACAGTAGCCTTTGATTGTCCGGTCACTTCGCGATCCTGTGGCACTTCGATTGAAATGGTGGTGGGCTTTTTCCGGCCCGACCAGAACCAGCATCAACAGATCCATTAAAATCGATTTTCCAGAACCAGTGACACCTGCCAGCACGAGGTTTCCTTTAATTGGTAGGGAATCACGGTAGCCATACCAGTTGAGTGCATGGATCTTAGAAAGTCGTATCGCCCGGCTCATACTTCCTCCTCTGTTTCTGTAGATCCCTCGTGCGCGTCGTTAGTATCATCAATCGGTGGGTTGAATGCGGCAGCTGCTTCCGCCCATGCCGTCAGGTCACGAAACGGAATAATACGTCGAATCGTAGGCAACACTTCAATGCCAGATTCTTCGAATGGCTCGGCCAAGGAAAATCGGATCAGATTAAATCGTGCTGCTTGTCGCAGGATCGTTTTCAAACGTCCTTTTGCGAGGGGTTGACCAATAACGTCGGGCAAGAGTTGATCGCTGAGGAGCGCATTGAGTTCTTCAACCGAGAGAAAAGCTTGCGCTTCGCCCTCATCGCGCCAGCGCACATCGCCCGCATACCATAAGGCCAGCCAGACCAAGGTTGCATCCTGACGCAGATTTAGGCGCAGTGCCGATACCCTGGGGATTGCTTGCACTAATCGTTCTTCGTGCAGCAAGGTTACATCTAGGCCCAGTAATGTCGCCGCTTCGCGTAACCATTCTAAATTTTGTCGACACCAACGGTAGAGGGCTGATTGCCCCGCCGTTCCGATGATGGATCCATGAGCGAGCAGTTCTTGCAAAGCTTCTGCCAGTTGAGCCTTCTCGCTTTCTGGCAAAGAAATTAGTCCGGCAGGTGCGGTTTCACCATGATGGTTTAGGTCTACGTTTGATTCGGATGTGTTTGAGGAATCGATCATTTTTTAATCACAGAAAATCGTTCGATAAGGCAACCGGGTATCTGGTCTACCTCTGGTTCTATTGATTCCTCTTTAGTGCGGTCGACATCTACTCGGTAGCGCGCTTCGGATGACTGGGCATGTAAAAGTAAGGCGATCACATCCGATAACGCGCTCGCATTCTCCATAGGAAGGTCCGCGCTTGAAATCGATGTGCCTTTGCCTCCGGGGAGTGCTTTGACAAAAGTATTCGCTCGTTGAACGGAGAGGGATTCGCGCAATGCACGTTGCATATCACGCAGCCCCGCCGCCCGGTCGCCGTCATCTGCGGAGTCTTCAAACGCATCCTGCTCCACAGGAGCTTTTCTTATCGGCGGGGAATAGAGCGAGTCTAATCCGGATGGCAAACGAGCTTCGGGGAGACGCAGCGAGGGTAGGTCGGGGAAATCCGAAATGTGCGATAACCGCCTTCCGGCTAGAGCGGAGTTGATCGCTTCAAAAAGCGTTCTCACCTCGTCTCGGCGTTCACCAGTCACATCTTGAAGATATCGAAAACGAGATAAAGACCGTCGAGTAAAGTCCGCCGTCCGCCTGTCTATTTCATCCGCCATCGGTAGCACGTTTTCCAGCAAAATCACTAGGTCGTTCAGCGCAGCTCCCACTTTGGCGCGCGCGCTCTCTGCACTTATGGCCGGATTGCGGCGGAGCACTTCGTTTTGCATTTCCGCAATAGCGCCAGCGTCATCCGAAAGCCGCTCCCAAATTCGACGCACCGCTTCCGGTAGGCGTAAGGGCAATCGTGCCCGCACTAACTCGCCATAACAGGCGTGGGAGATCTGTTTCGAATAATCATCGAAAACGACAGTAAGGTTACCCTTTAGGGTATCCTCTTCTAGTTGCCTGCGGGTCAAGCGTTGCACTGATTTTTGCATCGCACGAAGCTCATTGAGTCCTTCTTTAACGTTCGCGGTACACGCTTCGACGATTTGCCACGGGCGGCTCGACAATTCGACTTCATCGGCCAACATCGCGCATACGGCTACTAGTTTATCAGTGAACACAGCTGCGTCAGGCCACGCGATCTTTCGTAGGGCGGCCATCATGGTAGAGCCATGAGCATCAAACTGAACAGTTCGCCGCCAATCCCGACGTGCGGGCTCTTCTAGCCATCGGCATCGGATCAAATACCCAAGCAGTATTCGTGCACGGTCTTGAGGTGTTGCGCCATGAGCTTCCGGCGCTTCCTCAAAATCGATGCCGGGATGGCATTCTAAGATTTCCGCAATGATTTGAATCGCTTCTTCGCGAGCAATTCCGTCGGCACGCTCTGCAGTTTCGCGTTCCAATACATCTAGCGCGTCCACGTAAAACGGCGCATTTTTCCCCGCAAGTACGCGAAAGAATGCAGTACCTCTAGTTTCCTTCAGAAGTGATGAAGATAAAAACACTTGATTAGAGCCTGCCGAAGCTTCGCTTAGTAAGTCAAGCCGAGGTAATCAATCTTTGAGATTTTAACCGAAATGAGCCTTCTGGAAGTACAAATTCTTTCGATACGTGGTCCGATACCAGCGAGTGAGTGATGTCGCGTTGGAATAAAAGCGACAAGATATTGGTAGGTGAGGTGGATGACGGGGCACGTGCCCCAATATAGTTGACTGCTGAAAGAATCTTTTCATCGGCCTGAAAATGGGAAACCGCGTCTTTGCTGGTTTCCCTATTTCTTGTACGAGCACCGCGCTAGTATAGCCTTATTCCATAAGGGGTAAGGCGTCCCCCTCCTAAAGAAACGCCAAATGCGTTTCAGAAATAGAAAATGACAACGGGGAATCCCGCTAAGTGATGATCAGTCCAAAGGCACAGTATAACCTCAAGAATGCGAAAGACTACTTTCGCGAACACCTACAAGTAGGGGATTACTACGCACAGGAGAATGCAGTCCAGGGTGAATGGTTTGGTCACGGTGCAGAAAGTCTGGGGCTACAAGGTGTCGTGATTGAAAAAGATTTTGTGGCCTTATGTGAGGGAAATAATCCGGCTACAGGTGAGCGTTTAACTCTGCGTCGAAATACGACGCGCTTTGCAGACGGTAAGGAACAAGCGAACCGAAGAATCTTTTATGACTTTACGATCAGTCCACCGAAAAGCGTCTCCATCGTAGCACTGTATCAGGATGAGCGGATTGTGAAAATTCATGATGAAGCGATCAGAAAATCCATTCAAGAAATGGAAAAATTTGCGGCAACTCGTGTCCGTAAAAAAGGCCGCACTGATGACCGCGAAACGGCCAACGTAGTTGGCGCGTCCTTCCGCCACGATACGAGTAGGGCGCTTGATCCGCATCTGCATACCCATTGCATTGTCATGAATGCGACCTTCGATCCAGTCGAGAAACGGTGGAAGGCTTTGCAAAATTTCGAGATGCTCAAAGCGCAGAAGTTCGTCGAAAATCTCTACTATCACGAGTTGGCCAAGGGGCTCAAAAAGATGGGCTATTCGATTGAGAACAATGCGCGTGATTTCGAAATCAGAGGAATCTCTCCCGATCTGATAGGGAAGTTTTCCAAGCGTCATCAGCAAATCGACGACGCGGTTAAGGCGCATTTATCGGACGGAAAATTCGTTCGAAATGTGAAAGAATTTCGGGCACAAATCGCTCACGAAAAACGGGATCGTAAAATCAAGGAATCGACTGCAGACAAACTGCGCTCTTATTGGGACGAACAAATGACCGATGAGGAACGCGCGTTTTTGGCGACAAAAAGCGCGTCAAATTCTGGCGAGAAAACGAAGCCCGATCTGAAGGCGATTGTGAGTTGGGCGGATGAGCATCTATTTGAACGCCGATCAGTCATCGAGGATTACCAGTTGAAGGCGGCGGCTCTGGTGCGTGGCCGGGGTGAGGATTTTATCCTCGAAAAACTCAACTACGAAATCGCCAAACGAAACTACCTTCGGGGCGAACGTGGTCACAAGATCACGTCACAACTCACCTTGGGGCGTGAACTTCAGATTGTCCAGGCCGCGCAAAATGGCCGATGCCAATACGCTCCATTTTGCGAGAATTACACGCCTTCAATTGCCAGCGTAACTGGCGAGCAAAAAGCTGCAATCGAGCGAATTCTAGGGAGCCGTGATTACGTCACGCTTTTTCGCGGCGGTGCGGGCACTGGCAAAACCTTCGCGCTACAGGAAGTAAATAAAGGGCTCCGAGCATCGGGCTTTGAGGTAATCGTCTTGGCTCCGCAAAGACAGCAGGTGATCGACTTACAGAAGGACGGTTTCAGGGCGCAAACTGTGGCGCACTTTTTGGCCAAAAAGGAAGTGCCGGATAACGCCGTCGTCATCATTGACGAGGCGGGGCAAATCGGAGGTAAGCAGATGTATGATTTGTTCGATACGCTGAAAGCGAAAGAAACACGTATGATTCTTTCGGGTGATACGCGGCAGCATGGCGCAGTCGAAGCATCGGACGCACTGCGGGCGATTGAAAAACACGCCAGGCTGAAGGCGGCGGAATTGAGTGAAATTCGCCGCCAAGATCCTAGAGTAGGGAAGGACGGAATCGAGCGTGCGTTTATCGGTAAGTATCGCGAAGCGGTGAAAGCCGCTTCTTCCGGTGAGATTTACGAGTCGTTTGAGCGCCTTGATTCACTCGAATGCGTGAAAGAAATCGATCAGGAAACTCGCAAGCAAGTCTTGGCTGAAGATTACTTGCAGGCCAAGTTGGCCGGAGAGAAGACCCTGATCGTCGCGCAAACGTGGGATGAAATCCATGTCGTCAATGATGCGATCAGGAAGCGTCTCAAAGACGAGGGTCTGCTCGGCGAAGATCGGAAGCTGGCTTTCTATGAAAGCCGCGATTTCGATAACGCGCAAAAGCGGGATGCGCGCTTTTACGAGCCGGGCGACTACGTTTACTTCATTAAACGCTATGGCCGTTTCCAGAAAGGCGAATTGGTCAAGGTAGCCCATGCCGACTCAAAAGGAGTCGCTTTTGAGAAGGATGGCAAAACCACGACGATCGGTTTCAAGCAGTCGAAACATTTCGTTGTCGCACGCAAACGTGAGATCGCCCTTGCGACGGGGGATCGACTGCAATTGAAGTTCAATGGGGCGACCCTGGATGGTAAGCCAATCGTCAACGGAGAACTGGTCACCGTGAGTCGGATTTTTAAGAATGGAAGTATTGCTATCCTAGATGACTGTGGTATCTACAAAACGCTATCTCCTGAGCAGCGCTTGGGCAATCTGGGATATGCCGTCACGTCTTACGCTTCGCAGGGAAAGACGGTGGATACGGTTCTTTTCAGTGATTCGCAGAACAGGGCCGCGACAAACCGCAACCAGTGGTATGTTTCGATTTCGCGGGCGCGGAAGAAGATTAAAATCTACACAGAGGATAAGGAAGCCTTGCGCGAAAATCTGCTGCGCTCCGGTGAGCGGGAATTGGCGATGGATTTCACCGGGCAAAAAGTCCCGAAGCCCTCCGCCATCAGCAAAGGAATGAAGCATGCGAATTTGGTAAAGGAAAGAGTCCTGCTCGCGGCCAAGCATCTGATGTTGGCGTCAAGATGGGGTATCGGTCGTTCTGTCCGAAGCTTCCACCGACATAGTAAGAGAAACTTGAAAATCTAAGATCGAATGAAAAACCTGGAGAACAATTTGGCGAAGAGAAATGATCCGCAGTGTCCGGATGAACCTGTCGGTATCATTTGCGCTTCGTTTCGTGAGGGTGCGCCTGCGCTGGTCATCATTACTTTGGAAGGCAAGCGATGGGTTATGCCTTGGGTTCATTTTCTGTATGCCTGGCATGAGACGCGTCAGGAGCTTGAGCAAATAAGTCTCCAGTATAACTCACATAAAGTATTGATTGAAGGTGTCCGACTGGAATCCTCGATCCAGCAATTTTCAAAATTTGGGGTCGAATGGATTAGGAGCTATGACAAGCGCTACTTGCCGCTTTGCCCCAAAGACTCCCCTTTTATCGAAAAGATCCTTATTGAAGAGAAGTCTGAGTAACCAGCTTTTGATCAGGCTTGTATTTGAGGCCGTGAAGTCGTATAAAATTAACGTCTATTCTATTTTGACATGCCTTTTGGAAATCTAGTTTTGAGCCTGATCAGCACGACGACGGCTTATTCATTACTGTGGAGTTCACGGCCAGTTCTCTCCTATGCGGCCTATGTCTTCGGCGTTCTCGGCGTGTGGCAGTTCTATTGCGAATGCCAGAGGCTGAATACGAAAAAACGTAATACGGATAACAATCCAGTCGTTTTTCAGTTCGGCCGTTTTGCCTGGCGGCAGTCGGAGGCTTGCCGCCATTGGTTCGTTTCGGGTGAAACCGGAACAGGAAAAACCTTTTTTTTCAGGCGCATGATCTGGCAGTTATGTGCCAACGTGCCGAATTGGGGTGGTTTGGTCTTGGACGAAAAAGGTGTCTTCATCGATATACTGAGGGGCATATTCAGGAACCACCCGAAAAAGGGCGAAGAGGATCTGATCGTTCTCGAAGTACGCTCGGATCAAATGCCTGCTGACTGGAAGCCAGCGGTGACGTTTAACTTTTTGGATGTGCCGGGTATTCCGTATTCCAACCACGCCAAGACGATTGTCGATGTGGCCAGTGCTTTGCTGAAGAAGGGCGGGGAGAACCCCTTCTTCCCACAACAAGCCGCCATTCATATCGAATGGGGATTCAAGTGTCTGAAAGCCATCGATGAGCCTGTCACGTTGAAGAATTGCCATGATCTGCTGACTTCGGATTCTCTGCTGGCAAAAGTCATGGAGCTGCTGGCTTCGTTGGACACTGAAGAGGCCAATACTGTTAAAAGCCACTTCGAGCATAACTACCTCGGCTTAAACGAAGAAACGTTCAAGGGGGTTCAATCGACGATTTCGGGATACCTCAGTTACTTCACCAGTCCCGAAATCGCGGAAGTCTTTTGCCCCGAAGAATCTTCCACCTTCAAGTTTTCCGATCTGGATAAGGGTAAGGTTGTCAGTCTGTCCATTCCACAGAAGTTCTCGGTCGAACGTAGATACATCTACACCTTGCTGAAACTGAGCCTCTACAACCACGGACTACAGCGTTTCGACCAAACCCCAGAAGCCCGCAAAGGGCATAACCTGCTTGTCGGTCTCTTTGATGAATTTCAGAAGACCGCGACGGCCAGCGAAGCCGGACTCAGCGATTACAACACCGCAGACACGCTGCGCGAAGCGGGCATGATGATCGTGGCGGGAACGCAATCAACACAAAGTCTGATTCCTCCAATGGGGAGTCGTGATAAGGCTCAGGTCTTTATCGCGAATATGGCGAACCGAATTATTTTCAAAGCCGCCGACGAAGAAAGTGCGAAGTCTGCCGCCGACTGTATCGGCAAACGAGAAGTCTGGCGGAAATCACATGGGATTTCTGGCGGCAAGCGTTCCTACAACAAGCAGCGAGAGGATCGATATATCATCCAGCCTTATGAATTCCGAAAACTGCGTAAATTCCAATGTGTCGTCCAGCACTGTGAACTAGGTTGGCAAAAAATGATCCTACCTCCCATTGGGCTCGACGGGGAAATCTGCGAGTGGTGGAAGCAGGCGAAACGAAAGAGTTAATCTGTATGCTTTTTTGTTTTCTTGGGCGCAAAACTATTTTTAAGGCTTTGACGCTTAATTTTGTAAGATTCTTCAGTGGTATTCGAGTTGGCCATATGATTCTCTAGAAATATGGCACGCGAAAATTTCACCGCTAAGGTTCGTAATCAGATTGAGAAAAGTGCAGGCCACCAGTGCAGTTTTCCGGGATGCAATCGAAGGACAAACGGGCCTGGGCCAGCGAAGACAGAATATATTTCGGCCAGCGGTTATGCTGCTCATATATATTCAGCGTCAAAGGGCGGCCCAAGGGGACAGGGAGGATTGGATTCGACTGAACTTAAGATGGCTGAAAATGGAATCTGGTTGTGCGGTAATCATGCGAAGTTAATAGATAATTGCAATGGAGAGAGATACCCTTCGGAAACGCTACATAGCTATAAGGCTCTTCATGAGGCACGGGTGCTACTAGAACATGAAGGCCTTTATCCGCCAGTGGGGTGGATACATGAAGTTTCTTTGATTCAGAGCCCTCTATTTCATGCCCGACAGACGCTGCAGCTTTCAAAATTGAACCTTATCTATGGAAAAAACGGAACGGGTAAGACTGCAATCATTGAATGGATTCAAAGTTTGTTTGATTGTGAAAAAATCGAGCGCTGGATACCTGCCGATAAGTCCATGCTAAATTTGCAAATGACTTTGTTGAACCCAGCAATTCAACATTTAGAAATGAGGGTTGAGGGCAAAGAGATTAAGTATTTTATAGGAGGCAACCAGATTCCCTTTGTGCCTATTGGATTCAGAATATTCAAACCAACTCCTTTCGACTACTCAATCGTGGATGATTCTGAGATGATAGCAAAGGCGTTAGGTTTGCCTATTCCGACCATCGATGCATTGATTGAAGAGGTGAACCGATTTCCTCACGCTAAAGCGAAGAATCTGCGATTTGAATTTGATACTGATGATGAAGGTAACACTCTGAAGGAACGAGTTTTATTCGCCGATATCATCGGCACGCGTCCGAACTTGGTTTTGCGAGGTAACTTAAGTGGCTCTGAAACTGAAAATATATTGCTAGAACTTGCGACTGCGGCTGCAAGGCTTTCAGGCAAGTATTGTCCAACTTTACTAATCCTCGACGAATGTATCCGTTGTATTTTTGACGGATTTTTTGATTTTTACTCGAATCATTTGTTAAACCCATTGAATCAGTTTCAGACACTAATGTGTATACCTGAATATCGGTTGGATTTGGATAATGTGCGGTGGAATGGTTGGCAAGTTATCCGAACGCATGGAACACCTCCTAATGCTTCGCTCAGTCAAGACTTGCGAACTACCCAGACATAATCGAAGAATTGCTTCTTAAGAGCTAGAGCTTGACCAATAGTTATTGGTTTAGCCGTGAGCAATCTAACTGCTCTGTTTTTTTTTCTTAGGTGCACCCGGTGAAGAATCTAAGGCGATACCCTGCGAACGGCAAAATTTCCTAATCGTTTTCGTCGTTGGCATTTCGTTTGATCCGACTTCATCTGTGAAATAGCTGACGAACTCGCGCATAGCATATTTTTCTTTTGGATACTCTAAAATGTAGAGTAGTAAGTTAAATTGCCACCATTGGCCGGGATCGTGATTCCATTGTCCTTCGTCTTGATACTCTTCGTTTTGTAGAAAACGAAGAGTATCAGCAATATCGTTGAAAAAATCTGATCTGTTCTCCGTGATTGCTCGACTGAAACAGTCGAGGGTTAGCTGTTTGAGGCGAACGTCCGCTAAACAACTTTTAGCGGAGGAATGCCTTTTCCATGCGCGCACTAACATGTAAGTCCCAAGGCTCCGTTTGCCTGCCTTGAACTTATTCAGGAGAACCAGCAACTCTTTTCGGCTGAGTCCTCCATAGGATAGGCTAAGCTTCTCGGTCAGCATCGACGGTGAAAGGGTTCCTTGGGCTATGAGTGATTCGATTACCTTATTTTGCTTTGAAAACGCTTTTGTGATGATTGGATGTATTTCTTCTTCCTTATAGGAACTACTCGTGTCTCTTGAGACGGAAGGATCACTTGCTACGGCCTGGCGAATCAAAAGCCGTAAGCTTTCGGATGATTGCCACAAGTTGAGAAATTCCTCGAACCCAGCTTGGCATTCGTTGCGCATCGAATTACCAAGAAACTCGTCAGGTGTTATATGGTCGTGTTCAGACGGCATTCAATGGACAGGGTTTATCCTCTATCGGTTTGGCCTAGGGGCCTTCTTGTGAACCTCTTCAATAAACTGAGCTGGTGAAATTCTTAGCGCGTAGGAGATTAGAAAAAGTGAATTTACGTTTGGTAGCTGCTGTCCTCTTTCACAAAAAGAAATGAAGTTTTTTGATAGACCAGATGCCTTGGCCAAATTGCTTTGAGTGAGTCCATAGCTTTTGCGATAGGTTCGTAAGACGTCCCCGAAAGCTTCCTCCATACTCGGCTGATTTTCTTTTTCCACCCGCAAGATATTGCTTTGTTGATCTTAATAAATAGCTAGGCTTATTGCATTCATAAATTAAACTAATGCATCATTAAGGATCAAGCCATTTTGCTCTATCCATAGATAGCTCCTTTACTGACTAAAGGATACTTTATTGGGTCCTGAAATTAGTCGAATTCCCTAATTTTGGGCGTTAGGAGATCGTTTCACGTTTAAATTTCTAACAAGATGTGAGTTTGTAAGTGGGTGAATATCACTACTTTTTGTAAATAAACGAAATTGAGAGGGTGCCAAGGTGTTAGGCATATTGGAGAATATGCCCTCCTCATTCTGCCAGATGCTAAAAACCCACCAAGCTCGCTTGGGGTGGCGTCAAAAGGAGATGAGGACATGGCTGGGTGAAATCCCGCTCGGGACTTATCAAAGTTGGATCAAACACCAATCTGAACCACCGCCCTGGACTCAATTCCTGATCGAAGAAATGCTCAAAACCGCAAAGCCAAATTCAATGGTTTACACTAAGCCGTCAGCCAGACAGTCCCGCCTGCAAAAAAGCTGATTTTCGCTGCAAAAATAAAACTTTTAATTTTTGGCCTCTTTGGATAGATGAAGAGAAAATTTTGCTTAATCTGCCTTCGTTACATCTAGCATCATAGGACTAGGGCTTCTTTTTAGTTTTTGATAGTTTCTTAGAGAGTTCAGGGTCTATCTCTATATCAAAAAGCGTCTTGAGCTTTATTTGCAGTGCTTGCGCTATTCTTGCGCATCCTTCGACGGATGGAGAGTAATGGCCACGCTCCACGAGACTAATGAAATCGACGGAATAATCAGAGAGTTCCGCCAACTTTTCTTGGGAAAGCTTTCGCTGTTTCCTGTACCGATAAATCTGTTTTCCTAAACTCTTTTTTAACACGTAGTTATACTACGACTTAAAAAGCTTGAACACCACCGAGCTCAACTACGGAAAAAGCTTTACACAGCGAATTGAATAACGCATATACGAAGATGTTGTGAATATCCTATTCCTTGGTCAAAGGTTCGCTCGGAAAACGTTAACCATAAAATTAATAAACTACTAACTGTTAGCTATTTAAAAATCCTTTAAAGCGAAGGCCTTGAAAATGAGTGTGGGCGAATATCGCTACTTATGGTTAACCTCTATTCGCGACTACAAGGCACTAATTTCTAATCTTCTATAATCTATGAGAGTTTTATTTATTTCCTCCTTCGCCCTGACTTTTTTACTTTCGGTTGTTAACGCTTCTCTTTCAGAGGCGGATGTCAGGCCAATTTCTAAAGCTGAGGCGATTGCCACTGTGCAAGCCCAAGAAGTGGCTAAAAAAAAGGCGCAAGATGAGCGCGAAGCGAAACTTCTCAATGCGCGTATCACTGGCACAGCCATAATAGACATGGGACACAAAAAAGTGATAATGAATCGTGTTCGCCCCGAGCAAGCCGAAGTTGCGCAAGGTAGTGCCGAAGCTAATAGTCAGGTAAAAGCGGACTTCGATGAAGCCGCTTTTTTTAGTGTCGCAACAAAAGAACAGAGGAATTTCACTCTATCGGGGACAGTCCGCAACGGCATCTCTGAACTTTGGTGGAAATCTGGAAATTACGATTTCAAGATATTCACAAACGCCAATTTTCTCTATTTTTCTGGTGTCGGCGAAAACTTCGAGGACGAAGTTACTATATATTCTGCATTCCCCATAATTGTGGAAGGGAGCAATCGACCAGTCATTGAGTCAAACAGTGGCACATGGTATCCGACCAGAGCAGATTTCACTAAAGGACAACTCGAATACTATGTCGTTAAGTCCAGTGGTATCGAAGAAATAGATACGGAAGCGCTCAAGCCTATCACTCTGATGCTTGAGTACTACCGCGACAACCTCGGGAGCATTAAAGTATCTTACGAAAACGCCCAAAAGATGCGTATTGCACGCGATGCCTACCTCGAAGCCAATCCGCGCAAAAAACGAGATGTAATCATCAACTCGGCTCCAATCGACAAGAGCACACGTAACGCCACCAGCGAATAATACCTAATCCCTAAAACCTATGAATAAGAAAATCGTAGCACTCACTTTAGGCATGATTTCCAGCGTCGGACTTCATGCTCAAACTGCAACTGATGAAAACGAAGGACTGGCCATAAGCCAAGATGCTGCGGCCTTTCCGACACTTCCCTTCGAACTGACTTGGTGGGCACGTCCCAATTTTTACTATTTTGTGCTTCAAACCAGTGACCTTACGGAGGACTGGAGCTATCATGACTACGCCGTTAAAGGCAGTTTTGGGGTAGGGGGGCTTGGCGATATTGAAGGATTTAGGTTCGATAGCTCATCATCGAAGTTATTTTTCAGAATCGAATTCACAGACGACCCGTCCGCCCCAGTTTTACTGGCTGATTTTGACGGGGATTTCGTTCCAAATAAAGCCGAATTAGACTTAGGGACGGATGTTTTTAATCTGCTTTTTTCTGACCCCGACCTAATGGCCGATGAGTGGGAACTATTCTTCTTTGGCGATCTTGATCAAGTGGATACAGGCAACGACGACGCAGATTACACAAATAATCTGGAGGAGTCTCAGCTCGGGCTTGATCCGACGGTGGATGAACGGCCATCAGCATCTAGTTATACTTACGATCTTCTTGGACGGCTAACTGGAGCAAGCAACGACGTTGTGACAGTTTCGTACACACTTGATGCGGAAGGGAATATCCTCACCAAAAACTAAAGCACTTTCAAACCAATTTAAAATGAAGCTTTCCTCAAATACCTTTCTAGCCTCAACACTAGTTCTGGCTTACGCGTTATTTCTAAATGTGGCAAATGCGCAGTTAAAACCCGGATGGCACAATTCTGCCATTGATCCCGCAGCGGCGAATACATGGATTTCAGGGGCTTCCCAAGGAGGCTCGCTAGTTGCCCCACAGCAGCAATCTCTCCAAGCGCCAGCCGCAAGTTCTTCTTCAGCTTCGGATGC
Organism: Opitutales bacterium; assembly: GCA_018607135.1. Taxonomy (GTDB): domain Bacteria; phylum Verrucomicrobiota; class Verrucomicrobiia; order Opitutales; family Coraliomargaritaceae; genus JBPOFY01. The sequence continues at coordinate 13,601 of JABBCA010000101.1, forward strand.
CGATTTTATTACTGAGGAAATTCAGGCCTTGGCTGATGGACTACAAAATGATGCTGCACGAATCTTTGAGTATTGCCGCAACCACATCGAATTTGAAGCTTATTGGGGCTGCAAAAAAGGTGCGACACTGACCTATCTGGAAGGGAGCGGGAATGCTTTTGATACGTCGGCGTTGATGGTTGCCTTGCTGAAAGCCTCAGGCTACCAGAATGTCGAATACCGCTACGGCTTTATCAATGTATTTGATTTTAATGTGCAAGATTGGCTGGGCACAACCAGCGTCTTTGGTTCAGTAGCTCCATTTCCTGAATATGCAACCGACCAGGATTTTGTTAATGATTTTGGGCCGCCGCCAACCGGTATGACCGTCAAAACATATCGCCACCTGCTTTGGGATATTACCTATTTGCTCAAACAAGGCTATCCAGGGTTTGTGCCAGACTCGTTTGGCGGTGATTTCTACGATCTTGGCATCCCGCACGTGTGGGTACAATTTGAGGACACAGGCGGCACCGTTTATGAAATGGACCCGACTTATAAATCGCGGGAAGAGTTTGTGGAAGACGTCGATGCCGGAGCACTCAGCGAAAGCGGATACGTTAAAAATACGTTTCTCAGTGCGATTGGCGGAACCACCGGAAGCAACTACGTTGAAAGCATCAATGAAACGACTCTTGAGACAGAATTGGAGCAGTATACCAGCTCGGTGTTGAGTTGGTTCAAAGATGATAAAACCAACGCGGACGCACGGGAATTCATTTACGACGGAAGGCCGGAGCAAATTGACCGTGACCGTGGACTGGCCGCCAACGACATCAACCCTTTCGATTACTTCGGAACTTCATGGCTTCCGCTGACAACGTGGAATACGATTCCCGACCAATGGATGGTTAAATTGGAAGTGACTTTCGGAAGCAACTACGATGATGACTCAGATTCTTTTTCATCGACCTTTGCTTCCGACGTGATCAACACCGCAGCTCTTTGCGGTCAGAAATTCTCATTACGCTTCGACGGTAACACGGCTACCAGTTACTTTGACGAGACCATTCATGAGACGTTTAATCTGTCGGATTCGACGGTTGATATTCGGTTTAAGTTCGACCATCCGCACGGGGAATACAACACCAGCAATGGTGTATGGACGAACACCGATAAAAACGATCAAGTCGAAGGTAAGGCCTATGTAAAGAACGATGACTACGGCTATGCCTTTCTCTATGGTTTTGATCCGTCAGGGCGGCATCTACGTAAACGTCAAGGCGTCTTGGAAACTTACAAAAAGCAGGGCTTGCCTGATTCGGACTGGCGCGTCCGCACTGAATTGCTGAACACGATGGGGCTGACATGGCTACATCAGCTCAATATGGCCGACGAAATAGTCGCCTCCCGCATGGATGGTATTCAGGTGCAGCATCATGCATTTGGACGCATGGGACAAGAAGGCGGCTTCTACGTCGATGTGGGCTTGGCGCTCTCCGCGTCGTCTTCTTTTGAAGGAAGTGAAGAAAAAGGGCTAAACATCTTCCATACAAGTTCGCTGTTTGGAAGTGCTCTGGAACATGCCTTGATTGAGCAGATGCAAGGCTCCGATAAACGGGCGACCTCAACGGTTAAGATCATGCAGCTTGCCAATGAAGAAGGTATAAGGGTCTACCGCGCAACGCCCGGCAACTGGAATAGCATCCGCTCCACACTGGCTGGTAACGGATACGTTGATGACGACCTCGACCGCATTGCCAGCTTTATAAACGATCCTGATAGCACTCAGGAAACGGCTTTGATCCCCGCCGATCCTGAGATTGAGCTGAATTCATGGATTGGCACAGGGTATGCCACGCTTTCAAGCACGTCCAACGGTATGTTTATTTCAGGTGGCTTCAAAGGGGGCTTTCTGTCCACACCAGACGATGTGGCCTACGATCCGATTCAGGACTATTTCTACAGTGATGCGGGCTTTTACGATACCGCAGGTCTTGACCTGAGCTATGCCCACGAGGCAGTCACGACACCCGAAGTTTTCGGCCTTGATCCGGTGGATATGGCCTCGGGCGCATTCACTCTGGATAAGGAAGACCTTCAATGCGGCCTGCCTATGCCGCGAGGTTTGTCGTTTAGCAGGCATTACAATTCCAACCGCAATACGGATAATGAGAAGGGACTTGGTTTCGGCTGGACGCATAATCTGGACATTACAGCCACCGAACGCAGCGCGATACGAGCAGGCATGGGGCAAACGACTATCCGGCAGATGGCTCCCTATTTTACGGGGATTCAGGTCGCCGCCGATCTAATGGACGGTCAAAGCAACGCCAAAGAGTTTCAAGCCGCGATGCTGGTCACAAAATGGGCGACTGACCAACTGCTCTACAAGGGCGTGTCCATCACGATGGGTAACAAAACCATCGAATTCGTTCAAATGCCCGATGGTAGTTTCGAGCCTCCTGCTGGCATTAGTATGACGCTCACGAAGGTAGGCTCGATCTATACCCTCGTGGAACGCCACGGCAGCACCTACGTCTTTAATAGCGACGGCAAGATTGCCACCATCACTGATCAGCATAACAACACCGCCACCTTCGCTTACTCTGGCGAGCAACTGGATACGGTGACGGATAGCTATGGCCGCGATTTGGAGTTCACGTGGACGGGCGACAAGATCACCAAAGTAACTGAAAATGCGGGGACTTTAGTTCGCGACGTTGATATCGGCTACACGGGTGATGTGATGACTTCGTTCACCGATCCCGAAGGTAAGGTGTATGCTTACGAATATAATGCCGACAATCGTATTACCCATCTGCGCGACCCTGACAATCGCGTCATTATTCGAAATGAATTCGATAGCTTGGGGCGTGTTCAACATCAATACCCGCAAGACGACTCCAACAAACAGTGGTCACTCTTTTTCTCTGGTTATTCCAATATTGAACAAGACCCGCAAGGCGGTGGAAAAACGTTCTTATTTGACGAACGCGGAAGATCGACTGGGATTATCAATCAAACGGGCGATGCCTCCTTACGCTCATACAATGGAGAAGATCACATTGTTTCAACGACCACACCTAAAGAGGAAACCACGCTCTACACCTACAATGGTGATAATAATCTTCTGACGATCACTGATCCGCTCGGCTTCTCGATTATGCACACATATGACAGCCAAGAGCGCCTCGATACCACCACTGATAAAAGGGGCAACGTTACCACGTTCACCTATAAACCGACCCATTTGATCGAAACGGTCTCTGACCAACTCGGTCATGTGACGACCTACGGCTATTACTCCGACGGCTTGGTTCAAACCGTTGAGGATGCGGAAAATAAAATCATGACCACGGCCTACGATGCCTTCGGTTTGATTAACCGCGTAACACTGCACGATGGCACTTTTCAAACCTTCGTGAACAATTCGCGAGGCGACACTCTCACTAGCACCGATGCGGAAAACCGCACGATCACGAACACATGGAACGAAAGACGGCAACTTCTGACGACGACCGCTCCGACCATTCCTGGCCAGCCTGCTGCTGTCCTGACCAATACTTACGATAATTCGGCTAACCTTGCGACAATTACCGACGCTAATGGCAACACTGCTACTCACGTTTGGAATTCGATTGGCAAGCCTGTTACGTCGACACATCCAGCCTTACCCGCTGGCTCGAACACGATCACTACAAACTATGATTCACGTGACTGGATCGCCAATACAACGAATTCGGTCGGGCATGTCATGGCTCGCGAATATGACGCTGCGCAACGGATGACGGCTCTCGTCGATCCCCTCAATCGTCGCAGCGAAAACTCCTACGATTCCAACGGGCAAGTGCTTACTAGTACTGATCCGTTGGATCGTGTTGCAGAAAACAGCTACAATGATCGTGGTGAAATGGATATGGCGACTGATCCCGCCGATGAAGACACGAGCTATCTGTACGACAATAACGGAAACCGCACCCAGCTCACCGATAGGCGCGGGAAGATTTACACATTCGCGTATGACATCGCCAATCGTCTGACTTCTTCGACCACGCCGACAGGCAAAACCACGTTAATGACTTACTTTGATAACAATCTAGTCAAAACAATTGAAGAGCCCTCCACTCAGACTACGACCCTTGCTTATAATGGACGCAATCTCGTTTCTTCCAAAGCAGACCCGACTGGGACGATTACTTACGAATATGATGATAGCGGTTTACTCGAAATCGTGACCGAGGCCAGCGACACGATCACCCGAACTCACGACGAGCGAGGAAAGGTCAAAAGCTATACCAACGGAGACGGGGAAACCCTCCAATACCTCTATGATGGAAACGGGAATTTGACCCGCCTAACCTATCCCGATGGTAAAGAAGTCACCTATACATACAACGCTCGGAACCTGCTCAAAACGGTCACTGATTGGTCTGCAAGAGTGACTACGTATAATTATGACCGTCTCGGACGCTTAACTGGAATCACTCGGCCAAACGGCACAAGTTCGGCAATTGAGCGAGACGACGGGGACCAAATTCTTTCTATCAAAGAATCCGCCAACGCGAAGCTCTTTTCGCTTCTGCGCTTTGATTACGATTTGGCAGGGCAAATCACGAGCCGTTTCCACGCACCTATTCCAGACGCTTCATTTGTCCACTCCACTTTTGCCGGAACATACGATGATGATAATCGCTTACTCACAGTCAATGCAGCCTCAGTCGTCCACGACGACGATGGCAACATGACATCTGGAGCAATTACCTCAACTTCGGGCATTGTCCCGCTTGCGTATAATTCTCGCAACCAGCTCACCTCCGCCGACGGTGTCAGCTACACCTACGATGCGGAGGGGCACCGCCGCACGATGATCGATTCGAGCGGCACAACCCGTTTTGTCACCGACGCGAATGCGAACATGAGCCGCCTCCTAGTGCGTCACAATTCCGACGGCTCAGAGACTTATTTCGTCTACGGCTTAGGGCTGCTTTATGAAGCAGACGAAGCCGACAACACCAAGACATACCACTTCGATCAAGTTGGTAGCACTATCACTAGAACGGACGATAATGGCGAAGTCATCGGACGCGCTGAGTATTCGCCCTATGGTCTCGTGACGATGGAGACAGGCGATATGGACACACCGTTTCTTTATAACGGGCAATGGGGTATTCAGACAGATGCAAATGGCCTGCTCAACATGCGTGCGCGCTACTACAGTCCTTATCTGATGCGCTTTTTGAACGCCGATCCAATTGGCTTCTCTGGCGGGCAGAATTGGTTCGCCTATGCGAATGGAGATCCTATTTCAGCGCTCGACCCATTCGGTTTATGGAGTTGGAGAAACAGTCTTTCACTCGCCTTGGACTTTATTCCAGTGGTCGGAACAGTAAAAGGTGTAGTCGAGTTAGCTGCTGGCTACGATCTTATCGCGGGTGAGGATGTTAATCGTGCCGTTGCGGCAGCAGGCGTCGCAGCAAGTTTGATCCCCGGAGGAAAAGGAGCTGTTAAGGCAACAGCTCGCATTGCTCGTGCAACGAGAGTTTCGAGCGATTTGCCGCTCAGGCAAGTCACGAATCTAAACCGACCTGCGCTCACAAATGAACTGAGGGAAACCGTGGTTCAGAGAGCCTCAACGAATACAAATGGTAATTTCCTCGATCCTAATACAGGTCGAGAGCTTTTAGATGGTTTTGACGTTGGCCATATTGCAGGGAGAGAAAATCGACGGCTCCTGAGGGAAGCTGAAATTCGAGGGTATGACAATTCGCAGACTGCCCAGTGGGTGAACAGTAATCCTAAATGGTTTCAAATAGAAGGTATTGCAGAGAACCGAGCTGGTCGCTTCGAGTTACCAGGTAATTCCCTCGCGTTAGATAGAATCATCGGACATGATGCTCTTTTAGAGTTAGGTGCGAGCGGAGCCGCGAGTGGTGCATTTGGTGCTGTAAACAGGTTCAAATAGTAGTTTTTATGTTAGAATTATGTTCAAATTCCTGAAAAAGCGGAAGCTGCAGGCAATTCAAGAAGGTCGATTGCCGTTCTACAGTTACCCAGACAAACACAAGCAGACGGCAAAAAAAACGCTGGCTTCAATCATTCCAGTTATTTTGGCATCGCAAAAACCTAGCTTGATTAAGGCAAAAGCTCCGGATTCTCATAACAATACTGTCGTGATTCTCAAGATGAGTAAGACTTGTCTGTTTGTTACAAGGCCAGAACTATTTGATAGAACCGAACTGTCCCTTTCATCTTTAAGAGAAGGTCCATCGAAGAATGAGTTTTTAATCCATTCTGAGGATTCGAAAGGTTTGGCATCAGATCTCGACAATTTAATATGTTCATTGCTTTCTTCGAAAGTTGATTACCAATTCGAGTGCTTTTGGAGTTCTGAAAGCACAGGGTCGGAAAGGCATTTCGCCAACACGGAAGAACAAGTAATTGGAAATGAAGCTATTGCTTTATTAGAAAAAAAATACGGATTAGTAATTCCATGCTCCTTAAAAACATTTTTCGAAGATGCTCGAAGAAAAAAATCCACCCGAAGTAGCGAGCATCTTGATCGAGTCTTTATGACGGAAAGTGAACTGATTTCCGCAAATGACAGGGTCAGAAATAATTCCCCCTATAGCGAGGTATGGGATGCCAATTGGCTTGTGATTGGAACTGACGGCTCGGGCAACGACTATTTTATTGTCACTGGATCTAATGACGTTCGTATATACGAACTAGATCACGAGCAGGTGCTTGATGAGCAATACGACCCATTGTTCTCTCCTCGCTTTAACACTATTTTGGAACTCGAATAAAATGGATTCCAAGCGGCAATCGCGGGCAAAATTCAGGAAGTTGAGAATTTGATGTCAGCTTTAGAACTAAGATGAATGCTCAAGCTTATATTTACGCCGTTTTATACTTTAGGATGCCCTTGATTTTATGGTGCGTAATTCAAATACACCTCGAAAAGGGAGGATGTCCTTCCGTCGCTTTTCGAAAACAGATCAGGCGCGCTTCATCGCACTCTTAAAACGCTACAAACGCGCAGAAGGAGATAGGTTCAGCGCAGATGACTACAGGGCTACTGATCCTGAATTTGTTGGGTGGTATATTCACATCCAAGCCAATCTTGCTAAAATGCCTTGGGGCGATGTAGACAAATTGATTCGCTCTGGCTTTTTTAACAAGAATGAGGAACGCTGGCTGGCAAATTTCCACCGCTTGATGATTTTCAAAGAGGTCATGGGGCACACGCGGGTTCCCGCCCGTTGGAACAAAAACCCCGAATTATCCCGTTGGGTGCATGGGCATAGGAGTCCAAAAAGCAAAACCCCCGATTACTTCCGCCGTATGCTGGACGCAATAGGCTTTGAGTGGAAACTACGGGATCGTAGCCCAAATACCGCATGGGATCATCGCTACGCCCAACTCGTCGCCTACAGGCAGCGCTTTGGCGATTGTGACGTGCCGGCCAAATGGGCGGAAGACAAAGCCTTAGGCTCATGGGTGAGCACACAACGGCTTAACAAGACGATGCTGACCGATGCCCATATAAAGAAATTGGACAAGCTTGGCTTTGATTGGGATATTCTCGGCAACCGATGGAATCAGCGCTATAAAGAACTCGTTCGGTTTCATGCCGAGCATGGACACAGCCAAGTCCCGATTCGCTATCAGAAGAATCCCAGTCTGGCCTTGTGGGTTGCCAACATCCGACACCGGCCTCAAAGCCAAACAAAAGAGAGGCTGCGCAAGCTCAAAGCATTGGGATTTCACTGGGAGCCTTTTGCGGAAACTTGGGAGGAGCATTACCAAAGCCTAGAAAAATACGCTAAACGATACGACGATACGCTGGTTCCGGCGAAGTGGTCGAAAAATCCGACTCTTGGCGGTTGGGTAGTAGGGCAGCGGCAAGCACGTAAATTCGGAAAATTGGATGAAGATAAAATCCAGCGGCTGGATGAACTGGGATTCGTCTGGGATGTTGTCGAATGGCAATGGGAGCAACGCTTTGCCGAATTGAAGGCTTTTAAGGAACGTTTCGGACATTGCCGCGTTCCGGCAAAGAACTGGCCGGAGAATCCTGCACTTGGCACATGGCTGAGCACTCAACGAATTCGCTGGAATAAACTGCCAAAGGCGAAGTTGAAACGCCTCAAAGCCTTAGGTGTTTCCAAGACTTTCCCTGGAAAGCTGCCGGAGAATGTGAGGGTATATCTGGAAGAACTGAGCAGATAGAAGAAAAAAACTTGGGTCAAAACTTGGGCTTGGGTTCAACAAATTCCAACTTGTTTCAAAATGTTTCATGAGTTTTCTGGCGTTTCCGAAATTCTCATCAATCGGCTTCAATCCGCATAAAAAAGCCTCTAGCGGTGAACTAGAGGCTTTTAAATTGGGTGCAGGGCTAGGATTTGAACCTAGGACCTTCAGGTTATGAGCCTGACGAGCTACCGGACTGCTCCACCCTGCAACAAAGTGAAGGCGGGAATAAAGGTGGAAGTGAGCACACTGTAAAGTGATTTCTTTCAGAATATGAATATTTATTTACTGTGACTGTGTTAGCCAGGTGGCTTTGAATAATTTACTGACTACATAGTTGTCTTGACGCAGTATCTTCTACACTCTGTCAGCGAGCATAGGTGCAACCAAATGATAAGTGATGAATATTCTATTTATTGAAGACGAAAAAGAACTGCTGGAAATTGCGATTTCTCAATTGGTGCGTCTTGGACACGTTGTTTTTCCTGCATTGGATATCGCTGAGGCTCGTGAGGTCTTGCATGATCCCTCCAAGAACATCCAAATGGTAATCACCGATCATCGATTGCCGGATGGTCGAGGTATACAATTCGCCGTGGAGCTTAAAAAGACCTATCCGCAAGCTCGCTTAGCAATCGTTTCTGGCTGTTTAACTGATAGCGACATTGCCGAATTGGAAGCCCATGAACTTCTGTATTTCAGAAAACCCTTACTCTACGGGAAAGTGGTGGAAACGGTTCGCAAGCACTATTCGATGAAAGCAAATATTGTGCAGCCTGTTTCTGTTGATGAGTTTGAGGAAGAAGGAGTCGAGCTGGCGGAAGTGGAGGAGGTGAAGAAGAAGAAATTATGGAGCTTATTTAATAAAACACCTAAAAGTTCTTAAGGTATTCAAATCGATCACTCTAGTCTTTGTGTATCTACCAAAGCACCAAGGAAGACGAGTTCAGTTTCCCCTGTATTCCGTATTGCTTGAGTGCCCCCATCGCGAGTGATTTGCAAGGTCCCTGGGGTAAATGGGTGTTCGATACCGTCATCAATTACAATTCCTGCGCCTGACAAGCAGTAATAAAAATCTTCATCTCCAGTATGAGAATGATCGCCTACACTTGCCCCTGGTTCTAGGCGAACAACACCGACGCTTTTTATCGCGCTACCAGGATAGAGGTCTAAAAGTTTATGCGCGTGAACTGTGCCAATCCCTCCACGAACGTTCTCGGCGGCATCCGCGGGGACATTTTGTAAATTGATAACCATCTTGAAAAGCTACTCAAGTGCGTGAGGATTGTCATTCTTTTTATCTATCTTTGTCGTTACTGGTGCGCTCATTTATGCGGGGTAACATTTGCTTCATCTCAGGTTCTGAAGGGACGACCTTAGGGCTACGCGATTGAGAGTGTTGTCGCTTCGGCCGCACTGTATATTCTTTCTGCGTATTACCCATTGAGTTGATTACATTCGTATATTGTCTCGCTCAGAAATGTGTCGAATTTCGCGCAAGATGACTTAAGTTATCGCGTTTATGTCTCGAATTTATTTATCACCACCGGATATCAGTAAAAATGATCACATTTCAGTGAGTGATGTGCTCACTTCGAATTGGGTCGCGCCGGTTGGGCCGCATATCAATGCATTCGAGGCTGAACTTGCTAAGGTGGCAAATCGTCAACAGGCAGTTGCTTTGAATTCAGGCACCGCAGCTTTACATTTAGCTCTGATGCTCTTAGGAGTCAGCGCGGGAGATCAGGTGATTTGTCCAACCTTGACCTTCGCCGCGAGTGCAAATCCGATTTGTTACTTGGGAGCCGAACCAGTCTTTGTTGATAGTGAACTGGAGACTTGGAATTTAGATCCAGAACAACTCGAGCAAGCTTTAAAAAATGAAGATCGAGTGAAGGCGGTCATCGTCGTTCATTTATACGGGCAATGCGCGAACATGGAGCGGATCTGTAGCCTTTGTGAGCACTACAATGTTCCGCTGATTGAAGATGCTGCCGAGGCGCTTGGAGCGAGTTACCAAGGGAAACCTGCTGGTTCTTTTGGTGCGTTCTCATTTTTTTCTTTTAATGGTAATAAGATTATTACCACTTCTGCAGGTGGTGCGTTGTTATCCAATGATAAGGTGGCCATCAACCGTGCATCTTACCTTGCGACTCAGGCGCGCGAGCCTGTCGCACATTATGAACATAAAGCAGTCGGTTATAATTACCGTATGAGCAACGTCTTGGCAGGCCTTGGGTGCAGTCAGTTGGCGGATTTGGGCCGCCGAGTCGCGGCACGTAAAGATCATTATGAGGCGTATACAAAGGCTTTTTTGGAGATTCCACAAATTGTGATGATGCCGATCAGCGAGGATGGGCAAAGTAACTACTGGCTTTCTTGCCTCACATTGGATTCCGAAGAAGTGACACCTGCTCAGCTATTAGAGGCCCTAGAAGCTGCCAACATTGAGGCACGCCCGTTGTGGAAGCCATTGCACCTACAGCCTGTTTTCGAAAGAGTTAAAACTTATGGCGGTCAAATTGCGGCTGACTTGTTTCAACGCGGACTTTGCTTGCCTAGCGGATCGAGCTTATCAAAAGCGGACCGGGATCAAGTGATCTCCGTAGTCCGCTCCTGTTTTTTATAAACGATTTGGCTACAGGCGTTTGTATTGGCGCTTCACCATTTCAAGGGCTTCTTGAGGCACCCATTCTTCCCAGCCGGCAGCACCTGTTTCAATTAGCTTGAGAGTCTTGCGCCCAGTCATGGAGAGTAGGGCTGGATTGCCCACACCAATCGCATGTATGCGTTCGTTTTCGATTAGGTGTTGATAAAAATGTTGCCATTTCTCAGGGGCTTTAAAATTAGAAGCGGTCACCAATTCTTTGCTCTGCGAGTTATGCCATGGATAGACGAACAATTGAACGCGATTTTTAAATAAGCGACCAAAAGACTCAAGGATTCCACCAGGTAAGTTCGCTGACCACTTTTCTTTAAATAGCTCATTGAGCAGACCAATGCTTAGAATAATTGCAATCGGCTCGGCAGTGTAGCGACTTAAGTAGGTCGCGATTCTATGAAACTCGGCGCTTCGTGAAATGAGCACAGTTTTACCAAGAGCTTGTAAGGCATCTGCACGGTTGATGAAATCCTCATGATCGACCGATCCATCACGTAAAAGGTTGTTTGTGCTGATTTCACACAATTCCATTGAACGGTCCATTTGCTCATTTGTAAGCACATTTGAATACACCGCTCTTGATTGTTCTATCATATCGAGGTGTAGCTTTAAGACTGGGTTGAAGCTGCCTCTTAGAAGCATGATGGGGCGCTTATAGAGTGCATCGGCAGCTTGGACAACTTCGCCGTCTTCGTTAAACATTGCAGCATCAGTGAGTCCGCTCTGAACCAGTTGTAGAGCACAGAGTCGATTGTCCACATAGCGAAAGCCTTGACCGGAGAAGCGCAGCATGTCTACTTCGACACGACCTGAAACGATGTTTTCGGCGAGAGATTCAACGAACTTTTGTAAGCTGTCTCGGTAGTAAAATGCGGCATAGATTAAATTCACTCCAACTGCGCCAAGAGCTTCCATCTGATCGGCGTTGGTTTCATCCAAGAGGCGGACATGTAGCACGATTTCACACGGTGCGCCTTGTGGTTTGAGCTGGAAACGGACCCCCAACCAACCATGACATTCTCCTTGGTCTTTGTAGCCTCTAGCGCGAACAGTATTACAAAAAGAGAAAAATGTTGTTTTGCTACCGCGGGCTGGAGCGAGTCGCTGATCGAGTAAATCATACTCATATTTGAGCATGGCCTGTAGTCGGCTTTCTGAAACGTAGCGATTGGCTTTGCCATACAGCGCATCACTCATGGTCATGTCATACGCAGAAATCGTTTTTGCTACTGTGCCAGCACTTCCTGAAGCTCGAAAAAAGCAGTTTGCAGTTTCTTGTCCTGCACCAATCTCAGCGAAGACGCCGTATTTTTCAGCATCTAAATTGATGTCGAGTGCTTTTTGATACGTGTTTTGAATTTTCGTTTTGGACATAGTGCGTAGTGTCTAGTGCACAGATGGAAAGAATGTTCATGAGCAAACCGCAAGCCAGATACTGAACTATAACCAATTCAGCTGAGCCACTAAAGGCTGCGTTGGTAAGGCGCTTACTAAGCGTTTAACACTTGGTGGATTGCGTCTACTAGTAAATCTGAACTGACAGGTTTTGCTAAGAAGTATTCACCACCGCTTCGATAAAGCCCTCTGTGTGACTCCTTTCGAGAGACCATGGCAGAAACAAAGATGATGGGGATGTTTTTGGTTTGCTCGCTTTCGCGCAGGGTCGTCGCGACGTCACCACCATCTGCTTCTGGCATGACGACATCTAGTAAAATGATGTGTGGCTTAAATTGTTTTGCTACCATGCGTGCTTGAAGGCTTTCGTTGAGCGTTTCAACGACGTAGTTGCCGGCATTTTGCATATTGAGTTTCACCATGCGTGTGAATGAAGCCTCGTCATCTATGATGAGTATGCGCGTTGGTTCTGTATCTGGGGTATCGTTCATTTTATTTTATGCTTTATCTGCAGTTGGAAAAAGAATTCGCGCGCAAGCGCCTACTTGGTTTTCTCGATTTTCTAGGGTAATCATACCTCGATGCATATCAACAATACTTCTAGTTACCGACAGTCCTAGGCCTGTGCCTTCGCCTGTGGTTTTGGTCGAGAAGAAGGGGTCGAAGACTTTATTTTGATGATTGTCGTCGATCCCTGTTCCTGTGTCTAAAATCTCGACGACAACGATGGTATCGCCAATACGAAAGTGCTCAGTCATCTCGCTGGAAACATTAGCGCCTGTTGCGTTCATTCGCTTCGTGTAGGTTTTGACGATGAGTTCACCTCCTTTGGGCATTACCGAGATCGCATTGAGGATAAGATTGATAAAGACTTGGTCGATTTTTGAGGCATCAATATAGACTTTAGGAAGTTCCTGACTGCGTTCATCAATCAATGTCACATGCGCTTTGCGAAGATTGTGGCGCATTAATGTCAGCACGTGTTCGATGGTTTCATTGATGTTTGCTGGAACCAAGCTTACTTCATGTGGGGAGGAATAATCGAGTAGTTCAAATACCACTTCATTTGCTTTCAATGCAGCGTTTCGCATATCTGTAAGCATCGAAGTGATGTCTGGATCTAGTTCGCCTTGCGACAACAGAAAGTCTACGCCTAAGAGGACTACAGATAGTGGATTCTTTACTTCGTGCGCGACTCCAGCAGCAAGGCGACCGACTGTTTTAAGCTTCTCGGCTTCGATGAGCTGTAGCTTTGTCTCTTCAAGTGTTTGAATCGTCGACTTAAGCTGAAGTTCGTTTTTCTTTTGTAGTGTGATGTCTTGCGAGATACCAACAAGGCCTATGCAGTTGCCCTTGTCATCACTGAAAGGGACTTTACTCGTGAGTAGCCATGTTTTTTCGCCATTCGGTAAGGTGCGTTGGTCAACCATGTTCTCAAGGCCTTTATTTGTCTGCATGATTTCTTCGTCAAAGCGCATGGCTCGGTCGGCATCTTCAGGTGAATAAAAGTCACGTAGTGTTTTTCCGACACATTCCTTAGACGTTTTTGCACCGAGATTGTTGGCGTGTCGTTCGTTGATGACTAAGTAGCGTCCTTCGCGGTCTTTTACGTAAATGCCCGCGAGGGCATGTTCGATGATCGTTTTTAATAGAGCAGTTTCTCTGGCGAGTGCTTCTTGTGCGTTTTTGAGTTCAGTCACAGAACGTGAAATGCCCATGGTTCCAATGATCGTGCCCATGTTGTCCTTAAGTGGCATTTTGGTCGTGGTGACCCACTTAAAAGTGCCGTCTGGCATCGTTTCTTTTTCGATGATGCCGATCAACGGTTTTCCAGTCTTAATAATTTCTTGTTCATCGTCATACGCGCGTTGCGCGTGCTCATGAGTGAACAGATCGAAATCACTTTTCCCGAGGATTTCTTCAGGTCCAGAATGGTCGTATATACGAGCCATTGCTGTATTGACCTTGATGAACTGACTATTGGTATTTTTAAAATAAATCGCGTCAGGAATATTATCGAGGAGTTCTTTGAGTAAGTTCTGCTCTGACAATAGTTCGTATTCCTTTCGGCATCGGCGAATTGAGTGAGCAATTCGTGTTGAAAGTTCACCCTCAGGTAAGAATTCTGCTAGGATATAGTCATCGACAGAATGCATGACCTCTCGAAACTGTCTAAGCTGCGTATGATTTTGACACAAACAGAGTAGTGCGACTGAACCCTTTTGCCGAGAGAGGTATTGGATCGCTTCTTCTGCTAATGGCTTCTCTATACGTATATCCAGCAGGACCGCATCGCAAAGTGATTGAATTTCAAATTGTTTCAGCTGTTCCAGTGTTTCAATACAACGAAGCGTGCAGCTAAATTCCTCGGTAGGTTGTAAATGATGATTTAAAACTGCCTCCTCTGCTGGATCGGGGCTGAGCAAAACCAAGTTGTAGCGGGAATTGTGGCGCAAAGTGGGGGTAGACTCTAACACGAGTAAAAAGCATGTTATATTCTACAGGGATAACAAGGCATTTATGTCTAATCAAGTCTCACGATACTAGTCGGGACTCATGCCTAGCAGACTCTTGATCCAGTCTTTTACGCTCTCTGCTGCCTCAGGGCCTTTGGTATAAAATAAATACACAATACTGCCCGAAACTCCAGCTGCCACTACAGAGCAAAGTAGTGCGCCGATTGCAATGAAGCCATCTTCTTCAGCCATGCTGACACCGATGATGAAGATGGCCATTGCGGGCAGTGTGTTTGTCCCTGGTATGGGTATCATCATGAATAATGACATCGTGAGAATTATAATAGAAAGTAGGGAATGTCCTGCCTTGGAGTGAATCCACCTCATTCGAGGTTTGATTAGTTTTTCGATGCGTCTCAGAAAGGCAGCTCCGGTGCCGACCATTTTATTCGCAAGCCTGGGGTGGACGCGAATCGCTAGGATCCGTTGTGGAAGCCAGACGGTTTCACGGCCAAACATGATTTGTGTTGCTATGATCGCCATCGCAATACCGAAGGGTATACTGTAGCCAGGTGCAGGAATAGGTAAGGCACTGGGTAAGGATAAGAGCATTAACAAGACTCCAAAACCCCGGTCGCCGACCGCTTCGGTTAATTCGCGTATCGATGGACCCACGCTGTCTGTGTCTTTTAAGACACTTTCAAGTGTTTCTGCGAGTGAGTGGGGCTTTTCTTGTAAATCGGAGTTGAGTTGCATGCGTCAAGTAAAGTAGTCACTATTGCTACCAATATGCGGAAGAAAAGGTCAAAACGAATCCATATCGCTCTACGACTATGAGCGGACAAAATGCAGAAATACAACGAATGGCACTCTTTGGTGGGTCGTTTGACCCTGTGCACAACGGCCATTTGACGATTGCCCGCTATGCGCTCAAGCAAGTTGGGCTCGATCGTATCGTCTTTATGCCTGCAGCCTGTTCACCTTTGAAAGGTCAAGAGACTCGCGTCAGTGATGATGCTCGAGCGGAAATGCTTGAGCTCGCAACTCATGGAGAATCCAGGTTTAAGGTCGATACCTATGAGCTAGAAAGGGGTGGGGTGAGTTACACCATCGATACCGTAGAGTATTTTCGTGCGAATTATCCCAATACGGAGTTGTATTTCATGATCGGAGCGGATCAATTTGAGCTACTCGATCAATGGCGCAGGATTGAGGATCTAGCGCAATTGGTGACTTTTCTGGTGTTTGGAAGGCCTGGTTCTTCAGTTCAAGCATGTGCAGTCGCGGGTCTACATTATTTAGAGGTGGATGCTCCATTAATGGAGGCTAGTTCCAGTGAGATAAGAACCAGGTGTCAGAAAAAACAGTCTATTCAAGACTTAGTGCCACCCGCAGTTGAGGCTTTCATTTCGGACGAAGGTCTTTATACCGACTTGGATTAATTTAACTATGTCGAATCCTAAGAATACAAAACAACTTTCTACTCTAGATGAAATTCGAGTGGCCGTCACCGCGATTGAAGATAAAAAAGGTGAATCCATTCGTATTTTAAACGTAAGTGGCAAGTCCTCGATTACCGATTATCTGGTCTTAGCGACTGGAACATCGGACCCTCACTTGAAAGCACTTAAAGCATCGCTAGACCGAGCACTTAAAGAATCTGGAGTTCAATTGATTGGTGAAGACCGCGAAGTAGGCAGTGGCTGGGTCGTTGTCGATGCTTTTGATTTTATGGTCCATTTGCAAACTCAGGAAATGCGCGATTTGTATCAACTGGATCGATTATGGCGCGATGCTGAAGAGGTGACTTTGTAGGCACTGCAAATTCTACACAAGATTACGCCCAAAGGCGATGCGGCTGCTGTATAATCCATGTTTTTAATGTGAGTAGAGAATCGAATCAGTCCATCTTACAGCTGTTTTTGCTGCGCGCATGTTTACCGATCATATTGGTGATGGTGCTACTCGCAACCTGGTTGGCAGTGGTGAGTTATAAGGATTATTCAAAGACTTATTACGACGCGCATACTGATTTTGAGCGTTCCTATAGTTCGGGTAACTATGCAATGGGTGAGCTCGAATCGACTCGCGAGAGTGCGATTCGAGCGGCTCGTTTAAAGTTGAATCAGTATTGGGTGTCTTGCTTGTTTCTTGTTTTGGCAGGGGTGAGTGCGCCTTTGCTGACGGCGCGGCACTTGACTAAACTTTTGCAAAGAAATTTGGATTTGCTCAATCTTTGTATTACTCATCCAGAGTCGGATTGCGAGGAATTGCAGACACAACGCTTCGATTTAGATGAATTTGATCAAACTTACCAAGTTGTAAAAGAGTCGGGTCGTATTCAAAAGGAAGCAGAACTGCGCAGTCGAGAAGCGGAGGCGCAACTCGTTGAAGCAAATGATCGATTGCAGCGACGCGCAGCAGAACTAAATCAAAAAAGTTCCGACGCACTTAGCATGATGAAGGAGGCAGAACTTGCTCGGGCTGAGCTTGAGCGAGTCAATAATCGTTTGAATTTAGCTATTGGGCACGCCAAAGAGTCGGCTCGCCAAGCAGATACGGCAAGCAAGGCAAAGAGTGATTTTCTTGCGACCATGAGCCATGAGATTCGCACTCCATTAAACGGAGTCATCGGGTTTATGGAAATGTTGAACATGACGGAGCTGAATGAAGAGCAACGTGAATATGCAGAATCGGTTAAAACCAGTGGTGAAGCATTAATGGCACTAATTAATGATGTTCTTGATTTTTCAAAGATCGAGTCAGGCCACTTAGATTTAGAGGCTCGTCAGTTTGATTTAGTGGCGACGATTCGTGACACGGTGTCTGTATTTACTTCAAGCTGTGAAAAAAAGGGCTTAAAGTTGATCGTTGATATCGAAGACGGTGTGCCCGCGCAGGCGGTAGGAGATGAAAATCGTGTTCGACAAATCTTAAACAATTTACTCGCGAATTCAGTGAAGTTTACCGCTTCAGGCAGCATCACTGTAAAAGCCTCGAACTGCAGCGATGCAAGTGCCCCGCGTTGCGATATTAAGCTCGAAGTCACTGATACTGGTATCGGTATGTCTGAGGCACAATTGCATCGACTGTTTCGTCCTTTCGCCCAAGGAGACTCATCTATGACTCGTAAATTTGGTGGCACGGGTCTAGGTCTTGCCATTACCAAACGCTTAGCTGAAGCAATGGGTGGAGATATACAAGCGATGAGTTCCGAGGGGCAGGGCGCGACTTTCAGTGTGCGTCTGAACTTATCCAACTCGCTGTTAGAGGGGACTAAAGCAGGAACAGTGGCACCGTTCGAACTGGAAGTCTCACCAGAGCGTAAGATTGGAGAAATCTATCCGTTAAGAATTGTAGTTGCGGAAGACAACGCAGCGAATCAGCGAGTCTTGATGATCATGCTCAAACGCTTGGGTTGGACTGCTCACTTTTTCGATAATGGTATCCCGCTACTCAAACACATGCGCGAGCACACCGTAGATTTAGTCTTCATGGACTTACAAATGCCGATCATGGATGGCTTTGAGGCGACTGCGAAAATTCGTGCCGGTGAGGCTGGTGACCATCACAGCAAAGTAACGATCATAGCACTCACCGCCAACGCGCTGCAGGGCGATGAAGACCGGTGTTTGCGCTCTGGTATGAATGCTTACCTCAGTAAGCCTATAAAACTAGATGTATTGAAGCAGAAGCTTTCCCAGCTGATTCTTTCCATGGGTCTAAAAGCTACGATTTGAGCTCCAGTGAGTCTACAAGTGCTTCAAATGTAGCTTCGTAATTAGCGTTTGCCTGAATGATCTTATTTTTTTTGAAATGTTTGAATTCTAACTGGCAGGCGTGTAGTAGCAGCCGATTACATTGAAAATGCATGCGAATAAATGTATTTTGCACTCCATCACCATGACGAGTGTCACCCAGTATTGGATGCCTTAAATGGGCGAGGTGCCTTCGGAGCTGATGCTTTCTACCTGTAGTGGGGCGAAGTTCAGCGAGGGTAAATCGCGCATTCAAGTAGCGCCCCACGGGTAGTGGGAGTTCACTCCTACGGAGCGAACGATAATCGGTTTGAGCTTCGAATGACCGTTCGGGCCTATCTTCTGAGCGAAGAGGGTAGTCTATATGGCCTATATCTTTCAACCAGCCACGAGTGATTGCATGGTAGACCTTCGACACTCTTCTTTCTGCAAACTCATGTTGCGCATGACGCAGCGCGTCTGCGTTAAGGGCAAAGAGTAGCACGCCGCTAGTGGGACGATCTAAACGATGGCAAGGGAACACTTCTTGGCCGATCTGATCCCGCAATAATTGCAGTGCAAATTCAGTGGCATGTTTATCTAGAGAGGTTCGATGCACCAGTAAACCTGAAGGCTTGTTGATTGCTATGTAGTCATCGTCTGCATATATAATTTCAAGCGGCATAGTGTGATTGAGGCGTCCTAGCCGAATTGCGCAAGATTACAACCACCCGATTGGAGTGCCTTTTAAATCGTTTTCGATTCAATTTTACATTGATGAGTCGAGAGCCTAACTTCTAGTGGTGAAACTTTCCCATAAACTTGAATATGCGTGTCGCGTGCTCGCTCAGCTTGCCCGGACTTTTGGCCAAGAAAAAATGGCTCATATCGACGCTTTAGCGGATGCGGAACAAATTCCGGCCAATTATTTGGTGCAGATTTTGAATGAGTTGCGCAACGCAGGCTTGATTATCAGCAAGCGAGGAAAACAGGGTGGGTATGCCCTCGCAAAAGCGCCCGAGAGTATTCATCTAAACGACATCGTAAAGGCTGTAGAAAGCGAGCTACTGGAAGGTAATTTTCAAGACGACGGTCAGTCTGGTCCTAAAGTGGCTGAAATTTGGAATGAAATTGGTGCCGAATTTGAAAAGAAAATTGGCACTTACACCTTAGATCGGTTTGTTGTCGATGACCCGGGTGAGATGTATTACATTTAGGCTGACCCTTCTTAGTGGAGACAATCTATGCCTCCACACCTTGCGCCATCACTAGAGGCATTGGGGTTATAGCCATTCTCCTAGAATTGCTAGCTTTTGAGATGCGATTAAAACTCCCAAAACATGGGGACTACGGTCACTGTAACGATGAAGCAAATGATGTTCAACGGTAGGCCAACCTTGGTGAAGTCGGAAAATTTATAGCCTCCAACACCATAGACGTATGTGTTGGTCTGATAACCAATAGGTGTCGCAAAGCTAGCAGATGCCGCAATGCAGCTGCCAACGACAAAAGGCCGAGGGTCGACCCCAAGGGTCGCAGCAATTCCTAAGGCGATAGGCACCATGAGTGCGACGGCCGCATTATTGGATAGAAACTCAGTAAAGGTTGAGGTAATGATGTAGATAAACGCAAGCATCGCGACACTCTGTAGATGCTCGGGTGCCACACCACGAACGAAACCAGTCATCGTTTCGGCAATAAGTAGGCTGGCTCCAGTCGAATCCATCGCCTGCCCAAGGGCAAGCATGCCAAAGATGATAATGAGGATACTCCATTCGACCGATGCGTAGGCGTCTTTAGGCTTTAAACAACCACTGAGCAGCAAGATCGCGACACCCAACGCAACTGCGGAAAAGATTGGAACGATATTGAGCGACGCCATCGTCACAATACCGACAGTTGTGCAGATCGCTACGGGCATCTTCACGCGCACACTGCGCGTGGGCACACGCGGGCGATCTAGAATGATGATTTCGTCGCTGTTCGCTAGCGAGTCGATTGCATCCGTTGATCCCATCATTAATAACGTGTCACCTTCTTGGATATGTAGGCTGCTGAGTCGTTCGCGTTGATTCGTGCCTTTACGATGCACGGCTACCACGACCATGCGGAAGCGCTGGCGGAAGTTAATTTCGCCGAGTGTCTTGCCTGTAATTGAGGCGTGCGGTGCAACTACACCCTCCACGATGGCACCCTCGTCAGTGGCGATGGTTTCAAGGCCTTCGGTCAATTCAGGTTGTATGGTAATGCCTTTCATCGTGTTGGCTTCAGCCACACCCGATGGTCGGCACGCCAGCACCAGCCGATCACCGTATTGTAGTTTAATCTGCTTAGCATCTCCTGTGACAGCGATACCGTGACGCACGATTTCGAGTAAGCGGATGCCACGTCCTTTGAGCATGCCACTGTCGGCTGCGGTCTGTCCGTGCAAATCAGAGCCGGCTTTGACGAATGCTTCTGTGATAAATTCTTTGCGTTCTTCGTCGCTCAAGATCGAAGTAAGCGTTTCCCGATGTGGGAGGAGCTTGTTACCAAAGAGCACCAGATAGACGCTGCCAAAGGCTAGTATTGGTAATCCGACAGCTGCGAGCTCAAACATTCCAATTGGCGCGTGTCCCGCGTCGAGTAGGATGCCGCTTGCGAGTAGATTGGTGCTGGTTCCTAACAGTGTGCAGGTGCCACCAAATATCGATGCGTAGGACAATGGGATCAGTAATTTAGACGAAGCTACGCCCATTTCGCGCGAGAGCGAGAGTATGACCGGCATTAAAACAATGACGACTGGCGTATTATTGACGAACGCAGAGACTGCTGCTACCCCGATAACCATTACGAAAATGAAGCCCTTGTAGGGCAGCTTTACTAGTTTCCTCAAATACGAAGTAATTAGGTCGATCGCGCCCGTGCGCTCTAAGGCACCACTGACAATGAACATTCCAGCAATGGTCAGTGGTGCAGAATTACTAAACACACTCAGCATTGCCTCTAGGTTGGGCAATTGATCACTCTTTGTAAGCATACTTACAAAGAGGAGCACCCCGAAGACAGTCAGTGCCGTGAGGTCCGCAGAGATGCGTTCCCAAATAAAGCTACCAATCGCGAGAACGAGTAGTGCAAAAACAAAGAAGATTTCCCAAGTCATTATGGAGCAGTTGTCGGTAAACGATGGAATTATTGAGTCAAAGTGGTGAGCTTAGCATCTGGTTCTGGATCGGACTCCTCACTTTTTGACCAAGCATAAAAGGTTGTTCCTAGAATTGTAAGCGAAAAGCCCATGTTAATCACTTTCATAATAATTCCTCCGAGAATCTGGTCATTCAATGGATCTAAATCGATGATTCGTGGTGCCCAGATATACGTTGGGTAGATGGCTTCTCCTGCCAATGTGAGAAAGGCAAACACAGGCAGTTGTCCAACCATGAGTAGAAAAAGACCCAACATACGGATTCCGTAAGCGCGCCGCGGCACTCGCTGCGATAATGTGAGATAAGGCCAAAGCATCAAGATACCCAAGCCAAACATTGTCCAGTGCTCTAGTATGTGCATTCGTTTGTCACGAAGTGCGAGTTCGTAGAGGCCTGGCACGTGCCATGCCGTATAGACCACAGTAAACAGTAGGCCGCCACAAGCAGGATGCGTGAGCACAGACACTATCTTGCGAACGGCTTCTGGCTTTAAGAGATGATCAATTAACCAGCTAGGCGTGCCAAAGATAAAAAGTGTCGTTGAAAAATAGATCAGCAACATGTGCTGCACCATGTGAGCGGAAAAAAGAAATTGTTCACCCAATTGATCCAGCGGGGAGCCGACCGCCAAATAGGTTATGATCAGACCACTATAAAACAGCAGCGCTTGGCCTAGTGGATACTTTTCTGTTGGCGCAATTTTTTGACGTAGAGGGCCCGTTCCAAGCGCATACAGCCAGCCAATTAGCAATAAGCTAATGAGTAGGAGTGGTTCGGTGTGCCAGTGTAGTTGCATTACAAAAAGAAAGGACGACGAATTTACTCCGTCGTCCTCTAATTGCTAGTAATTTAATCGATTACATGCCTGGAATCTCTGGAGGAGCGACGTAGCTTCTCGAGAAGAGAAAGAGTAAGGCGGTGTAGGTGCCCGCAGCGATCACTAGGCCAGTGCCAAACGCAAGCGTCAGAAGTAGCTTATCGTAGATTAAGTGCATGAACCATGCGATGACGGCTACAAATTTAAATGCCGAGAGGCAAATAAGAACCGTAAAGATGAAGGTCGTATTAAATGGTAGGTATACCAATACCAATTCGACACCTGTAATCGCGGCCAGCACGAGCGCAAGGTTGACGAATACGTGATATTTTTCGTTTTCGCCGCTGTGATCCGTATCTGGTGAAACGGGTAAAGGATGATAATCTGCTTCAGACATGATAATAAAAATGGGTTACGATCAGGTTTTGCCGATGAATTCGATCAAGTAAACGACGGTGAAAATGATAATCCAGACAATATCAACAAAGTGCCAATACAGACCTGCGACTTCGACATCGACCGCGCTTTCATGCGCGTCCATTTTACCCGTGTAAGAATAGAAGAGCATGCATATCAGCCAGAATACACCGATAGCAACGTGCACACCGTGCGTTCCCGTCATCAGGTAGAAGGTCGACCCGAAGGTTCCACTTTCTAGCGTGAGTCCAAGGTGTGCGAATTCGGTGAACTCATACACTTGGCAGCCGAGGAAGATCAAGCCGAAGAAGATAACGCCCACTGTATTGCGGCGGAAGCTCTTTAGCTGCCCCTTATGCATCGCGGAGACTGCGAGGGCCATCAAGAACGAAGACATCAAAAGGATGAAGGTCGAAAATGATGTGAGTTCTAGGCTGAATAGAGAGGTCGGTTCAAACTCTTGAGGATAGATCTTACGGTAG
Organism: Opitutales bacterium; assembly: GCA_018607135.1. GTDB lineage: Bacteria > Verrucomicrobiota > Verrucomicrobiia > Opitutales > Coraliomargaritaceae > JBPOFY01. Next base: position 36,987 of record JABBCA010000101.1, read on the forward strand.
ATCAAGTGAGTCGAAATCAGTGTTCCGAAGAACATACAGTCCGAACCGAGGAAGAGCCACATCAGTAGCTTTTTGTTTTCGATGATCAGACTTTTGTGTCCGTCTTCGTGGTGTGTCGCAGAATCGCTCATTATAAAAATGATTAGATATTAAAAATAGTAGTCGAGGTTACTTCGCTTCTTCAGGGTGTAGGTGATAACCACCTGGGCCTTCGATCGCCCAAAGCGCTACGCCCAGTGCGATCATAAAGAGTCCAAAGATCGCGACATAGCCCATAAAAGCGACACCTGCTTGCATCAACGAGAGACCTAGCCCTAGTGGCACAAATCCAAGCGATGCGATCATTGGCATCCAAGATTGGCTTGGCATGTGAATGCCGTGACCGTCGTCTTCCTCATATTGAATACGGCGATTTTCGGGGCCATGTTTGTGCTCCCAGAGGGCATCACGAGCTGGAATGATTGGTGTGCGTCCGAAGTTATAAACTTGTGGCGGGGAAGTGGTCGCCCACTCAAGAGTTCGTGCATCCCAAGGGTCATCACCTGCAGGCTCTCCACTACGGAAGCAACGAATGATATCCACCACGAGAAGGAAAATGCCGAAGGCCAAGATGTAAGAGCCGATGGTGCAAACTAGATTGTATGTTTCCCAGCCAAACCCTTCAAGGTAGGTGTGTGTGCGGCGAGGCATGCCAAGCAATCCGAGGAAGTGCATCGGGAAGAAAGTGACATTGAGGCCAATGGTTGAGAACACGGCTACCCAAATACTGAGATTGCCCTTCCACATTTTTCCTAGAATTTTTGGCAACCAAAAGTAGATGCCAGACACCACTGCGAGGAAAATACCGCCAATCGCCACATAGTGGAAGTGCGCGATCACGAAATAGGAGTCTTGCTGCTGTGCATCCGCCGGAGCTGATGAGTGCATGATTCCTGAGAACCCCCCCATCATGAACATCCAAACGAAACCAAGCGCAAAAATCATCGGTGCGGAGAAGCGCACGCGGCCGCCCCAGAGTGTGCCAACCCAGTTAAAAATCTTAACACCCGTCGGCACCGCGATCGCCATGGTAAGCAACGAGAACGCTGCGGTGGCGACCTTACCTAGGCCAGTGGTGAACATGTGGTGTGACCAAACGGCGAATCCAAGGAAACCAATTACCGCCCCTGAGAAGACCACAATTGCGTAACCAAAGAGTGGCTTTTTAGAGAAAGTCGGAAGGACCTCAGAAACAATACCCATGGCCGGAAGCACAAGGATGTAAACTTCTGGGTGTCCGAAGATCCAGAAAAGGTGTTGCCATAAGATCGGCTGACCACCCCCAGCGGTGACGAAGAAGCTGGTGCCAAACACACGGTCAAACATGAGTTGGGCGAGGGCGATGGTGATCGCAGGGAATGCGAACACAATTAAAAGGGACACGACAAGCGTCATCCAAGTGAAGACGGGCATGCGCATCATCTTCATCCCCGGAGCGCGCATGTTAATAATGGTGACCACGAAATTCATGGCTGCAGAAAGCGAAGCTACACCAAGAATCTGCAGACCCATGATCCAGAAATCGGTGCCCGCACCAGTAAATTCTTTACCCGTAATCGGTGCATAGCCGAACCAACCCATGGATGGCACAAAGTCATTCATGCCCGCGGTTGGCCCAGACGCGGAAAACAGCCCCATGACTTCAAGTGCTTGAAGCACCCAGCCGAAGTTGATGACGAGTGCGCCTGCAACGAATGCCCAGAGGCTGAAACTGTTGATACGTGGAAAGGCCACGTCGCGTGCACCGATTTGCAAGGGCACGAGGAAATTGAAGAACGCAGCATTGAGCGGCATGATCGCGAGGAAAATCATCGTCGTGCCGTGCATGGTGAAGAGCTGATTGTAGCGCTGGGCTGAAATCAAGTCGTTCTCAGGAAAGGCAAGCTGTGTGCGGATGATCAAGGCCTCTAAACCGCCGACTAGCAGAAAGAAGAGGGCGATCGCGCCATACATGATACCGATCTTCTTGTGGTCAACGGTGGTCAACCAGTCAATGATGACGCTTTTGCTGTGATCGGGGCGCATCAGTCCAAGGTTACTACGCTCTGGCTTGAGAACGTGGGGCTCCTTGGAATGTGTCGAGGGTTCGTGCGTTTCTGTAACCGTGCTCATTGGAAATGCTTACTTAAGAGATTGGAGATAGAGGGCGAGGTAGTGAATTTCTTCGTCCGTCAGTAGTTTAATTTTGTCTGGATCTTCGGGGTCGAGTAACTCGCCGATACCATTGCCGTTGGACTTCCACATCAGGTTACCAGGCTTTACGACATCGGTTTCTTTGATCCACTTTACGAAATTCTCGTATTGCTTGTCTGCTTGGAGGACATCCTCTTCATCATGGTGATTGAGCCAGCCTGCTGCGATCGAGAGTCGCTCACCAACGTTAGTCAAATTGGGTCCCGCCACACCAAGTGCGCGTGGATTACCCTCCACTGAGTGGCAAGCGATACATTTTCCACGTCCCATAAATACTTTTGCGCCTTCGTTGAGGTCGCCAGTGAGGGAGTCTGGATTGCTATCGTAAGCTTTATACCACTCATCCCAAGGTTTCCCTTCAGGTGCGGTGTGCCCCTCTGCTTCGCTCTTTACCCATTCTGCGAATTCGTCATCACCTACAACCGTAGCACGGAAGAGCATTCGAGCGTGGGAGTCTCCACAATACTCGGCGCACTGTCCGTAGTAGTAATCGTGGATTTCCTCTTCGAGGTAGGTGTTGTAAGCAGCTTGCAATGCTAACTCACTGCCATCGGCTCCTGTTTTTTCGGCCCAACGCTCAAAGTTGTCACCAGCTTGAATCCACATGGCATTGGCACGTCCTGGAATCAGATCCACTTTACCTGCGATTCGTGGCAGCCAGAAGGAGTGGATCACATCGACTGAACGAAGCTCTAAATGGACCGCCTTACCTGCAGGAATGACCATCTCGTTGGCAGTATTGATGCCGAGTTGTGGGTATTCAAATTCCCACCACCACTGATAGCCAATCACTCGTATTACGAGCACCTCCTCCTCAGCATCCTCAGAAAGTTCATCACCAGTATACCAGTTACCAAGCTTGCTCTGCTCATTCAACGGCGTGTCGTGAGTATACCAGATCGCTTGGAGCGTTGGCACTGCGATAATCACGAGCAGAAGCACAGAAGCTCCAATTAGGCCGATCTCCACAAGTGGATTGCCGTGCCCTTGTGAAGGCATTGGGCTGTTGTCATTTGGCTTTTCGCGAAACTTGATGACTGCAAAGACGTAGACGCCTCCAACAACGAGGAAGATGAAGCCAGTCACCCAAACAGTCAGCATGAATAGGTCGAGTTGCGTCTCCGCAATCGGCCCTTTCACGTCGAAAGTCGACATCTTGGTGTTTAAGTCACAACCGCCAAAGGCAACCAAGGCGAGCAGTGCAAAAGAAAGTGATAGTAAACGGCTAAATCCGTGGGTGATCTTCTTCACGGGTGTTGTTTGTTAAATAAGTAGTAAGAGAAATAGGGACCTTTATTAGAAATCCAAAAGGTATGGATTAAGGAGCGTAATCCTAGCTGACAAGTATATCTTCTAAATAAGGCGTCAATCAGTAGAACTAAAGTAGGGTATTAGGCATTTTAATTTCGAGAATAAGCGCACATTTCCTTCCCCAGTGCCATTGCCATACGCCTTAAGATCTTTATGTAAGTGGTATGAAAGCCGCACATTATCTACCATTGTTTACAGTTTTCTTAGTCACTGCTTGTGGCCCTCAGCCGAGCGAGGGGACTGGAAGCTCTGCCGAAAGTGTGCAGGCTACGGTTGAAAAGCCCGCCGTCGAGACTGTTGAAGGCGTGACCACGGTGCGAATTGATGGCAATGATCGTATGCAGTTTACGTTGACAGAATTTACCGTCAAAGCAGGCGATACGGTGCGAATCATTTTTGAAAATAAAGGACGCATGCCAAAAACTGCGATGGGACACAATGTCGTGGTGCTAAAGAAAGGGGTCGACGCCAACGCTTACGCTGGCAAAGCCGCACTCGCCCGCGATACTGACTTTATACCCGCAAGCGAGGCCGATTCAGTGATTGCTCATACGAAATTGCTTGGCCCTGAGGAGTCAGATACGATCGAATTTACCGCTCCCGAGCCCGGCGACTACGTGTATCTATGTTCCTTCCCCGCGCACTGCTTTGCGGGCATGCGCGGAATCATGACCGTGAAGGAGTAACGATTTGGGAGCGCGGACCTCTGTGTCCGCATACATACTATCGGGCCGCCTAGATCACTGCTTGTCGGAACGGAGCCCGCCTTTGTCCAAATCTTCTTTATGATGCAAGCTGCTGCTAATGTGGTATGCGAGCTTGGAAACGGTCTCAAAAATACGAACTTTTCAAAAAAGTTAGATGCGTTTGGATGTATCGATAGCGAATGCCTTAATCTTACCCCTAATCGAGTCGCTGATAGGTAAATACTTGCGGGATTATGATTCGCGTAAGATTACGATTAATACCGAATGAAAAAATGTTTGATCGGGTAGCGCTGAGTGGCCCAGTCAGCACGATTGAAAGCTTCAGGCGCGTCGAATGAATGCGCTGTGGGCCACACCGCACTACCGATTACGAACGTATAAGGATCAAGCTTTACTGAATTTGGTGTAAGAAATAAATACGCAGGTATCATGGGAGGCGCTTTTTCTTATTGAGACAGTCTCCTTGCGCGGTCCTCAGGAAGAAAGTTGCACGGTCCCGACCCTTGCTCCCGTAGTCGCGTTACCTCCACTCTGTCCAATAAAACCTGCGGATAGATCACCCGCTCTAGAACCACTGATACAAAAACATATAAACCAGCACACCAGTCACCGATACGTAATACCAGATTGGAAAAGTCCATTTCGCCCAAGCTTTGTGTTTTTCGCGCTTATCTTTGAGTGCTAAAATCAGAGTGGTTAGAACGAGAGGCACGATGGCCATGGCAAGCACGATGTGCGTCGCGAGCATGATGTAGTAAACATCACGCCATAGACCATCACCCGCAAAGCTGGTATGCACCCCTTTCACGAGGATCTTGTGCAATACATAGAAAAAGAGAAAAATGACCGATACCGAGAACGCTGAGACCATGCAGCCACGGTGCGCCTTTTCTCTGCCAGACTTAATGCAGATGAATCCTGCAGTCAGTAGTAATGTTGAACAGCCGTTGAGGCAGGCATTCAGTGTCGGTAGAAATTCTGTAAATGAGGACATTTCAGAGCAGCCTAGCTAAATCAACCAAAGGTCAAGCACCAGTGGAAATAAGAGTGCTGGCAAATAAAAGATTGAAGCGAAAAACAACTTGCGGGCTGCAGCATCACGCTTGGATTCATTTAAAAATGCAATCGATGGCTTCAAAATGTAAATGCCCGCTACACCTGCGATCACACCATACACCCAACTCGCATAGCCCAAAATCGCAGGAAGTAGGGTGCTGATTACCAAGGCTAGACAGAAAACGAAGGCCTGCACCGCTACTTTTCGGCCATTTGCATCCGCGTTGGACAGCATCACAAAACCACCCTGTGCGTAGTCTTTGCGGTGTGTCCAAGCAATCGCGAAGAAGTGAGGCATTTGCCAAAGAAAGAGAATCGCAAATAGAATCCAGCCAAGTGTGCTGATTCGGCCCTCCGCTGCGGCCCAACCGATTAGAGGTGGTAAAGCACCTGGAATGGATCCCACCAATGTATTCCAAGTAGTTAGTCGTTTTAGCGGGGTATATAAGAGCACGTAAGATGCGATGGTTGCCGCAGTCAAAGTGCCAGCGAGGAGGTTCGCCCCCGCATAAAGCAGGTAACAGCCGAGCACACTGAGGCACAGGCCATAAATAAAAGCGTGCAGTGGGCTCACACGCCCCGCAGGAATCGGGCGACTTTGTGTGCGCACCATTTTCGCGTCAGCCTCACGTTCGAGCCATTGATTCAATACTGCTGCGCCGCCTGCTGCCAATGAAGTGCCGATGAGCAGACTGATCAAGACACTGAAATTACGTGATGGATCCGCCGCTAAATATCCAACAACTGCGGTAATGACCGAGAGGAAACTGAGGCGTGGTTTGGTGAGCTCGTAAAAGTCCTCTAAGCGCGCGCGCAGCGACACAGCAGATCCCGTGGAATCTGAGTAGCTCGAAGTGTCTGTAGATTGTGGACTCAAGAGTGATGAACGTAGCAAGTGCGCCCGAAAAGTAAATGGGTAGATTACTCAGATTTAAGCGGACGGTGGGCTAGCAAAGTAAGCGCCCACGTGCTGGCAAGTAGAAAAGCGCCAATCAAGGCGTGCATGGTTGCTACATATGGGTTCTTAACGGTCCATATAGTCAACGCCCCTAAATATATTTGAATCACTAATACTAGACCGATGAAAATCGCAAAGCCTCCGAGCGCCTTGCGTGTGCTCGCGTGCCCCCAGATTTTTCCAAGTAGAATCATCAAAATTCCTAGCACTGCGACCGCCCCAACACGGTGCGTAAAGTGTATACCCACATCAAAGTTCCAATATGCAGGTAACAGACTGCCCGGTTGCGCCATGGGAAATTGCGCAATCGCAAGTCCGGCATCGGCGTGTCGCATGATCGCACCTATCAAGATTTGCAGAAAGATACTGATGCACGCGATGATTCCCCAGCGTTTAATAGAAGCAGGCACTTCCGCTATCAGTCCACCTTGATGTTCGATCCAGCGACGAGTGCTCATCAATGTGAGCGCGACCAGTAGTCCGAGCACGATTTGCGCGCCGCAGGCATGTGCCACGGCAAAAGTCTGCGCGACCAGATTGTGATCGCTCATAATGTTCAATTGATCAAAGCGCACACGCGCGCCACCGAGCACTCCTTGTAAGACCACGACAAGCACCAGCAGACGTGCAAGTGTGCGCACCGCAGGCCTCGCTTCACGCAACCATGTCCAAAGCAGTAGTCCAATCGATAGTAGACCAATCTTCATACCTAATAAGCGATGGCCATGCTCCGCCATTTTATCTGATTCCGTAAGCCAACCCTCTGGATTCACAGAGCCATTTGAGAGCGGCCAATCCAAAAAAGCCATGCCCGCTTTAATACTGGTCGTAAATCCCCCCGCAAACAGCAGTAGGGTGATCCAGCAGAGTGCGAAGATGCAAAAGGCGAGCAGCAGCGGTTTATAGTCTGAGGTGCGTTGTGATGTCAGCGAAGCCATGAAATTCAATCAAAACGCAAAACAGTGCCAAGTTTGCCCACTAATTCAACCCAAAGTAGCGAACAATCTCAGAGTGCATGCATCAAATTGAATGATTAAAGGGAGCGCGGACCTCCGTGTCCGCATCCGTGCATGCTTGTAAGTTAAGCGCTATGTGTCCAAGCCGTGCTGGGCACTACGTTTAGCTAGATCCGTAGGTCCAGCGTTGCCATAGGTAAATGATGTTTCAGTGTGGTGAAACGTAGGGCCTTTACTCGTAAAGCGTCGCCGTAGAATTCACAGGAGATGCTGTATCCTTTCAACCGTTTCCACGCTCGACCCGTCTTTTGGTGGTCGTTTCAGGTGGGTCCATCGCTGCAAGCGCACCCCTTAGCAACCACCTCAACGCTACATGAATGATTTCGTTTGAACTCTCTGTATAGCTGTGAATGCTAAAAGGCTTACCCCATGGACAAGACACGCTTTTTTAACGCTCTGATCGAGACACTACGTGAAGAATTAATACACGCAGTGAATGCGTCAAAGGATGCCGCTGAATATGCAACCAACGAGGAATCGCGTGCGGAATCGCAATGGGATACTCAAGGGCTCGAAGCGTCTTACCTCGCTGCGGGTCAAGCAGGCCAGGCTAAGCAATGGGCCGAGGCGATCGAGGAGCTCCAGTCGGAGCGTGAAGATTTACTCAAGACAAATAACACTGTCTCGCTGGGGGCCTTGTTTAAATGCGATATTGGCGGCAGCGAAGAAATCTTCTTTTTCGCCGGCGTCGCTGGGGGCCAAGTAATCGATGTCGACGAGATGCAAGTTACCGTCCTCAATTCGCATTCGCCCTTAGCCTCACGAGTCTTAGGCCGCAAAGTAGGTGACTCTTTTGTGCTGCCCAATGGCAACACCGGTGAAGTGCTGCATATTGAGTGAGTTTTTCGCTCGTTAAGAGAGGCAGCTAAAGTCCCTAGCTTGCTGTGTGTAACTACCCATCAGTCGCTTAGGGTAAGACACGCCTCGTTTCGAAAGCGAGTTCGCATCGTTTGGGTTTCAACCCTGATTATGCAATAGGATGAGCAAGGTGCTCGGCAACTGACGAAGCTCGGCAGAGCGAAGATGGTGCACCTCTTGAGGTGTGCCCGAAGGGAAGGCGAAACGGGTGCCCTTTGGGCGGTTTCAACGAACAAGGCCGATGGAGCGTATAAACATACGTGACTGCTGGCCTGACAGGTAGCCATGTGCCTTGGTCGCCTAAGGAATTTTTGAGCACCCTCTTGGTGAGCACATTTCTAATGCGATGCATTAGAAATGTGCCTTATATAGAGAAACTTACAAATTGAATCGCGGTTCTTCGCTATTTTTAGTGGATAACGCGTTCGCTTGCCTTCGAGTTTTTAACTGATGATTTGTCACAACCGCTAGCGCTAGAGTTGCCCTTCCTCCTTCGTCTTTCAGGCTACGGCGGACGAGTCGGGCGAGTATGGGGAGGAAATGATTGTCCTTGAATCACGAAGCAGGCAGGCAAAGCGCTTATGGATGAATATACTGAACTCACGGGAACGATTATTGGGGCGGCCATGGAAGTGCACAGCCATTGGGGACCTGGGCTGATTGAAAGTATTTATGAGAAAAGCCTGGCACATGAGCTTCAACTGCGTGGCGTTAAGGTGCAAAGGCAAGTGAAGCTTCAACTCAAATACAAGGATCTCGAATTGGACGACGATTTCACGCTCGACCTCATCGCGGATGGAAAAGTCATCGTTGAGCTGAAAGTCGTGAAAGAACTTGCTCCAATACATCAGGCTCAACTGATGACCTATATGAAACTGACAGACTGCAAAATTGGGCCATTAATCAACTTCAATGTCGTCCACCTCAAAGAAGGTATCCGGCGATTGACACTTCCAAATTGAGACAAACCTGTCTCCCTTCTTGTCCGCCGTAGCTCGAAGAGCGTAGGAGGAAACCTCCCCCCTCTAACCCGCGTAGCGGGTGGTTGTGAAACTTAATACGCTATGGCCCGTCTCTGCAGTCATTGCCATTTTAGTTTTTGATTGATCCACTAAAAATAGCGAAGAACCTGAATCCTATTGCTCAGAAAGTCCGTTTGCATAGTTCGGGTTAAAAGAAGATCAACGATTAAGGACGGACTCACATTCGTTCGACCCGAGTTTTTTTCCGACGGTCAGCTGCATCCATGCTTCACATAGCTTTGGCCACATTTCAGCAGCACCATTTCCAGCTCGCATGCCAAAACCATGGCCTCCTACAGGCAATATATGTAATTCAAATGGAACGTTTGCCGACTCTAGGGCAGAGCCCATTACTAAACTACTCTTCACAAATCGGTCATCCGAGGCCACAAACAAAAACATTGGCGGAGTCTCCTCATCCAACTTCAGCTCTGGAGTCAGTGAGCCATTCGTTCCTCGATCCAGATATGCTGGATAGATTAATATCGTGAAGTCAGGTCGTGCAGATTCCGCATCCAATCGATCTACGGGTTCGTAAAGTGCTTCAGCATAGCGTGTGCTCGCGCGAGCACTCAAACTACCTCCTGCCGAAAAACCTAAGATCCCAATTTTGTCCGAATCAACATTCCAAGTTTCTCGCAAACCTCTCACGCAACGAATTGCACGCAGTGCATCCTGCAATGCGCCAGATTCTTTCTTGGGAACGCGGTAGTGTAAAACAAATGCAGTATATCCTAAATCACTCAACCAATCAGCAACCTCGTAGCCTTCTTTATCCACCGCTAAAATGTTATAGCCACCACCTGGACATATAATTACGGCAGCACCATTCGCATTTTCTGGATTCGCTTCATAAACGATCAGTTTCGGGTCAGTCACACGCTCGATACGAGTGACATTTCCTGTGTTGGTTGCAGAAATTAAAGGTGGGCTTTTCGCTTCGGATTCCCCAGGGACCGCATTAGACCACAGTTGAATCTCTTTATAGTTACTGGCATGGAGTTGCATCATTGAGATCAATAAGAATAAAATGAGAGATGTTTTCATAGCTACATTGCTTGAGGCGAAGGTGGATCGCAGACTCGGCACGTTAACGACCTTACTCCGTATATGTCGATAGACTTTCGATTCGTCCACTTGGTTAAATCTGAAAGGTTAGCGAGGTGCTATTCGTTCTTTAGTAGAGTAGTGAACACCAAGCCTGTTTGTGTCAAAAAAGTTGGCTACACGGAGTCCATCTGAGTTGCCGCCTATCATCTTAAAAAGCTACAAGCTCAAGTGTATCATCAAGATCATCGGTATGAGTGATCTGATAGAAGCACTGCGTGCAGGTTTTGCAGAGCGAATCCGTGCCCCAACTCAGAAATGCCTCTCAAGCCCTTCGGCAGACAGAATAGGAAGCCCCATAAAATAAGTATCGAAAAAATAGATACTCAAAGAGCCCGCAAGATGGTGGCTGAGCGCTCGTTTTTTTTTAACGCTCCCCGAGCTGGGGCACGAGTGATGGAACTGGAGCAAGCTTGCTTGCGC
>JABBCA010000104.1 GCA_018607135.1 Opitutales bacterium
TTGAGCTCGAAGAGGTCGGTGCGGCGGTCGAGGCGTGGGGTGACGGAGCCGCTGGCTCGGGACCGGTAGAGGTCTTCGGTGTCGATGTCGGTGACGAGGAGGGTTTCGACGTTTGAATCGGCGATGGCTTGAATGCCGTCGCGGGCGAACTCGAAGTCGGACGGTGTGAAGACCGCGGCTTGGCCGTAGTGGATGTCCATTGCTGGCACGCTGGGAAGATTGCCGATGATACCCGCGGTGGCGACGTAGAACTGGTTTTCGATGGCGCGCGCTTGCGCACAGTAGCGCACGCGCAGCTGGCCATGACGGTCGTCGGTGCAGTAGGGCACGAAGAGGATTTCCACGCCTTGGTCGGCTAGGTAGCGGCTGGCCTCTGGGAACTCGACGTCGTAGCAGATCTGCACGGCAATCTTCGCTTTGGGCGTCGGTAGGATGACGAGCTCGTGGCCTCCGGAAATGCCCCAATATTTCTTTTCGGCAGGGGTGATGTGTAGTTTGGGTTGTGTGACGTAGCGGCCCTCGGGGTCAAAGATGAGGCATTCGTTCTGTAATTTGCCATCATGCTCGATCGGGTGACTGCCTCCGATGATGTAGACGCTATACTTGCTCGCCATGCGAGACATGAGCTCGATGAAGGGCTCGGTAAAATCACTGGCGAGTTTCTTAATGCCGTCGAGAGCGGGCAAGGGCTCGATGACAGAGAGGAGTTGCACGGAGAAGAACTCGGGAAAGAGCACAAAGTCGGCTTTATAGTCGGCCGCAGTTTCGACGAAGTATTCTACCTGGTTGGCAAAATCCTCGAAGGTATGAATTTTGCGGACTTGGTATTGCACGCAGGCGATACGCACTTTGGAGGAAACTTCCTTGGGCGTGTAGTCGGGGTTGAGCCATTCGATGAGGCTGGCGAGGTTGTGGCTCATCGGATCGACGATGTAGTTGCGCAAAATGCCGCGAACTTGAAAGCCTTGTTTCAGCTGAAAACTCAGCACGTTGTCGTGGATTTCGCCGTCTTTGACCTTTTGTATGTAGGCTTCGGGGTTGAGTTCGGATTCATGCTCTGCGTAGCCAGAAATGCGTCCGCCGGCGAGGATACGGCGCAGGTTCAGCTGTTTGCACAAACGTCGCCGCGCTTCGTAGAGCGCTGCGCCGATGCCGCGGCCTTGGCATGCCGGGTCGACATAGACATCGGCTCCATAGAGTGTGTCTCCGTGTGGATCGTGATTATGAAAATAGCCGCCATCGGTGATGCCCCCGTAGGTATGGGCGCGATAAGGGTCGCGCTCGGTGGGCACAATGAGTGAGGCCACTGCGCCGACGATTTGACCCTCGACGACTGCAACGAGCTGTCCTTGTGGAAACACCTTCAAGTGGTTTTGTAGCTGTCGTTCGCTCCACACGACGTTCTCCTCCGCCATGAGCGGGAAAGCTTTTTTATTAAGCTCAATCAGAAAGGCGATATCTTCGTGTTCAACTTGGCGTATTTGAACCGGGCCTGTTTTGGCGTCGTAGGTAAATGGTGACATAAGTATAGAATCTAAAAATTTATGAATTGGTCAAGGAGTGCAAAAGGGACTCGCAATGACTGAGAAACCTTGGCTTGGTTTTGACTCTATGGGAATAGAGATCGCATTTGTTGTGATGCTAGTGATTGGGCTAGCTGTTATGTTTTGGATGATTGTCCGTAGCTCGTCTTTGAAAATCGTCAAGCAATATGAAAAGTTGGCGCATAAATTACGGATTAAACTCACCAAGCCGGAACCTCAACTGTTTGGATTTATTCGACCCGAGCCCTTTGTGCACGGGATCTACCGTGACCGAGCGATGTCGATTTCTGTGCCAGGTAAAGGGCTGCAAAATACGCGCCAGATCGAGACGACTCTGAAAGTTGAGTTGACCGATAAAAAGATCAAGTGGCAGATGACCGCAAAAGGTTTACTCTCAGGTATGCGCCAACGCGACAGCGTGGGTATGGAGCGTTGGCAGAGCGATAATAATGTGTTCGATCTTTCTGTGGATGTGAGAACGAACGAAGGGGCTCGCTTGACGCGAATTTTGCACGACGATCGTCTTATGCAGATCTCCAAAGTGCTCAAAGGCTCAAAATCGAGCATTTACCTCGGTGAAGGTATGATGGTTTATACCAAGTTCGGCCTTATTGCGAATGAGATTGAACGCGAGCGTTTTGAGAAAGTGGTCGAACTCTTTTGTGACCTCTCTGAAGTGTTGGAAGGTCGTTAAGCGATGCTCGTAAAATATGGGTAGATTCGGCACGTCACAAAATGGCGCCAGTTGGGGAAGTCTGCTAATTATTTTCAGAAAAATTCTAATAATTCACCCAGTCGTCCGTCTTACCTATTATGAAGCATCTATTTTTCCCCATCGCAGTTTCGCTAGTCGCATCCATCTCAATGGCCGCGCCAGCGATCACCGTCTATAATAAAAACTTCGGCGTGGTGCGCGATAGGGTGCCGCTCGATTTGAAGGCAGGCTTGAGCGATGTCAGTTACAGCGGTGTGACTGCACAGCTTGAGCCCGAGTCGGTGATCTTGCGTGATCCTTGTGGCAAAGTAGCGCTCAGTGTCGTGGAGCAAAGCTATCGTGGTGATCCAGTCGATCAGCAACGCCTGCTGCAGATGTTTGAGGGGCAAACGATTCGCTTTTTACGCACCTTGGAAGGTAAAGATGTGTTTGTGGATGGTAAGATCATTCGTGCGCCCTCAATGGTCACTTCTAAGAATCAATACGGGAATCCACAGCAGAAGATGCTGGAGCCGATCATTGAGGTCGAAGGAGAGTTGCAGACTCGCTTGCCTGGCACACCGCTCTTTCCCAGTTTGGGCGATGACTCGGTTTTACAGCCCACCTTGAGTTGGAAACTATTTACCGATCAAGATGCACAGCTCGACGCGCAACTCAGCTATCTTACCAATGGCATGTCGTGGAAATCCGACTACAATCTCGTGCTTCCTGAAGAGGGAGACGAAGTCACGCTGACTGGCTGGGTCTCTATAGAGAACAACACGGGCAAGACTTTTGAAGAAGCAAAGATTAAGCTCATCGCGGGCGATGTAAACAAGGTGGAGCCAGAGCCACAGGTGCGTCGTAAAGAAGTCTTCGCGATGGCGATGGCGGATAGCCTGAGTGCCGCACCTCAAGTCGAAGAAAAAAAGTTTGACGAGTTTCACATGTATTCATTGCCGTTACCTACAACGCTGCGCGATAGCGAGACGAAGCAGGTGGAGTTTGTGCGTGGTGAAAATGTTAAGACTGACAAACGTTACATCTACGATGGCTCAGGCGGGATGCGCTACTATGGCGGTCTTAACATGAATCAAAATTACGGGCAAAACACGCAGCCCGATGTGGCGATCTATCGTGAACTTGTGAACAAGGAGGAAAACGGCCTCGGTGTGCCTCTACCTGCTGGGCGTATGCGCTTCTATCGCATGGACGATGACGGTCAGCTTGAGTTTACAGGCGAGAATACCATCGATCACACGCCAAAGAATGAAACGATACGTGTGTATCTCGGTAATGCCTTCGACATCGTTGGTGAGCGTAAACGCATGGATTTTTATAAGCACCCTAGCCGTGATCTGATGCGTGAGACCTTTGAGGTTGAGATTCGCAATCGTCGCGAAGAAGCGGTGACCGTGCAAATCATCGAGCACCTCTATCGTTGGTCGAATTGGGAGATTCAAAAGCCCAGTCACGAGTTTGAAAAAACCGACGCGCAGACCATTGAGTTTCCAGTCGATGTCGAAGCCGATGGCATCGTTACTGTGCGCTACACAGTGGAATATACCTGGTAGGGGGCCATAGTGGAACGTGCGCCTATGCGAAGTATCGCGTGCGCATCTATTTCGCTAGTCACTTTTTGCTACTAGCTGTGAAGCGCCCCTTTGGAAGGCAGGGTCTACACTTTATTTACCGTCCGTGCAGTTGTGGGATCAACTTATTGGTGAGGGTCAATCCACCTGAGCTCACACCTTTGACGGCGAGCATGCAGTTCGTGAGATCACGGAGGCGTTGGACGGGGCCTTGCACCAGAAGCACTTCCATAATGTATTGGCCTTCGAGTAAAACATGCTGGCTACTGATGCATTCTTCGACGTGCTCGCGTTCGATGCTCGCAAGTTTTTGCAGCAGCCCCGGCTTTGCTGAATCATAAAAGAGGGTAACCGTGCCTGCCATGATAGTGCTGCAGTCCTCTTGTTGCTGATCGATTAGTGTGGTTTCGATCATTTCGGCGACTGCTTGGGAGCGGTTTTGAAATCCTCGTGAAACCACCATTTCATCCAGTGCCGTTGCAAGTTTAGGAGGGAGTGAAACGCTAATACGCTGGGCCAGGGCCCTGCTATGTTTTTGATCAGTCTTCATACGATTGAATGTGAAGTCTTTAAATCGTAATACGAAGTGCAATAAAAATCATACTTTATGCAAACTGCAGTTTATTGGCATGGTTCATGCAGTTTGTTAGTTGGTTTGCGAGGTTCGCATCGTGAAACCGTTCTCCGCACTACTCACAATCAAATTAAAAACGATCATGTTTAAACAGACTAAAAAAGCTCTTTCGGCAACCCTTGCAGGATTCTCTGCATTTGTTATCTGCCTAGGAAGTTCTCTATCCGCAGAACCTTTAAAAATCGGTTATAGTGACTGGCCGGGATGGGTCGCGTGGCAGATTGGCATTGATAAGGGGTGGTTCGAAGAAGAGGGCGTAGAAGTCGAATTTCAATGGATGGACTACGTTGCCTCCATGGATGCGTATGCTGCCGGCTTAATCGATGCGGTGACCATGACAAATGGCGATGCGCTCGTTACAGGCGGCACGGGTAAACCTTCAGTAGGCATCATCATTAATGATTATTCGAATGGTAACGACATGATTGTTGCTGCTCCGGGCATTGACTCACTGGAAGATCTCAAGGGCAAGAAAGTAGGTCTCGAAGAAGGCTTTGTGATTCACTTGCTATTAATGAAGGGTGCAGAAGCCGCGGGTATCGACCCATCTGAATTCACGATTGTGAACACACCGACCAATGAAACGCCACAAGTGCTTGCTTCAGGCGCGGTCGACGCAATCGGCGCTTGGCAGCCAAACTCTGGCGAGGCGCTTAAAGCAGTGGCGAATTCAAAGCCAATTCTTACTTCCGCAGACGTTCCAGGTGTTATTTACGACCTGTTGTGCGTCGACCCAGAAACTCTTGAGTCTCGTCGTGATGATTGGATGAAGGTGGTCAAAGTTTGGTATCGTATCGTCGATTACTTGAAGGATGAGGATAACATCGACGATGCGCTCGCAATCCTAGCGAAACGCGTATCCATCACACCTGAAGAGTATGAGCCTCTTTTCGAAGGCACTTACATTCTGACACTCGAAGAAACATTAAAGGTTTGGGAAAAGGCTGACGGTCTTGGCTCTGTTTATGGGTCCTCTGTCGTTTCGGATCAATTCAACGTCGAAATGGGTGTCTACGATGACAACCTGAACATTGACCAGTATCTCGATGGTAGCTTGACCAAGGAATACGCAGAATCACTTGCTGAGTAATTGATTTAATTTCCAATCGTATCGCTTTTTCGAAAGGCGGGTCGCTACCCGGCCCGCCTTCTTTTGGCTCCTAAGCAATAGCTAAATTTACAGTGAGAGTCACAGTGTTCGTAGCCGAATTATGAAACCACTTCGGCCAGCGCCGTGGAGCAATTTAGTCGGCCTCAACGAGTTCCTCGTGTCACTCCAATGTAGAAGGCTTCATCAATTGATTAGGCTCGGCAAAACAGACCCATGAAATCATCAAAAACAGTGGAAAAAATTTCCAGTCCTTGGTTCGCGATACGTAAGGACTTGAACTCTAAGCAACGGCTGATCCTTGGTAGCTTATCGTTCCTGCTCCCGCTGTTAATTTGGGCCTTCGTCAGCTATACACCGTTCATCTGGCATCCAGATGTGAAGCTGCAGCTCTCAGCAGACCGCGAAGATGTGACTACGATTTACTCTGCAGGCGACCGACTCTCTAAAGAATTTTTCCCATCGTTTGTTGGAGCAATTCAATCGGACAATGCAGAGATTTTAGCCGCACGTGAATTGGGCGATGTCAAAGGCTCCGCTTCGCGTATACGACGCGCGAACCTTAAAGTGATGCGTCACATCACGCCAGTAGCGACCGCGAATGGATGGGTCACCAAAGATGAAGCTAAGGATGACAGTATACTTTACGGTATTTGGCAGCAACTTGCCGAGGGCTCACTTGAGCAAAAGAAAATCCAACTGTCTGATGAGAATCTTGAGATTATCAAGCGTAACTGGGCGCTCATGAGTGAACGTTCAGCCGAGTTCGTTTCTAAGCGATTACCAGAGACGCCACTCGAAAAGCTCGTGCCGCAGGGCGTGGCTTCCAATCCAGTTTATCTCCCAAGTCCGCACGAAGTATTTTATAAAGGCATTGAGGATTTCACTTTTGAGGCAGATGGAGACCGTCCGTCAATGTTTCAACGCTACAAGCATTCGCTGCGTATCGTGTTCATGGGTTTCTTGCTCGCCGCAGCGGTAGGTGTGCCGCTTGGAGTGATGTGTGGCACCTTCGACTTTTTCTCCAAGCTATTTGAGCCGTTTATAGACTTCTTCCGTTACATGCCAGCACCTGCGTTCAGCACGCTGTTGGTTGCGGTGTTCCTTGCGCACGATGCACCAAAGATCGCCTTGGTTTTTGTTGGCACCTTTTTTCAGCTTGTGCTGGTCGTTGCGAATACGACTCGTCAGCTTGACGCTTCCCTGTTAGAGGCTGCACAGACACTGGGTGCAAAAAAACTCACGATGATAAAGCGAGTTATCCTGCCGGGGATCTTACCAGATTTATTTAACGACCTGCGCATTCTGCTCGGTTGGGCATGGACGTGGCTGGTCATTGCCGAGCTGATCGGAGTGAAGAGTGGTCTGACAGAATTTATGGATACGCAGGGTCGTTTCCGTAACTTTGATAGCGTATTTCCAATCATCATTTTGATTGGTGTCTCTGGGTTTGTGACGGATCAGTTCCTTTCATCATTGCGTAAGTATCTTTTCCCTTGGACACCAGAATCTTCGAGTAAGCAGCACGGGCTTATAGGTCGCTTCATCTATTGGATCCTTGATCGTAAAGTCTACGATGCACCTGTGAATGGAAAGGTAAACTCATGAGCGACGTAATCAAACTACCTAGCTATAAAGAGCAAAGCGACTCCGTTCGTTCTCGCTTCGAGGCATTGCATAAGCGTCCTGTTAAGTTGAAGATAGAAGGCCTCAGCAAGACCTTCCATACCTCGAAAGGAAGCGTCAACGTGCTCAACTCAATCAATCTCGATATCTATCGCCGCGAGTTCGTCTCGGTGATCGGGCCATCTGGTTGTGGTAAGTCCACGCTCATTCGAATGCTTGCGGGTCTGGAAACACTCAGTGGCGGTCGCTTCCTGTTGAATGACAAAGAAGTCAGTGGGCCAAGCGCGGATCGTGGCATGGTCTTTCAAGGCTATACGCTCTTCCCATGGTTGACTGTTAAAAACAATGTGATGTTTGGCCTCGAAGTGAACGGCCGCTCAGGCACTGCTGTTGAACAGGAAGCCCTACAATGGATCGATCTCGTTGGGCTCTCTCGTTTCGCTGATGCGTATCCAAATCAACTCTCTGGCGGCATGAAGCAACGTGTGGCCATCGCTCGCGCACTGGCGAATCAGCCAGAGGTGTTGTTCATGGATGAGCCCTTTGGTGCACTCGACCCTCACACACGTTCTCAAATGCAGGCCTACCTCTTACAGATCTGGAAGAATGTCGACGTCACCATCATGTTTGTTACGCACGATCTCGATGAAGCGATTTATCTCTCGGATCGTATTCTGGTGCTCAAGGCAAACCCTGGTGAAATCCAAGAATTTATCGAAGTGCCTGTGCCGCGTCCACGCACACCCGAGCAATTTCTGAGTCCTGAATTTCTAGCAGTGAAACAGCACCTTGAAGAGCTCATTCATCCTCAAACTGAAGATGAGGACGAGCCGAGCGAGCTTCCGATGGTGCGGATGACCAATAGTGACGACGTCGTCGAGTAATCAAATGCCAAATCTACCCCAATCTGTATGCATTGAGCAACTCACCTGGCCTCAGGTGAAAGCACGGCAGGAAGCGTGTCCGTTACTGGTGTTGCCACTGGGCGCAACCGAGCAGCATGGACCCGCCTTACCGATCAACACAGACACAGTGATTGCTGACGCACTCTGTCGTCACGCCTGCACGAAAGCGGGCGTTTCGATGGCACCGGTTGCCGCCTATACTTCATCGGGTGGACACACCACAAAATGGCCGGGCACTTTTTCGCTCACACCAAAGACCTTTATCGATTCGTTGGTGCAATGGGCAAAGTGGGCAGAAGCTACAGGCTGGACCAAGCTCTACATTGTGAACGCGCACGCCGGCAATGATGCACCGCTCCGTGTCGCAGTGGATCAAATTCGCATCGAGCTGCTGGGGCGCTTGCAGGTCGGCTATCTCAATACCTTCTTTATCGACTCTGAGATCGAGGCACACTTCACACAAGATGCGGATGACTTACACGCGAATAAAGGCGAGTGCGATCTGATGATCTATCTTGCACCCGAGACCGTAGATACCAGTGCCTTTTCAATTGCTGACGATCCAGACCGCACTGCGGGCCAAGTATTTTCATATCCAGTTTCACAGACGAGCCTCAATGGGACGACAGGTAAGCCATCCCAAGGTAAAGCCGCTGACGGTGAACGCCTTTTTAAGCGAATGAGTGCTGCTCTAGTAGAAAAGCTTGAGCGCGCCAAAACCGAGCAACCGCCATTGCCGCAAGAGGACTGGTCAGGTGCACCTGACCGGTTTTACAACTAACCGATTCACTCAACAGTTGAATTTTCTTAAACTAATACGTAATACTTTTTGATTTATTCGTAATAATATGCATAACCTTACTCAGTCAATGGAAGCACTCAAAAACAAACTCAAATCACAAGGCGTTAAATACTGCATCGGGGCGTATGTGGACATACACGGTGTGCCGAAAGGTAAGTTCGTGCCCATCGATCACTTTGAGCATTTTGCCGCGGGCTCTGAGCTTTACACTGGCTATGCGCTCGATGGGCTCGGGCAGCGTCCCAACGACGACGAGATCGCGTCACTCCCAGACACGGATCACATCATTCAGCTTCCATGGCAGCCTGAAGTCGCATGGATGCCTGCGGACAATACTTTCAAGGGTGAGCCCTATGAAGTAAATACACGGGTCGCTCTCAAGAAGGTTTTAGCCGAAGCTGAGTCGATGGGCTTCTCGGTCAATCTTGGTATCGAGTGCGAAGTCTTCGTAGTGAAGCTCAACGAAAATGGGCAGCTAGAAATTCCCAACAGCGACGACGATCTTGAAAAATCCTGCTACGATGTGAAACGATTTATGGATCGCTATCAATGGATTGATAAGATGGCGACCACGATCAATGACCTTGGTTGGGATCTTTATTCGCTCGACCACGAAGACGCCAATTCGCAGTTTGAATTCGATTTCAAATACGCCGACGCGCTCACCATGTGTGATCGCTTCATCTTCTTCCGCATGATGGCGAAGCAATACGCTTCTGAAGAAGGGCTACTCGCCACCTTTATGCCGAAACCCTTTGCGGATAAAACAGGTAGTGGTGCCCATTTTAACATGTCGATTGCCGATTCGAAGACCGGCAAAAACCTCTTTGAAGATCCAAACGATTCACGCGGCCTTGGCCTCTCCAAGCTCGGCTATCAATTCAGTGCGGGCATTCTGAAACATGGTCCCGCGCTCTGTGCCGCCTTTGCACCGACGGTCAACAGTTACAAGCGGTTGGTTCGCAAGGGCCTCATGTCTTACTATTCATGGGCGCCAGTATTCAATTCTTACGGCAGTAACAACCGCACCAACTCACTGCGCGTTCCCATGGGTGGCGGGCGTGTGGAGTCTCGTAACGCAGACGCAGCTTGCAATCCATACCTCGCTGCAACGCTTGCGATCGCAGCAGGTCTGCAAGGCATCAAAGAGCAACTCGATCCGGGCGAGGCGCAGGAGGACAACCTCTACGAGCTCTCACCCGAGCAACTCGCTGAGCGTGGAATTTGCGAACTGCCTCGCAGCCTCGACGAAGCTGTCGCTGCTTTTGCTGAAGACCCCTTCGTCGAAGAAGTGCTCGGCTCGGAACTCCGTAACGAGTTTATTAAATACAAATCCGAGGAATGGCGCCAGTATCACCAGCGTGTCAGCCAATGGGAAATCGATCAATACGCCCGACTCTATTAAAATCCCGTAAGATTAATAATTAGCCATCATTCATTACCCATTAAAAAATGTTACACACAGAAAAACTCCACGGCGGCACCATGTGGTCAAAAGTCATCGGTCGGGGCAAAACGCTTCGACTCACAGACATCGAAGGTAAAGCCAATGTCGGCATGCTGCTCTACAACGCACTCGAAAAAGAAGAACGCTACAACATGCCCGACACGCTGAAGGGACAGCACATCTTTTATCTCACAGCTCCGTTCTGCGTGCACTCCGACATGGGTCGCCTCTTTTGTTCCATTACTGCAGACACCGCAGGCTGGCACGACACCGTGTGTGGTTGCTCAGACGCAGCGCTGGTTGAAAAGAAATATGGCATCAAGACCTACCAAGATGCCCATGATGCGTGCTACCGTGATGCGCGCCGTGCGTTTCAGATTGAACTCGCCAAATGGGGGATGGGTAAACGCGACCTCGTGCCGAACTTGAATTGGTTTTCAAAAGTCGTTACCGACGAGGAAGGCAAGTTGAGCTATGTGCCTGGCGCGTCCAAGCCTGGCAGCTACGTCGACCTACGATTCGAAATGGATACTTTGGTGGTGCTCAACACCTGCCAGCATCCACTTGATCCAAATCCAAATTACGAACCTGGCGATGTGCAGCTGGAAGTCTTCAAGTCCCAAGCGCCCACCACCGACGACCCATGCTTCCAATCGCGTCCTGAAAACCTACGCGCCTTCGAAAATACTGAGACCTATCACAAGCTTCGCTTCTAAGGGATTGGGAACGTCTAACTTCGAACGTTCAACGTCCAGTTTTGAATCAGAAACAAAGTCATTAATTCACCATTCGACGTTCTAAGTTGGACGTTCGAAGTTCCCATTTCTACATGTCAATACTTACCGAAAGTCCACTCTCCACAGAAGACGCCATCTACCGAAAAGTCATCCTCGCAGGCGACTTTTGGGTTCACGAAATCAAACAGGGCCAGACGCTCCGCATCTTAGATCTCGAAGGAAACCAAGCGGCTGACACGCTTTTCTACGATGCCAAAGATCCCGAGAATCGTTACAGCGCATCCGACACCATTCAGCGCCAAGCGGCCTTATATCTGACTACAGGCACCACACTTATTTCCAGCCAAGGTGATCCACTCTTAACGATTACTGCGGACACTTGTGGGCGTCACGACACCGTTGGCGGCGCTTGTTCGCGGGAGAGTAACACGATGCGTTACGCCCACGACAAAGAGCATATGCACGCCTGTCGCGATAGTTTTATTTGCGGTATCCAGCATTGGGGGCCAGATCTCGGCAAGCGCGACATCACGTGCAACATTAATTTCTTCATGAACGTGCCCGTGACACCTGAAGGGAAGCTCACCTTCGAAGACGGCATTTCTGCACCGGGTCGCTACGTCGAGCTCGTTGCCGAGCGCGATGTCATTTGCCTTATTTCTAATTGTCCACAACTCAACAACCCTTGCAATGGCTACAACCCGACACCGGTCGAAGTCATTCTCTGGGATGAGTGACCACTAGCTTTCGTGGCGTGCGAGCTGGCTCGCGCCTGCGTTGCCTCACTTCCATATCGGGCGCTCGCAAGCGGGCACATGACTATTTTCTTTCAACATGTTTTCTAAAGTTCTCATAGCTAACCGAGGTGAAATCGCCTGCCGTATTATTCGAACCCTCGACGAACTCGGGGTGCAATCTGTCGCAATTTACTCCGACGCCGACCGCGATGCCCCGCACGTTTCGATGGCAACCGAAAGCTATCGAATAGGTCCACCCGCCGTCAGTGAGAGTTATCTCAAAGGCGATACGATTCTCGAAATAGCCAAATACTGTGATGCCGAAGCGATTCATCCAGGCTATGGTTTGCTCAGTGAGAATGCTGACTTCGCGCGAGCATGCGAAACACAAGGCATTGCCTTCATCGGACCCACGGCCGCGAGTATGCTCGCCTTTGGTTTAAAGCACGAAGCACGGCGTCTTGCTGAAGAAAATTCGGTGCCTTTATTGTCTGGAAGCCCACTTTTGCCAAACGTCGAGGTCGCAAAAGCCACTGCCATTGATATCGGCTATCCAGTCATGCTGAAAAGCACCGCAGGGGGGGGTGGTATCGGGATGCAAATCTGTGTTACCGAAGAAGAACTGCTTGAGTGCTACGACCGTGTGGAACGCCTCAGTCAAAGTCACTTCGGACAGGGCGGTATTTTTCTCGAAAAGTTTGTTACCCATGCGCGTCACCTCGAAGTGCAAGTCTTCGGCGACGGGCAAGGCAACGTTGTCTCACTCGGCGTCCGCGATTGTTCGACACAGCGCCGTAATCAGAAAGTGATTGAAGAAACCCCGCCACCTAATGTGAGCGACGAGGTCATCGCTGGAATACAAGCAGCCGCACTTCGCCTAGCCAAAGCCGCGAACTATCGCTCTGCAGGCACGGTCGAATTCATTTATGATAACGACAGTCATGAATTCTACTTCTTAGAAGTGAATACACGCCTGCAGGTGGAGCATGGTGTGACGGAACTCGTGACGGGTGTCGACCTAGTGAGTTGGATGGTGCAACTCGCGGCAGGCGACATCACCCTGTCCAACGAGACAGAGATCATTCCACAAAAAGGGCATGCAATTCAAACACGCCTCTACGCTGAGAACCCACAGAAAGACTTTCAGCCATCCAGTGGCCTACTCACACGTGTTGAATTCCCCGAGGGCATCCGTTGCGATCACTGGATCCGATCGGGCACTGAAGTCAGTCCTTACTACGATCCGCTCTTAGCCAAGATTCAAGTCTACGCGGAAAATCGTCCCGCAGCAGTCACTGCGATTGCAGACGCGCTTGAAGCCACGCATGTGGACGGCATCGAAACGAATCTTGGCTATTTAGAATCCGTGGTCGCAGGCGATGTCTTCAAGCAAGGGCATATCGTAACAAAGAGCCTCACCGAGCACGAGTATGAACCAAAGAGTTTTGAGATCCTACGCTCCGGCACGATGACCACCGTGCAAGACTTCCCCGGTCGCGTTGGATACTGGGAGGTCGGAGTGCCGCCCTCTGGTCCCATGGATTCGCTGTCCTTTCGACTTGGTAATCGCTTGCTCGGAAATCCTGAAGATGCAGCAGCCCTTGAAATTACGGCAACAGGCCCACGTATTCAGTTTCACACTACAGCGATCGTCGTATTAACCGGTGCAGTGATGACCGCGACCCTCGACGATGCACCTGTCGATTACTACAAGCCTTTTGAGGTGCCTGCCGGTTCAATTCTAGATATTGGAAAACTCAGTGGTGCTGGCGTGCGCAGCTATCTCAGCATCGCTGGTGGTGTCGATGTGCCACAATATCTCGGCAGTCGCTCGACGTTTACACTTGGGCAATTTGGTGGCCACGGTGGTCGCGCGCTACGTCTGGGTGATGTTCTGCATTTAGCTGAAGGGCAGCGCTCCGTCGCTGCCGACGAATCGGACGAAGACTATCGTATTTTGCCTACAGACAAACAACCGCCATTGTCTCATACATGGGACATCGCGGTGCTTTACGGTCCACACGGCGCCCCTGAGTTCTTTACGCCGAGCGATATCGAAACCTTTTTTGAAAACGAGTGGGAGGTCCACTACAACTCCGCCCGCACAGGCGTCCGCTTGATCGGCCCTAAGCCAGAGTGGGCACGCACCGACGGCGGAGAAGCTGGCCTACATCCTTCAAATATTCACGATAACGCCTATGCAATAGGGGCGATTGATTTTACGGGCGACATGCCGGTGATCTTGGGTCCTGACGGCCCGAGCCTCGGTGGTTTCGTCTGTCCGGCTACCATCATTGAGTCAGAGCGCTGGAAGATGGGCCAACTCAAGCCTGGGGATACAGTGCGCTTTCGTTGTGTGTCGCGTGAAGAGGCAGAGAACTTGCGCAATCTACACGAAGAAAGTATCGTAACTTTGGATACAGACTTCACAAGTTCGAGTCGTTTGCAGATTCCCGATCCACAAGACGCGATTCTCTGTGATGAAGGTGAAGGGGCTGATCGCTTGGTAATACGCCAAGCGGGGGATGCCTACGTGCTCGCTGAAGTTGGCCCCATGGCCTTGGACTTTAAGTTACGCTTTCATATTCACGTGCTTTACGAGGCATTAATGAAAGAGTGCTTTGAAGCAGTCGAAGATTTGACGCCAGGCATTCGTTCGCTGCAGGTTCATTTCGATCCTGGAAAAGTGAGCGCTGAATCGGTCGCAGCTTGGATCCAATTGGTGAATTCCAAGCTGCCGCCGCTTGAGGATGTCACCGTGCCATCTCGCGTCGTGCACCTGCCGCTCTCGTGGGATGACCCGTCGACGCAAGAAGCAATTGATAAATATGTGCAGTCGGTGCGCGCCGACGCGCCATGGTGTCCAGATAACATTGAGTTTATTCGACGTATCAATGGCTTGGATACGCGAGAAGATGTGTATGCTGTTGTGTTTAATGCGAGTTACGTGGTGCTGGGGCTTGGCGATGTATATCTCGGTGCGCCTGTGGCTACGCCGCTGGACCCACGTCATCGCCTAGTCACAACGAAGTATAATCCAGCGCGCACGTGGACGCCGGAGAATGCGGTGGGTATTGGTGGCGCTTACATGTGTATTTACGGAATGGAAGGCCCGGGGGGCTATCAGTTTGTGGGTCGCACGGTGCAGATGTGGAATCGATATAACACAACGAAGTCGTTCAAAGAGGGTAAGCCATGGTTGCTGCGATTCTTTGACCAGATTCGTTATTATCCGGTTTCGGCGGAAGAGCTACAGACGCTACGGCATGATTTCCCAGAAGGACGCTTTGAGCCGAAGATTGAAGAATCTTCATTCAGTCTCGGAGAGTATTTAGATTACTTAGAGGCCAACGAGGAAAGCATTGCCAAGTTTAAGACCAAGCAGCAAAAGGCGTTTGACGAAGAGCGTGATCGTTGGGATGCGGCCGGCTTGTCTGCCTATGTGGAAGAAGAGGGCGGCGGCATGATCGAAGAAGTGGCGGCCTTGCCTGATGGAGCCGAGCCTGTAGAAAGTCCAGTCGCTGGTAGCGTCTGGAAGGTTTTGATCCCCGTAGAAGGCACGATGGTCGAAGCGGGCGAAACACTCGCTATCTTGGAATCTATGAAAATGGAAATCAAAGTCGATGCACCCGTTACAGGGAAGTTAATTTCTGTGCAGTGCAAAGAAGGTCAAGCCATGTCACCAGGGCAGGTGTTGTTTGGAATCGAACCAGTTTAACTATTAGATACGAAGGCTCGCACGTGCGCGATACCTTGAGGCCAATTCGCGGCGCACTGCGAGCAAGGGCCTACAATTAAAATAATATGAACACACTTTTAGATATTGAGACGCTCAAAGCTGGCTACCAAAGCGGTGAACTCACACCACGTAAGTTGGTTGCGGATATTCGGAGACGAATTGTAGCTGTGGAGAATCCTAACATTTGGATTCATCTACTCACAGAAGAGGAGTTGGAGCCGTATCTCGAGTATCTCGATGGTCAAGATGCGGAGTCGTTGCCACTTTACGGTATTCCATTTGCGATTAAGGATAACATTGACCTCGCGGGGGTGCCGACCACGGCGGCATGTAAAGCCTATGCATATATGCCGGAGGAATCGTCGCCCGTAGTCGCCCAGCTGATAGAAGCGGGAGCCATTCCGATCGGTAAGACCAACCTCGATCAATTTGCGACAGGATTGGTGGGAGTGCGCACACCCTATGGTGCACCGCGAAATCCGTATGCGCCCGATCGTGTGCCTGGTGGGTCGAGCTGTGGTTCGGCGGTTGCTTTGTCAGAAGGCTTGGTAAGCTTTTCACTTGGCACCGATACCGCAGGTTCGGGTCGTGTGCCCGCTGCCTTCAACAAACTCTGGGGCGTAAAGCCGAGCAAGGGTCGACTGAGCACCAACGGACTCGTGCCAGCCTGTCGCACCTTAGACTGTATTTCGATTTTTGCGCTTAACGCAGCTGACAGCCAATTAGTGCTTAAAGTTGCCGAGGGCTATGATGTGGACGATGCCTATTCGCAGCCGACTTTGGATACGGCGTTACCTATCTCAAAAGTGATTGGGATTCCTCAAGCCGAGCAACTAATGTTCTTTGGTGATGCTGGTTATGAAGGCGCGTGGGTGAGCGCGGTCGCTGACCTCAAATCCAAAGGTTGGGAGATCGTTGAAATCGATTTCGAACCCTTTTTGAAAGCCGCCCGGTTGCTCTATGAAGGCCCTTGGGTTTCGGAGCGCACGGCAGCACTGAAGGATTTTCTTGAAAGTAATCCCGACGACTTTTTTCCTGCGACCAAAACGATTGTGGGCGGTGGCTTGAATAACACTGCGGTTGAAGCCTTTGCTGCCACTTACAAGCTAGCCGATTTAAAGCGCGAAAGTGAATCCGTTTGGGATGGGCTCGCGGCAATCGTAACGCCAACCGCTGGTGGCTTCCCAACGCTCGCCGAAATGGAGGCCGACCCCATCGGGCCGAACTCAACGCTTGGTTACTATACCAATTTCATGAACTTGCTCGATCTTTGCGCCCTCGCGACACCCGCCGGCGAGACCGCCAGCGGTTTGCCGTTTGGTATCACATGGATTGCGCCTCGCGATGCTGATAAAGCTTTAATAGAGATCGCCGACAAGGGTCCGGTTGCGCTTGATGGTGCGGATCAGCTCTCAATCTTACTTTTTGGTGCGCATATGAGCGGACTTCCACTAAACAGCCAAGTTCAGCGGTTGGGTGGTCGCTTCGTCTCGGAGGTGCAAACCGCTTCGAACTACAAGATGGTTTATCTGCCAGAGCCGGCGCCGCATCGTCCTGGGATACTCCGTGTTTCCGATGGTGGGGTATCGATTACAGCCGAGGAGTGGCTTTTTCCAAAGGCGTCGCTCGGTCAATTTCTATCAACGATTCAGCAACCGCTAGGGCTTGGGCATGTTGAGCTCAAAGATGGTCGTAAGGTGCACGGGTTTCTCTGCGAATCAGCAGCGGCAAACGCAGCGAAGGATATTTCCGAAACTGGAAGCTGGCGTGGGTTTTTGAAGACCTTGTAGGGACGCACAGGAAGCGTTCTCCGTCGAGAATTTTGGAGGGCAGCGTTTGGCTCGCTGCCAACGCGGCATGAATGTCGGGTTGAGCTCGACGCTCCCGAGATGGATTAAGCTTTCGCCTCGCGATAAATCGCTTTCAGCGCCTCGAAATCTTCGTCTTTGCTACCGCTTAGTATGATGTGATCGTAATGTTCGCTTTGCTGCATCTCGTCGATGGCAACTTGCATACGGCGTTGAACTTCGTCTTCGGCGTCGGTGCCGCGTCCTCGAAGGCGAGCTTCGAGCTCATCAGTGCTTGGAGGCATGATAAAGACGGTGATGACATTGCCTTTGAGGAGAGGATCGTTGTTAGCGGTCTCGCGCATTTGCGCGGCGCCTTGCACGTCGATGTTGAGCAGCAGATCTGTGCCAGCTGCCAGCTTGTCTTGAACTTCGCTTTTTAAGGTGCCGTATAGGTTGCTGTGCACATGCGCGTGTTCGTAGAACTCGCCTGCTGCAATTTTTGCTTCAAAGGTTTCGTGGTCAAAGAAGTAGTAATCAACCTTGTCGGTCTCACCTCCCCGAGGCTTGCGAGTCGTCGAAGTCACCACTCGTTCCACTTCTGGAATTTCCGCGAGCATACGGTCACACACAGTGGTCTTACCACTGCCTGCGGGGCCAGATACGATAATGAGCTTTCCCGAGTTCACTGGATCAATAAGAGAAGGCAACACCTGTGAGAATCAGTCCGTAAAGAGCGAATACGGCTCCAAAGACTTTAGGTCTAGCTTCGGATCGGTAGAGCCAATCTAAGAAGTCGCGCAATTTGTAGGGGCTGGCCCCAAAAATCAGCGCAGCAATAATACAAATGTATACGAATGTGACCAAGAAGAGTCGAGCCTGTGGCAGTTGCATGTAGGCGGCATCAAGGAGTGCTCCTGCAGTCAGAAGGGTGAGCGCTGCCAGGCCACGCACGGCAAGAAAGTCGGGCACGAAGTAAAACGATCCGAGTGCAACGACTAAGAAGATGATAAAAATGATCTTTTTATACTGTCCGAAATCTGCGGGTCCTAGGTGCATGACTTTGTAGAGAAACCACGCAGTTGAGACACCCATGAGCAGGTAGGCCGCAATTGTTGAGCGAGGAAAGGCCTTTGCACCTTTCTCAGAGGCCATGCCATGCCACAGAAAATGCGCACCAAAAGCGATTAGGAAGATTCCGGTAAAGAGTGTAGCTTGAAATAGGCTCATAGGTGAGTTGCTAATGTGTGATGACTCATAATGAATGCAATGGCTAATGACTAATGCCCTCGGTGGAAGGAAAAAAGTAAATCGGCATTTGTCATGCGGCTACATGCACGGCAAGTAAGTGTGATGGATTTAATGCTCGCTGGTTCCGTAAGGCCGATTGATTTAATAGTTTTTGATTGCGATGGCGTTTTGTTGGATTCCATGCCTGCGAAGATTGCAGCCTTTCGAGAGTGGGTGCCTGAGCGCTACAGCGATTACCGCGACGCATTTATGCAGAGGGTCATGGCTGGATTTGGTAAATCACGTCTGCACCACATCAGTAGTTTTTATGAAGTGATCGTGGGTGAGGCGGTGACTGAGTCATTCCTGATAGAAGAGGTCGCGCGTTTTACTGAGATTTGCGAACCGCTTTGCGCGGCAGCACCTTGGCGTAAAGGCTCTAGGGAATTTGTGCGGCACTGTCGTGACGCGGGGCTGCCTCTATATGTGCTTTCTGGAACTCCGCAGGAGCCTTTGGAAGCGATGCTGGAATCGACAGGTGGCACTGCTTTATTCGATGCCATCATTGGCTCGCCCCCAGGAAAGCCAGAAAGTATGGAACGTATACTTTCTGAGACAGCTGCGGCTGCAGATCACACTCTTTTTGTTGGGGATGCCAACGCAGATCACGTCGCGGCTCTGCACGTAGGTGCTCATTTTGCTTATCTACCGTCAGAGGCGGATAAGCCACTGGCACCCACTCCTACTGTGGTGAATGATCTGCGGGAGTTATTGGTTTAAAAGGTATAAATTGAATGAGGCTCACGATCTTCAGTTCTTGCTGGTTACGATCGGTGGGGATGAACCATTGGCTGGCTCCGCGCTTTTTGAGAACCCCTCGATAGATTTCACCCCACGTTCCTAGAGTGATATAGCCTGCGCGATCGGCTCGAATGAAGGTGACTGCGTGGGTGATACTACGAAGGTTATTGGTTCTCGGGTCCTTTGCGCGGACAATTAAATAACCAGACCTAAAATTAGGTTGAATATCGAAAAAATCCTGCAAGGTCAGCGGAGCCTCGACCGATTTTGAATGGAGCCGTAGCACTCCCTCCGAGCGTTCGGATACCAGTTCGTCCATCACTATCATCGTGTTGAAGTTACTGGTTCCGTTTAACTCGGCTCGCGTTTGCCCAGCGTAGGTGCTGAGCCGTCGATCGATTTCATTGAACAAGTTTAGCTTATATTGGTGCACATTTGCATCGCGACTGAGTGCTTTGATGAGGCCAAACTTTTCATACCAGATGAGTATATTGAGCATCGCGGTCGGCCCGCAGCCAGATTCTGGAGTGGGGTAGTCGTATTGATTCTCAGATAGAATAGAGAGTCGGTTGAGTGCTTTATTTGAGCGCTCATGCCCCCAAAAGGCACGAAAGCCATAGGTGAATGTGTCGTCCTTCTTCTCTGACACTCTTTGAAACACCTGATAGCGCTCTGGAGTGGCTTTAAATGTTGCCCCCTTCAGTGATGAGTATCCGAAGAGAATCGCTAAAATCAACGAGGTGCGCAGAGGTTCCATTGCCTGTATACTTTAGGATTACAGTGCTTTGGTAAAGTAAAGAGACCTCAGTATTAGAAAAACTTAAATTAGCTATGCTTTTCTTGTTGACGATGAGGATAAGTATTACTTATTTGAATGCTATTAACGATAACTACTATGAACAACAAACAACTATCCCTCTTATCTCTCGGTTTACTAGCTGCGGGGTCCGTTCTAAACGCTTCTGACGGTTTCGTCCTTTTTGGTGAAAACGTTGAAAAACCAGCTGCTGAAGACAAATTTGTGCGTCCGATTACAGCGCCCTATTTTAATGAAGACTCCTTTGTCACCACCGATCTGCGCGCTTGGTATCTCAATCATCAGTTTGGTAATGATACGCTCGGTGGCGATGTCACTGTGATGGCGTTGCAAATTCGCGTCGCTTTGACGGAAAGTCTTCAATTCGTTGCCTACAAAGACGGCTACACTGAGTTTGATGGTGCCGCAATACTGGGTAATAATGAAGGGTTTAACGACCTAGGTGCAGGCCTGAAATGGGCATTCATTCAAGATTGGGAAAACAATTTCCACATGGCAGCAGGTATCGGCTATGAATTTGGTATCGGCGACATCGATGTGCTCCAAGACACCAATGAGCTTAGACTTTGGCTTTCTGCGAATAAGGGCTTTGGTAGGTTACACCTAGGAGCGACAGTAAATGCGATCCTCGCAGAAGATGACTCTGATGGACTCGCAGGTAATTCCGATATGTATATGCTACACTTGCATGCGGACTACTATTTGACCGATTGGTTGAGCCCAGTAGTCGAAATAAATGGTTATTTTTCAGACGATGAGGGAGGCCTCGGCGTTTCAGGTGTGGATGCAGGTAGCCTTTACGGAGGTGGTGAGAATGACGTGTATACGATCGCTATCGGTGCCGAGGTGCGTCCTTTCTGCGAAAATTCTGCATTTCGTGTTGCTTACGAAAAAGAGCTCAACGATAACGTCTCATTGTTTGGATCTCGTTGGACGGTTTCAGCGATCTACGAATTCTAATTTTTGATTAGTGTTGGTTTGTAATTTGGAAGGGCGGCCGTTTGGTCGCCCTTTTTTTGTGAGTTGATGGTGAGAGCGTTAATTATGACTGACACTATGGCTGACTCATATAGTTTGACCCAGATTATGCATTAGGATGAGAAGTGTGCTCCGCAACTGAAGCGCAAGGGAGCGTATGAACATACGTGACTGCAGGGCTGACAGGCAGCGATGTGCGCTTGTCGCCTAAGCGTTTCACGGACCCCCGTCAGGTGAGCACATTTCTAATGCGATGCATTAGAAATGTGCCTGATTGACCAGTAATTACGGAAGCTAAAATCTTGTTCGGGAAACGCCTTTGCATCGTTTGGGTTTAATTATATGCCGAAGTTGATTGTGTATGCTGATACCGTAGGGCATTAGATTTCGAGGCAAGTCGTTGCGATGAATTACAAAGAAATATTTGATCAGCGTGGGCAGTTGTATAACGACGCACATCAGTTCGCGCCGAGAGCTCGTCATATGGAAAGTGATGCAATGCTTCGTTGGCTCGAACCTGTTGGGGGAGAGACCATACTGGTAGTGGCAGCGGGCGGTGGTTTTGATGCTGTGTGTCTTGAGCAGGACGTGATGCCAGATGCTGTAAGCATTTTATGCGTTGAACCATCGACTATGTTTTCAGACTTCATCCCAGATCGATTCACAGTCTATAACTCGCCGCTTGAAGAGATTCCTCTTCAGGATGAAAGTGTTGATGTGGTGCTAAATCTGGCAGCGTTACACCATATTGAAGCCCGCGATTGTGTTTTTGATGAATGGGCACGCTTACTTAAGCCTGGTGGGCGTATTGTGATTGGGGACGTGGCGGCTGGCTCAGATAATGCTGCGTTTCTAAATGAAGCCGTGAATGCATATACTCCTGGAGGCCATGACGGGAGTTTCATAGAATCAGGTTACTTGACTAAGGAATTTCACATGCGTGGGTTTATCGACTGTAAAGAGGCATTGGAGTCGTATCAATGGACCTTTGAAAGCGAAGATGAAATGGTGACCTTTTCGCGCTTAATATTTGGGATGGTGAATGCACAGCCTCTCCAAGTGGCTGACGCGATACGACGATACTTGAATCCTCAAATCTCAGTAAAGACTGGAGAGGCGAGCTACGATTGGTCATTGCACTTCTTTAAGGCATATAAGTCGTAGCGTTTGAATGCTCTACTGGGAATCCAAAAGGATGCGTTGAACTTCAGGGTGACGCCTCGCATAGACCCGGATATAAGAACATTGTGGAACGACTTTTAGGTTTTCTGCATGTGCAAATTCGAAGGCCGCTTTTGCAAGTTGTCCTGCAATGTTTTTCCCACGTAGTTCAGGTGGCACGAAAGTGTGCGTGATCGTCATTAGACCGTCGGCGAGTGTGTAATCGAGCACCGCGTTGGCATCCTCGATGGTGATTTCAAAACGTGAGTGGCCTCTGTTGTGAGTGACTTGTATGTTATGCATCCAGTTGTAGATTCCAGCGTTCCTTGTTGGGGCTGTTGCGCACACTCACGGGAGCTCCGAACGTTCGGCTGAGGTTTTGTGAGGAGAGGACATCTTTCTTAGGTCCTTGCGTCAGCACTTTTCCGTTTTTCATGAGTAGCACATGGGTGATTTCTGGAAAGATTTCCTCGATGTGATGAGTCACGAGTATGAGGGCAGGGGCTTGCTTCAACTGTGCGAGTTTGCGCAAGGTAATGAGAAAGCGCTCGCGCGCGACTGGGTCGAGCCCTGCGCAGGGCTCATCGAGAATGAGCAACTCTGGAGCTGCCATCAACGCGCGGGCGATAGAAACCTTTTGTCGTTCACCCTGGCTGAGAATGCCCCATGCGCGATCGGCAAGCGTGCGAACGCGTAGCTTGCTGAGGCAGCGCAGAGCCTTCGCGGTATCTTGAGTATGTTCTCTCGACCAATATCCAAGCTGTGCCGTCGCACCGCTCAAAACCGTTTCGATGGCCGGTTCTTCTGCTGGCACACGCCGAGTCAGACTACTGCTGACCATTCCAATTCGTTGCCGCACTTCGCTCCAATCGGCCGCGCCGAAGTCTTCGCCCATACACTGGATCTTACCAGAGCTTGCGCTCATGTAGCCCGTCAGCGCTGAAAGCAGTGAGGTCTTGCCGCAGCCATTCGCACCCAGAATCACCCAGTGCTCTCCAGGTGCAACCTGCCAGTCGATATGTCTCAAAATCGTTTTATCGCCTCGGCGAAGTGTCAGCTGCTGGATGCTCAGTGTCGGTGTGTGGTCTGCTGTGTGCGGCATATCTCGTATATCAAGTTTGGTTCAGTGAAGTCGCGCTATGTTTAATAGCCATTTAGAGTGAAGGGCAACGCTCCGTCGTTGCCGTCGTAGCAAAAGTGAGCTGCAGGTATCCATGCGCAGTTTGGATCTGCATTTCCATGCTTAATATAGTTAGACTATTTATTCTATGGATATGGTCGCCTTATGTGATGTGGAAAACACCGGTTCCTAGGGTCGAGAGCGGTTGGTCAGCACTCGGCGATCAGGCCTTAGCGATTTCAACAATCTGCGAAGCCGAAGGCTCTTTGGTCTAGAAAAGTTAGGCTGCACTTGCTCATAGGCCGAATACGAGCACTACCTAAAAAGTAAACTCGTGCGCCTACCCTTGGACCGAAAAGTGATCGAAAGCTATGCGAAGATTAAAGCTCAAACCCAAAGCAAAGGTTTGAGTATTGGTGAATTTGACCTACTGATTGGAGCTACCGCATTCGCCAATGGCCTGGCTCTTGCGACGCTCAACCTCAAAAACTTTAGCAAAATCCCAAGACTGATTCTAGAGGATTGGTCGCAGTCCCAAATATAACTATGATCGCACCAAAAGATTTTACCGAAGAGCTGGATTTCTTCGTATACGTGAGTGGAAAAGTGCAGGAGCATTTCAATATCGCCAAGGAGGCGGTCTATCCAGATACGTATTATCAATTGCCAGAGGACTGGTGGTCGGTCTGGCGTTGTGAGCATTTGATTAGTGATCCCGCAGGCGAGCAACACGCTGTTTTGTTTACCAACTCCGCAACCTTTTTAACGTTTATCTGCCACGGTTTCAGTAATGATTTTGACTCATTAATCTGTGAATTTGAAGGAGCGTTTCTCAGTTCACTCAAAGCCCAAGGGCTGGTTTTGCCAGCAAACGTCTCGACGCACACGCGATTAATTAAAGGTAATCCGCGCCGTTTAGTCGGCACGATGAAGCAGTTGAAGGAATGCGCCTTGGATTTGGCATCAGATCCAGATGGGCCGATACCGCCAAATGAGATCGAAATGCATTTGTTGAATTATTGCTGTATGTCTCTCAAAGAAAAGTTCCCCGCCAAAGCCTATTACAATCAGCTCTGCACAAAACCGCCCTTCGGAGGTGCTTTTGACGATGGTGATGGAGTGCTCGTTCCCTTCCCCAAAAATCCATTTAAATAAGAGGCAATGGTGCGGGTCCTCCCTGGGATTCGATCATTTTCCCGACGTCGGGAAAACGATCTAGTGATGGCTTTAACCATATTGTTGAGGCCAGCAAAATGGTCTCAGACGGCTATAAACCAAATTCAGTAAAGTTGGATCCTTATACGTTCGTATTCGGTAGCGCGGTGTGGCCCACGCCGCATTCATCCGATGAGCCTGCAGCTTTCAATCGTGCTGGTTAGGCCAGTCAGCGCTACCCGATCAAACATTTTTTTCATTCGGTATAAGGCCACAATCTGTGATCATGCTGCACCTACGTGCAGCGGCTTTACCACCTTTTGTATCTGGGGCAGTAACTCTCGTTGAGCGATACGTAGATCGTAGTTTTTCTGCAGGTTTACTCAGAGCTCACAGCTTGTGCTGAAGTAGGTCGCCAGCCGAAGTGCGGTTTCAGTCGAGATCGGGCGCTTGCCGTTCACGATTTGATTCATCGTCGGTTGGGAGATCCCAGAGTCTTTGGCCGCGCGATAAGGGGTGATCCCTGCTGGCTTGATAAACTCTTCCAGTAGGATTTCGGCAGGATGTGGCTCAGGAATGGTTTGAGTGCGAGTGCTCATATTAAATAGGGTTTAGTGGTAGTCGACGATTTCAACAGCCTCGGCGTGTCCGTCGATAAAACGAAAGCAAATACGGTATTGTTGATTGATTCGGATAGAGTGCTGGCCGTTGCGGTCACCAGAGAGCGCTTCGAGGCGATTGCTAGGTGGAAGTTTGAAATCGTCTATGCGGATTGCGGATTCAATTAAGCGGAGTTTACAAAGGGCAGATGCCCGTAAATTGGCTGGTCGGTTCTTGTGGCGTTCATTGTCCCGAAGGGCAGCAGTCAGTTTACGGGAAAAGCTTCGGATCGTGTTATCTAATAATATATGTTACTTTTATGAGTATGTTTAAGTTTTGAATATAGTTTGGGTTTACATGGAATCGTATGCAAACCAACGGAGCGCGTCAGTATACTTCCTAGAATTCTCAAATTTTTCATTTAGCACTACGATGTGTGCGGCTGACTGGAGCACTTCCTCTCTTGAGGAACAGATATCATATTCATGGCCGTTGCCGAATTCTGCCTTCTTTTTGAAGAATCCACCGATATTGCCGATCCGCTCTTTACGGCAGTTTTCAATTAGTCCGTTGCTATCACCTTCTGCGTTATCAGGTGCAATTATTAGCAATCGAGCTTCTGGAAATACATTGAGCCAACCATCAATACGACTTGTGACGCCCAAATCTTTAAAGCCGTATCCACTGCAGATAATACGACGTGTCTTTGATAATTGATTCTGAAATTCGGCCCATATCCATGGGTAGATCTGGTAAGTATAGTCTTCTAGCTTGTTAAGTGAACCGCTGATGAATGCTGGGTTGTCGTTAATATAGTCTTCGTCATCCATACTAAGTGGCACTGGCACTTCATGATACTTTCGATTTTTCCAAAACCAATTGATTGAGCCATGTAGTTTTAACAGTTTCGAATCGCTAGACGTTCGGAATATCTCATTCGCTTCGAACCTAGGGTGCTTGGTCTCCGTTTTAATGAAGCCATTATTGAACTTGATTCCTAAATTATATAAAGCGGCTTCAGTTTGGAGATCATGATTGAGTGTGCATATCCACGCCGGATCTCGTTTCAGCTCTAGTGCATTGAAGAAATTGATTAGGTCGATCGGTTGCTTCCTTTCGATATTTTGGAGCTGTTGATGCACCACCCATGCGATCCATGACCGTGCAAGACTTATGATTTCGCTCTTATCGAATTGGATACCTAGCTCCGCTGGAGCTTGAAGTTCGGGACGTTCGACTATCGCGTTAATTATACTTTTATAGAAAGGTTTAACTATCGGGTCTCGGTCAGTCTCATCCTGTTTCGATAATGCAGATATGATGTATGCAAGATCCTCATAATTTGTAGCTTCAGTTTCTTCGTAAACGAAACGTATAAAGGCCTTGATTGAATTTTCCTTAGCTGAGCATTTTCCAGGATATAAGCGACCGTCAGTATGAAAACGGTAATTTCCGTTTAATACTGCCTTAGTAACATCTGTAACTTTCGGCATGGGGCTCGTGTAAGAGCCGAAGAGAAACATCGGGCGGTGTTCGTGTGTATGTTCGTCCATTTAGTGCGGTTCAACTACGTCTTAGATCGTTGAACAGCATCGCATGGTCGGTCGTGCACGCAAGTCGAAGCTAACGTGGTATTCCCGAGGGAAGTCGTGAGAAAGTAATGTGTAAACGATGCGTGCGTCACAAGTGATGCCTCTACGAATTAATAGCCACGGTTCGGTGCGAGCCAGCGTTCGGTTTCTTCTAGGCTTTGGGCTTTGCGGGCTGCGTAGTCTTCCATCTGGTCTTTGTTGATGGGGCCGACTTGGGTGTATTTCGCTTCGGGGTGGGCGAAGTAGAGGCCGCTGACGCAGCTGCCTGGTGTCATGGCGAAGTTCTCAGTGAGCTTGGCGCCGGTGTTTTTCTCGGCGTCGAGGAGTTCCCAGATGGTTGCTTTCTCGGTGTGGTCGGGCGTGGCGGGGTAGCCGCTCGCTGGGCGGATGCCGCGATACTTTTCTTTGATCAGGTCGTCGTTGCTGAGTGTTTCATCCGCTGCGTAGCCCCAGAGTTCTTTGCGGACTTTCTGGTGGGTGTATTCGGCGAGGGCTTCGGCGAAACGGTCGCCGATGGCTTTGATCATGATTGATGAATAGTCGTCGCCTGCGTTTTCGAACTCGTCGGCAAATGTATCCACTCCGTGGATACAGGAGACGAAGGCGCCACAGGCATCTTGGCGGCCGGATTCTTTTGGTGCGACGAAGTCGGAGGGGGCGTAGTAGGTGTCGCCCTTGGCTTTCTTCTTTTGTTGGCGGAGGGTGTGCAGTTTGCCGAGCACGTCGCCGTTGTCGCCGTAGACTTCAATGTCGTCGCCGACGGAGTTGGCGTTCCAGAGGCCGACTGCGCTGCGGGCGCGGAAGCGTTTCTCTTTGATGATTTGATCGAGGAGCGCCTTGGCGTCGTTGTAAATAGAGCGGGCTTGTTCGCCGTATTTCTTATGGTCTAGGATTTTTGGATACACGCCTTTGAGCTCCCATGTCCAGAAGAGGGGAGAGAAGTCGAAGTATTCGGCGAGTTCTTCGAGTGGGATGTGATCGCTGACGGTCACGCCGGTTGTGTTAGGTGTCTTGAGGTCGGCATTTTCCCAGTCGCAGGTGTAGCGTTTTTTGCGGACTTCTTCGATTGGAAGAAGATCCTTGGTCGAGTTGGCGAGGGCGAAGCGTTCGCGTTGTTTGATGTTTTCGACTTCGACTTCCTTGGTGAAGGATTTGCGTGTTTTCGGATTGAGCAGCTTGTTACAGATCTCAGTCACGAGGGAGGCATCACCAACACGAACGACGGGTTGGTCGTAGTGCGGTGCGATCTTGATCGCGGTGTGTGCCTTACTGGTGGTTGCGCCGCCGATGAGGAGTGGCTGGGTGAAGCCGCGCTTTTTCATCTCGCTGGCGTTGAAAATCATTTCGTCAAGTGACGGCGTGATGAGGCCTGAAAGGCCGATGATGTCGGCTCCCCATTCTTGGGCTTCTTTTAAAATGGCGTCGCAAGAGACCATCACGCCGAGGTCTTTGACTTCGTAATTGTTACAAGCGAGCACAACGCCGACGATGTTCTTACCAATGTCGTGCACGTCGCCTTTCACGGTGGCGATGAGGAATTTACCTGCGCTAGAGCTTGCTGTGGCGTCGGCCTTCTCGGCTTCCATGAAGGGCAGCAAGTGAGCGACGGCGCGCTTCATCACGCGGGCGCTTTTCACGACCTGCGGGAGGAACATATCGCCATCGCCGAAGAGCTTACCGACGACTTTCATGCCGTCCATTAGTGGGCCCTCGATGACTTCGAGCGGCTTGCTGTATTTGAGGCGTGCTTCTTCGGTGTCGGCATCGACGTGCGCGACGATACCTTTGACGAGAGCGTGGGAGAGGCGTTCTTCGACCGTGCCTTTTCGCCAGTCGTCCTTTACGTCAGCCGTTTTTTTTTCTGCTTCGGCTGGGATCGCTCCGGCACCAGATTTGAGAAATGCTTCGAGGACTTCGGGATTCTTTTCCTTGGTGGCGCGTTCGAAGAGCGCGCGCAAGGTGTTCATGCCTTCAAGCATGGCCGCGTTGATGCGCTCCTCGGGCGTGCCTGCGCCGAGGGTGACGGTGCCGTTCTTCAGGGCTTCGGCGAAATCGATAAGTTTCTCGGTCGCTTCCGGGTTACGGTTCAGCAGGACGTCTTCGACCAGCACCTTGAAAGCTGGGTCAATCTCGTCGTAAGGCATGAGCATGCCTGGGTTGACGATTGCCATGTCGAGGCCCTTCGCGATGCCGTGGTGCAGGAAGGCTGCGTGCATGGCTTCGCGCACGGGGTTGTTCCCACGGAAGGAAAAGGAGATGTTCGACAGACCGCCGCTGGTGCGGGCACCGGGGCAGCGCTTTTTGACCTCTTCGACGGCTTCGATGAAGTCGACGGCATAGTTGTTATGCTCCTCCATGCCAGTGGCGACCGTGAGGATGTTGAGATCGAAAATGATGTCCTGCGGATCCATGCCGACTTCTTCGGTGAGGATCTTGAACGAGCGTTCGGCGATGGCGACTTTGTCGTCCTTGGTTGCGGCTTGTCCTTTTTCATCGAAAGCCATCACGATAACCGATGCACCGTAGCGCATGATCTTCTTGGCTTGCGCGCGGAACTCGTCTTCGCCGCCCTTGAGGCTGATGGAGTTGACGATGCACTTGCCTTGCACGCACTTGAGGCCTGCTTCGATGACCGACCACTTGGAGCTGTCGATCATGATCGGCACCTTGCAAATGTCTGGCTCGGAGGCCACGAGGTTGAGGAAGCGAGTCATGCAGGCTTCGCCGTCGAGCATGCCTTCGTCGAAATTGATATCGATGATCTGCGCGCCTTTCTCGACTTGGGAGAGGGCGATGGCGAGGCCGCCAGTAAAGTCGTCGTTCTTAATCAGCTTCTTAAAGCGAGGAGAGCCGGTGACGTTGGTGCGCTCGCCGACGTTGATGAATTCGGTTTTGCCTTCGATGATGTTGAGGGCTTCGAGTCCACTGAGACGTTGCGCGGGCACAGCTGTCGGCACGACGCGTGGCGCGTATTGGGAAACTTCTTTCACCACCGCCGCGATGTGATCGGGCGTGGTGCCACAGCAACCGCCAACGAGATTGACAAGGCCGTCCTTGGCAAAGTCGCCTACAGCGCTGCCTGTATGGTTGGGGGTTTCGTCGTAGCCTGTGGCAGCAAGTGGGTTTGGCAGACCGGCGTTGGGATAGACGTGAACATAGGTGTCGGCCACGCGTGAGAGCTCTTCGAGGAAGGGCTTCATGAGGTCGGCACCAAGCGCACAATTGAGGCCTACGCAAAGTGGCTTGGCGTGGCGGATCGAGTTCCAGCAAGCTTCAACGGTTTGTCCTGAAAGCGTGCGGCCCGATTGGTCGGTGATCGTAACGGATACGATCACTGGAATGCGTTCTTCAAGTGTGTCTTGAAAATCTGCGATGGCATGCAAACAGGCCTTTAGGTTGAGCGTATCAAAGACCGTCTCTGGTAGGAGGAGGTCGACGCCACCTTCAACGAGGTCGGCAGTTTGCTCGTAGTAAGCTTTGTAAAGTTCGTCGTAACTGGTGGCACGATACTCGGGACGGTTCACGTCGGGAGAGAGCGAGCAAGTGCGATTCGTCGGACCGATGGCACCCGCGACGAAAGTCGGGCGGCCTTCTTTGGCGGAAACTTCGTCGGCTACTTTACGAGCGAGTCGTGCGGACTGGGTGTTGATGTCGCGCACACGGTGCTCGAGCTTGTAGTCCGCCTGGGCGATGGTGGTGCCAGAGAACGTATTGGTCTCGATGATGTCTGAACCCGCTTCGAGGAAGGCGCGGTGGATATCGGCAATAATATCGGGGCGTGTGATCGAGAGGAGGTCGTTGTTACCCTTCAAGTCGCCTATAACGTCGGCAAAGGATTCGTCGCGAAAGTCCTTCTCCTCAAGCTTGTGCTGCTGAATCATAGTGCCCATGGCACCATCGAGGTAGACGATTCGTTCAGCGAAAAGATCGGCGAGTTGCTG
This sequence comes from Opitutales bacterium, assembly GCA_018607135.1. Classification (GTDB taxonomy): domain Bacteria; phylum Verrucomicrobiota; class Verrucomicrobiia; order Opitutales; family Coraliomargaritaceae; genus JBPOFY01. The sequence goes on from JABBCA010000104.1 coordinate 30,748, forward strand.
CCCTTTGGCAGTTAGCGGCTTGGTATGTGTGGACTGGCTCATTATCTAATTATCAACATATCATTATATCTTGATATGTTATTGCAAGTGTAGAATTGTTGGCAATTGATTGCTGCGGAGCAAGGCGCTATTCGACGAATTGAATGTTCTCAAAGACGCTGAAGTCTCCTGAATTGTAGGTCTTTAGCAAGGTTAGCCCGTTTTCCTGCATCGTGGCGACAAGGTTGGCATCGTGGATGCGTTTACCTTTTAGATCATGGCGTGTGACTAATTGCTGGAGTCGTCGTGCGACGGCCTGGCTTTCGTCAAGAATTTGGATGCATGTGCCGAAGGCTTCGAGGTTATTGAGGGCGTCACTCGTAGTTAGGCCGAAGCCGTTTTGTTTCTTTGGACGTGTGGCGACGACTAGGTATTCACGAAAGACTTGGCCATTTGTAAAGAGGCGCGTCTTGCCGCTTAGCCCAGACTCTAGGAACTGAATCGCTTCGGAATGGTTCGGGCGATCGGTGTCCGACGCGACCAGAAGCACGTTCGTATCGATGAAGCATCTTTTATCGTCCGTCATCACCGTAAATGGATTCGCGATCCCAAATGCTCGCTAGCTTTCCTGTAGCAACCGTTTTGAGAACCAACTTTTGGTTGAGTGTGGCTTGTTCATCTGCAGGAGCCATCTGCGCGGCATCTTCGAGTAGTGATTCCACTTCTTTTTGCAGTGAGCGCCGGTGCCGGGCTGCTCGATGCTTCAAGCGAGTGAGCGTGTCCTCATTGAGGTTGCGGATGTGTATCGATTTAATACTGGTATTAAAATAATATCAGTATGCTGTGTCAATTCACCATTTGTTTCTGTTGGGCTGGTCGACGGTTTGAGGCCCAGTTGTTCTAGCGGTCGACTTGGGCCGAATCCAATACCAGTCTATGACGAAATAAGCCTAAATATGTAAATTGAGTTGGACGGGAACGAGAATGAGTGCAGACATATTGGCATGGAAGTAAATGCACGGATTTCGGGGGCATGGCGTAAGCGCATGCTGTTCCTCTTTTTTATGGTTTTTGGCATCGGTGCATGGTTTTTATCAGATGGCTATATCTACTGGCCTGCTGAAGGGGAGCGGCATGCGGAGTATCTCGAAATTCGCGAGGGCCTGAGTAAGAGCGAGGAGCTGGTTGCTGAGGACAATCCCGCTTTGATTATTGCATGGGAGAAGTATGCTGCGGAGAAAGGCTATGCGAAAAAGTTTCCTAAGGAGCGCACTGAGGCAGGCATTCAAGAGCAACGCACGATTGGCTGGGTGATGGTTGGTGGCAGCTTGCTTTTTCTCGCTTGGATTGCTTGGAACCACACGCTGCGCGTGACTGCAGAAGGCGAGGTCGTGACAGGCACGAATGGCAAGCAAGTGAATTTAGACTCCATCCTCAAAATCGATCGTAAGAAGTGGGACAACAAAGGCATCGCAGTGGCGATCTACGAGGAGGGTGGCAAAGAGCGACGTTTGATCTTAGACGACCATAAATTTGAGGGCTGCGAGGCAATTATGCTTGAGGCTGAACGCCGGATTAAAGCGCGCAAAGCGGCTAAGAAAACGGAAGCTTCCGAGTCTTAATAGAATTACTGCAGGTTCTGGACAATTCGTAGGTTTTAGGCAGCCTTAAAGTGGTGCTAGCTGGTATTACAAAGCGGACTTGGATCGCAATCTTCGTGATTGTTGTGCTCAGCTTTGTTGTTGAGCGATTCGAGTTTAAGGCACTCAGTTTGTGGCCGAGTTTCGTCGCATTGGTGGTGGTCTTACTGTCTCGTAGCGCAATGGTGGGTTTGTTGACTGGAGGCGTCGCGGGGGCGATCCTGCTTTCAGGAGGAACTGTTTCTGGGTTCATCCTGCAACTTTCCACAGAGCAGTTTGGGCCGATTTTTGGCTCCTCATGGAAGTTGAGTGCGATTCTATTCACTTTAATTTTGGGTGGATTTGTTGCCTTGGTAGAAAAGGGCGGTGGTTTGCAAGGGCTGGTGCATCGACTGCTTGGAGAGGGCAAGGCACCCGCTCGGCGAATGCAGACGACTGTATTTGGTTTTGGCTTGTTGGTGTTTTTTGACGGTTTGGCGAATACGATGTTGATCGGCCGATTGCTACGCACTGCTGCCGATCGTTGCGGGGTGTCCCGTGAGAAATTGGCCTATTTGGCAGATACGACCGGGTCAGCGGTTGCTTGTTTGGCGTTTATTTCGACTTGGATTGCGTTTCAGTTGTCGATGATTCGGGAGGGTTTCTCGTTGGCGGGCGAAGAGGTGAGCGCTTATGGCTATTTCTTCAGATCGCTACTGACGAATTACTACTGCTGGTTCGCATTGGCCTTGGCGCTGGTCTGTGTCTGGCGCGAGTTTAACCCTGGAGCCATGGGGCGGGCGGAAGCGCGTGCCCGCCATGCGAATTTGAAGCCTCACGAGTTGAAGCGTTCGAGCGCTAGTAGTCATTGGGGATTCGCAATCGTGCCTATTTGTGTGCTGACCTTGAGCATTCCGCTGCTGACCTACTGGATAGGGACGGAGACCTTGTTGCCGTTTAGTTTGAGCAAGTTTGCTGAGGCTTATGGGCGTGCAGAAGTGTATGTGCCGCAGATTTTGGTGGCGTCGAGCGTGTGTGCGTCTCTTGTGGCGGCGTTCACTTATTGGATGTCTGATGGCAAGGCGCGCTCGGGCAGTAGCGTGAGCCGTGTCTTTGTTTTTGGTGCAGTAGAGATTGCGAAACCTGTATTGATCTTGATTGCTGCATGGATGCTGGGAGCGGCGATCAGTCAACTTGGCACTGCTTCGTGGTTGAGCTCTATTTTGGAGGGGCGTATGCCTGTGGCGTTGCTGCCTGCTGGTATCTTTGTGCTGGGAGCATTGATTTCGTTTTCTACTGGGACTTCTTGGGGAACTATGGGCGTGCTCATGCCCTTGGCGATTCCAGTGATTTTTGCGCTGACGGGAGATTCGCTGGATGGCGAACGTGATCGGTTAGTCGTCGCTGCAATTGGCGCGGTATTTAGTGGTGCGGTTTTTGGAGATCATTGTAGTCCATTTAGTGATACAACGATCGTGGCGTCGATTGCAGCTGGGGTGGAGCCCTTGGATCACGTTTGGACGCAGTTGCCCTTTGCATTGATTGCTGCCGGCGCAGCGTTGCTCGTCGGATTTATTCCGTTGGGATTGGGGGCGCCGAGTTTGCTCCTTTTATTGGGAGGTTTTGTTGGTTTATTTTGCTTACCTAGCCTGTGGCCTCGGACTAAGGACTAATTCTTCTTAGATCAAGAGAATCGTTTCCATGCGGATGGCATGAAGAGCACCAGTATGGCGTAGATCTCAAGACGGCCGATGATCATCAGTAGAGATAAGAACACTTTAGTGCTACTGCGGAGGTGCTGAAAGTTTTCGGCAGGGCCGACTGCTTCGAAGCCTGGTCCAATATTAAAAAGAGTTGCTTGCACGCAGGAGAACACGCCCAGAAAGCTCAGTGTGGGTTCGCTCGCCGAGACAAAGAGCATGGCTGCCAACTGTAGTGCGACCATCAGTATTAGGAAGAGAATGACGCTGTGAATAGCCCGTTCACTGAGTGTCTGCCCGCCCATGCGCATAGGAATCGTGATGTTCGGACGAAAGGCGTGCTTGATGCTTCGCATTGCTGCGCGAAAGGCGATCACGATACGGACGACTTTGACACCGCCACTCGTCGAGCCAGAGCAGCCACCAATGAACATGATGATCAAGAGCAGCATCTTAGCGGGCGGTAGCCAAAGGTCGAAGTTTGCCGAAGAATAGCCAGTCGTTGTAATGATTGAAACTGATTGGAACGTGGCGGCCCGAATGGAATCGTGACTTGGTAAAAGGCCTGTTTGATCCACTAGAAAAAGTGTTAGTAGCGCGGAGCTGCCGATGATTAGGATGTAGAACCAGTAAACTTCGTGGTTTTGTTTTAAGATGTGGGTTTGACCGCGGAGCAAGCGGAGCATGTAGACAAAGGTCGTGCCGCAGATTGCCATAAAGAAAATGGAGATCCATTCCAGCGTGGGACTTTGAAACTGTTCCATGCTGTTGGCTTCGGTGCTAAAGCCGCCAGTGGATACGGTAGTCATCGCGTGGTTAATCGCTTGAAACCAGTCCATGCCGCCGAGTTTGTAGGCGATAAGGCAGAGCGCGGAAGCGACGAGGTAAAAGATCATTAACTGCGTGGCTCCACTCTGGATACGGCCATGGTCAAAGTCTGCCGATGTGCCTGAAGATTCATTACTGAATAGGATTTTGGCACCCGCGCCCAGTGAAGAAAGTATGGCGACGAAGAAAACGACGACGCCGAGGCCGCCGACCCACTGACTCATGGAACGCCAGATCAGTAGACTCTTGGGAAATTCATAGAAATCACTAAATGCAGTGGCTCCAGTCGTTGTGAGCCCGGAGGCGCTTTCAAAGATGGCATCGGAGTAGTCGCAGTGCTCCGTAAAAATATAAGGGAGTGCCCCAACGAGTGTCGCTACGATCCAAGAGAGCCCGATTGCAACCAGTGCCTCGCGACGAAAGAGCTTAGTCTCTCCCTTGCGCCCTAGGATATAAAAGATCGCAGAGATCCCTAGGGTGATCCCAATCGTATCCAAGAAGCCTATAATTGAGGGGTCTGAGAAAGTCTCCCCGAGCGCCAGGCCGGAGAGCATGCAGATGCCGAAGGCTCCAGCGAGTGCAAGTAGAACCAAGCTTAAAAGCCGGTAGATGATTGCAGTATTCACAGCTTATATAAGGCAAGCCAGTAAGGCTTTTTCTTCTTCGGGTGTGACGAGCACGACCACGCGGTCGCCTGCAAGGATCATGTCGTCTGCGGCAGGCACCTTGGCTTTAAATTTATGTAAGAGAGCGACGAACAGACTGCCACGCGGGAGGCGAATATCTTTTATCAGCCGCCCTACACAAGGGCTAGAATGTTGGATGCGCACCTCGATAATCTTGCCGCCATCATTTGGCATCTCGGCAAGTGTGATGGTGCGATCAGTGGATAAATTGCGCACCATGAAATTCGCGGTCGCGCTGCGCGGTGAAACCACCACTTCGATTCCCAGCATCGTGCGAAGAATTCCGAGAAGGTCGTCGTAGTCGCCCTTATTGATGACGAGCTGGACATGGTTCACCCCGAGCTTTGCGGCTTGCAGGCAGGTGAGGATATTTTCTTCATCGTCTTTGGTGCAGGCTACGAAATAATCGGCACTACCTATTTGCTCCTCTTCGAGTAGGCGTAAGGAGGTGGCGTCGCCGTGAATCACGGTGACCTCAGGGAAGCGTTCCGCGAGCGAGCGGCATTTCTTTAGGTCTTTCTCGATCAGTCGTATTTTGAAGCGTGGGTTCGTTAGCAAGCGAATTAAGCTGATTGCTGTTTCGCTGCCGCCAAATAGAACCACACTGGCAACGTCAACTTTATGCTTTGGATCGAAGCGCTCACGCACACTAAAGAGTGATTCTGGGTGTCCAAATAGTGTGACGACGTCGGCTTCCATCAGCTCGCTGTCGGCACTGGCGACCTCGGTTTTACCATCGCGCTGAATATAGCCAATTCGAACTCGTGGATCGAATTTGAGGTCCTTAAGCTTGCGACCAATAATGCGCGCGCCTGGTGCAATTTTTTGCTGCTGCACTTCAATTTGTCCGCGGGCAAAGTTTTCCACTGCGACCCGACCTGCATTACGGATTTCTTTGGCAAGCTCCACGGCGCAGATGGCCTCGGGGTTCACCAGCAGGTCGATTCCGAAGTGCAACTGGTAGTTGATCACGGAGTTATCGCTGAAAGTTTCATCGTGGATACGAGCAATTGTATGCTTCGCCCCGAGTCCTTTTGCGAGTGAGCAGGAAATGACATTGGTGCGGTCATCACTAGTCATGGCCAGAAAGGCATCGCAGTCGCCGACCTGCACATCGACCAGTTGGCGTGCCGAACTACCGTTGCCGTTGATGATTCGTGCATTTTGCTCCTCGTCTAGTTTTTCGCAGCGTAGCTCGGCTTGCTCAATGAGGGTAACGTCATGCCCCGCCGCTGAAAGCGTCGTGCACAGATTATGGCCGACTTCGCCGGCTCCAACGATGATGATCTTCATAGCAGAAAGTCTAAATTGGATCTAAACTTTTTGCGCAGTGTGACGGCTATGGGTGGCATTTCCAGAGTAATTTTGAGCGCAATCATGCCTCAAGTTTAGGTATAAGTGAACCTACAATAGAGAAACCTCGACTCCAAAGGTCGCAGTTTCACCACCACCGACGGCGTGTAGGCCTTTGCCGTGCTCGGGGCTGTTAGGCGGCCCCATCCATGGCTCGACGCAGTAGAACGGGCTGTCGGGTTTCTCAGTCCAGATCACAAATGCGTTCCAAGTCGAGTGTGTGGCCGTGTCGTTAATAATTCGAATACCGATGTCTTCTTCGCCTCCATTCGGGCCAAAGCTGGCAGTATCTGCGGTGAGTCGGCTGTAAATGCGGTCGTTGTTAGCGGGGTCGCCAAACGAAGTGTTTTTATCCCAGCCCTTCTCCACCAACTGCAAAGAGCCATCAGGCGCTTGTGTGAAGCATTTCTTCGCGGGTATATGGAAGCGGTAATCTTGCCGTGAGAGTCCGTCGTGCCATGGAAGGGTGAAATAAAAATGGTGTCCAGCGGACCAGAGGATCGGTTTGTCGCCAAGGTTTTCGAGTGTCATGTGCACTTGAAAGGAGACGTCTGCGAATATGTATCGAACCGTGAAGCGATAGTCGAACGGATAGGTCTTATGGTCTTCTGCGGTAGGTTTGAGCTCTGCGATGAATCCTTTTTCATTGGTTTCGATGACTTCAAAATGACCATTGCGCGCAAAGCCGTGCATGGGCATCGGGCGAACCACGCCCTCTTGGTCCTTCCATTCACCGATCTTTCCTTTGTTGTAGGTGCGCGCGGAAAAGGGAAACAAGATCGGATTTCCTCCGCGAACTTTGGCAAAATTTGAGAAGTCGGCATCCTCGGGCCAGTGAATGACATCGCGGTAGGAGCCGTCGCTCATACGCAGGTTCCAGTTCATGAGGCGGGCGCCGAGTTCTGGCCGCGCTAGGAATGTAGAGGGCCCGCAGTTCCAGCGCTTTAAATGAACTCCATTATAGTCGATAGTCTCCATGTTTAAAGAGTTGTCGTAAATCGTGCGGCTTGTCTAGCACGTGGACTTAGTATTTTACCACCATCAAGCCTCATCCTACTCTAAACTTAGTGCCGCTCCGCTTGAAAACCGTCTCAAAATAGAAAACCACAGAAACTTACCATTCAATGGGGCCGAACGCTCACGCTTTCGGCTCCCTATCTGAAGCTTATAGCCGATCCGAGGCAACGCCGATAATCTTCATTGGTAACGATTTGGTGATTTTTAGACAGTCTCCAAGCGCGCATCCCACGGGTTTAAAAATCTAAGTCAAAATACGCCGTCCTTTCTTGCGTTCTAGACGCTCGCTTACATAGTTTGTCTTAATTATGGTCCGTTCGATCTGCCTTTTATTGCTTACGTTATTTATTTTCCCAATGAGTCTGGTGACTGCGGAGGAAGTTGCGCCTGTCGAAGCTCCGCTTGATGAAACAGGAGACTCTGTTGCTCAGGAAGTTAAGTTAACTGTGGGTAATAAAGCTATCAGCGTCTACGTGGTGCCGATCACAGAGGCCATCGGTAAGCCAAATAAGTATATATTACGGCGTGCGCTCAAAGATGCGATTCTCAATGACGTTGATATGGTAATCCTGGATATGGATACACCCGGAGGACGTGTTGATTACACTATAGAGATGATGGAGATGCTCGCAAAGTTTGATGGGATAACTGCGACCTACGTGAACGATGATGCGATTTCTGCGGGCTCATTTATAGCTGCCGCGACACAAGAAATCTACTTCTCACCACAAGGAAAGATGGGGGCTTCTGCGGTGATTCAAGGTGGAGGGCAAGATGTGCCTGAAACCGCACGCATGAAGATTGAAAGTTATTTGCGTGCCAACATACGAGTGATGACCGAGCAATACCCGTATCGGTCAGAAGTGATTCGTGCGATGCTGGATGCCGAGTTTGAGTTAAAGATCGGCGAAGAAGTGATTAAACCAGAGGGAGAATTACTGACTTTGACTGCGAGCGAAGCGATTAAAGAGTATGGAGATCCCGCGATGCCGCTTCTGGGGAAGGGAATTTACGGTTCGATCGATGAATTGCTGGATGATCGTTTTGGAAAAGGCAACTATGTGATTCGGGATTTCGAGATTACTTATTCAGAAGAAATCGCGAAATGGATGAATACCTTTGCGCCCGCGTTGATGGGGCTGGGAATGTTGCTTTTGTTTTTTGAATTCAAGACACCTGGGTTTGGAATTTTTGGTATCTTAGGTATCGTTTTCATCGCAATTTTCTTTGCGAGCCAGTATATCGCAGGCCTCGCTGGTAATGAGCCCATATTGTTTTTTGTGCTGGGTGTGGTTCTCGTATTGGTCGAATTGTTTTTCTTCCCTGGAACTTTTGTTTTCGCGCTGTCGGGGTTGGGATTGATGATGGGTTCCTTACTTTGGGCGATGGTCGACTTTTGGCCTGATGAGCCGCTGCACTTAAACCCTGAAATTCTAGTCGAGCCTCTGGTCAACTTAATCTTTGGAATGGGCATCGCGGTGTTCGGCGCCCTATTGTTTGGGCGCTTTTTCAAAGGGTCTTTTCTCGAAAGACGTCTGGTTTTGGCAGGAGTCGCGGGTGGCTCTAGTCAAGAGATCCGCGAAGAGCGCGAAGCATCAATGCCCAAGGCAGGGGCAATCGGGGAGGCGATTACGGATCTGTTCCCAAGTGGTCGGGTGGAGATTAACGGAGTTCGTTATGATGCGCGTAGCGCCTTGGGCTCGATTGAGCGAGGCACCGCAATCTGCGTTGTGAAAAGCAGTGATTTCTCATTGATAGTAAAGGAGGCGGAATGACAGCAATTATTGGTTTAGTAGTAGCGGCCCTTGTGCTGGTGTTTTTTGAAGTCATCTTGCCTGGCGGTGTGCTGGGCGTGTTGGCTGCGGTCTGCGTCATTCTGGCGACTTGGCTCGGCTTTAATGAGTTTGGAGCGTTGGGCGGGGTCGGTATCTTTATCGGCACTTGCTTCGCAATCGTGGTCATGGCCTACATCGAATTTAAGCTGTTGGCTAAGACCAAGCTCGGGAAAGCGTTTTTGCTAAAAGAGTCGGTGACTGGGCACTCCAATGTCTCTCAAGCAGAAGAATCAATAATAGGAAAAGAAGGAACCGCACTAACGCGATTAAACCCATCAGGTAAAGTTGCAATCGACGGACAAAGCTATGATGCTTACTCTCAAGATGGATATTTGGATCCCGGCGAGCTCATCGGGGTCGTAAGCAAAGATAATTTTAAACTAATCATTAAAAAACTATGAACCTAACACTACTCCCATTAGCGCTTGCTGGTTGGCAACTGGGCGCCGCCGCTGTCCTTGGCCTGGTCTTACTGATCGTCGGCTTTATTGTCATTTCATTCTTTAGTATCTGGCTACGTGCCTTGCTTGCAGGTGCCGCAGTCGGTTTTCCGACACTTGTTGCGATGCGACTCCGTGGTGTGCCAGCATCTCTAGTTGTGGATGCACGCATCACTGCTGTGAAGGCTGGCATCGAAATCAGCGCGAACGACCTTGAAGCTCACTACCTTGCTGAAGGTAATGTGATTCAAACCGTTCAAGCATTGATTGCTGCGGATAAGGCAAACATTGCCCTCGATTGGCAGCGTGCGTGCGCGATTGACCTTGCGACCAAAGGCACGGGAAAGTCGGTGCTCGAAGCGGTGCGCACCTCGATCAATCCAAAGGTGATCGAGTGCCCCGCATCGGGTAGTGGTCGTTCAACCATTGATGGTGTTGCCAAAGACGGCATTCAAGTGAAGGCGCGCGCGCGTGTGACTGTGCGCTCAAACCTTGACAACTACGTGGGTAGTGCGCTCGAAGAAACGATTATCGCTCGTGTGGGTGAAGGCATCGTGACGACGATTGGCTCTGCAGATTCATATAAATCGGTATTGGAATCTCCTGACCGTATTTCAAAAACCGTTTTGGCTCGTGGTCTCGACGTGGGCACTGCGTTCGAAATCCTTTCTATCGATATTGCGGACGTAGATGTTGGCGAAAACATCGGTGCAAAGCTTCAAGAGTCTCAAGCGGAAGCGGATAAGAACGTCGCTCAGGCGAAGGCAGAAATGCGTCGCGCAGCTGCGGTTGCCTTGGAGCAGGAAATGAAGGCGAAAGTCGAAGAGATGAACGCGAAGGTGGTCGAAGCTGAAGCGCAAGTCCCACTCGCACTTGCTGAAGCGTTCCGCTCTGGAAACCTTGGTGTCATGGACTACTATCGCTTGAATAACATCAAAGCAGATACTGACATGCGCGATTCCATCTCTAAGGGAGACGAAAGTAAGTAATTTTTAAGGTCGGGGGCGGTCGATGAGGCTGCTCCCGACATCTTATTGTAATGGATAATTGGATTGAAATACTCTTCGTGCTGATTTTTGCAGCGGTTTCCTTCTTCGGAAAACGTATGTCTGAGCAGTCGGATGAGGATGGCGAGTCTAAGCCTCCTCGACGTGGAGCCTCGGAGCAGGACTCGGAGGCGGTGGAGCGGCAGCGTAAAATCCAAGAGGAGATTCGTCGTAAAATTCAAGAGCGGCGACAGGCTTCGGAAGGAGGTCAAGCGGCACCGAGTCAACGCCAGCAACCGACGGCATATGATGTTCAGCAAGCAGAGCGTCGCAAAACAACGGAGGCGACTCAGCGCCACAAGCCCGAAGTCGTCAAGGAGACGCAACCACAGTCTCGTCATCAGGCAACCCCTCCACCGATACAAAAGACCTCCGATGGAGCTTTCAGCTGGGATGCTTCGGATAATGTTTACGAGTCGCAAATGGAGCAGCGGCTCAAGCAGATCGAGGCAACAAAGCGTAAAGCCGAACAACTCAAAAAGCAGGCAGAAGCGGTCAAGCCGAAATCAAGCTCAAGCAAGCCTTCACGTGGCACTCGAACGTTTAGTGGGCCGATTCGTAGTCAGCTGAAAGATCCAGCTGCCGCACGTGCTGCGTTTATTTATGGCGAAGTGCTCGGTCAGCCGATTAGTCAGCGCAAGCAGAGTTCGGTGCCTGGGTTGAGTTCGTGAAGGTTCTAGAAGACCTAGCCTCGCCCATCCCGTAGTAAGTTCGCCGAGCACGTGGCGTCTGAGCTTGCTCAAGTTTATTGAGGTATTTGATGGGGCGCGAGACAAGCTCGCACACTACGCAAACGCAGACAGGAATGTCTGTCGCCTTATGGGAGCGTGATCTTGGCGGTGCCTGAGCTGCTTGGGCGTAGGCGTTCGCCACCGCTTTCGATGGTGATATTTTCACCAGCGGTAAAAAGGATGTCGACTGCTCCGTCTTTGGTGAGGTTGACCGTTTGGCCTTCGCTCATGGTGTCGCGGTAAAGAATCGCATTGTCAGACTGCTGCTTCACCAAGACGTAAACAGTGCCACTGGCAACGAGTTTCAATTCGTTGTTGTTGGCGACGTCGGTGTTTACTGGCGCTGTCGGCTCTGCGGGCTGAGTGATCTCGGTTGGAGTCGAAAGATCAGGCTCGTCACTGATGTCATCGCCGCTGCTAAGGATCGCTTTGATCAGACCAAAAATAACAAACACCAGAGTGAGTGTGCCTACAAATACGAGGCCGATCTTTAGGTAAAACGTTTTATCGGCATCTTCTTCGGTGGGTTCTTCATCGTTGTGCGAAGAAGAGCCTTGTGTGGAGATTCGACCGTAACTGCCTGAGTCAGTCTGTGCGTCTTCGGCTGCGGCAGATTTTTTGATCTCGATTTGACCAAAAAGCTCGGCTCCGCCTTTTTTACCACCACGCGTGTTGCTGAGTAGTTGGGCGTTGTAATCGGTCGCGATTTTTTCGGGATCTAACTTAAGGTAGCGCGCGTAGTTTTTGATGAAGCCGCGCTTGTAAAGTTCAGGCAGGTCAAAATCGAACTTGTTCTGTTCGATGTAGCCTAGGAAGTCGCTGCGAATTTTAGTCGCTTCAGCAGCCTCGCGAAGAGAGATCCCTTTGCGTTTACGTGCTTCTTCTAAACGTTCACCGATACTTTGCATTTATGCGCATTATGTGAGCGTCTTGTTTTAATCCGCAAGCACGGAATGGCGTGCTTGTTGGATTCTGGACAGTTGCGCTTTATTACAACCGAAATTTGGGCAGTTTGCCACGGATGCGGCAGTGACAGAGCACCGCCCTCCATTGTTTACGAGAGCACAAACAAGAGGTCTGCCCATTCGCAGTCTGCTCGCGTGTCGACCGAAATGGTTTGATCAACACGTAGCTCGGCAAAGCGCTTTTCGAAGTGTTCGCGGACGAGATCGAGCTCCTTGGTGAGGATGCCGCTGAGAGCAAGTGTGCCACCGTCTTTGACTCCATTGACGAGCGGATCGGAATGTGGGATCAGCACATCGGTTTGAATGTTTGCGAGCACAAGATCGCCTTGGCGACCCTGGGCAAAGCCTTGCTCTAGGTCGGCAACTGCGAACTCAGGTCTGGCCAGATGTGGGTTTTCATCCGAGTTGCTGTGGCAAACGGTGATGGCTTCAGGATCAAAATCGAAGCCAAAGATCTTTTTATAACCGAGCGCGGAAGCAGACAGAGCGAGGACGCCTGAGCCGCAACCTGCATCGATCAGATCGATGGTTTCTTTGCTCTCCGGATTGGCTTCGAGATAGTCGAGAAGACGACCTGCGCAAAGGCGGGTGGTTTCGTGAGTGCCTGTGCCGAAAGCCATGCCTGCATCGAGATAGACGACTACGCTACCTTCCGGTGCTTGAATGTTTTCGCGTTCCCACAGAGGGATCCAATGTAGCTGACGATTGCTCCATGGCTTTACAAATTCCTTGTAAGCGTTTTGCCAATCTGCATCGATGATTTTGGTTTCGACGAATTCCTCTGGAAGGTTGGGGAACTCTATGCGCAGAGCTTCGAGCTCGGCTTGTGCGGTCTCGGAATCTGGAAAGATTCCGAACACATCGTAGGGATCGGTGATTTCCTTTTGCATGATTCCCCAGTATTGGGATTCGGACTCAAAGAAATAGCCGTCGAGGATTTCGACGATTTCATCGGGGATACGTGCGCGGAGTTCTACTTGGTTTGGCATATGTAGAGACTAATAGGAGGCTCTTCCAGCAGTGCAAGCGGAGGTTTTTCAAAAAGATGGCTGGGCTTGCTTACTCAGAATGGGGCGTAGCAGTAGCCGAGCATGGTCATCGTAAAGCTGCAAACAGGCTTATCATTGATGGTAATCCACTCATAACTATCGATGCGGTATCGTGTGACGGGTGCGACATTGATTTCAAAAGTATCCGGATTTAATGAGAAATTCGTAATATCGGCACAGCCAGGCCAGACAGTTGAGCCTACAGGTGGATTACATGTGATCAGAATTCCATTCTGCCAGACTTTAGCTCCGTCGAGATCATTGGAGAAGCTCCATGGTCCTTTGGTGGTGATAATGTTGCCTTCTGAGAGTATGCCTCCGAGTGCGTCCGTTAGGTCTTGAATGAGGGGTGTGGATGTGGGGCCTATGTTGCCTGGGAATTCATAGAACGAAGGAGAAAAGTCGCTAGTATTATAGCCGCCGCTCATGGGCATCGCACCTCGGTAGAGCTGTGGGTATTGGGCTGTTGTTGGTTGCGGAAGTCCTAACAGCGCGAGGATTTGGACGTTCATTTCAGCAATCGCAAGTGGGTGTATGGTTTGGTAAACTCCGAGCAATTGAGTATACACATCGTCTTCGCTGGTCGCTGGCTTCATTGCAAATTGGTTCATGAAGTTTGCATCCTTTGCGGTGTAACCTGGGTAGTCACAATTCCAGATCACGCGGGCCATTGTGGGCAAGTCGAGTGGGTTACCTGCAGCACCCGTGTATTGTAATTGATGGAACAGATCTTGGCGAATGAAGCTGGAAGAGGTCCAATCGTAGACAGCCATCGATTTGTCGAAACCATATGGGTCACCTGGGAAGTATTGATCTGCCAGTGCTTGTAGTTGCGCGTTTGTCTTTGGTTGACCGCTTGGAGGGTTTAGATAGGGGACGATGCCCATCTCGATCATCTTTTGAAGACCATCGGTATTCGCTCCTGCAATTTGAGGAATCGGTGAGAGGTTGCCGTTTAAGAAATTACCGTCTCCCGTCGCAGTGAAGGTTCCCGCAGCTTGGAAGTTGAGTTCTACAGAGCCATCGCCGTCATACCAATAGGTTTGGCCATTTATTGAGAGTGACCACCGGTGTGGTCCGCCAGATTGGTGGCCTGTATCCACTATATCTAAGTAGCCTGATGTGCCGACCATGATTCTGTAGTGACTGCCATCAGGGCCGCGGCGTGGACCAAGAATGGGTTGGCCATCACAGCAGTAAACTTTAAGGAGATCGCCGTCGGTGAAGTTGCACTGCGTTACATACCACATGGTTAGAATCGCTGGTTGAGGTTAAGTAGGATTTACTTAAACAATCAGCTATGCGCTAACGGTCGAGCGTGAAGTGCGCTGGCGTTTCTGAAATACAGGCTCTGAAATGTGTCGGAGAGGGTTAACTCCTCTCCGACGAAGGCTGTGCTAGAGAGACTTAATCTTACCTTTACTGAGCTTCGCAATGACTTCTGGGAGGAGTCGGTGTTCTGCAATGTGAATTTTTGTTTCTAGCATCTCCAGTGTATCCTTTTCTTCGATACGCACTTCTTTTTGATCGATGATTGGGCCAGCGTCGAGGTCAGGCGTGACCCAGTGGACGGTGCAACCAGTAACTTTAACTCCATGGTCATAGGCCTGTTTGATGCCGTTCATTCCGATAAAGCTTGGCAAGAGGCTAGGGTGCAGATTGATCACTTGGCCATCGAAGGCTTCAATGAACTTGCGCGTGATGATGCGCATGAATCCGGCGAGCACGACCAGCTTTGGCGAGAAGGACTGTATTCGCTCAATGTAGGCGTCTTCCGCAGCCTCAGTCAGTCGCGCACCTTTGCGGCCTGGGTCAATATAGATGGCAGGAACTTTGTGCTTTTGGCCGAGTTGCAAGATGCCCGCGCCTTCGCTGTCGCTTAGAATTGCAGCAATTTTGGCGGCGCCGAGTTGTTTCTTGCTTTCTGCTTTAAGCAGGGCGTCCGCATTAGTGCCGCGGCCCGAGCCGAGAATGACGATTGGATAAGCCATGATTTAGAAAATGCTGAAATACGGAATGTGTGAAATGCTGAAATTACCGGAAGAATTTCTTGGCTTTTTCGACGAAGGATTCGCTGACTGGATTTGCGGGATCGCCGCAGGCTTCAGCGTATTCTTCAAGTTTTTGTTTTTGGTCGGACTTTAGCTTGGTGGGCACTTCGACTTGAACACGGATGAGGAGGTCGCCTTTGCCATTACCGCGTAGGTAAGGGATGCCTTGGTCGCGCAGGCGAAATGTAGTGCCTGTTTGTGTTCCGGCTGGGATTTTCAATGAGCCTTTTCCGAAAAGGGTAGGCACTTTGATGGAGCCTCCGAGCGCAGCGAGCGTGAACTTGATAGGCACTTCGCAAAAGAGATCGTTATCGTGACGTTCGAAAAGCTCGTGCTCTTTAACATGAATGATGATGTAGAGGTCGCCTGCTTGGCCACCCATTTGCCCAGCTTCACCTTTGCCGGCAGAGCGTAGTTTAGAGCCTGTTGCGACACCTGCGGGGATGCGCACTTTGACGGTGCTGCTGTCCATCACACGGCCTTCGCCACGGCAATCGCCGCAAGGCTTGTCAATGCTTTGGCCTGCACCGTGACAACTTGGGCAAGCTTGACGGAAACTAATGAAGCCGCGATTGGAGGTGACTTGGCCAGCGCCGCCACATGTGGGGCAAGTAACTTTCTTAGAGCCTGGCTCTGCGCCTGATCCGGTGCATTTCTTACATTCGACTGGACGGCGGTAGCGAATTTCTTTTTCGGTGCCTTTGGCAGCCTCTTCGAGTGAAATTTCTAGATCGTAGCGTAGATCGGAGCCGTGGGCTGCGCCGCCTGCTTGGCCGCGTCCGCCACCACCTCCGCCGAAGAATTCTTCAAAGATGCCGCCTCCGCCTCCACCGCCGCCACCGAAGGCTTCGCGGAAGATGTCGAACGGATCGTGACCGCCCATGCCGCCCATGCCGCCGCTAGGGTTGCCCATACCGCCTTGCTTGAAGGCGGCGTGTCCATAGCGGTCGTATGCCGCTCGCTTGTCGGCGTCTTTGAGGACATCGTATGCTTCGGAAATTTCTTTGAACTTTGCTTCGGCAGCCTCGTCACCTGGGTTTTTGTCCGGGTGGTATTTGACCGCAAGTTTACGGTAGGCTTTCTTTAAGTCGCTTTCAGAAACGTCGCGTGAAACGCCAAGGAGTTCGTAATAATCAGTCGTTGCCATAGTCATTGAGTTTTAAGCTTCGTCTGTTTGCGGACCGCTAGAGACGATGACGTTTGCGGCACGGATGAGGCGCTCATTGAGCCGATAACCTGCTCGGACGGTTTGAATGACGTGGTCTTCTTGAATGTCTTCGGATGGCTGATGTGCAATGCACTCGTGCAGATTTGGATCGAAGACCTCACCGTCTGGGATGAGCTCTTCGAGGCCTTGCTCGGAAAGGGATTTCTTAAGTTGGTCATCGACCATCTTAAAGCCGACGGTGACATCTTTTGCTTCTGGATGATTCTCTGCAGCTTGAAGGCCGAGCTTCATGTTGTCGAGAACTGGGAGCAGTGACTCAATGACATTGGCTGCTGCGCTGCGGATGATGTCCTGCTTTTCCCGAGCAATGCGCTTACGGTAGTTTTCCATGTCGGCAACAGAGCGAAGGTAACGAGTTTTCATCTCGGTCGCTTCTTGCTGTGCTTTTTCAAGGTCGCTGAGTTCTGGCTCTGCAGGCGCGGCCTCTGGTGCTACGGGAGTCTCTTCCACGGCAGTGTCTGCGGTAGTGGCGTCCTCGTGGGCTTCGACTTCTTCAGGAGTGTCTTGTGTTTTGTCTGTCATGATTTGCAAAAAAAGGTGTTTGGACCGAAAAATTACGGCTCAGTTTTAAAGTGAGCGCGGGAGTGTGTGGAAAAATTCTAAGAATTCAAGGGTGCTTTACGTATCTGATTTGAGCAGAAAAAAGCCGAGCTCATTTGCTCGGCCTTTGAGAGTAACACTCAGCGTGTCGGATTAGTCGGTGGTGCTGTCTGGCTGCCCACTAATGATGTCGATGATCTCGCGTGAATTTTCGAAGACCCGAATGACTTGGTCCGCGATTTGAATAATTTCGGTGCCTTCGGGTGTGGTGGGCAGACTCTCAAGCACTTTTTGTGGAAGCGATTGGGCCTCTTTTTCTAGTTCTGGATCTAAAACGGCCCCGACTTCTAGTTTTTTCCGCCAACCAGGAGGTAGCTCTCCGCCGCGGGCTACTTTTTTCTGAAGGCCAGGAGGTAGTGATTTCTTCTTTTTCGCTTTTTTCTCGCTAGCTTCTCGGTTCTGCCAGTTTTCTAGCACTGCCCGCTCTTCCTCGCTAAACGTAGCGCTTTGCGGTTTTTCTTTCTTTTTAGCGTTCTCTCCTTGCTCGTCTTCGTCTGTGGATTTCTCAGGCTCACTTTGAGCGGCTTCTTTGGATGGCCGTTCAGAAGTGCCGAAAATGCGTTCCCAGATGGAGAGTTGCTGTTCTTCTTGGGCGTTGGTGACTGCAGGGGTGGCTAGGGCAATGCCAGCCGCGAGCGTGAATAGTAGAGTGAGTGTTTTCATAACAGTTTAGCTTAGTGAATAAGCTGCTACTATCAATGACTATGTGGAGGGTAGTTTGTTCCTCAAGGCTGCGCGGAAGGACGTTTATACCAGAAGCCGCACAAGCTGCGATAGCGGACTGCGATGGGCATACAGATCATGAGAGCTACCCAGCCTAGAATTTGCGGGCCACTATACCATTGTAGTTTCCTCGCGGAGGTGAGTGCGGGGGCGTGGTCGAGGATGTCGAACTGTAGTTTCCTAGCTTTTCCCCATTGCTTGAGTTTTCTGGAGAGGCGCACTTCTTCGCTCGCGTAGAGTTGCTCGTCGAAGCCGCCGATGGCTTCGAAGGCGTCGCGGCGACAGTAAAGATAGCTACCTGCCGCGATGCGCGTGAGCTTCGACACTCGTTCCCATAGACCAATGCCGAAGCGGCCAATTGCTGAGATCTTGCCTTCAAAATGAATGATGGAGCCGCCGCCGACGCAATTGCCGGAGTGGAGGCGACGGAGTGATTCTGCCAGCAGGGTGGGTTCGATTCGGGTATCGGCATCGATAAAAATCAGGTGTTTTCCGCGACTCGCTGCAGCTCCTGCATTTCGAGCGCGAGCAATTTGGTTGATGGGCTCGTAAACAACGTGGACACCACCAAATCGACTAGCAACCTTGGCAGTGTCGTCGTCGGAGTTGTTGTCGACCACGATGCATTGGCCGAGTTCGGGTTGCGCAGCCATTGCACGATCGACGGCGTCAAGGGTGCGCGGCAGCTCCTTTGCCTCATTGTAGGCAGGAATGATGATGGAGTAGTCAAGGTAGGGAGTGCTCATTTTGTTTCGACAGGGATGTGCACTTCAAAGCGTTTAAATATTCCTGGCACGTAGGGGCCATTCCAAAAGATGCCACGTGCGTCTCCTGTTATTGTGTAGCCTTCCTGTGTAGCCAGCCATTTACGGAGTTTTGTTTCTGCTTCTTGAAAATTGCGTTCATTATAGCTGCCTCGTGCGCCGATACTGGCGACGCTGCGCTCGGGGAGCTGATGCACACTGACTTCTTCGTTGCCAGTCTGAGCTTTGTTGATGGCGTCTTCGCCGATGTAGAAATACATGACGCCGGGTTCGATTTCGGCTTCGACAGGAGTGGTCATCGCGATGTTGCGTGAGGAAATGTAACGAAAGAGCGGGCGAAAGAGGCCATTGTCGTTGCTGAAATAGGGGTTACTGGATTGGCTGGCGATAAGGTGGGCTGCGGGAAGCGTTTTAATTTCAATAGTGCCGACCGCTGTCTTTGGGAATGCTTGTTCGATGGCTGACATAGTTTGAAACGATGCGAGTAGTAGTAAAATCTGGAGTAATGCTTTCATGTTAACGTATCTCTAGCTGTAAGATAACCTTACAATGGTGGTGTTCGTAGTTGTCTAAATAGCTGCTTACGCTGGAATATTTTGCACCGCTGTGTCATCCCTTAGTTATTCATGAATCTTTTGTTACGTATTTTTTGCTACAGTGCGATCGGGCTGTTTGTCCAAGTCTTGAGTGCATCTCCTGTCAAAACGGAGCAGGCCACGGTGAAGCTGGTTTCAGAGCTGGATCAGGTGCTTGTTGGCGAGACCTTTGAGGTGGCAGTTCACTTCGAGCTCGAGTCGCATTGGCATATTTACTGGCAAAACCCTGGTTCGAGTGGCTTACCGCTTGAGCTGACTTGGCAATTGCCAGACGGAGTTTCGGCAGGCGCGATTCGATGGCCGGCACCGCAGCGCTTTGATTTAGGTGGCTACATCACATATGGCTATGAAGACGTGGTGACTTTTATCGTGCCGATTGATGTAGCAGAGTCGTTTGCTGCGGATACTTTACGCCTTGAGGTGGATGCCTTCTGGCTGATCTGCAAGGAACTATGTTTGCCAGGTGATGGTAAATTGAGCATAGAGGTGGCTGTTGGCGATGAAGTGGAGATCGGTGGGTCTGCGGTCATGTTTGAGCACGCTCGCGCAAGCTTACCATCGGCACAATTGCCGTGGAATGTGTCCGCGAGGCTCGATCTCGCCACAAAGGAAGCGGTGCTGACTCTTAATTCTGAAAATGGTGCGCTCCCCACGGAATTGTATTTTTATGCGGATGCGGAAGGGGTGATCGATCCGAATGCGACACAGCTCTTTACTGGCATAAGTAAACAGTCTGCGAAGTTGCGTTTGCCTTTGGATTCGCTGTTTTTGGAGGCTCCTGCTAAAGGTTTGACGGGAGTGCTGCAGAGTGAAAGTGGGAGTTGGCAACTGGATGTAGTATTCAGTGACCAAGCGCGTGCAACCACCACTAAAGTCGTTGCGGTGCAATCGACTGGTTTAGAGCAGCGCTTGTTGGACATGGGCTTGTTGGGCTACTTAGCCTTGGCGTTTCTGGGAGGGTTGATCTTGAATGTGATGCCCTGCGTGTTGCCTGTGTTGTCGCTTAAGGTGTTTTCATTGCTCAAGCATTCGGGGCAATCGAAGCAGCAGGCGCTTGCGCATGGCCTTGCTTACAGCGCTGGCGTGGTGTTGAGCTTCATCGCGCTTGCGGGTGCATTGTTTGCGCTGCGTGCGGTGGGCGAGCGCATCGGTTGGGGCTTTCAATTACAGAATCCAAATTTTGTGGTGGCACTGGTGGTCGTGTTTTTCTTGTTTGGCCTCAATTTAATGGGAGTTTTTGAAATCGGCACACGCTTAGTCGGTGCAGATGCTAAAGTTGCGCAACGAAGTGATGTTCTAGGTTCTTTCGGCATGGGGGTTTTGGCTGCTGTGGTGGGTGCGCCTTGCATGGGGCCTTTGGTTGCCTCGGTGAGTGGAATCGCCGTGCAGGCCAATATCGCTACAGGGCTGCTGATCTTTGGGATGATGGGACTGGGACTCGCCTCGCCTTTTTTATTACTTTCGATTTTTCCAAAACTGGTGGCTTATTTGCCAAAGCCAGGAGTCTGGATGGAATCGTTTAAGCAATTCATGGGCTTCTTACTTATGGCTGCCGTGGTATTCCTTGCTCTAGTGGTTGGTCGGCAAGGTGGAGTCGATGCGGTCTTTGCGATCTTGGTGGTGCTCTTACTGACTGGTATGGCGGCTTGGATTTATGGACGTTGGGCGGCACCTGTGAAGTCGAAGCGCGCCAAGGTGATTGCGATTTTACTCAGCACTAGCCTAGTCTTTGGTGGCAGCTTCTATGGAATTCAGAGCACGAAGGCGGCATATGATAGCTTTCGAGGCGATGCGGTTTCGGTCGACGGTCAGTGGCAGGCATGGTCCACTGAGCGCGTAAAGAGCGAATTAGCTGCTGGAAAGCCTGTGTTTATTGATTTTACTGCGACCTGGTGTTTGATATGCCAAGTGAACAAGAAGGTCGCGTTGCGCACGGACGAGACTACAGCACTCTTCAAAGACTATGGAGTCGTCACGTTGGAAGCCGACTGGACCCGCTATGATGAGGCAATTACGGATGAATTAGAGCGCTTTGGGCGTTCGGGTGTGCCGCTCTATGTCTTGTATGCTCCGAGCGGGGCGGTGACCGTCTTGCCACAGAGTTTAACCAATGGAATTCTACGTGAAGCAGTTGAAAATGCATTGAACTAGGGTTCTTAGTTAGCATCTAAATGAATATTACGAAATTGTGGAATTACATACTTTTCAGCTGCGTCTGCCTGTCGCTCGCCGCTTTCGGATCTGTGGATACTGGTGCCAGAGCTCCAGATTTCTCACTCAATGGTGCGGATGGAAACGCCTACAGTTTATCTGATTTTAGAGGCCAATACGTTGTCTTAGAGTGGACCAATCATGGCTGCCCATTTGTGGCTAAGTTTTACCGTGATGGCCACATGCAAGGCTGGCAGAAGGAAATGACTGAAAAAGGAGTTGTTTGGCTGCAGATCTGCTCATCGGCTATGGGTAAGCAAGGTTACTTAAGCCGCGACGAGGCAAAAGAATTGTATACTGCAAACGGAAGTGCATCGACTGCTTATTTAATCGACGCCTCTGGAGAAGTTGGCGGCTTGTATGACGCACGCACCACGCCGCATCTGTTTTTGATCAGTCCCGATGGAATGATTCTTTACCAAGGCGCGATTGACAGTATCCGCTCCTTAATGAGTTCAGATATCTCCAAAGCCACTAATTACCTGATTGCGGCATACAGTAGTGCGGTGGCTGGTGAGCCAATTGAAAATCCGACTACGATTCCATATGGCTGCGGTGTCAAATATTAGTGAGTGACGTTGCCTCTGTTTTTTCGGGAACGTGCGGGGCATTTCGATTCAAGAACGTCCCTATAGAGTTTCCATTTTCTATACGCGACGACTGCGACGACTGCGCCGAGCGTATCAAACACCCAGTCTGCGAATTCAACGCTTCGGCCGGGGGTCAACGATTGGCGAAACTCGTCGCAGGCGCCATAAATACTGGTAATGATTGCCGCGATCAAAGCACCTCTAAATCCTTTGTTTACAAGTTTCGGGATTCTTAAAATTGAGGTGGCGACCAGTCCGAATACGAAAAAATGAGCCACCTTGTCGTAGGAAACAGTAAATCCTAAATCCGGAGTCGCCAAGCGGCTTGCACTCGAGGCGGCGTAGATTGCTAAAGCCAAAAGGACGGGGTATGCGTAGGGTCGTATCGTGGTGGTCATGGTCGTCAAGGGACTAGCTTTTTTCTGAACTGATATGAACACCTATAGTCAACCAAGATTTAGCGGCCTGTTGGCCGTCGCAGAGCGCTGTCGAAGAGCGTGTGCTTTCTATGTCTTAAGGATTTGTAGGTTCTCGGAGCGATGCCAGTTCGGCTAGAACTGTGTTTCTCTAATCGATTCAATTCTTTTTGTGTATTTCGTCCTCTAGATTTTTAAAAGCAGGCGCTACTTGGGTGTTAATGTGGCTTGGGTAGCCAAAAACGGAACGCACTTCCTGTTGGATTCGATTCCAGTAGTTCGATGTCGCCACGATGGCTGCGGAGAATTCGCTTACTGATGGAAAGCCCAAGGCCTGTTCCACCAGGACGATTGGTGAGAAAAGACTCGAAAATGTTCTCTCTGATTTCTTCGGGTATGCCTGGCCCGTTGTCTCGAATGGTGAACTCTACTGCCTGATCTGTTTCACTGGTTTCAATACGAATGCGACCTCCTTGATTCATGACCTGTGTGGCATTGAGTATGAGGTTGAGCATCACTTGCTGTATTTGCCCTTTGTTGACTTCCACATAGACAGCATCTTCGGGCTCTGTGTAGTCGATTTCGATGCGTTGCTGGTAGAGTTTTAATCGAACCAGGCGAAGTGTATCTACTATGAGTTTATTGAGATTGTAGCGTGCGTGCATGCCTTCACGATTACGGCCAAAGCTGAGGACTCGATCTACAATGTCTTCGAGTTGATCTAACTTTTCTCCGATCAACTCGACGTCGGTTTGACGCACGTCGCCCGGTTCGAACTGTAAGTCAAGTGACTGGTATAGGAGCTTAATGACGGTCAGCGGGTTGCGGATCTCGTGAGCGATCTCAGCAGCCAACATACCAAGCGTGGTGAGTTTATCATTCCGCCGAAGTGAGTCTTCGCTTGAAAAAACTCGTGAGTAAAGGCGTGCATTCTGAATCGCAATCGCTCCTAAGCCTGCAAGCGTAGAGAAGACTTTCTTCTCGTCGTTGTTGAAGCGGTGCGGTCGATCCGTATACGCGTTTAAAACGCCAATGACTTCGTCTCCAAACGTGATTGGGGTGGAGAGCATTGAGACCAAGCCTTCTTGTTGAATGACTTTGAGAAAAGCGTTTTCTTCTGTAAATGACAGGTCGGAGACCTCGATTTGTTTGTTGTGGCGTATGGCTGCACTGACAGAGCTTGTGGAGAGTGGGAGTTCATGATCGAGCGTCAAGACGCCCTTACGTGTGACCATTGCTTTTAAAACAAGATTTTTCTTTTCTGGTCCGAGTATGAATAGGGCACAACTCTGGCAATCCATGAGCTGCCGCCCATCGCGCACGAGGCCGTCGTAAATTTCATGACTGTCGAGTTCTCGCACGATGCGCTGACCTAAGTTGACCAACGATTCGAGTTGATTCGCCTTGGTGCGCAGTTGTTTGATGAGCCATAATCGAGAAACGACTCGCGAGGCCTCATTGGTAAGCAGAGTGAGTATTTTGAGGGCTTGATTGTCGAATGCGTTGATGGTCTCACTATCTACATTGACCACTCCAATCACCATTCCACGGTCTTCCATAGGCACGGCCATTTCAGAGCGAATCGTCGGGCGTAGGCTGATGTAGCGTGGCTCGTTGTTTACATCCGGCACATTGATCGCCTTGCCGTGCAGAGCTGCCCAGCCGGTGATGCCTTGCCCGATTGCGAGTGCCATATCATTGAAATCGGCGGGTAGGCCAAAAGAGACCTCGAGCTCCAGTTTATGAGTATCTGGATTGATGAGAGCGATGGAGGCGCTGCTCGGATTGAGAACAGCAACAATCTCTTGAAGAATCAAATCGAGCGCGTCTTTGGGCTCCTCGGTATCGGATACCAAACTACTGATTCGGTAGAGCGAATCGATCGCGGTCTGTTCGTGTTTGGATGCTTCCATTGAAGCTCACAATGCCTTCTTAGGATCGAACGTCCACGATTTATTGGTCTCTGACTAACTGATCGAGCTCTTCGCGGAGTGCTAGAAGGTTTGTGGTGTTGTCCGTATCTTTATCGTGCATATTTTCGATGTAGAAAGTGTCCATAGCGACGCCGCGTTCAGTGGCAATACGTGCGAAGCTGATATCAAAACCTTTGTTGGAGATGAGGCGTGCGAGTTGATACAATAGACCGATTCGGTCGCTGGCTTGAACTTCGATAATCGTGCGCTTCAAGGAAAGCTCGTGATAGACATCTACGCTCGGAGGAAAGGGTGCGGGTAGCATGTCCTTGGTAATCGCTTTAGCTTTTTGGCGCGATTCGAGTTCTTTGATCGCAGGCATGAGTTCTTTGCCTTGAATCAACGCTTCTTCCAAGCGAGCCTCAAAAATTCCTTTCGCCTTGGTATTGGAGACTGTGCCACCCTCTGGATCCATGATGTAGAAGGTGTCGATTGTGATGTGGTCGCTACGTGAAATAGCCTTAGTGCTGACGATGTTTACGCCCGCAAGTGAAAGTGCGCCAGCAAGTTTGTAGAAGAGACCCGCGCGGTCCCATGTGACCACATTGACGACGCTCATGCCGAGGTCGATGTCGTCGCGCCAGTCGATGGTAGGGGTGAGTGCACCCATGGTTTCGGCGGTTTGAATTTGCCCAAGCAATTGGTTCACCATACGCAGATGGAGCTCTATTTCGTCAGAGTGGGTGTTGATAAAATAGCGTTCGGGTAGGAGACTGAAGTGGGCTTCAATTTCTTCTTCTGAAACGCCCTCGATCACGCGATCTTTGATTTTATTATGGAGCATGGTGATTCGTTCTTGTCGTTTGGTTTCGACTACATGCTTATCTTCAAACTGCTCGATAGTCCTAAAGTATAGGCTTCGGTGCATGGAATCTTTGTAACTATTCCAAAGGGTTGGCGCCGTGCCTCGAGCATCGCAGTAAGTGTGGACATATAGGAAACGAAGTTTTTCTGGGTCTTCGATAAACTCCGCAAATGATTGTGCCGTTTGCGGATCATCAATATCAAACTTCTGCCAGAATCGTGCCATTTCTAAATGACTGCGTATAATAAATAAAATTTGTTCCTGTTGCTGTGCCGGTATATCAAAGCGGTCCAGTATCGGCTGCGCGATGCGAACTCCGCTAACTGCATGACCTTTAACACCTTCGGCCTTTCCGATGTCGTGCAAAAGAAGGATTAAGTAAAGTAGTAATGGATCGTCATTTTTGCGCAATTCCTTTTCATAACGTGCATACTCATCATCATATTTTATGAATACGCGATCCAAGTGGCGGATCGTGCGTAGCACGTGCGCATCGGCAGTATAGCGGTGGTAGTATTCGTGCTGCACCATGCAGGTAAGCTTTCCGAATTCAGGGAGATAGCGGCCCAGCACTCCTAGGTCATGCATCAAAATGAGGGTCTGGTAAACCTCTCCAGGGCTGCGTAAAATACTGCAAAAAGTCTTTGCTGCGGCAGGGCTTTGAATCACGTTGTGATCGATCAGCAGAATCGATCGAGAGATGAGATACTTTAGGTCTGGGTCGAGCTTCGCTCCAAATTGCTGCAGGAGCCGGAAGACACGAACCAATCGAGTAGGGTCTTCATCGAAAATCTTATTATTTTCAGCAGAGATCACTTTGTTCGTGATACTAAAGCCATCCACCTTCTTGACTGGTAAGTGCTGGCGCGAGCGTAGCGCTTCGCGAAAAGAGATTTTGTTTGATTTGCCTGGAGGTGCTGAGAGTGCCAATCGTTCCTTCAACATCTCGCTTGTATGGTAGATGGTGCGAGCGGCAGTATAGTAATCCTTCATGAAGGCCTCGACGCGCTCAAAGATATCTTCTTGGGGATAGTTGAGATATTTTGCGATTAAAGGCTGTTGCTCTAAATTTAGTTTATCGGTCGGACGGCGATTTTGCAGGTGGAGCTCGGTTCGGGTGCGCAGGAGTAGGTTGTAGGCGGCATTCATATCCTGACGTTCATCCGGACGTAGCATTTTTGCTTTTACTAGATCTGCAAAGGAGCGGTAGCCGAACTTGATGTGCGCCATCCATAGAATATTTTGATAATCACGCAGGCCTCCAACCCCGTTTTTGATATCCGGTTCCTGTAGATAGATCGTATTGCCTGCTTTGCTATGGCGGATGCGCTCGTCGTCGAGACGTTGTAAAATATAATCTCGCGAATTCTCTTTTTTACAGAAGTCGGAAAATTGCTTATACATTTTTTTGAAAAGCGGCTCTGAGCCACAAATCATGCGAGACTCCAAAATTGCATTCTTAGATTGGATTTCCTTGCGAGCTTCATCAATGGCTTCCTTGGCATTGCGTGAAGCGTGACCGACTTTGAGCCCGAGGTCCCAGAGCGGGTATAGAATTTCCTCCGTCAGCACTTCTTGAAACTTATCGAAGTTTTTCCCTGCGGTGCTATCAGGGTATAAAAACATGATATCGATATCGCTGTGTGGATTGAGTTCCCTACGGCCGTATCCTCCTGTTGCGAGGACAGCCATTTTACAAGGAAGTCGCCCATGCTGCGTCGCATAGAGGTCGAGTGCCGCGATAAAGAGGTTTTCGATGACGACGTCGATCATCGCGGCTCGTGCCTGGCAATTCTTGATTCCAGAGGCTCCCTTGCGGTGGTTACGCTGGAGCATGGTGTTTTCTAGCTCCATAAACCGTTTGTAGGCAGGGAGTTGCTTGCTGCGCGACTCTCCCGGATCAAAAACAAGTCGTTTGTGAGCGTGAGTGCGTAGTCGACGAAAGAGCGGGTTTTCTTGAATTGGCATATCCGTATTGCAGCCTCTGAGAGGCTCACGTGTAAGCAACCTTGTTTTTGGCAGCCTCGTCAAGCGAGTTTGCTTGTTTGAGCGCTGCGTGAAGCTTGGAAATAATTTTGCCTTTCTTTTTTGACGCCTGTCGTGGATCTGCTACCGCTGGACATTCGCAATTCACAAATTTATTTAAAACAACTAATATCATGCAAATCGCAGAAGGCACAGTAGTCTCTATGGACTACGCACTCAAAGATGACGAAGGCACACTGATCGATCAGTCGCAACCAGGCCAGCCATTGGTCTATCTTCACGGTCATCGTAACATTATTCCAGGCCTCGAATCCGCTCTTGTAGGCAAGACTTCAGGCGAGTCAGTCGATGTGCGCGTTGAGCCTGCTGAAGGTTATGGCGAGCCAAACCCTGCTCTTGAGCAAGTGGTGCCTCGTGATCGTTTTCAAGGGGTCGAGAGTCTTGAGGTCGGCATGCAGTTTCAAGCCAACACAGATCAAGGTCCTGTCTCTGTGCGTGTGACTAAGGTGGAAGATGAGGATGTAACTGTGGATGGAAATCACCCGCTTGCAGGTAAGCACCTCAACTTCAGCGTTACGATCCAAGAAGTGCGCGCTGGCACTGAAGAGGAGATTGCACATGGTCACATTCACCAAGGCGGTGGTTGCTGCGGAGGCGGTGGCGGCGAAGGTGGTGAATGTTGCTCTTCCGAAGGCGATGCGAAGCAGTCCGAGGGTGAATGCCAAGACGGTGGCTGTGGCTGCGCTCACTAATTCATAAAATCTTTACGATACAAAGCCTCGGCAGACACACTGCCGGGGCTTTTTATTTCTATTCAATCGAACCTTGTTTTCCGCTTGTGTGCGGGTATTTTTGTCAAACTACACATGGCCAGAACAGCAAAGAAGAAAGCCGCGAAGCGCACCGTCGTTTCCGAACCACGTAAAGCTCGCTCACGACCGATCTGGGCATTGTTTCTGTTTACCGTAGCAGTCTTGGTGTTGGCTTCGATTTTCGATTACAACTCCGGCCAGTATAACATCAGCCCACCATCCGACACGAATTGGGTTGGGCACTTCGGTAGTTTTACTGGTTTTTATGGCTATCACTTTTTTGGAGTCGCGATATGGCTACTGCCGTTGTTTCTATTTTGGATCGGCGTTCGAATGCTGATTCAGCAGGAGCCACGCAAACGCGCGATTACGAGCTCGGTGTCTTTTGTATGTTTACTGTGTGCATCTGGGCTCGTTGCGATGATGGCTTCTCCAGACCAGGTGCCTGGCAGTATTTTCGAAGAGCAACTGTCGAATGGCTTTGGCGGGATTATTGGCGAGTTACTTGCAATAAAGGTGATGGAACCCTACGTCGGCCCATTTGGGACATTTATGATCCTGCTGATGGGCTTGATTGCTGGTGGAATCATCGTGTTTACCGACAATTTGGGTCGTTTACTCGACTACTTACAAGAAAGCTACCGCAACTTCTTAGCGAACCGTGCCAAGTCGAGCGAAGAGCGCAAGCAGCTTAAAGCAGATCGGGCAGAAGCCAAACGTCTGAACAAAATAGAGCAGAAGCGCTTAAGGGAGGACGCGAAAGCCAAACGTTCGAGTGAGAAGAGTTTACCTCCGCCCAACAAACAAGAGGCAGAGGAAGATGCCTCCGCGGAAATTCGTCGTAAGCCATCACTCTTGAGCGGTGGGTTCTCAGCGACTGAGAGCGCGAAAGAGACGCCGCTGGCGAAGTCTAAGCTTGCGACGAAAGCGAAGGCGGCAGCCCCAGAGCCGGAACCAGTCGCCGAAGAGCCTAAAAAACCGAAGTTTGATCCTTCGATGATTAAGGTGATCTCTGGCGAGAAGGCTGAGAAGGCAGCCGTTGCAAATATTCCAGAACGTCGCGGTGACTACGTGTTTCCGCCACTAAAGCTTTTAGCTGAGCCGCAAGATGCGTCCGGACTCAGCCCTGAAGATCATGCGGGCACCATGGAAGCATTGGTTCGCACGCTTGAAGAATTTGGCGTGAAAGTTATCCCTGGTGAGATTCATACTGGGCCTGTGATCACGCGTTACGAGGTGACGCCTGCTCCGGGTGTGCGCGTTGAGAAAATTGTAAATTTAGATAAGAATATCGCGCTCGGTTTGAAGGCGCTGTCGGTGCGTATCCTGGCTCCCGTCCCAGGGAAAGGCACGGTGGGTATCGAAGTGCCGAACAAGATCGCACAAGCGGTCTGTATGCGTGACATCGTCGAATCAAAAGCTTGGGCGGATGCCAATGCCGAGATCCCGATTGTCCTCGGCCAAGACGTCACGGGTAAGCCGATGGTCATGGACTTGACCAAGATGCCGCACGTATTGATCGCCGGGTCTACGGGTTCAGGTAAGACTGTGTGTATCAATGCGATTATTGCGTCCTTGTTGTATCACTCAGGGCCCGAGGACTTACGCTTCATCATGGTAGATCCGAAAGTGGTGGAAATGCAGATGTATAATTCGCTGCCCCACATGTTAATTCCAGTCGTGACTGAGGCAAAGAAGGTGCCCGGCGCGTTGAAGTGGTTGATCGCCGAAATGGAGCATCGCTACCAGATTTTTGCTAAAACCAATGTCCGTAACATTGCCGGCTTTAATGCCAAGATCGCTAAGGACAAGGAAGAGCAAGCGAAAGCGGAGGAAATGGATGCAGATATGAGTCCAGAAGAACGTGCTGCACTTAGTAATATGGAAGTGCCTCGCGATGACGATGCCTTCGAAGTGCCTAAAAAGAAGCTACCTTATATCGTTTGTATTATCGATGAGTTGGCAGACCTGATGATGGTGGCACCAGCGGATATTGAAACGTGTATCGCGCGCATTGCACAACTTGCGCGTGCTGCGGGTATTCACCTCGTTCTTGCGACTCAACGTCCGTCGGTAAATGTGGTCACCGGTGTGATTAAGGCCAACTTGCCAAGCCGGATTTCTTTCAAGGTCGCGTCAAAAATTGATAGCCGCACGATTCTAGATGGAGGTGGTGCTGAAGCTTTGATCGGTAAGGGAGACATGCTCTTCATCCCCCCAGGCACGTCAAATCTTGTGCGCGCACAAGGTGCCTTTGTTTCGGATGATGAGATCAACGCGATTGTCGAATTCCTCCAAGAGAAGAATGATCCACCTGTCTTCGCTGAAGAGGTGCAGAAGCAAATCGATGCTGGAGGCGATGACGGCGGACCAACTGCTGGCACGGGTGAGGAAGAGGCCGATGAATTGCTACCCAATGCGATCGACGTGCTACGTTCCACCAAGCGCGCCTCGACTTCCATGCTGCAGCGTCGTTTACGTATCGGCTACAATCGTGCGGCTCGCTTGATGGAAGAACTCGAGGACCGCGGGATTGTAGGTCCTGAAAACGGTTCTAGCCCACGCGAGATCATGGTTGATCTCGACACGATGTAGACTCTGCGCTGAGACACGATCTATACACGTATAAACGCTTAGCAGCCTAACTTCTACATTCTAGCTTCTAACTTCTTAAAAATGGCTCGTCGTCGCACATCGAATACACCAGAAGAAGATTTTCCTATGACGCCGATGATCGACATGGTATTTCTACTACTGGTCTTCTTTATGACGGTGAGCACCCTAGCAAAAGCCGAAAAGAATGTGGAGCTGGACCTTCCGGAATCTTCCCAAAGTGACGTCCCAAAGGACATCTCAGATCGTGGCACGATATCAATTAATGCAGAGGGAGTGATTCACATTGGTATGACTCCGCACACGATTGAAACGATGCAGCAAGTGATGAAACGGTCACTCGCTCAGAATCCAGAGATGAGCATTCAAGTGCGTGCGGATCAAACGACCGCTTACAGTGATATTAAAAAGGTGCTTCGAGCATGTGCTGAGGTCGGCGCTTACGAAGTGATTTACGCGACTTATCAAGCGAAGTAATCATGGCGAAGCTAAAGAAGAAAGCAGAAGAGAAAACCGCGATCCCGATCGCACCGATGATCGATGTCGTCTTTCTATTGCTGATCTATTTCATGGTAGCTTCAACCATGGAGCGACAGGAGGCGGACCTTTCGTTTCAATTACCTGGGGCGGTAGAACAAGAAGAGCCGCTGGAGTTACCAGACGAGCAAATTATCGAAATTCGTGATGACGGCCAAGTGATTGTAAACGAGTATCCCTATGATGCTCCTGCGGCTTCTAGGTTCGACGAACTTGCAGCAATGTTGACGCGCTTTCGCAAGGCGAGTGCAGCAAATAAGGTCGAGGCCATCGTGACTATTTCACCAAGTGATACGGTGGCACATGCGCATATCGTGAAAGTCATGGACGCCTGTGCATTTGCTGGGATTGAAGCAGTGAACTTTGCATTAGGTGATGATTCTTAGCAACAACCTCAGGTGTTGCTTTTTACAGGGGCGACTTAGATTTCAACCGTGAAAACTGAGAGATTCCTATATTCTACGGTCGGTGCCTGCATCGCCTCCTAGCCAGCAACAATCTCGGGCCTCGGTCGGTATTTTCGGAATCCGGGCCTTCGGTATTTTTAAAAAGAAGGGCCTGTCCCTTAAAATAAAGATTGACTAGGTCTCTTGTTGAGAGGAGTGTCACTTTCATGAGGCAGCGACGACTAAAAGTTTATGGGAGGAGTGCGGTCTATCATTGCATGACTCGAACAGTGAATGGAGCGCTGCTTTTTAAGGACCGTGAGAAGGAGGTTTTGCGTAAGATGATTCGGCAAGTTGCTGATTTTAGCGGAGTTGAAGTTCTGACTTATTGTGTCATGTCGAATCATTTCCATGTGCTGCTGCGTGTTCCAGATGCGTCTGTAGTATCCGATGTTGAATTGATGCGTCGTTATAAAGTGCTCTACCCAAAGCCTACGAAATATCAGGAAGCTTCGGTTGTGGGAATGGCGGCGGAGTTGCGTGCAGATGGAGATGAGGCTGAGGTGATCCGTCGTAAATTGTTGGCGCGTATGTGTGATGTGTCTGAGTTTATGAAGACAGTGAAGCAGCGTTTTACTACTTGGTTCAATAAGTCGCATCAGCGATATGGCACATTGTGGGCGGACCGATTCAAATCGGTGCTTGTGGAGGGCGAAGGCAATCCAATGCAGACGATGGCTGCTTATATTGATTTGAACCCTGTGCGGGCTGGACTGGTAGAAGACCCGAAGGATTATCGGTTCTGTGGCTACGCAGAGGCGGTATCGGGTGGTGGGCTGGCGCGAAAGGGGCTGTTGCAGATTTGGAGCGATTATGCGGGTGCGTCGAGTCGCACCCCTACGTATGCGCTACGTATGCACCGAGAGCTGATTTTTGGTAAGCGTGCGGCTGAACAGGGATTATCAGAGATGAAGCGCGACAAAGCCTTGAAGGTGCTCGATCAAGAAAATGCGGTGTTGCCCCGCGCGACGGTGCTGCGCTGCCGGGTGCGCTATTTTAGTGACGGTGCGATCCTTGGATCGGCTGAGTTTGTTCGTGGCTTTCTGGATACTTGGCAAGCCGAGAAAGGCAGGAAGTATCCGCCGAAGGTAAATGAAATGCGTGGAGCGAATTGGAGGGGGCTCGCTGTAATCCAAGGGCTGCGCTCTAAGGTATTTGGATAATGTTCGGAGGTGCCCGTTTGCGTCTTTCAGAACAGATTTCACGTCTCTTGAAGAGACTATAGGACACCCATTGTCTTTAAGAGGGATGAGATGTAGGGGATGAGTTGCTTTTTGCGACTCACAATGCCGGTAAGCTCGTAAATGTTGCTTTGCCCTCTTTGTGGATAGTTGATCTGACTCTTTAGCTCATCATTGCCGGCAACGACTAAGAGTGAGTCTTGGGTGTTGATGTCGGTGACGAGCAAGAGGCTGAAGAGGAGCTCTTCTTTGAGGCGGTGTGCTTCGAGCGCTGTATCCAGTTCATCTTCTTTTTCCCAGAAGTTATTGAAACCCAGTTCCTCGATCTGAGAGACTGAGTAGCGCAAATCGCCCTCATCGTAGATTTTGCAATCGGAACCAATAACCGCTGCGGGCGCATGATTGATGATGACTGAACCTGCTGTGAAGATGATATCAGCCAGCTCTTTGGGCTGGATTTCGGCAATTGGAGCCAACCAGTCTAGGAGTTCTCCTTCAAGCGCAGTCGTTGTGGGGCTGTTTAATAATAACGTGTCTGAAATAATGCCCGCCATCATGATGCCCGCGATGGCCTTACTCGGTGTGAGTGATTGTGAGCGAAAGAGGTCGGCAACAATTGAGCAGGTAGAGCCCACTGGGCGATTGATGAAAAGTATGGGTTGTTCAGTTGGGATATTGCCCAGTCTGTGGTGATCTAGGATCTCAGTGATTTGAACCTCGCTCGCGCCGTTGACTGCTTGGCCGAGTTCATTGTGGTCTACTAGGGCAATTCGGGTGTTGCTTGGGCGGAGAATGTCACTCTTCGAGAACACTCCAATAAGCTTTTTATCTTCGTCGACGACTATGTAGAGCGGGTCATTTAAATTTGCGATTCGGCGTTTTACTGAGGAAATCCGGTCTTCTCGTGTGAAGCAGGTCACTTCTGGCTCAACCAGCCCTTCGATGTGCGTTGCAGTGCGAATAATCCAAGATGTGGTCGCTGAGTCGTATGGACTGACAATAAGTGCCACTCCCTTTTCTTTGGCGCGTGTAATTACCTCCTCGTCGACATCTAGACCTCCAGTGATTACCAGTAGGCGAATGCCTAGTTGCAAGCAACGCTCTTGAATGTCCCAGCGGTCACCAACGATGATGATGCTTTGATTCGATGGCATGCCGGCTTCCTTATGGTGGTTCCCGAAAGAGCGAATGTCCATTGCTCCAATACGCACGTAGAGCTCTTGAAGTTCGTCACCGTTATCAGACACTAGGACTTCCGCATTTAGTGACCGTATGATGGAGTTGATACTTGTGTGCACGCGTCGCATGGAACGAGGTTCATTCGGTTTGGGAATGAAAAACTCGCCGAGTTGGAAGATCGAGATCATACCCTCAATCTTATTGTCTTCACTGACCACTGGGAGTGCTCGCACATCATATTTATCGATCAGCTCAAGCGCCTCTGCGCAGGTGCTGTCTTTGGTCACGGAGCGCACTTTTTGGCGCATGATGTTTTCAACTCGTGGGGTTACATCCCCGATGAAAGTCGGCAGTGAGACTTTAAACTTTTCTAGAATGGCATCGACTCGGGCATTGGAGTTTCCACAGCGTGCTGCTTGGTAGTGAGTCTCTCCTGTGGCGTGCTTGTAGGCTTCGTAAGCTAGGGCAGAGCAGATCGCATCTGCGTCTGGGTTTTTATGGCCGAGTATGTAGATCGGATCTGGCATTAATGAGAAAGTAAAGATGCTCTGTTTGATTGAACAACGCTTAAGTGTGCAATTCGACCAAAAGAAAACCCGACTCCATCTGGAGTCGGGTTTAAAGAAAGAGATACTCGCTATTAAGGGTTGTAAACAGGAGCGGCTTTTACGTTGTCGCTCGTGTGAATGTCACTCATTGCCTTGGTCAGCACACCAGTTGTTGGGTTGACGAGCAGGCCGTCTTCTTCGCCAAGCTCTGTATAAAATTGAACGTGACCATCGAGGTAAGCGATGTGCCCTCCGAGTCCCCATGGCGTATTTTTACCCCAGGTGCCGTTGGTTAAGTCGAGTCCACGTGTCCATAGAAGCGGAGTGGTTGACGTTGGAGCGTTGCCGCTGACACCAATCGCAAAGTCATAGCCGACTGGAACACCGCTGACCCATTCAGGAGCATCCGTATAAATGTTTTGATCATTACGGAAACCAACTACAGCTGGGAGAGTGTTCGCGTAGTCTGCAACTGCGGGGTCGGATCCAATGATCCAAATCGATGCGTCGGTTAGATCGACTTGCTTAGCGAGGAAGGAAGCGACGCCGTAGATGTCGTTGTTAAATCCTGCGGTGGTAAGTTTGGCTGCATTTAATGTGCGGACTTTACCGCCAGATGTGGAGTAAGTTGCATACGAAACTGCAATCGAGCGAATGTTCGAAGATGATTTTGTTTTGTTCGCGACCTCACGGACCTTACCGACGGCAGGGATCAAGATCGCCGCGAGAATGCCGATAATTGCGATAACAGTGAGAAGCTCAATCAGGGTGAAACCTGAGCGGGGGGAGTTTTGGTTTTTCATAAAGAGGTATGTTGGTTTAGAGTGAACATGCCATTCATGGAATCTATGAATGGCTTAAAGTATTAAACTAGGTGATATACGGAGTGAAGTCCAATCAATTTTACAATACAGTAGATACAGAAATGGGCTAAGTAATTATTACCTAACCCATGACTAAATTCGATACCTAGTTCTTTTGTTTAAAACTAATTGGCATAAGGAAGTGGGTATTTCTGGCAGAGTGCGATTGCGATTGCCTTGGCTTGCGCGATCACTGCCTCATCGGTAGGTGCTCCAAGAACGAGGTCAATTGCTTCTGCGATCTTTACCATGTCTGCTTCAACGAGTCCGCGACTCGTCACGGCTGGAGTGCCCAAACGAATGCCACTCGTTTGAAATGGGCTGCGTGTTTCACCTGGAACTGTGTTCTTGTTGGTGGTGATGTTAGCCTTATCCAGTGCGATTTGAGCTACTTTACCAGTAAGCTCAGGATCTTTTACACGAAGGTCGATCATCATGAGGTGATTGTCGGTGCCGCCACTGATGATGTGGTGTCCGCGCTCGATGAGTGCGCCTGCGAGTGCCTTGGCATTCGCTGCCACCTGTTGCTGGTAAGCCTTGAAAGCTTCGGATGCCGCCTCTTTGAAGCAGACTGCTTTTGCTGCGATCACATGCATGAGTGGGCCGCCTTGAATGCCTGGGAATACCGCAGAATTAATCTTCTTCGCGTGTTCTTCTTTGCAAAGGATTAATCCGCCACGCGGGCCGCGTAGGGTCTTGTGTGTGGTCGTGGTGACAAAATCTGCGTGTGGGACGGGTGAAGGGTGCACGCCCGTGGCAACTAGGCCAGCGATGTGTGCAATGTCCGCCATCAAGTAGGCGCCCACTTCACGAGCGATTTCGCCCATACGTTTGAAATCGATGATGCGGGAGTAGGCAGATGCACCGACAGTAATCATCTTAGGCTTCTCCTTTCGTGCCGTTTCAGCGATGCCATCATAGTCGATCAAGCCGTCTTCGACGCCAACGCCATAGTTGACCACTTCGTAGTGCATACCACTAAAATTCATCGGATGGCCGTGAGTGAGGTGCCCCCCATCGGAGAGACTCATTGTGAGAATCTTGTCGC
The DNA here is from genome assembly GCA_018607135.1 of Opitutales bacterium. Lineage (GTDB taxonomy): Bacteria > Verrucomicrobiota > Verrucomicrobiia > Opitutales > Coraliomargaritaceae > JBPOFY01. The sequence goes on from JABBCA010000104.1 coordinate 67,166, forward strand.
CTGGCTTGAGCACAGAGAGATAGACGGCAGCGTTCGCTTGACTGCCAGAGTGAGGTTGCACATTGGCATGGTCTGCGCCAAAGAGTGTTTTGGCACGCTCGATGGCGAGGTCTTCGATGACGTCGACATGTTCACAGCCCCCATAGTAACGTTTGCCTGGATAGCCCTCGGCGTATTTGTTGGTTAATACAGTGCCTTGTGCTTCGATCACGGAAGGGTAGGTGAAGTTCTCCGACGCGATCAGCTCGAGGTGGCTTTCTTGGCGTTTGCGCTCGGCGGCAATTGCTGCGGCTACTTCAGGATCCACACTTGCGAGTGGTTTTGGATTTAAAAGGGATGCATTGGTTGCGGTAGTCATAACTAGTAGTGTTCTACGATTCTTTGTTTATAATTAAAGTAATGTGATTTTGGCTTAGAAGGGCCAGACCCAGTCTTTTGCGCTCTTTTTAGTTTTCTTTTTCGGCTCTTCCTCTTCTTCGGAGGCTTCTTCTGCCACCTCAGTGACTATTGCCAGAGGTGCCTCCTGTGTCTTGACTTCTTCGATTACTTCAGTCGCGGACTCAGCAGTCTCAGTGGGCTGAGTGGTTGCGTTCGTATCCATCTCTTCGCTCCAGAATGGCCACCACCAAGGGTCTGTGCTCTTGGTTTCTTCATAACCTTCTTGGATGATCGCAGAAGTGGATGCGTCGTCAGATTCGCCATCGAATGGCCATGCCCATCGTGCAAATGTGCGGCCCCAGCCAGCTTTTTGCTCTTGAGTGTCGATACCTGCAGCTTCCGCGAGCTCTAGCATTTGGCGGGCGACATCTTCGCGGCCTTTGAGGTGCTCAGAGAATTTGGACCGATCCTCAGGTGCTGCCGCAAAGATACGTGTCGGCACGCCGTCAAGTGGGCGCCCTGGTTTGTAGTCATAAAGAACGAAGCCGTCCCCAACAGGGCTGAGAATACGGCGCATACCGTTATCCCAACGCATGAAAATATCTTGGCCTTGCATTCTCCATGAGCCTTGCAGGCTACGGTCGACTGATGAAGACAGGCCGCCGAAGCGACCAATTTCGACACGCTCGAATTTGTCGTCACTCACGCGAACCAGCCATGCGCCACGGTAGAACGCTCGGGCGTTTTTGCGGCTGGAAAATGCGATCCCTCCAGAATTAAGCTCGCGCTCGGTTTGATAACTAGAGAGCCAGCTTGAAGGCACCGATTCGTTTTGTGTGCGTTCGGCCGATGTAAATTCGGTTTCGTCCTCTTCAATGACGACACCTGATTTAACTTGTTTGAAAGAGTAGGAACGTTCGTTCTCTCTGAGTATCGAGTATTCACCGTTATCCCATGCAATGTGAAGCTCGCTACCTTGTTTCGCCCACGAACCGCGTAAGCCTCTTTCACCGCCGATATTAGTAGCTGCGGAACGGTCTGGTTCTACGATGAGATAGTTTTCTTCGCCGTCCTTGCCGACTTTCCAGGTTGCAAAGTAGCCTTTAGCCTTATCTTGAGCGGAAGCGAGTCGATTGTCTACATTAGGCGGTTTCGCCCATTGCCCGAGGATTTCTTTTGGCACCTGCTGAGCGGGCACTGTGTAAACCATATTTTGTTGACTATCGATATATGAGATTCCGAAGCCTAGTGCGTCTCGAACAATGCGGTGTTGAGTGCCATCGCCCCAAATCAGTGTAGCGGTGTCTTCGGTCTGAGACCATGACCCTTGGTATACGGTGCGGTCGGTGTTGTCTCCCCAAAAGTAAGAGGCAAGGCTGCCACGTTTTAAAATTAGAATTAGGGCACCGTCGTTTGGCGTCTCGATCTGCCATGTTCCGCGAAAAAAGTCGCTTGCGTCTTGTGCGATGGTTGCGGAGGCGCCCAAAATGAGTGTGACGAGGCCGAAAATAGCACACTTCATTTGGCGAAAGTAGTTGTGGGATCTCTGCTTAGAGAAATTGTTCATGTGAGGTGAATATTTTTCAGCGCTCGCGCACGCAAGGATTATTCGCAGCGGAATCGCTGCAGATGTTGGATTTTTGTCAGGAGGAGGGCCTTCCTGCTCTAGAAAAATCAAGAAGACTGCGACTAATGAAGCCTGCGTCGAGTGTCATGCGGTCTGATCGTTCATCAGTGTCGAGCATGATTCCCTCTGTAAAGCGAAAGCGGTATTTTCCGGGCGCCACTTCTTGATACAGACTGCCTAGTTGAATCTTTGCTGGGTAAGTGTCTCTAATAATTGTGTCAGTTTGAGTGTTCGCGGGAAAGTTTATGTTAAATAAGGCACCCTTTGCGGGCGGCGATTTAAGTGTTTCGATAGAGATGCGGCTGGCGTGGTTCGCCGCCGAGTCGAGTGTGGAGCTGAAGTCCGAGTCGATACGGCCTTTGCTTTCAGTGACCGCAGCAAATAGTTCCCTCGGCACACATTGGCTGAACGCGATGGCGGGTATGCCCCAAAGCGCTCCTTCGATTGCGCCAGCTACCGTGCCAGAGCTCAAAACCAGAGTTTCGGTGGTATTGTAGCCGATATTAATTCCAGATACTACGATGTCGGGGCGAGTGTTCAGCAGGTTTCCAAGTGCAATATTTACACAGTCAGTTGGAGTGCCGTTGATGGACCAGGCATCGACTTCGGCACCAAATCGCGAATCGACTGCTACCGAGACCTCCTTATGCCTACTGACTGCGCGACCTATCCAGCTCTGTTCATACGTAGGAGCGGCAACGGATACCTTGAATTGCCCTGAGAGCGCTTGAACAAGCTTATATAAAAAGTGTGAATCGATGCCGTCGTCATTAGTGACCAGCACATGTGGCTGTTTAATCATTTTTCTGTATGCTTACACGCTCTGTGGGCGGGCTAGTGTAGATCTGGGAGCTTCGCAGATGTTGCTGCGCACCTGCTGAGTCAGCTCGATGGAGCGTAAGTCACCTGATGTGGTGAGCTCAGTCAGTATAGTCGTCATGTGTCCTTTGCCAGCTTGGGTTCTGGTTCCGTCTGCGTTCCGTCTAAAAATACGAAATTGATAGTCAATTGAACGATCTTTCATGGATTTAACTGCAAGATGTATATCAATGGTTTCTCCGAATCGAAGCGGAGCGGAGAATTTGCATTCAGCGCGTGCTCGGGGCCAACCCACAACTTCGCCAGGTTTCGTATTAATGAGATCCACGCCAGCTGCTTCAAAGAAATCACGCTCAGCGGTTTCCATGTAGCGGAAGAAGTTTGAGAAATGGACCAGTCCGGCCATGTCAGTTTCTGAAAACTCGATACGGCGTGTCGATGTGTGCTCGAAAATCATGGTAACTACACATGAGGCTGGTCTGCGTTTTGGCAACCGTTCGCCACATTATATACAAAAAAATCCATCACCAGAATTTTGGCGATGGACTGAAGGTGGCTTGAGTGAACTACACCCGACTTTTTGAGAACTAGGACACAATGTCCTGGCTACGTAAGCCGTGGTTGTAGCGATCGGGGGCGCTAGGCTAGTTTTGATTTAACGATGTCTCGAACTTTCAACATGTCTTGTCCGAAGACCCGTATTCCTTGGGAAAGCTTTTCGGTTGCCATGGCATCTTCATTCATGAGCCAACGGAAAGATTTTTCGGAAACGTCTAGTTTCTCGATGTCAGCGCTCGCCGCGGCCTTTGGGTCAAGCTTCCGTGGGACGGGCGCATCCATGTTTTGCAGTTCTTCAAGAAGGTTGGGGCTGATGGTTAGGAGGTCGCAACCGGCAAGGCCAAGGATTTCACCGATGTTTCGGAAGCTCGCGCCCATGACTTCAGTTTTATAACCAAATTTTTTGTAATAAGTGTAAATTTCTTGGACACTTTCGACTCCGGGATCGTTCTCCGCAGTATATTCGGTGTCGGTATTCGCTTTGAACCAATCTAGAATGCGCCCTACAAAAGGTGAAATGAGCTGTGCTCCCGCTTCAGCGCAGGCAGCTGCCTGAGCAAGAGAGAAAAGTAGGGTCATATTGCAGCGGATACCTTCTTTTTCTAGAGTTTTAGCAGCTTGGATGCCCTCCCATGTGGATGCCATCTTGATGAGTATGCGCTCTCGAGATGTGCCATTTGCCTCGTAGAGTGCAATGAGCTCTCGGGCTTTGGCAATGGTTGCCTCGACATCAAAGGATAGGCATGCGTCGACTTCAGTGGATACGCGGCCTGGGACAATTTCTAAGATTTTTTGCCCAAACCCTACCAATAGGTGATCCACTACGAGATCGACTCGTGCATCACCGCTCAGGCCTGAGTCTGCGGTGGAAGCGATTGCTTCGTCTAGAACGACCGCATATTCCTCCTTTTGGAGTGCCTTGAGTATCAGCGAAGGATTTGTGGTCGCATCTTGCGGCGTGTAAGCGGCCAGTGTTTCGAAGTCGCCAGTATCTGCAACTACAGTAGTGAGTTCTTTAAGTGCTTGGAGTGAATTCATCTTGGCAAGCTCGCATGCTTGCTGGTGAATATCAAACTACTTTTCTATGATAATCATTCATGCGCTTTATTTGAACGCTTACTGAGTGCTTCTATGATTAAGCAGGCCCAGCCCGTAATTAGGCTGATCCCACCCAGTGGAGTGATTGGGCCAAGCCATCTTGGCCCGTCCAGCGACAGCCAATATAAGGATCCTGAAAAGAGTAATATACCGACGGTAAAGCAACAGACGCATACTAGCGAAAGGCGTTTCCCCGTGCTGACGAGTCCACAGAGTATTAGTGCGAGCGCATGCCACATCTGGTAATCGACTGCGGTTTTCCAGGTTTCGGTTGAGTCGTTGTGTATCAACGAGTCTTTTAGGGCATGCGCCCCAAAAGCACCCAATATTACTGCGATTAGTGCGAACAATGCGCCAATTATGATGGAAGGGTTCGATTTGCTCATCTTGTTGGGTGCGTGCATTTAAAATGTAATTAGACAATTTTCAGCAAATAACACGCAAAATGAACAATTTTGCGCCAAGTTAGCTCAGTGGTGGCGTTTGTATACAAATTTTGGGTTTAGATTTAGGCAGCTGCATCCGCGTTCAAAATTTTAGACTTGCTTTCCTAACTATTATCAGCATTTAAGTGAACCGAATATGCGTATTAATCTTATTAATGTATTTGCTGCTGCAGCACTCGCTTTGGCTACTTTTACGAATTTGCATGCCGCCGATTCGAGTTCGGATGCTGAACGTATTGCTCGTTTGGAAGCTCGCTTGTTGGAGTTAGAGTCTCGCTTGGCAGATACTGAGCAAGAAACTAAAGAGGTGAAAGTCTTGGCTTCAAGTGTAGCCGCTTCGGGTGGCAGTGATTCTAGTATTCTTGGCAATAAAGCTACCTTTGATATTTTAGCTGGCAGTGCATGGCGCAATCTTCGTTGGACTCAAGAAGAGCAATGGGAAGGCGTTAAGCGCGGAGTTACTGAAGAGAAGGTGATTGAATTACTAGGTTATCCACCACGTTCAGTAGATTCGCTCAAGCCTCGTATAGACAAAGTTTATTGGTATGAGACCAGTCTCCGCGACAGCAGCACTGGTATGCGTGGTAAAATATCTTTCAAGAAGGGGCGTGTAGTCTCTGTTGAAAAGCCGAATTTTAATATTAAGCCTGCAGCTGCAACGCCAGGATCGCAATCTGAAGCTGCTCGTCAACGCCTTCCATAATTAATAAATTTATATCAGCATTATGCTATCTGGCGTAACATATGCTGCATCTACTTTTAGCTCGATCATCAATCGCTGCTGAAAAACAAACAAAACAAATAAATAAACAATACTATGAAAAACAAAATTGCTATCGCATCTGCATTCCTTGCAGCTTCTAGCTTTTCGACTGCGGAGATCGTTATCAACGACTTCCTTTCTTTCGAAGGCTTTATCGATATGTCCTACTACCACGTTGACGGTGAATACGACAAAGACGACGTTTCAGAAAACAGCTTCCAAATCGACCAAGTTGAAATCAGCTGGTTATTCGATTTTGATCCTGTAACTGCGCAAATCGATCTTCAATACGAAGGTGGTGACAGCGACACAATCGTTGAGCAAGCATTTGCAACCTACCACTTCGATAACGGTGGTGCAATCACAGCTGGTCGCTACGCTTCAATGCTTGGCTTCGAAGCTTTTGAGCCAACTGGTCTTTACCAATACTCATTCGCTTACGATCTAGGTGTTCTTCTCCCTGGTTATAACCAAGGTGTTAAATACACTTACGAGACTGACAGCACATTCTTCGGTATCTCTTTGCAAGATAGCGGTGTGACTGATGCATACGACAATCGCCTAGGCGGTAACGATGATGACTTCAGTGATGACGGTGGTTTCGGTGTTGAAGTTGCTGGTGCACTCTACATGGACAACGGTCTCTCTTTCTTCCTTGGCGGTGCTATTGAAGATGGTGATAACGGTGATTCTTACATCGTGAATTCCTATGTTACTTTCGAAACAGGTGCATGGATTTTCGCTGGTGAAGTTAACTACGGTGAGTCAGACTTCGACGTAAATGATTTCTACGGCTTCGGATTCGGAGAAACAGAAATCTTCAGCGCTCTTATTATGGCTAACTTCGCTTACAGCGATGCAGCATCTATCACAGCACGTGTTAGCTACATCGACGGCGAAGATGACGGAATCTTCGGTGGTTACGATTTTGAGCTTATCAAGTATACACTTGCTCATGGTTATGCATTCACAGACAACCTTTTCCTAGTAACTGAAGTCAGCTACGCGGACGGTGAAATCTATGACGGTGATGAAGAGTTTGACGCTCTCAGCGCTGCTGTAGAGCTTATCTTCTCCTTCTAATTTGGCTTTTGCCTGATTAGATCGTAAAGAAATCTTATTCAAAGCCCTCCGGTTTATGCCGGGGGGCTTTTTCGTGCCTGCAGCTCTCGGCGGCGAAGTTGCAGCCAAAGGGTCCACGCGTGGCGCTTTAAGATGTCGCGGGCCTTGTCGATCTCGGCGCGCCGTTGCTCTATATTCTCATTCGCGATCGCGGAGAGGTCGTCGAGGTTGTAGAGATAAACGTTGTCGAGCTCTTCGGCTTCTGGGCTAATGTCTCGTGGCATCGCAAGGTCGATGAGAAAGCAGGGTCGCTCTGGTCGTGACTTTAGCGCTGGCGCAAGATTCGCCTTAGTCAAGATCGGTTGAGGAGCCGCTGTAGAGCAAATGATGATATCGAAGCGAGCCAATTGTTGCTCGTAGTCGCTAAACTCAATGGCTGCGCCTCCAAGCTCATGTGCGAGCTTGTGGGCATTCTCAAAGGTGCGACTGCTCACAGTAATATCGGCCACCCCGCGACTTTTGAGAGATTGAGCGGTTTTCTCAGCCACATCACCACTACCTAAGAGTAGGACACGACTATTCGAGAGCTTACCAAAGATTCGGCTAGCGAGATCGACTGCGACATTGCCGATGCTGACTTGACCACGTGTGATCGCGGTTTGAGAGCGCGCTGCCTTGGCAGCTTGGAAGCTTTTCTCGAAAAGTCGATTGAGCACAGTGGATGTGCAGCCCGCATCTTTTGCATTTGCATAGGCACTCTTCATCTGGCCGAGAATGTCGGTTTCGCCGACCATTTGGGAGTCTAGGCCTGTAGAGACCTCAAGTGCGTGCTGAAGTGCATCGAGATTGGTATGCCAGAATGAGTGCTGGTCAAATAGCTGACGGCTGATGTGGTGCTCTGCGCAGAGTAAGTCGCGAATTGCAGTCTCAATCTCGGGAGAGGTCGCTAAGCCATATATTTCCAATCGGTTGCAGGTATTGACGATGAGGCACTCGCGGATGTTTGGAAGCGCGAAGAGTTTTTGTTGGAGGCTATTTGCTTCTTCGTGTCCTAGAGCGAAGCGCTCGCGAACTTCGAGCGGCGCTTGGTGGTGCGAACTGCCTAAGACAAACAGGGACTGTAGTGCGTCACTCATTCAAACAATCACTTTGCTCACTTACTACTTTTAGCAGGTATCGGAGAGTTTTTTGGCACCTCATCTAAGCCCCGTGCAGATTGAACTGGCCAAAGAGAGGCGATTGCTAACACAAATAAAACGATCGCAGCAATCGCATGTCGTTTGGTGACGAGTTTTTTCTGTAGACGAAGCACGACGACAATCAGATATCCGATCCAAATGAAACAGGTGACTCCGAGCTTAAATAACGGGACAAGGTCGGGGTTATTGACCCAGAAGACCGCGCCAAAGATGAGTGCGGCAGTGAGCACGGTAACACCAGTGATCATTAAGCGTTTGGCGATTAGGTCGAGCTGTTGGATCGATGGCAGGTATTGGTAGACGCCGCCAAACTGCTTCTTTTTGAGGCCGTGCTGTTGAATCAAGAACATGGCAGAGACCAAGGCAACAATCGCAAACACCCCATAGCTGAAAATTGCGAGTGCCGCATGTAGCTCAATCCAAGGATTTCCGCCAAAGATACCCGCGGGATAGGGGCGATCCCATGCTGGAACTAGCATGCTGCCACCTGCGAGTAGGGTGCTTAGCCCGGCAGTGAAGAGTCCAAGTAGTCTGAGTCGAAAGACGGGGCCAATAATGAAATAAAGCAGCACCAGTGACCAAGCAATGAATTGAGCGATTTCAAAAATGTTGCCCAGTGGGCATGCTTTGATATCCGCGCCGCGTAGGTTTAAACCGAGCGTTTGAATTAGGAAGCCTCCGGTTAGGAGCGCAAACATCAGCGCGCGAGGGTAGGGCTTTTTGAGAATCAAGAGCACGCAGCCGATCACAAATGCTGCAAGGTAAACAAGCGCACCGATCCCGAAAGCAGTGCGGTCAGTCATGGCAATTGCATCTAACATGATAATACGGTAATGAGGTTCTACGTGATGAGATTACCTATGTTGAATTGCCTGACGCTAGAAGGCTAGGAATTTTAGCGCTGAACGTAGGCGGGCGGGGTTGCCTTCGCGTGCTCAAGTTCGCCCGCGAGCCAGGCGTTAACTTTGCCTTCAAGGAAATCGATGAATTTATCGTGTTCGTTCAAGCAAGGGATTTGCTCAAAGTCTTCGCCACCTGCCTCTAGGAAGCTGTCGCGCCCTTCTTCTGCGATTTCTTCTAAGGTTTCTAAACAGTCTGCGGTAAACGCAGGGCACATTACTTTCACACGAGTCGTGCCTTCTTTGGCCAGTTGTTCAAGTGTCTTGTCGGTGTATGGCTGTAGCCAAGGGTCGCGGCCTAAGCGCGATTGAAAGGTCATCATGTATTTCTCCTTCGGCAGGCCTGCGGCAGCGACGAATTTCTCCACAGTCATTGCGCATTGGTGACGATAGCAGGTGCCATGTGCTGGGTGACAGGTGTTACAGCAATCGTGCGTGGTCAGACAGTGATTATGGGAGGGATCTCCTTTTACCAAGTGCCGTTGGGGAATCCCGTGGAAGGAAAAGACCAGCTTATCAAAGTCTCCTTTTTCGAGTGATGGGCGTGCACGTTCCACCAATGCGTCAATGTAGGCAGGGTCTTGGTAGAAGGGTTGCAGCAAAGTCGTTTTCATGTCTGGCATTTGCTCGCGTATGGCATCCATGGTGTGCACGACAGCTGTTTCGTAGCTAGACATCGCGTAGTGCGGATACATCGGCACGATAAAGAGGTCGTCGACGCCTTGCTTCACAAGACTTTCGATCGCTCCAGATGTGCTCGGTGTGCCGTAGCGCATGCCCAGTTCGACAGGGATGTCGAGTCGTTCGGCAAGTTTCGCTTGTTGACCTTCTGAAATGAGGATGAGGGGTGAGCCCTCATCGCGCCAAATACTCGCGTAAGCCGCTGCCGACTCCTTGGGGCGAGTCGGTAAGATCAGGCAGTTGACTAGAAACCAACGGATTGCATAGGGCGCATCGAGCACACGGCCGTCCATTAGAAACTCACGCAAATAGCGCCGCACGTCGCTGACTTCGGCTGAATCCGGCGAGCCGAGATTTAAAAGTATAACGCCTTTTTTTGACATGTCATAGAGAAGGGCACCAAATCGTAACTTGTCAAACCGAAGGTAGTGTTGACAGGTGGGAGTCTTTTGCTATCTGGTAGTGTTCCAGATGGGCACTGGTCTAAAATATCGCGTCCTTGTTCTGAACCGACTGTGGCAAGCAGTGAACATCGTCGGCGTTCAGCGGACCTTTAGCCTCTTATTACAAGACCATGCGCAAGTGATCTATACGGGCGATGAGAGCTTTCAAGTAATGGATTCTACGAAATGGCTCGCGCATTCGATGGAGAACGAGCCCGCAGATGATGAGGCCTTTATTCAAACGGTGCGTATGCGGATTCGTGTGCCGAAGATAGTGTTGTTGCGCGACTACAGTCAACTGCCCGTGCAAGAGGTGAGGTTTTCACGTGAATCTCTATTTGAGCGAGATAGCCACAAGTGCCAGTATTGCGGCAATAATTTTGATGAAGCGCAACTGAACATGGATCACGTGATACCACGGGATCGTGGTGGTCGCACGTCTTGGGAGAATATTGTGACCTCATGTATCCAATGTAATACCCACAAGGCAAATCGTTTGCCTCATCAAGCGAACATGCATCTCATTCGCAAACCCGAGCGTCCTAAGTGGCGACCCTTTATCAGTTCCTTAATTGGTCAGGATTACGACCCCGACTGGGATAATTTCATTAAGCTCAAGCAGACTGCCTAGCGCTGAATCGTAGGGGCGCGACTGGACGCGTCCGTTTTCGAAACGTGATTGGCATGGCTGGCGGGCGCGTCAAGTCGCGCCCCTACAGTGCTTATGCCAAGTGACGACCATATCCGTTCTCTTACGCTTCTTCCGGCATATCGCGGTAGAAGATGCCGACTTTACCGACGCCGCCAATGTATTCGCATTGGTTGCTTTTGGCGATGTCTGCCTGGAATTGCTTCATTGCTGCTTTGTCCCCTTCAAAACGAATCTTAATTAAGCCGTTCTTAGTGAGCGCCATTTCAATTTCCTTGGTCACGGACTCGGATAGGCCGTTCTTGCCGATGTGAACGTGCGGCTTCAAGCGCTGCGCGATGCCGCGTAGCTCTTTTTTTTCTGCACTAGAGAGTGGAGTGTTTGCTTCGTCCATAATTGGGAACTTGTCGTATTTTATTGCACTGGTGCTACATTGACTAGAACGAACGGGTGCAAGTCATTGTTTTGTTTTGTGAGTTCGAAGTATAGAGTCCGTGCTCCGATTACACAGGCATAAATGAGCTTTTGATTCTCTAGTGCGGGTATCTCGAAAATACCAGCGCTCGAAGGGCTTAGCGTTTCCGATGCATTTGCGGTTAAGTATTCGTCGAGTAGCGCGAGCCGCGTATTTTCAAAAGATTTCCACTCTGCTAAAATTACTGCACGATTTTTAAGTATGGCTTGCTGCCTGTTTTCGATTTTTCGAAGTTCACTGCGAAGTCCAGTAAACTCTTGGGTGAATTCGCGCAGGCCGTCTAAGTAAGCTTCATTGGCGCTTCTCATGATACCAGAAGTGCCGTTGGGGCTCATTTCAGACGTCTTTCTGCTCCACTGTCGAAGTATCCGCTGAAGTGCATCGATCCTTTGGTCTAAATCATCGAGAGTTGCGTTGTGGGCAATTCCTTCTACAGAGCGAGTGAGTTCAGGCGAGCTACTCATGGTCTTTTCCTTCAAGATCGTATAGGAACCATAGTAGTATCTCCGATTGGTATATATGGTATCCCCACTGATATAAGAATAGGTGCCATAGCGTCTGGAGCTGCGCGGGACGTATCCTGAGTCGGTCTCTGACTGAGGGATGACTGTTTTGAGTTCTTCTAGTTTATCTTCCAGCGCAATGTATTCGCTGCTAGAACTGGTATCGCCACCAGAATCGAGCACAGATCGAATGAGCTCTTGTTCCTGATTTAGAATATCTGCAATACCCTTAGAAAGTTTGGGGACTATAAGGATTTGTGGAGTGGACCTAAAATAGCTGTTCCAAGGCTCATTTAAAACTACATGATTCGCTGTTTCGGGTTCAACTGGTTCTTTTCTGGCAAGCTCAGGTAGTGCCGTGGCCTCTTTTAGCTCAGGTTGTTCAGTGGCACTCTCGGCTACAGCTGGTGGAATCTCAGTTTTCGTTTCAGGTTCAGAACGACTCTCTGGTTCAACATGAATTACTGTAGGTTTACAGCCTGTAATGCATGTTAAGAGGCAAAACGCTAAAAGTGAAAAATGGGTTTTCATTGTGTGCTAACCAATACCTTGGCATTGATTAGGCAAGTTCCAAGCGGTTAGTCGCGAGCGACGGGAAGTGTCTTGTTGGCGATGTCGGCGAGGAGCTCGGTGAGGAACTCGCTTGCTGGCTTCACGCCTTCAAGGGCTGGATTTACTCGTGAGTTGACTTTCACCATACCTTGCTCGGCTTCTTGGCGACCAAGGACTAGGAAGTTTGGCACACGGTCTAGGTGTGTCTTGCGGATCTTGGCTCCAAGCTTGTCGGCTACGGCATCGACCGTGACGCGAATCTTTGCGGCTTTGAGAAGCTTTTCGATTTCGCGCGCTTGTGGCACGAGATCGTCATTCATGGGCAGAATACGCACCTGTTCTGGAGCGAGCCATGTCGGGAAGTTGCCGCCGAAGTGTTCGATGAGAACGCCTACGAAGCGCTCCATTGAGCCGAAGGGCGCGCGGTGGATCATGACAGGGCGGTGCTTCTCGTTGTCAGCGCCGATGTAGTTGAGATCGAACCGCTCGGGCAAATTGTAGTCCACTTGCACAGTGCCGAGTTGCCATTCGCGGCCGATCACGTCCTTTACCACGAAGTCGATTTTCGGGCCGTAGAAAGCAGCTTCACCAGGTTCTTCGATGAAATCGACTTCAAGTGTTTGTGCGGCTTCGCGCAGTGCGGCTTCGGCTTTGTCCCATTGCGACGCATCGCCGACATACTTAGTGGAGTCTGGGTCGCGGAGGCCAATACGAACGCGGTAGTCAGACATGCCGAGTGTGGTGAAAACAAGTTTTACAAGATCAAGGCAGCCTTTGATTTCGTCGCCGATTTGGTCTTCGGTGCAGAAGAGGTGCGCGTCGTCTTGTGTGAAGCCGCGCACCCGAGTCATGCCGTTGAGCTCGCCAGATTGCTCCCAGCGATACACGGTGCCAAACTCGGCGAGGCGCACAGGCAGGTCGCGGTAAGAGTGTGGCTGACTGTCGAACACTTTGATATGCATTGGGCAGTTCATTGGCTTGAGCATGTAGCCATCGATTTCACCCGAATCAAGCTGGTTGGAGAGGTCGCCGCAAGAGCAACCTTCAGAAGCGAGGCGCTCAACAGTGCCTGGCTCAACAATCGGTGGAAATTGTGATTCCTTATAATAAGGGAAGTGTCCGGAGGTGCGGTAGAGGCCAAGTTTGCCGATGTGCGGCGTAAAGACTTGGTCGTAGTCTGCCTTGCGAAGTTCTTCGGCGATGAAGTTTTGTAGCTCCTGACGGATCACCGCGCCATTGGGTGACCAAAGGATCATGCCAGAGCCGACTTCTTCATCGATGTGGAACAGTTTGAGCTCTTTGCCGAGTTTGCGGTGGTCGCGTGCTTTGGCTTGTTCGAGGCGCTCTAGGTATTCAGTAAGCTCTATCTTGCTTGGAAAGGCTGTACCGTAAATGCGCTGAAGTTGTTTGTTCTTCTCGTCGCCGCGGTGATAGGCTCCTGCGATGGAGAGTAATTTGAAAGCTTTGATCTTCTTGGTGTAGCCGACGTGTGGGCCTGCGCAGAGGTCGATAAATTCGCCGTTCTGATAGAAGCTGACTTGTTCGCCTTCTGGGACGTCGGCAAGACGGCCAAGTTTGTAGGTCTCTTGACCGCTTTCCTTGATCTTCTCGACGGCTTCTTCGCGGGAGCACTCGATACGTGTGAAACGCTGGTTCTCTTTGATCACCTTTTGCATCTCAGCCTCAATTTTGACGAGGTCGTCGGCGTCGAGCTTCTTATCGAGATCGATGTCGTAGTAAAAGCCGTTGTCCGTGGGAGGGCCGATGTCGAGCTGCGTCTCTGGGTAGAGGCGTAGAATCGCAGTGGCGAGCACGTGCGAGCAAGAGTGGCGGAGTTCCTCGAGTGGAGACATTTCTTTCATAATAAGGTGATAGGAGGAAGAAGTTAGGACTCACAGAGTCAATGCTGGATTCAGTGCGAAAGAGGGCGGTGCTGCTACCCTTGGAATGCGAAGGCGGGCACGCCTTGCACGCCGAGACGGTCGACGACGAAGACTTGGCCGGCTCCTGGTTCGTCGAGGTCTGGCTTGATGCCAGTGGTGACAAAGAGTCGGTCAAGATTTGGGCCGCCGAAGGTGCAGGCGGTGGTTTCGATGCAGGGGAAGTCGACCCGTTGAACTTCTGTGTCGTTGATTGGATCGAAGCAGACTACGCAACCGCCGTGGCAAAAGGCGACCCAGAGGTTGCCATTCGAGTCAATCGTCATGCCGTCGGGAGAGGTGTCGTAGCCTTTAGCTTTGGTGTCGATGACAACGCGGCCGTTATTGATTTCACCGGATTCGAGATCATATCGGAAGGCGCGGATGCTGAGCGTTGGTGTATCGATGTGATACATCGTCTTTGCGTCGGCGCTCCAGCAGATGCCGTTGGAGTTGGTGAGATCGGCTAGCTTGAGGCTGAGGGTGCCGTCGGGATCAAGACAGTAGAGGTTTGCGGTGCCTTTATTTTTAACGAGGCTGATCGTGCCTGCCCAAAAGCGGCCAGCGGGGTCGCACTTGCCATCATTGAAACGATTGGTTTCGCGGAGCGCTGCCTCGGGATCGCCGAGATGAGTCTTTTCACCCGTGGCAGGATTGAAGCGCACATAGCCCGTGTCGCCTGCGTAAATGACGTCTACGCCATCGGTTGGCACGACGGTGCCGATGCGCTCGCCGATGTCCCAGACGGTTTCCTTTTCGGTTTCTGGGTTGAGCTTAATGAGCTGCTTGCCGTTGATATCGACATAGAGCAGGTGATCGTTCCACCAGATAGGACCCTCGCCCCATTGAGAGACATGTTTGCCGATGGTTTTGAGTGTGTAGTCAGCCATGCTTACTTGATGTGAGGAAGCTGTATGCGCGTCAATAAGTAGCACAAAAAAAGACCACGGATTGGGTGGTCTTGATTGATTGCTTAGGTGGATGGCTTATTGCTTGAATTTTTTGCCTTTTGATTTGCCGTTGCTAGGAAGGACACCGCCGTCGCCACGTCCGATATTGCCTTTAGCGCTGTCTTTATGCTCCAATATTAATTCATGAGCTTCGCCGCCAGAAACATCGATATAAACATGGCCGCTATCTAATACATTAAAGACCCCGCGTAGGCGTTTGCTGTCGACTTTTTCTGTGGAGCCGCGATTACGATCCACAGTATCGCCGTATTTACGAACGAAAGAATCTGCTTTGTCTTCAAGAACTGCGACGACTATTGAGCCGCCGCGTGCTTGATTGTCGTCATCCTTGGTATGAGCTACGAAGAAAGCGACACCGTCCACTTGAGGGCCTCCGTTGATGCGAGTCACCATTACGCAATCGACATCGACGTGCTTGCCGTCGAATTCGACAGGATGGCTTTTGTAGTAACGTGCGGAGTCTTTACCAGCTTCGGAACCTGCGAAGGCCATGCTGCTGAGGGCTAAGGAGCACAATATAACGAGTAAATAAGTGATTTTTTTCATTGGGGTAGTTGTTCTGGTGCTAATGGGTTCGTGCAGAGTATCGACAAAGGGGTTTATAAAGTTTCAGGATTTGGCATTATTAGTTTACTTCGTGACTGCCCTTTTTAAGTTTCGTGCGTATAGCGACCTCCGTAGCCTGGCTGGTAAAGGCGCAATCCTAGCAGCTCAGCCATTTTTTCAAAATGATGGTCTTTTGCATAGACGCGGAGGTTTGCATCCAGCGCCATTGATGCAATTAAGATGTCGTTCCACGGGAGGGTATGCCCTTGGTCGCGCAGTTTCCATGCGTTTTGTTTGGCTTGTTCCCAGTGTCTTTCTTCGGTGGTTCGGTAAGGGATACAGTCGAACCAAAAGGCTAGTTTTTTGCGGTCTTCTTTGCGTGCGCCTCCCATGAATTCTAGTTTCACGGGGCTGCACCATGCGGCTTCGTATTCCTCCAAGAGGTTTTCAAGGCCTACTTTGTAGGCGAGGTCTCCATCGCGGCGACTCGCCTCGATCCAGACGGAAGTATCGACTAAGACCATGTCGCTACGCTTGAACGATGGCACATCGAGCGTCCTACGCTGAACTCTGAATGATGGATCATGACTAGTGGAGGAGTTCTTTTACTATTTAGTGAAACGCGTTGGGGCCTTCGAGCCAAAATGTTCGATGTTTTTAGCGATCCGTAGATTCGATTTCTTCGTTGGTGGAAGGGTAGTCGAACGCGCCTTCGCGCAGCAAGGTGCCGAATTCGCGTGCCTTTTTTCGGTTTACAAATTCGGTAACTGCTTTAGCGACGGCAGGGCTTTTTTTGGACTCACCAGTGATGCGAGCTAAGTCCTCTAGAGTCGCTTCGTCTAGGTCTACGGTAATTCTCATAGGTCCAATGTGTGCAAGTTTGCATCAAATGCAAGTCGATTTTGATGCAAATTGACTACTTTTGCTCTAAGTCGAAGCCGTCTTTTTTGTCTTTAATGACCCAGCCCTTGGCGAGCACGGCGTCGCGAAGCTCGTCGGCTTTACCCCAGTTCTTGGCTTGCTTGGCATCCCAGCGTTGCTGCGCGAGCGCAACGATTGCTTCGGGTGCATCGACTGCAGATTCTTGAGTAGTGAAGAGTTGGAGGCCGAGTGCGTAGAGTAGGCAGCCGAAAGCTCGAAGCAGTGCGCGAGCGTCCTCTGCATCCAATGTGGCGGCTGGGTTTGAGCCGATGAGGCCGAAAATCGCGCCGAGGCAGGCTGCGGTGTTGAGATTGGTGCGTAGAGCATCCCATGCCTTCGCTAGGCGGCCGAAATCATTAGGCGCGTTGGCGGTGATGTAAGTCGTGTTGAAAGTATCTTTGTCCTCGCCTGTCTTCGCGAGCAGGGCTTCGACGAAACGTTCGAGCCGGGTAAGTGCACTTTTAGATGCGTGCAGTCCGTCGAAGGTGAAGTTGAGTTGCTGGCGGTAGCTTCCAGAGATCAAGGTATAGCGAACGACCATTGGGCTGATGCCTTTTTCGCGTAGGTCGTCGAGCGTGTAGAGGTTGCCAAGGCTTTTAGACATCTTAGCGCCTTCAACCATGAGGTGGGCGCTGTGAAACCAGTGCTTGCAGAAATCGTGTCCGTGGGCGCACTCCGACTGTGCGATCTCGTTCTCGTGGTGCGGGAAGCAGAGGTCGATGCCGCCGCCATGGAGTTCAATGGTTTCGCCGTTGAAGGCGCTATCGACCATGGCGGAACATTCGAGGTGCCAGCCAGGGCGGCCTTCGCCCCAAGGACTGCTCCAGAAGTTGTCGCCGTCTTCGGGCTTGCGAGATTTCCACAGTGCAAAATCGGTGACGGACTCGCGGTCATACTCGTCGGCGTCGTTGACCTCGCCCGCGGAGTTCTCGTTTTGGGTCTTGAGCTCGCGTTGTCTGAGCTTTGAGAGACGGCCATAGTCGTCAAACGAGCCGACGCGGAAATACACGGAGCCGTCGTCGGTTGCGTAGGCATGGCCTTTTTCGACGAGTTTTTCGACGAGAGCAATTTGCTGTGGAATGTGCGCCACTGCACTGGGTTCGATACTCGGTGCGAGCATGTTGAGCGCTTCACAATCGGCATGGAATTTCTCTGTCCACTTCGCAGTGAAATCGGATAGGGACATACCTTCGGCCATAGATTGGCGGATGGTCTTGTCGTCTAAATCAGTGATGTTGCGGACGTGCTTCACCTGAGTGCCATCGACTTCAAGCACGCGGCGTAGGGTATCTTGGATGAGGAAAGTTCGAAAGTTCCCGATGTGTGCGGGTCCATAGACTGTCGGGCCGCAGCAGTAAAAACGCAGTGGTTGTCCGCTTTCAGTGGCAAGCGGCTGGACGGATCGGCTGAGGGTGTCGTAAAGTTGAACGGACATGCTGCCACCTATGGCAGAGTGAAAACGAAAGTGAAGGTGAAAGTTCTGTGTTTTCTAGGAGCGATTTTACACTTTCACTTTCAGATTCACTCCTCACTCTGTTGGCCTATGTCGAATAGCTTTCGTTTAGATCTTACACGTCGCCCGCGTCGCATGCGCCGCACGGATGCTTTGCGTGGATTGGCCAATGAAACCTCAGTGCTGCCCAAGCATTTGATTCAACCAGTGTTCGTGATTGATGGTGATGGTGCTGCGGAACCCATTGCGTCGATGCCTGGAATTGAGCGATTGACGATTTCTCTCTTGATTGAAGAGTGTCGTGAGCTTTTGAAGCTTGGTATTTCGGCGGTGGCGCTATTCCCAAAACTGGATGCAAATTGCAAGAGTGATGACGGCCGTGAAGCGACAAACCCTGGCACCTTGGTCTTGCGTGCGATTCGTGCGATGAAGTCAGAAATTCCTGAAATGGCAGTGATTACGGATCTAGCTTTGGATCCTTACACAACGCACGGGCATGATGGCTTATTGGATCTATCCACAGGTGATCTTGCTAATGACGCGACCGTCGAGGTGTTGGCTGAGATGGCAGTGCTCGCTGCGGAAGCGGGGGTCGATCTCGTGGCCCCCTCCGATATGATGGATGGCCGTGTGGGCGCGATCCGTGCCGAGCTCGATGCCAGCGGGTATGAATTGACAGGGATCATGGCGTATTCGGCGAAGTTTGCCTCTGCATTTTATGGACCGTTTCGTGATGCCGTGGGTAGTTCGACAAGTGCTGGCACAAAGAGTTTGGATAAGCGCACTTACCAGCTGAATCCTGCAAATCGTCGCGAGGCATTGATGGAAATTGCTTTGGATGAAGAGGAGGGCGCGGATATCCTCATGGTGAAGCCAGCAGGGCCTTATTTAGATATCATACGCGAAGTGCGTGAGGAGACGGAGCTTCCTTTGGCGGCTTATCAAGTCTCTGGAGAGTATGCGCAGATCATGGCTGCCGCTCAGAATGGCTGGTTGGATTTAGAGAAATGTCGCGATGAGTCTTTGTTGGCGATCCGCCGTGCAGGGGCCGATATGATTTTGACCTATTTCGCAAAGGAATACGCGAAGAGTTTAGTTGAATAGGCGGGGCCTTGGAGCGAACAGTGTCTTCTTTTCAGTCAAAGCGCTGTCTGAAATGACATGCCATTCCGGTAGCAAACAAATTCGACACTACGAGAAGAGCCCGCCGAGTAACAATTTCTGAAAATCCGTATTAGAGCGTGCTATTCGGGGTGTCTTGACGCGACTTCCTCGAAAAAGTTTACTTTTTAGGCCGACAGGTCAATTCTAGCGTCGCTGCTTACGTTTTTCAGCGAACTGTCTGCGGCGAGCTAACTCACGCATGTCGATTGCCGGATCATCGTCTTCGAATATTTCTTGGCCGATAATATGCTCAATCACATCTTCCATCGTGATCACGCCGGACATGGAGCCAAACTCATCGACTGCGATGGCAAGCTGTTGATGCGATTTTAGGAAGGTCTGTAGTGCGTCCGAGGCCGCAGCGTTGTCGGGCACGAAAATTGCCTCTCCTGCAAGATCCGCGATGCGGATATGGTCTTGGTCCTTTGCTTTCGCACTCAGAAGGTCGCGGCGGCGGACGATTCCTGTGATATTGTCGGTATTGTCATTAAAAACCGGAATGCGTGCGAAGGGCACGTCACTGGATTTTAGAAAGAGTGACCCGATGGTTTCTTCGTCATCAATGGCGTGGACGACTGTGCGCGGCGTCATGATCTCGTTGACTAATAACTCATCGAGGCTGAGCGCATTATTGATCATGTCACGCTCATTGGATGTGAGCGTGCCTTCTTTGGCGCTCTTTTCTGCGAGTAGAATGATTTCTTCATCGCTATCAGTGATATTGGCAGTGGGGCGTAAGAGGAACTTCACTAGAAACCCGACCACTGTTGAAATCGGCTTCATAATTGCGCAGAGCCATGCCAGTGGGAAGACTAGTATCGGTTGCAGTGCGGGACGATAGAGCACGCCCATGTTTTTGGGAATGATTTCTGAGAAAAATAAGATCGCGAGCGCCATCGCGCTTGAGATTTTAAGTAGGATGTTCGCGTCTTCTGGCCAGATCTTTACCGCCAAGCCGCCGACCATTGTTGCGCCGAGTGTGTTGGCGATGGTGTTGAGGCTTAAAATGGCAGAACTCGTTTCCTCCAAGTCGACCTTGAATTTTTCCAACATGACCCCTCTTTTGGGGTATTTCTTCTTTAAAGCCTCAATTTCAGCAGTGCTGGTGCTGAGTATCATAGCCTCAAGGATGGAGCAGAGTGCTGAAACGCCTATCGTGAAGACGATGGCTAAAGTGAATGCGGCGATCATTATAAGAGTGCGAATCGGATAGTTTAAGGAAACCTATCTTGCATGTGTCGAAAAGCACAAGGCTAGTTGATGTATCACACCTTACGATTCAAGTTATTTCAGCCAATTATATAGTTTACGTGAGTGATTCTTACCATTCTAAAGTCTTGACCGCCTTTATGCTTAGAAACTAAATTAGTAAAGTTCAACATCCCCATTATCTAGTATGAATTTAAAAAGCTCCCCTTTTCTTCTAAGCCTAATAGCAGTATCCCTTTCCTTACTTTCAGGATGTGCCAGTTTCGAGCGTGGCTCACCGCAAGAAGTGGTGGTGCTTTCATTCCCTACTGAAGCAAGTGTTTACATTAATGGTGATGCTCAAGGCATTACTCCACTGGTCGTCAAGTTGCCACGTAAAGTGACTCACGAGGTGCGCTTAGAGAAGCATGGTTACAATTCAGCAGTTAAGTATTTTGCGCCCGTCCCGAATGCGAAGAGTGAGAACTTCATTCGTTTTGGCCTCTCTGAGGACCTTGGCCATTATGTAGATTTAGAGCCACGCAAAATGAAAACCGAATTAAAGAGTGGCTTGGTTCCCAATTCCACAGGTGCTGATCCATTTGAAAATATGGCAAAGCAAGCACTTGAGGCAGATCGTCGCCTTGAAGCTGGAGAGATCTCTCCGCTAGAACATAAGGTGATCATCGAGCAGATTCTTGAATTTTTCGAGCAGTCGATATAGATTCTTGCTTGCCTAAATCTGGTTCCCATCGCTTTTAGTCTTATATGAGCGACTTACCAACCGACCTTCTATATACCAAGGACCACGAGTGGATTCGATTGAATGATGATGGCACCGCAACAGTTGGCATCACTCATTACGCACAAGAGAGTTTAGGGGACATCACCTTTGTTGAATTTCCAGAAGTGGGTGACTCAGTCGATGCTGGCGAAACCTTCGGCGTTGTGGAATCGGTTAAAGCTGCTTCCGATTTATATATGCCGATAGATGCAGAAGTCATTGAAATCAATGAAGAGGCGGATGCGTCTCCTGAACTTCTCAATCAAGACGCTTTCGGTGCTGGCTGGTTGCTGAAGATTAAGATTCTAGACGACTCGCAACTCGCCGAATTATTGAAGCCAGAAGCGTATAACGAATTAATCTAGCAGTTCATTCACTAGCTCAAGGCCGGCGGCGAGCATTCACCGCAATCTACACCCACTTCGAGAGTCACTTTAATGATGCTACCTAAAGATCACGCCTCCACTCCTTGGTCGGTTGCAGAGGCAGAAAACTATTATGGTCTGAAGCGTTGGGGCGGGGGACATTTCTCGGTCGATGCTGACGGTTACATGCTGGTTCACCCTGAAGCCGATCAGCGGACGATACGGATTCACGATATTGTAAATGAAGCGATCGGCAAAGGGCTCAAGCTGCCACTGACGATTCGCATCCAAGACCTATTACGCACAAGAGTCGTAGAACTCAATCGATTGTTTAAAGAGGCGATTAAAGATGAGAGTTATGACGGACGATATCGTGGCGTTTTTCCGATTAAAGTGAATCAACTGCGTGAAGTCGTTGAAGAGATTCAGGCAGCGGGCAAGGAATACGATTATGGCTTAGAGTGTGGGAGTAAACCCGAGCTAATGATCGCCCTTGCGATGCATAAAAACATCAAGTCTTTGATCATCTGCAACGGCTACAAGGACGACGAGTTCATTCGTCTCGCTCTTAATGGTCGCCGTATCGGCAAGGAAATTTATCTCGTCGTCGAGCAACTCTCAGAGGTGGCGCGCATCATACAGATCTCCAAGCAAATGGGCGTGAGGCCGCTGATTGGTTTTCGCGTCAAGCTTTCGACTACGGGAGAAGGCAAGTGGGCGAGCTCAGCAGGTGAGGATGCTAAATTTGGACTCACCAGCCCGGAGATTATCGATGCGATCCGTCGTCTCAAACGCGCGGGCTTAGCGGACTGTGTGAAACTGGTGCATTTCCATATCGGTTCGCAAGTGCCAAACATTCAAACGATCAAAAAAGCCACGGTGGAGGCCGCGCGTTTCTTTTGCGAGTTACACAAGTTAGGCCTGCCGATGCAGATCATGGATGTCGGTGGTGGTTTGGGTGTCGATTATGACGGCTCGCGCAGTAATTATGAGAGTTCGATGAACTACACTATGCGCGAGTATGCGCGCGATGTGGTTTATAACATCAAGAGTGTGTGCGCAGATACGGGTGTGCCAGTTCCCGACATTGTGACTGAGAGCGGTCGCGCGATCGTGGCCCCGCATTCGATACTCATTACTGAGGTCTGCGATACGATTTCTAAGACTTCGGTCGGGGTTAAAAAATCGACAAAGAAGAAGCGCAACATGGTGCTCACGGATCTCGATTCAATTTTAGCTAACCAGCACGGGTCGTCTTCACTAGAGCGCTATCACGACGCGCAGCACAAGAAGGAAGAGGCTAATAATTTATTTAATCTCGGCTATATGGACCTAACCGAGCGTGCGGAAGCCGATGCCATCTATTGGCAGATTTGCAAAGAGCTCGTAGCCTTAACGAAGGGCGACGCCTACATACCAGAGGAACTGGAGTCTTTGCCGCAAATGATGGCCGAACAATACGTTTGTAATTTCTCGGTGTTTCAGTCCCTCATCGACCACTGGGCTTGTGATCAACTCTTTCCGATTGCACCCCTGCAGCGATTGAATGAATCACCCGATGTGGATGCCACTCTTGTTGACATCACTTGCGACAGTGAAGGCAAAGTTTCAAAGTTCACGGACGTAGAAGACGTTCGAAGCACCTTGCGCTTGCACGAACTTAAGCCAAAGCAGCCGTATTATTTAGGTTTCTTTTTGGTTGGCGCCTATCAAGACATCATGGGTGATTTGCACAATCTCTTTGGTCGTGTGAATGAGGTGCACGTTTTCTTAGAAGACGATGAAGATGATGGCTTTTACATTGAAGACAGCATTAAAGGCTTCACGACCAATGATGTCTTAGGCTTTACGCAGTATGACGGTCATATCATGACTCGTATGATGAAGAAGCAAATCGATCGTGCTACCAAAGCCGATTTGATCAAACCTCGTGAAGGCACTCGTATGCTCGATGAGTATGCCGAAATCTTGAGAGGGCCGACTTACTTGAAAACGAAGTAGGGATGCTGTGTGGTGTCTGATCTTGCTCAGGCTGCAAGCATGTTAGCGCGAGCAAGCTCGCGCATTACTAAGAGTCTGTAGTTTCTTCTTTCGGCAGTGTCGGAATCTTCTCAATGGCTTTGGTTTCTGGGAGTGGTTCTGATGACGAACTGTCGAGACCTTCGAATTTCTTGGCAGTGACGAGCAATCGACTTTCCATAGAGTTGATGGCTTTGTTATAATGTCCGACGGATTGATCGAGGCTCTTGCCGAGTTTTGCGAAGTGTCCCGCGACGACGCCTATGCGATCATAGAGCTCCTTACCTAGGTTTGCAATTTCTTTGGCTTCACGGGCAATGGCTTCCTGCTGCCAACCGTAGGCGATGGCCTTGAGTAGCGCGATGAGTGTGGTCGGGGTGGCAATGATCACTTGATTGTCGACGCCCTGTTCGATGAGAAGCGGATCTTGCTCCAGTGCGGCACTGAAGATGGTTTCATTGGGAATGAAGAGCACCACAAATTCGGGCGCGTTCTCGAATTGATTCCAGTAGGCTTTGGCGGATAAACCTTTGATGTGCTCACGGACATGTCGTGCGTGGGCACGCATGCGCTCGGTTTGCACGTCTGGATCCTCTGCTTCCAATGCGTCGAGGTAGGCTGCGAGCGGCACCTTGGAATCGACCACCACTTGTCGTCCATTGGGCAAATTGATGAGCATGTCTGGGCGTTGGCGTTGGCCGTCTTCGGTGTCGACCGAGGTCTGTTCTTGAAAGTCCACTCGGTTGAGCATACCCGCCATTTCGACGGTGCGACGAAGTTGCATCTCGCCCCACTGGCCGCGCACCTGTGGCGCGCGTAGTGCTTGCACAAGACTGCCTGTGGTTTTGCTGAGTTGGTTTTGTGAGCTAACGAGGCTTTCCAGTTGTTGCTTAAGACTGGCGTCCGTAGCTGCGCGACGCTCTTCGATTTGACCCACTCGTTCGTTAAAAATTTTCAATGCTTCACCAACTGGCTCGATCGTCTTATTGATAGCTTGCTGGCGCTTCTCAAGGTCGCCTTTGGCACCTTCTTGGTATTTTTCGAGGTTTTCTTTGGCGAGTTTGAGGAAGGATTCGTTGTTTTTAGAGAGAGCCTCAGAGGAGAGCGCCTTGAAGCTGTCCTGCAACTTGGCCCTGGCGTCTTCAAGTAAGGCGAGTTTTTCTGCGGCGGCTTTGAGCTCGGCTTCGCGTTGCGCTTCGATGCGGGCCAGTGCTTCTTTAGTAGCTACGTGCTGATCACGTAGTTCGTTGCGCTCGGCTTCGGTTTGTTCGAGTCTGGCTTTGATATTTTTCTGAGCGCTCCCGAGAGCTAAGAATACGAGCCCTGCTCCGAGTATGACGCCAACGATGACTCCGACCAAAATTTCCATTCCTTCATTGAGTCGAGTTTCTTGTAACAGGCAATCACGACTTTGGTTCAATACTTGACTAATGAAGTTTATCGGCTGAGTGTGCGCGCGTGTTTACCCGTCCTCAAGTGAATCCACGACTGCCATCGCTTATGCGTTTGCTTGCCTTTGGTCTTGTGTTGTTGGTGCTCATGTTGACGTTTGCAACTGTAAGTCCAGTGTTTCACCAAGCTTTGCATGTCGATGCAGAGAGCCATCCGTGTGAAGGTCATTCGCATCAGGTTCCTAGTGATTCAGATGTGGATCATAGCTGTGCGGTGACACTTTTTGATAGGGGTGGTATGACGGTGATGCTTGTTGTGGAATTGCCACAACGTGCCGATCTGCTGCTAGGTGTGGTCTCGCAGGTGACTGAGACGAATTGGATTGGCCAGGCTCCGATTCGCTTGTGCAGCCGAGCGCCACCGATTGAAGGTCTTGTTTAAGTAATGATGTAGATACGAGCACACGGCTCGATCTCTTATACGGCTGCGCGCGAAGTGCGCACGCAGCTCAACAAAACTCTTTCAATCTCTTTCAATGAATCGCAAATGTATACTAACTGGTGCCGTGCTGTGCACTACAATGGGCATCGCCCAAAACTTAAACGCAGATGAGCCTGTTGGGCCTATCTATGAACTGGATGATTATATCGTGTCGGCGGGGCCAGGACTGCGCTCGCTGTCTGATTATGCTTCGCCGATCAGTGTAATCACCAATGAGGAATTAGCTCGCGAAAGTGGCGGCACTTTAGGGGCGGTTTTAGACTGGCAACCTGGAGTGACTGCCACTTCGTTTGGCGCAGGGGCGAGTCGGCCCGTGTTGCGCGGTTTTGATGGGCCACGCGTGCGTATTATGGAGTCGGGTATTGAGGCGATTGATGTTTCAGATACGAGTCCTGATCACGGTGTTGCGGTGGAGCCGTTGCTTATGGAGCGTATTGAAGTGCTACGTGGTCCGAGCACTTTGCTTTATGGCGGCTCGGCAATAGGTGGAGCTGTCAACGTCGTCGGCAAAGAGATTCCGCGCCAGCCTGTGGACACAAAGGGCTATGAGGGTGCTTTTGAAACTCGCTATGATACGGTTTCTAATAGCGAAACTTATCTTGGCTTTGCGACCGTGGGGCAAGAGCGTTGGGCAGTCACGATTACTGGTTTGGATCGCGATGCGGAGGATTATGAAATCCCGAGTGATGCGCGTGAAGAAGACGCAGAGGGTGGCAGGCTAGAAAACAGCTTTGTTGAAACCCAGCTGTATTCTGTGGGTGCGAGTTGGTTTTTTGCTAACAATAGCCGTATCGGATTTTCCGTATCCGATTATTCGTCGTTGTATGGAGTCCCTGGGCATGGGCACCACGGGCATGAAGAAGAGCATGAAGAAGAGCATGAAGAGGAAGAGCATGAAGAGGAAGAACATGACGAAGAGGAAAGCGTGGCTATTGATTTGGAGCGCCAGCGATATGACTTGGAGCTCGAGGTAGTCGACCCTACCGACTGGATTGATGTCTTTCGTCTGCGACTCGGTTATACTGATTATCAGCATCGCGAGTTGGAAGGCTCTGAAATTGGGACAGTTTTTGAGCGTGAGGGCTGGGAGCTTCGTGGTGAAGTAGCCCATTCAAAACTTGGTTTTTTTGATGATGGTGTTTTTGGCATTCAAATTTCAGACACCGATTTCTCAGCGATCGGAGAGGAAGCGTTTACACCACCATCGAACACAAAGATTCAGTCAGCTTTTTTCAGTGAGCATATTCACGGCAAGGTCTTGCGTTACGAGCTGGGAGGACGAGTGGAGCGTAGTGAGGTCTCTGCTGAAACCGATGCGAGTGGTTACGATGAGCTTGCCTTTAGTCTCGCATTTGCGACGACATGGCAGATCGATTCGAATAATTCTCTATCTTTGGTGCTACAGAGATCTCAGCGCCATCCGAGTTCAACGGAGCTCTATGCGGATGGGCCTCATCTTGCGACGAGTCAATATGAAATCGGAGATGCGGATTTAGAGAAAGAAACCGCGTATGGTATCGATTTGACTTATCGTGCCCATTACGACCGTTGGCAGGCTGAGGTTTCGGCGTTTTATACTTATTTCGAAGACTATATCTTTGCACAGGATCAAGGTTTTGAAACCGATGAGTTGGAGACTTATCAGTTCATCGCGACGGATGCCGAGTTCTATGGAATTGAGGCGCAGGTCGATTATGAGTTTTTTAAATCGGACAGCAGCACGGTGCTCTTGAGTCTGATGGCAGACGCTGTTTTCGCGCGCGATCTGGATGCAAACGAGGACCTTCCACGTATTCCTGCACCGCGTATTGGCAGTCGCCTCGGTTGGATTCGCGGTAATTGGGATGCGGGCTTGGAGTTGCGCTACTCATTTGAGCAGGATGATACAGCAGCTGAAGAGTCGGCGACCGACGGCTACACTCAGCTCAATGCTGATTTTCGCTATCGTCATGATTTAGGCAATGGCATGGCGGTGGTTTGGTTTGTGCGTGCCGACAATTTACTTGATGAAGAAATTCGGAATCATACCTCGTTCCTTAAGGATGAGGCACCATTGCCAGGGCGTAATTTTACGCTTGGTGGACGATTCGAGTTTTAAAGCCGAGTCGCTATGCGATGTAGGGGTGCGACGTTTAAACTGACATGCGCGTTGAGTCGCGCCCCTACATTTTATGAATTCGGGTCTTGTCGTTGTTGGCTGAGTCGGAACAAAGTTTAAGTTATGACTGATCAAGACTTTGGACCTACTGGTGAAATTTGCTTCGACCTCCCGTCTCCATATGAGCCACATCCTTGTGGGCTGTTGCACTTACCTCGTTTCATCGCGAAGTGCCGTAAACATTTAGCGGGTGATTTGCCGAAGTCCTATCAGAAGAATTTCTGCCGTGGCTTTGATCGTTTTCTATCCATGCATTTAGATATCGAGCCGAAGCAGGTGCTCACTGCAGTTGAACAAGCGGGGGACGATGAGATCGAGTTGGATCGTCTGTTGGGGGAGTTTTTCCCTGAGAATTTAAAAGTAGTGGAGTGGAATCGTGAAGTTACTCACAAGGGGCAAACAGTTGCTGGACGTGAGTTCCTTGCGGAGTCGTTAACCAACATGGGAACGCCAGAGATGATTGGTAAAATTGACTCAGTTATGGATATGATCGACTTCGACGAGGGTCGTATTCCGGGTTTTTCTGATCAGCGCCGCCGTGAGTGGGAAGCTGCTCAGGGCTAAGTTTGGTCGGTGCTTACAGTGTGGACATTCTTGTCCGTAGCAGTAGAGCCTAGTCTTTTTAGACAGATGCAGGGATGTCCTTGCTCTTTTGGCAGTAAAAAGCCCCTCGGTCCGAAGACCGAAGGGCTTTACCTTTAACAAACAACGTGGGTGAAATCAATTGGTCGCGCCCTGTGAGCTAAAGAACTCTTTGAGGACTTCCATCTTTTTTTGTTCGATGCGCTCTTCTTGCACTTCTTCTTTGGAGCGTTGGCGTTCGTTTTCAGTCATGATTCGGCGCATCTTATGGATGGCAATGTTCTGAATTTGGCGGACACGCTCGCGGGTGATTTCAAATTTTTCTCCGACTTCCTCAAGTGTAAGTGGTCGACTTCCGTCGAGCCCGAAGCGTAGTTGGATGATTTCGCCCTCTCGTTCGTCGAGTAGACCGATCACGGAAGTGATGTCGTTGCTGATGGACTTCCCTTCGAGATTTTCGAGTGGGGTCGTTTGGTTTTCATCGCCCACGAGCTCACCGAAGCTGGTATCGCCGTCTTCGCCGACGGGTGCGTCAAGTGACGCTGGGCGAACGCTAACGGACTTGAGGTGTGCGATCTTGTTGACCGGTATGTCCATTGTGTAGGCAATTTCTTCGTCGGTCGGTTCGCGGTCGAGCTCGTCTGCGAGCTGTGCGGTGACTTTACGGATCTTCGCGATCTTGTCCACAAGGTGCACTGGGAGGCGAATGGTCTTACTTTGATTCGCGAGCGCACGCTTGATTGATTGTTTGATCCACCAAGCTGCGTAAGTGCTGAGTTTTCCGCCCTTGGACGGGTCAAAGCGCTCCACAGCCTTCACTAGACCTATGTTGCCTTCGCTGATTAGATCTAGAAGTGGTAGACCGAAATTGTTGTAGTCGTGGGCGATCTTTACCACGAGGCGTAGGTTGGCTGAGATCATGTGGTCTCGCGCGGCTTTGTCGCCTTTTTGGATGCGAGCGGCCAACTGAATCTCTTCTTTTGGTGTGAGGAGGGGAGTTTTGGCTATCTCCTGCATGTAGGTCCGCATTACATTACGGTCTGCCGATGGGAGCTCACGAACATCGGTGATTGTTTCTGCACCTTCTGACTCGGAGCGTGGGACACGGGAGCGAGCTTGCGCTTGAGGACTACGAGTGCGGTTGTTTTTAGCTGTCGATGTCTGTGTCATGATTCTTAATTCGATTTATAGCGTTTGGTGCTATCAGTTGTGAGTTGTGACATGGAAAAATATTCCATGTTTCATATACACATATCGAAGTAAGCGTGACTGCCTTACGAAAGATTCAATAAATCTTATGATTCAAACATCTTTTCAGCTAGAGCGACCGCTTTTAACATACCCTTAGCCTTGTTCACGGTTTCCATGAACTCGTTTTCAGGAACTGAGTCGGCAACGACTCCAGCGCCGGATTGAATGAAAATTTTACCGTCTTTGACGACTGCGGTGCGGATACCGATACAGGAATCGTGATTTCCGCCAAATCCAAAGTAGCCGAGTGCGCCACCGTAAATGCCGCGTTGGCTGTTTTCGAGCTCGGCGATAATCTGCAGGGCTCGCACCTTGGGCGCTCCACTAAGTGTTCCAGCAGGAAATGTGGCGCGCATCAGATCGTAAGCGGTCTTGTCCTCCGCAATGGTTCCCACGACTTGTGAGACAATGTGCATAACATGTGAATAACGCTCAATTGTCATGTAGTCTGGAACTGTAATTGAGCCATATTTGCACACACGACCGATATCGTTGCGGGCGAGGTCGACGAGCATGAGGTGTTCTGCCTTTTCCTTCTCGTCTGCGAGTAAATCTTCCTCAAGTGCAAGGTCTTCCGCCTCGGTTTTTCCACGATGGCGAGTGCCTGCGATGGGACGTATCTCGACTTGGTCGCCTGTGAGGCGAACATGCACCTCTGGGGAAGCTCCAACTACGGAAAAATCGTCATCTTCCATGAGGAACATATAAGGCGACGGATTCACGGTGCGTAGGGCGCGATAGAGGTCAATCGGAGCGGGTTTAAATTCTTTTTCAAATCGTTGTGATAGAACGGTTTGTATGACATCTCCGGCGCGAACATATTCTTTAATACTGTCAACTGCGGCTTTGAAGCGTTCCTCGGTGAAATTGCCCTTTGGGACTGTGATTTCACCAGGTTCGGTGATAGGGCGATGGGTATACGGCAACGGCTGGTCTAATAAGTCGCTAATCCGTTCGATTTCAGCAGTCGCTTGAGTATAAGCGTCTTCCGTATTTCCGTCCTCGCAGTGTGCATGCACACAGATGCGTAGAACCTGTCTGACATGATCGAAAATGAGCACCGAATCAGTGATCAAATAGTAAAGAATTGGCACTTTGAGCGGGTTTTCCTCAGGCTTTTTGACCGTCGGCTCAATAGTGTGAATAAACTCGTGTCCTACGAAGCCAACTGCGCCTCCTGAGAAGGGCGGCATGCCTGGTATCTCGACTGGAGTGTAGCGCGCCATCTCATTTTCGATGACTTGGAGAGGATCCTGTGGTGTCACCTCCGTTTTGACGCTGCCATCTTTGTGAGTAATCGTCAGTTCGTCTTCGAAAACGCGAATGACTTTGCGAGGGTCGGTGCCGACAAATGAAAAGCGGCTGATATTTTCTCCGCCGACGATAGACTCGAAAAGAAAGGCTGGGCCACCGGTGCTGATTTTGGAATACGCGCCTAGTGGAGTTTCGCAATCAGCGGTAAGATCCAGATACACTGGAATCGTGTTGCCTTGCTTGCACAGGGCATCGAATTCGGATCTGGAGGGCTGAATGCTCATGAGAAGGGAGCAACGTTGAACATCGAACATTCAACGTCGAATCAATTTTTCAAATCGGTGGTAAATGGGCGCGGTTGTCCCCACTCGCCGTGGTTTTAGCCGTGTTGGAAATTCAGCGTTCGATGTTCAAACGCCTGTAAGACGCACAAAGTGCGCCTCGGCAGATGCGAGGGTTTCCTCGATGTCGTCGCCGAGGACACAGAAGTGACCCATTTTACGACCCGAGCGCGCTTCGCCTTTATCGTAGAGATGCAGCTTCACATTCGGATCGGCGAGTAGGCTGGTCCAGTCGGGTGGGCCGTTTTGCCAGACATCGCCGAGTAGATTGATCATAACTGTCGCGCATTGTAGATCGGTAGAGCCAAACGGTAGATCGGTCACGGCGCGAATGTGCTGCTCAAACTGCGAAGTGACACAACCGTCGATGGTGTAGTGCCCCGAGTTGTGCGGGCGCGGTGCCATCTCGTTGACGATAAGACCCCCATTTTCATCGAGGAACAGTTCGACCGCAATGAGGCCGACTACCTCAAGTTTATCTGCGATTTCGCAGGCTAATTGCTCGGCTGCTTCATTCGTGCTATCAGTGATCCGAGCGGGGATGATGGATGCGTGCAAGATGTGGTGCACGTGGATATTTTCCGAAACAGGGAATGTGATCTTGGTGCCATCTGCTTTACGGGCACAGACGACAGAGAACTCACCGATATGGTGGATCCACTTTTCGACGACCACGCGCGGCGGTCTTTCAAGGTGGTCCCAAAGATACTCACAATCAGCGGACTCTTCAGGAGCATTGAGTTTGATCTGTCCTTTGCCATCGTAACCAAACGCTGCGGTTTTGATCACGCAAGGGTAGCCAATGGTATCGACTGCCGCTTTGAGACTCTCTGGCGAGTCCGCATATTCAAAAGGCACGCATGGGAAACCATTTGCTTTGAGGAAGTCCTTTTCACGTTGTCGATGTTGGCAAATGTGAAGCGCTTGTTTGCCTGGCATGACGGGTTTGATCGCGCTGAGGAAGTCGATTACCCCCGCTGGAATGTTTTCGAATTCCAAGGTAATGATGTCGACGCCTTCGGCAAATGCCTTGAGGGCTGCTTCGTCCGAGTAGGGCGCATTGACCTCTTGGTCTGCAACCATACCTGCAGGAGAAGGGCCGCTTGGTTCGAAAATATGGAAGCGATAGCCGAGTGAACGACCTGCGAGTATGAGCATGCGGCCAAGTTGCCCGCCGCCGAGGATGCCAATTGTGCTGCCTGGTGTGATCATGTCTAAAAATGGAAAGGTTATCTAATGGAGGACCGCCTCTGGTCTGTCCACGAGCTGGATTTTTTAGGTCAAGCGTGGATGTTGACCCTCCAGGTTCAGTCGCTTAAGCTTTAGGGAGTTCGGTTGCCAGCACGGTGTTGGTTTGGTTTTCGCGAAATGCTTTCAAGCGATCGCGGACTCCTGCATCCTTCAAAGACAGAATCGAAGCGGCGGAGAGTGCCGCGTTCTTTGCACCTGCGACGCCGATTGCAAGCGTCATCACAGGGATGCCTGCAGGCATTTGCACTATGGAAAGCAGGGAGTCTTGACCGCTGAGGGCTTTCGACTGCACGGGCACGCCTAAAACTGGGAGGTGAGTCATGGCTGCGGTCATGCCTGGAAGGTGTGCTGCGCCCCCGGCGCCGGCGATAATAATTTGGATGCCACGTGCTTCTGCGTCATCTGCATAGCTGTAGAGGAGCTTTGGTGTGCGGTGCGCGCTGACGATTTTGGTTTCGAAAGGGATTTCGAGTTGTTTGAGCAAGGCAGCGGCTTCACCCATAGTGCTCCAGTCTGACTGGCTTCCCATGATGATTCCGACGACGGCATTGTTTGCATTGGCTTCCATAGCCAGCTAGCAAAGGGATTTCGTGGGGGAATTCAACTACGTAAGCAGATAGCTTTTCGCGAGTGTCTGAAAGGCCATTGCCTCTTTGTGTGCCCACTCGTTGCTCTCGCCCAGTTCATTAGCGAGTAAGTGTGCGACGTGTTCGGCTGAATCGCTCGCGGCTTGAGCGTTTAAAAAGAGCATACGAGTGCGTCTCGCGAGAACGTCTTCAACGCGCCGCGCCATTTCGTTGCGGATCGACCAAATGGCTTCGGCTTGAGTGTAGGGCATCTCTGGGTGAATTGGTTCAGCGAGTTTGGGGGTCTCCTCGATGAGTTTTTGAATGCTACTCGCGTCGCTTCCGTAGGTTGAAAGGTGAGTGTCATTCGCTTCTGCTGCACCATGCACTTGGAGGTCAACTGTTTTACACGGCTGTGCATTTAGGCCTCCAAGTGTTTCGACTTGGTTGATCACATCTTCTGCCATTTGGCGGTAGGTGGTCCACTTGCCGCCTGCGATGGTGAGCAGGCCGCTATTAGATACGAGGATGGTGTGGTCGCGGGAAATTTCTGAGGTGCGATCACCCTCGCCAGTTTGAACGAGTGGGCGTAGTCCCGTGAAGACGCTTAGCACATCGGAACGTTGGGGGTCCTTGCTCAAATATTGTGCGGCGTTTTTGAGAATAAAGTCGATTTCTTCTTCAAGCGCCTCGGGTTCTAGGTCGATGCTTTCGACTGGAGTATCGGTGGTGCCTACAATCACATGGTTGTGCCAGGGCACTGCGAAGAGCACCCGGCCGTCGGTTGTTTGTGGCACTATCACGGCAGCTTTACCTGGGACAAATTCCTTGGGCAATACCAAGTGCACCCCTTGGCTGGCCGCGATAATTTTATCTGTATCCGGATTATCCATACAACGCACGCTATCGGTAAAGACGCCAGTCGCATTGATAATTGTTTTGCCACGTAGCGTAAAGGTGTCGCTGGTCTCGCAGTCTTCGCACTGAACTGCTTCGATGAAACCGTTGCGTTTTTCGAACCCTGTAGCCTTCACGTAGTTCACGGCGACACCGCCGTGGTCAAAGATGGTCTGCGCAAGATTGATCGCAAGGCGTGAATCGTCAAATTGACCATCGTAATAGATCACGCCGCCTTGTAGGCCGTCGGTCTCTAGGGTTGGTATGTGTTCAAGTGTTTTCTTTTTGCTGAGTTGCTTCGAAGGCTTGAGACCAAGCTTGCCAGCGAGCATATCGTAAACTTTTAGGCCAATACCGTAGAATGGGCCATCCCACCATTTATAGATCGGCACGATGAAGGATTGGTGATGCACGAGGTGTGGCGCATTGTGGCAGAGCCGCCCGCGCTCTTTGAGTGCTTCTAAGACGAGGGAGATGTTGCCTTGCTTGAGGTAGCGCACGCCGCCGTGCACCAGCTTGGTGCTGCGGCTAGACGTCCCTTTGGCAAAATCAGCTTGTTCGATGAGTGCCACTGTATGGCCCCGACTCGCGGCATCCACTGCGCACCCTAGGCCGGTCGCTCCGCCACCTATGATGACGATGTCGTATGGACTGGTGCGACTGTTCAGCTCTTGGAGGGCGTCACTTCGATTCATGATGTGAAGTGTAGTAGCGCGTGTTGTGAACGCCAGAGCAATCCAACTATGGAAGGTCGATTGACATCTGTAAACTAGCTGTAATTTTCCCACTCATGGCGAAGAATGTATTAGGCGGTGAATTGATTACCTGCAGCGAAAGTCCGATGACGGGTTACTTCCGCACTGGGAAGTGTGACACCTGTGGTGATGATAAAGGGATGCACATGGTCTGCGCACAAATGACAGAGAAATTTCTGGAATTCAGCAAGGAGCGTGGGAACGATTTAACCACGCCCATGCCTGCATATAATTTTCCGGGGCTACGTTCGGGAGATTTCTGGTGCTTATGTTTGTCGCGCTGGATAGAGGCTCACGAGGCGGGAGTGGCTCCCAATGTTAAACTCTCTGCCACTCACACCTCAGTATTGGAATTCGTCGACTTGGATATTCTTAAAAGCTACGCTGTCGGGTAGGCGCTTTACTAGGCCTTGGTTCGGCCTGCAAATGGATCTTTGCCTAGCTTTGTGGCTGATTGGACGAGTCGATTTGCAGTAGAGAGTCTGCTTTGCTACGAAGCTCGTGGTAGAGAGTGGGATCTTCCGCGAGATTTTTTCCGTAGGCGGGCAGCATCGCGCTTAAGGCCTGTTGCCATGTCTTACTCTGTATCTCATCAGGAAAGCATTTATGCAGCACTTCTACTATAATTGAAACAGATGTGGAAGCGCCTGGTGAAGCGCCTAGTAGGGCTGCGATACTTCCATCTTTAGCAGCGACCACTTCAGTGCCAAATTCTAGCTTACCTGTTTTGTCCGCACTCTTCTTGATGATTTGCACGCGTTGACCTGCAGTGACCAGTTTCCAGGTGTCTTCAGTTGCGTTTGGAAAGAATTCTTTAAGGCTGTCGACACGATCACTATGAGATTTGCGACACTCGTTGATTAGATATTGAGTCAACGACATGTTATCACGACCCACCGCCAAAAGTGGCAGTATATTGTCGAGCTTTACTGATTTAATCAGATCGAGCATTGAGCCTTCTTTCAGGAACTTGGGTGAGAAGCCAGCATAGGGACCGAAGAGTAAGGCTTTTTTGCCGTCGATTACTCGTGTGTCCAAGTGCGGAACCGACATGGGTGGGGCGCCAACAGCTGCCTTGCCATAAACTTTAGCTGCGTGCTTTTCGATGACCTCATGATCGGTGCAAACTAAGAACTGGCCGCTGACAGGAAATCCGCCAAAGCCTAGGCCTTCTGGAATGCCAGATTTTTGAAGAAGATGGAGTGATCCCCCACCAGCACCAATAAAGGCAAATTTTGCGCGTAGTTTACACTTACCTTCCTCTTCACTATCGATTTTAAGTCGCCAGTCGCCGTTGCTCTTTTGCTTTATATCGGTAACGCGCGCCTGCATCGCGAGTTCGACCCCGTCGAGTGAGATGAGGTGGTCGATGAGTTGTTGGGTCAATGTCCCAAAATTAATATCGGTGCCAGACTCTACGCGAGTGGCAGCGATGGCTTCGTCGCTGGGTCGGCCGTCGTTGAGAAGTGGCGCCCAGCGTTCGATCACCGTAGGGTCTTCAGAGTAAGCCATTTCTCCGAAAAGGTGTTGCGTGCGCATGGCTGCAAAACGATTACGGAGAAATGTTTGATCTTCTGTGCCGCGCACAAAGCTCATGTGCGGCACGCGTTTGATGAAGGTCGATGGCTCCTTGATGATCCCTTCTTCTACAAGACTCGCCCAAAAGTGTTTCGAGTTTTCAAACTGCTCGTTGATGATAACCGCTTTAGAAATATCGACGCTCCCGTCAGCTTTCTGTGCCGTGTAGTTGAGCTCGCATAGCGCTGCGTGCCCAGTGCCAGCGTTGTTCCAAGCGTGAGAGCTCTCAAGCGCGACACGAGGGAGCGATTCGACTATCTGTATCGTGAAGTCGGGATTCAAGCGCTTGAGCATGATCCCTAGGGTGGCGCTCATGATTCCTCCTCCAATCAAGACGATGTCTGGATTCTCAAGAATAGGCCCTGTCGATGGACGAACTGTGCGTGTGCTCATTGGTAGTCGTGTTGCGCTTAATGGTTGTTGTCGTTGCCCTGAAATTGGTAGTTTCCTGTGAGGCGTTCGATTTGAAGTCGCGACGAAGTAAGCACAACGCACGCATGCGTCAAACTAATACCAAAATATAGCAACGAGTAGGAATTCTTATGTTGTCGTCGAGTTGCGCTAATCACGCGAACGCGCAGTCATTTCTATGACCGCTATTGTGCCTACCATGGTCGAAACCAGTTTCTGGTTCCACTGCCTCTAGTGGCTTGGTAATGACTGGTTGCGTAGGAGTGCCTGAACTACAGTAGCGCGCGAACCGACTCTTGAAATCGTTCAAGTTTGGCATCGACAAAATCCTTTATTGTAAGGGCTTCATCTTCGCCGAGTTCAGTGAGGTCCATTGCGAACCAGAGTTGATCCACTGCGTCTACACTGTGAGAGTCATAAAAGGTTGCGTTGGCTTTGCGTCGCCCGATGACCGCGTCGCCGTAGTGCTTACCACCCTCGATTTGTGAGTCGAAGCAGGCGTTGAGTTGTTTGGCCAAGTCGGGATGGCCGCTGACGTCCAAGGCAATTTTATCTTCGTCACAGAGCCAATCGAGGTCGCGCCAAACTTCGCAGCCATAAATTTTTTTAGGGCGAGAGAACGGCGGCACGCGTCGAATTGCTTCAATGACTGCATGAAAGACACCAACATGTGTCGGGTGTTTGTCTGCGGGATTATGCGTATAAACGATCTCTGGTTGAGTCGTGAGTAGTAGAACTTCCAGCTCATCAATAAGTGCGCTGCGCTGCCTAGGGTCTTGGATCGTTGCGCTTGAGTGACCGAGTTGCACGACAAAACTATAGCGCCCAAGTTGAGCTGCTTTGCGTTGCTCCTCTTTACGAATCTTTTTCATTTCGTCGTCTGAGGTCTCGGAATACTTGCCTTTTCGAGAGCTGCCCCCCCCGTCGCTGCAGGTCACCCCACTGAACCATAAGCCCTCTTGCTCATAGCAAGAACTGATGCCGTGGAAGGCCATAAACTCGAGGTCGTCTTGATGAGCGCCGATGCCGAGATGAGAGGTGCGTGCCTGCGCTTCGGGTGCGACGACGTCATCGGGAATGTAGAGGTCATAGTGAGCGTTTTTAGCCATGTAATTAGTAGGTAAAGTAAAGGGCAGTGATCGCAAGCACAAGAACTGTGGTTTCATTGTAGTGTGATTTTAGATACTACGTAGGGAGTCTTGCTAGAGCACCTTACCCTGACTCGGGTGTTTCATTTGTATCGCGTTAGTAATGCGTTAAAGTGCTTACAAAAGATGCTTCAAGTTGGCCTTTGATGAAAATAGGTAGATGCTCAACTCGGTCCAAGCGACTCAGATTAAATATATAACCTACACTGGATGATGAATATATCTTTTGAAGATTTAGCCGATGCTAGTTTGCCTGAAGAAGTCCCAGAGCCGCTACTATTTGTTTGGTTGAAACACCTCTTACGTATTACTGCGGTGCTTTGCATCGGAGGGTTCGCAGTCGCCTTTTATTACCATCGTCCGCAAGAGGCGACATTACCTGTAGCTGCCACGCGTCTCTTGGTAGTCGAAGGAGACATTCCTGAGGGTGTTTTGCCGCATGATTTGGACACTGCGACAGAGTTTGGAGACTCGTTTGATCATTTGAAGCATGGGTTTCAGGCACCAGAATATCGGGAAACGTTCACCCCTGAGCAGGGCAAAGTAGTGTCCACGTTGATGCATGAAGCCAGCGACACTGCCGAATTTGAATGGGTGGATGGTCCTGATGCGAATGTCACCGCCGCGCCCGTATCTGAAGTTATTGAATTGCCGGCAGATGCAGCAGTCGAACTACAAATTCAGCGTGATTGGGAAGGAATTGTTTTAGTGCCCAACAATGTGAAGCTGTCGCGTGCATATACATCGGAGGTTCGCCTGAGTCGGGTCGAAGCACATCCGATCGATGGGGGGCGTTTGCGTGTCTGGTCACGAATTCAAAACCTAACCGACCGAGCCATGCGCGTTGAAACTGCCTGCGAGTTTCGGTTTGCTGAGAGTCGTTTAGTGCCTTCGAAATTCAGACCCGGTTACATTCCTGCAAATGGTGTGTTAGATGTTTATTTCGTTTCGAATCAAGAGGGAGTGGACTCTTACACCTTGATGGTGAAGCAATAAGAATTGAGCGTTGGGTTGGGGTGAATCGGAAGAAGCGTCTTTAGGTGGTAAGCAATCGGAATTAAAAATGAAGGAGAACAGCTGACTGGCTAGGATAAGCCGTAGGTGTAAGACGGTGCTTCTAATTTAGAATGATTAAACGCGCTTGTCATGAGCGGCGTTCATTCTTGTAATAGTCACTAAGCTCAACGGTCAGTCCAAGTTGGCTTAAGTCCTATTTTATATTTTGTGAACCAAGAAGTGCTAATCATCGTCGGAGTTATCGTTTTCATGGCAGTGGTGGCCTATTTAGGACACCTGCAAGCGAAGAAGCGACGAGAAGCATTTGAGCGTTTGGCATCGGAGCTAGGATTCGATTTCTATTCACAAAAAGACCGGCAATTTGCACGTCGCTTCAGCTTTTTGGAGCATATGGACGATGGATCGAATCGATACGCCTACAATCGTCTCACTGGAAAAGTTGAGGGGCAGACTGTAAATATATTTGATTATCATTATGAGACGTATTCACGAGATAGCAAAGGTCGTCGTCGCACCGACCACCATCACTTTTCGATTTTTACTTTGAGTCTGCCTGCAGCGTTCCCTGAACTGAATATCGAACGCGAAGGTTTCTTTTCGAAAATTGGTCAAGCGCTTGGCTTTGACGATATTGACTTTGAATCTTTGGAATTTTCAAAGCGTTATAAAGTGAAGTCTCGTGATAAGAAATTCGCCTACGATTTCTGTAACGCGCAAATGATTGATTACCTCTTAAGGCAGCGTGACCTCATTATCGAGGTCGATGGCAACACGCTCGCTCTGACTTTTAAAGGTAAGCTAAATATCGAAGCCATAAAGCCGAACTTCGAACGCATCAAAGCAATCCGAGCATTGATACCGAATTACCTCTTCGATCGCTGATTGTTTGCGCTATGAATGAACGTGAATCGACGTTAATTTCTTTTGATTGTTACCATAGACTCACGTAAATTAACAATAATTAACGATTCCTCATTTTACTTCTTACTCTTATGTCTATTGCTGCCCTTATTATTGTCGCTATTTTGATCGGCTTTCCTGTCCTCTATTTGATCGTGACTTACAATGGGCTGGTCGCGATTCGGAATCATATTCGAGACGCGTGGGCGAACATTGATACTGAGTTGAAGCGACGTTATGATTTGATTCCAAACCTCGTCGAGACGGCGAAGGGATATGCAAAACATGAAAGTGAAACCTTGGAGAAGGTGATCGCGCTCCGTAATCAATGTCAGCAAAACACTGGCTCGCCTGCCCAACAAGCGACGACGGAAAAATTACTGGTCTCTAGTTTAAATGGTCTGTTCGCACTTGCAGAGAATTATCCAGATTTAAAAGCCAATGCGAATTTTCAGCAGTTGCAGCAGGAGCTAGTAAATACAGAAGACCGTATCCAATCCTCTCGCCGTTTTTACAATGGCAACGTCCGTGAATATCGAAATAAGACCCAGAGCTTCCCGAGCAATCTCGTAGCAGGTATGTTTGGCTTCCCGCCCGAGGCAGAGGAGTTCTTCGAAGTTGAGCCTGTCGAACGGGAAGCGGTGAAGGTTCAGTTTTAAGGAAACGCTGAAATACTGAAATGCTGAAATACTGAAACGCTGAAATACTGAAACGCTGAAATACTGAAACGCTGAAATACTGAAACGTGATTGGCTGATTTTTGCCTTCTAGCGTTTTGGAATTTTACAACAGTTCCCTTTGACAAGGCTGGGCGTTCTGCCAGACGCTTATGCGA
Source organism: Opitutales bacterium (assembly GCA_018607135.1). Classification (GTDB taxonomy): domain Bacteria; phylum Verrucomicrobiota; class Verrucomicrobiia; order Opitutales; family Coraliomargaritaceae; genus JBPOFY01. The sequence continues at coordinate 107,485 of JABBCA010000104.1, forward strand.
TGGCAAATTTTACAGTAGGACAGCGTTGGATCAGCGAAACCGAACCAGAACTCGGTTTAGGTATTTTGGAGGAGGTTTCGCGTCATCAAATGCGCTTGGTATTTCCCGCTTCGAGCGAGGCGCGGCTATATGCGCCCGCAAGTGCACCAGTGAAGCGCGTCGAGTTTCATGTAGGTGATACCATACACTCGCAAAAGGGTGAAGTCGTCACCGTGGAGGAGGTGCGCGAAGCGGAGGGCATAATTACTTATGTAGGCGGTGGTGTGGAAGTGGTAGAAATGGATCTCGCCGATACGATCAGTTTTAGTAAACCCGAAGATCGGTTGATTGGTGGGCAGATTGATCAGTCCGATGGGTTCGCGCTTCGCTATGAAACGATTGTGCGTCAAAGCAGCGCGCGCAAGTCGCCTGTGGCTGGCTTTGCGGGCGGGCGGATCGATTTAATCCCCCATCAGCTCTATATTGCAGCTGAGGTCGCGAATCGCTACATGCCGCGCGTCCTATTGGCTGATGAGGTGGGCCTAGGCAAGACGATTGAGGCCTGCCTGATCTTGCACCGATTACACCTCACAGGCCGTGCGGGGCGTATCTTGATCGTATTACCTGAGTCTTTGGTGCATCAGTGGTTTATTGAGATGCTGCGTCGCTTCAATCTATGGTTTACCTTACTCGACCATGAGCGTTGCCAATCGATGACTCTCGTGGAGCCAGATACCAATCCGTTCATGGAAGAGCAGCTAGTGATTTGCAGTATCACGACCTTACTTGAAAGCGAGCGTTGGGCGCAGTGTGCGATAGATGCGAAGTGGGATATGTTGGTAGTGGATGAAGCGCATCACTTGGAATGGACACCCGCTGCCGCGAGCCCCGAATATCAATTGGTGGAGGCGTTGACCCAAAAGAGCCACGGCTTACTACTGCTCACGGCCACTCCTGAGCAATTGGGTGCCGAAGGTCACTTCGCTCGTTTACGTTTACTGGACCCCGAGCGTTATCCAGACCTTGAAAAGTTTAAGCAAGAGCAGAGCGAATACTCGCAGGTGGCAGCAGTCGCAGATAAGCTGGTAAGTGGTAAACAGCTGACCAAGTCAGACACCGACTATTTACGTGAGGTATTTGTAGAGTTTTCGGACGCAGAATTTACTGAACATTTGCAAGACCAGAAGGCGCTGCTCAATGATCTCGTCGACCGTCATGGGACTGGGCGTGTGATTTTTCGCAACACTCGGGATGCCTTACAGGGTTTCCCCGAGCGCAAGGGCTTGCCGACCAAGCTTGCGGCAAGGGCAAAGCTTTCAGATGAAGAGCTGGATACTCGCTTACGCAGAGAGTTCGACCTCGAGATGGGTGCTGCGGAAGAGGGTGAGGCATTTGATTTTCGTAATGGCCCACGAATTAAGTGGCTCGCGGATTTATTGCAGAAATTGGACGAAAAGGAAAAGGTGCTCTTAATCTGTCGCACGCGAGACAAGGTGCAGGCGATCTTCGATGCCTTGCAAGAAGAGCTCAATGTGAAGGCGGCACTTTTCCACGAAGATTTGACGCTTATGCAACGTGACCGTAATGCGGCCTGGTTTGCAGAAGCCGACGGCGCGCGCATTTTACTCTGCTCAGAGATCGGCAGTGAAGGGCGCAACTTTCAGTTTGCGCACCACTTGGTGCTGTTTGATCTTCCGCTCAATCCTGAGCTCTTGGAGCAACGTATCGGCCGTCTTGACCGTATTGGACAAACTGAAACAATAAAGATTCACTTGCCGTATTTGGAGCATACCTGGACGGAGCTTTTGATGCGTTGGCACCATGAAGGCTTGGACGGTATAGAGCACTCGCTTAAGGGTGGCTATGCCTACATGGCAGAGTTTGGCGATGCAGTTGAAACACTGGGGCCGACCTATCACACGGGGAATCCAAAAGTGCTGAAACAAGCCGATCGCTTGATTGAAGAGAGTCGAGTTTTTCGTGATGCTTTGGAGTCGAAACTCGGCAAGGGGCAAGACCGATTGATCGCGCTCAACTCCTTTCGCGAAGAAGACTCTAGGCACTTAGTAGAGCAGATCGCTCGTCAAGATGCAGACCGCACTTTAGATGCGTTTATGAACCGTATTTTTGATCACTTTGGCGTGACCGTTGAAGATATCGATAAACGCACGTTTCACCTGTCACCGGGTCAATTATTCACGGATTCCTTTCCAGGGCTTCCCGATGAAGGCACAGTCGTGACTTGCGACCGTGCTCGTGCCTTGGGTCGTGAGGATATTGGCTTTTTAACATGGGACCACCCAATGGTGCGCGGCTCGATTGATTTGATGCTCAGCTCAGAGAAAGGGAATAGTTCGATTGTGGTCTGGAAAGATACTTCGATTGAGTCTCCACCGATTTTAATTGAGGCCGTCTATGTGCTAGAGAGTGTCGCACCTTCGCGCTTGCATGTGGATCGCTTCCTGCCGCCCACTCCGATTCGAGTGGTCGTCGATATGCAAGGAGACGATTGTAGCGATGATTTTTCACACCCATTGATTAACAAGCATTGCGGGGATGAAGAAGCCTTCCGTTTAAAGCAAAACCCAGAACTTTTGAAAGCGCTGGTCCCCGAGATGCTGAAGTCTGCTAAGGGCTTTGCTCGGGAGCAGAAATCCGTCCTTCTGCAGAGCGCTATGCATGCTGCCCATACGCATCTCGATGGAGAGGCCGAGCGCTTGCGCGAGCTTCAGAAAGTGAATCCGAACGTGCGTGAAGAAGAGATTAAAGTCGCTGAAAATGTAATTGCTGATGTCACGCGTCATATCGCTAAGGCCCATCTGCGCCTCGATGCAGTGCGCTTGATTCTACGTGGCCCTGGAGGGTGACGCTCATTCAGAGCCTAGCGTAGTCTTAGTTTCGTTTCGCCCAAGTTGCTTGATGGATCGTCCGATTGCCTACGTGCAAGGGTTGGTGGTGGATGAGCACATACCCCTCCTCTTTACGTTTACGACGGATCTCTTCGAAGGTTTCGGTCGATATCCCGTGATTGGACCAAAACCAAAAAGGTCCATCTGGGATTTCTGTATAATATGCTCGAAAGAGCACTTTATTCTGATCCGATACCTTGGCTTCCACTACGATCGGATAGAGATCCCTAGCTCGTTCGTCGAAGGCGTCTTGATATTCGCGCCCATTCATCCATGACGTGAATCCGCTTTCATTCTTTTTGGGTATCATGACGCATGATGTGAGAATCATTGCCATGGTGATCATTACTAGGGTGGGTATCGTTTTCATATTTATTGGTCCAAAATCTTACGATTTCGGCTACAGTTAGCTCGTGAAAATCGGGACACGCTACGGTAGGGGCTGCTATGGGAGTGTCAGACTGAAATGTCTATGCTACGTGTCTAGACTTTATGGTTGGACGTTGGACGTTTAGCCTATGCTGGATAGGTAGCGCTCACTTGTCTTAACTGTCTGCTGGTGTCGCTTCTGAGACGGTGTAGTTTGACTTGAACTCTAAGGTGCGGTCGTCGGTGGTGATTTCGAGCAAGATGGTTTTGTTTTTCAAGGGCAGGACTTCGCAGATGATAGCGTTTGCCGTTTTACCTTCTTTGTAGCTGATGGCTTGGCCATGGAGGACGCCGCCGTTTTCGCCGATGTCTCCAACAGAGTTGTTATTTAGCGGGAGTATGATGCGTCCTTTGTCGTTCTTAGAGGACATTAGGGGAACGACGATACTGTATTCTCCAACGAGGTAGCCGTCCTCCGGTTTGAGTGTGCTGACCGAAAGTTTGACGGAAGCGATGCCGACGCGACATTTGGTGTCTTCGATGTTGAATGTCAGATTACTCCATTCACCGAGCTGGTTGACTTGATTCACTTGGGCAGCATGCACGGGAGTGAGTGCCGTGAATGGTGAGAAAATCGCTAGGAGGGCGCATAGTTGTAGTAGGGTTCGCATGTGTGTGGTGAGTTGTCGGCGTAAACGACAAAATTGTCAAATCTTTGGGATTAGAGTGTTTCGCGTAGGTGGCGGAGACTCGTATGATTTAAACAGGTTTTTGCCGGATTGGATGCGAGGTTGATGGTCGACAGGCTGGAGGCTGTCTCTCCTTTTTTCGACAAAAAGGCCGCTTCATTGAAAGCGGCCTTTGGAAAGCTTGGAATCTAGTGATGTGGGTCAGGCGCTCATGCCTGAACTACGGGGCTCAGTCAATTTGACTGAGGAGCTTCAGAATATTGAGCGAGTGGTCGCCGATGCTTTCGATATTGTTGAGGATATCGATATAGAGCATCTCGGATTTGATATTGGATGGATCGCTCATGCGGCGCACGGCTTCGCGACGTAGCTTTTTGCGGGAGGCGTCGATGGTCTCTTCGAGCTGCATCGCAACCTCAATGTCTGCATGGGTGACCTTTTTCGACAAGCATTGGATGTAGAAGCCCATGAATTGGTCGACTGGACCTGAGAAGTTGCGGATGGCCTCTTGTGTGCCTTCAGGAAGCACGCGTTGTTTACGGTATTTGCGCTCGGCAAGCTTCACTAGGTCGAGTGTGTTGTCGCAAATTTCTTCAAGCTCGGAAATGACACGTAGCATGACGGTCACTTCGTTGAGGCGTTCGCGGCTGAGTTCCGAGGATGTGCAGTAGATTAAGTATTGGGTGATATCGAAGGCGAGCCGATCACTACGCTCTTCCATGGCTTTGAGCTCTTTGACTCGGGCTCCAAGGTCCTCATCTGGGCGTTCGTAGACCTCGTTGAAGCCCTTGAACATCTCTCGTGTGAGCTCGGCCATACCTTTGATCTCACGTTCGGCTTCGGCTAGATTGATTTCGCCAGTTTGCGGAAGGTTGGGTGCTTGGTATTGTATATGTGCCTCGTCGCTCTGGTTGCTGGCTTTGTCGCGCACCATCTTTGTGGCGAGGTAGGCGAGTTGTTTCACGAATGGAGTCTGTATGCAGATGTTCGTTAGGTTGAACATCGAGTGAAAGAGTGCGAGGTGGTAGAGCGTGTGCGTGGGGTCGTTGGCGTCGCCAGGGGTGATTTTATCAATGATTCCTGCAAATGGGTAAAAGAGGAAGACCATCCAGAAGACTCCGACCATGTTGAAAAGGAAGTGGGCACGTGCGGCGCGCTTGGCTTCGACTCCACCAGTCATGGCTGCCAGATTGGCAGTGATGGTGGTGCCGACATTTTCGCCGAGCACGATGGCGGCGGCGTCTTCGTAGCCAATCCAGCCCTTGGCGGCCAGCGTCAGCGTGATGGCTCCTGCAACTGAAGAAGATTGCACCAATACAGTGAGCAAGACTCCGAAGACAAAGAAGATGGCAACTGAGCCCATGCCGTGGCCTGTCCAGTCGGCGAGGAATGAGAAAAGCTCTGGGTTCGACTTTACGTCGGGGACGGAGCCCTTGAGGAAATTAAGGCCAAGGAAGAGGATGCCGAAGCCGATGAGTGCTTCGCCTGTGTTACGCACTTTTGGGGTGCGAAAGAAAATCATCGCGACACCGATGCCGACGCAAGGAAGCGCAATCGAGGTGAGGCTGAACTTGAAACCTAGGAATGCGACGATCCAGAAGGTGGTAGTGGTGCCGAGGTTGGCACCCATGATCATGCCGATCGATTCGCGCAGCGTGAGCAGCTTGGCGTTTACGAAGCTGACGATCATCACGGTGGTCGCACTGGAGGACTGCACGAGCGTCGTCATTAAGGTGCCGCTGACGATCCCCGAAAGGCGATTGCGTGTCATATTCGAAATGAGTGCACGAAGGCCCTCACCAGATACTTTTTGTAGGCCCTCACTCATGACCTTCATTCCATATAGAAAGAGGCCGAGGCTACCGAAAATTGCGAAAAGAGTTGAAAACATAAGCAGAAGGGTGGCTGAAAGTTCTTCAGCAAATGTTACGAGCCTGTTACAGCAATGAAAAAATCTGCATGATCGGCATTGTGGGTTCAATTAAATGTGTGGGGTAAGTCGCAAAGATAGGATCCGACGCAGCCGCGATAGTAACGCGTTGGGGTGCGCCGAATCGCTTAGCAATTTGTCCAAAATCTTGCGATTTTGGCTACATTTATCCACATGGAATCATGACATCCTAGAAATGCGCTTGGAATTCTGCAGATCCAAGCGAACTGGGGGTGCTTCTAGCACGTGTTACCCCGCAGGAGTGCGTTGCATTCGGTGGTGCTCTTTCATCTGGGGCCACGCGCTCGATGTTACTCACCGAAGCACATGTTGCAACTTGTTCAAACAACCACCTATCAGCTTAGGTGCTGGCTGCTGCAATTTCTGGTGCTGCCTTAAACCAAGATGGTTTCAAGTTCGGGTGCGTTGCTGTCGTTTTGTGCAGTGGCGACTCCTACGAGTGGGTAGCGATATTCCTCGCCTTGAAAGTTGTGCATGACAATTGCGTCATCCGTGACTTCTTTCACATATTCTGGGTTGATGGGGATTTTTCCACCTCCGCCTGGAGCATCGATCACAAACTGTGGGATCGCGTAACCTGTGGTGTGCCCACGCAGTGACTGCATGATTTCAATGCCCTTGCGGGGGTCGGCGCGTAGGTGGGCGCTGCCCGTGATCAGGTCGCATTGATAAAGGTAGTAGGGGCGCACGCGCATCATGAGGAGGCGATGGATCAGCGATTTCATGGTTTCAGCATCGTCATTCACATGCTTAAGCAGGACGGACTGATTTCCGATCGGCACGCCTGCAAAGGAGAGGCGCTCACAGGCTTCACGGAGCTCGATTGAGCATTCGTTCGGGGTGTTTACATGGATGCTGATCCAAATGGGTCCGTGCTTTTTAAAGATTTCGCAGAGCTCTGGAGTGATGCGTTGTGGTAGGAATACGGGGATGCGTGAGCCGATTCGGATAAATTCGATATGAGGGATCTTGCGGAGTTCGCCAAGTAAGTAGTCGAGCTTCTTATCGGAGAGTAGCAGTGGGTCGCCGCCACTGAGCAGGACGTCGCGGATTTCGGGATGCTTACGTATGTAATCGAGGCCGCTTTCGAACTCGGGGTGGAAATTGTAATCTTGCGCGTTAGAGACGAGCCGACTCCGTGTGCAGTAGCGGCAATAGGCGGCGCAGCGATCCGTCACGAGGAAGAGCACGCGATCGGGATAGCGATGGACGATGCCGTCGACTGGCTTGGTGTTTTCTTCACCCACAGGATCGAGCATTTCCTCGGGTGCTACGTTCATCTCTCCCGCGCGCGGCACGACTTGTCGGCGGATCGGATCGTCTGGGTCGTTGCGGTCGATTAAATTAAAGAAGTAGGGTGTGATCGCGAGTGCCAGCTTGTCTTTGGCGAAGAGGCAGCCTGCGCGCTCGTCGGCGCTGAGCCTGAGGTGCGCTTCTAGTTGCTCAATCTTAGTGATGCGATTTTTGAGCTGCCACTTCCAGTTGTTCCAGTCTTCTGCGGGCACGTCGGCCCAGAGGCCTTGGCCCTGCTGCCAATTATCGAGTGAGTCTTGTGGATACATTTGGTAAGTTGCTAAAGGTCATGAGTCGTGCACTGGGATGCTGATTTTCCGAATCAGTGCTTGTATTTAAAAGGTATAGACGTATTCATATACTTAAATATGTCAATGCAACAGCAGGAAATAGATTTAGACAAACTGGCAAAGCAGTTATGGGCCATTGGTGACCCAGTCCGCCTGCAGATTCTACGGATGTTACCGATAGAGCCGACCTGCGAAAATGCTTGTAACGTGTCGGCGATCGCGGCTCGTATTGGCCTTTCGCAGCCTGCGACCTCACATCACCTTCGCATTTTGCGTCAGGCGGGTGTGATCACTAACGAGAAGAAGTGTCGCGATATGATTTATTGGGTTCAGCTCGATGAAGCGTGTGCGATTTCTGAAGTGCTTAAAGAAGTGCTGCATGGCTCGGGGTAGTGCGTTTACTGCTTTAGGGAGATGGCTTCCTGTCCATAGCACCATGAGCTTGGCTGGGAATATGACGGACAGGAGCGTCCGTCCTCCTTTAGTTTGCGCTCAAGTTGGCGGGAGCATTGAAATAGTCGGAGAGTATGCCGATGTTGATCGAGGCTTCTGTTAATACAGTTTCGCGGTCAAGTGTCCCATCCACGTAGGTTTTTAGTTTGAAAGAAAACGGCAGTCCTCCGATCAAGCGATAATCGCTGAAGTAGGAGGTCTGTGTGGACTTTCCGAGACGCTTAGTTTCCGAAAATGGATACATTGTGAGAGGATCGACAAGTATTTCGACGGAATTACCTTCAGCGGTCATGACTTTGACTTTGAGGTATGTCTTAGCCTCGTAGTCTGTAGGGGCAATCGACTCGATACGCCCTAAGCCTTGATAGGTGCTGATGATCAGGTCGTAGAAACGGCTTTGCTGGATCCATCGCTGCGCATCTTCACCCTCAATGAACAGGGTGTGGCTTTCTTGATTGGGAAGTTGAGTGCGTCGCCATACCGTCTCTCCAGACACTCCGTATGTTATTTCTAGAGGGTTTTGGATGATTTTGAGGCGCAATAAATCTGGCTTTTTTTTGGCAAGGGTAAACTTTTGTATACTATCGCCCTTGATGATTCGACCTGAGATGCGAATGGTTTGGGTGGTTTCCATTAGCTCCAAATTACAGTTCTGCTGAAGGTATTTTTCGACAAAAACTGTTGGGTTACACAACTCTTCAATGTTTTTTTGTGAGTAGTTCGAGGTAAGCTCTGATTCTTTAGAGTCTTGGACGAAGGCGATCACATTGAAGCTCGCGATCACCACGATGCTTAGGGCAAGGAGCAGAAAAGATGCAATTAAGAGCTTTTCTCCTTTGCTGGACCCAAAGCGTTCAGTGCGAATGTTTTTCGTATTTGTATAACGATTGGCCATGTCTGTTAAACGTTCTGAATCGTGGTTATAAATGTGCAATGCTGATTTATTGAAGAATCTGCGCTAATATACGTGAACCTTAAATCTGTTCTGCTTTTGATTTGCATGGCGCGAGGTTCTCGTTTTGCTCCTGCGCTAACATGGCTAATACGACTCGAACTGGAATTATTGCATTTGAAGACGGAACAGTGTTCCGAGGCCGCGCCTTTGGAGCGGTGGCAACTAATGTAGGTGAAGCTTGTTTCAATACCAGCATGACGGGCTATCAAGAGATTCTTACGGATCCTTCCTATTTTTCGCAAATTGTTACGATGACTGCAGTGCAGATCGGCAACTACGGCATTTGTCCAGACGATGTGGAGTCGGATGGCCCAAAGGTGAAGGGCTTTATTGTTCGTGAGGTGAGCCCTGTATCAAGTAACTGGCGTAGTCATCAATCCATTCAAGACTATCTCTCAGAAGCCGGTATTCCTGGAATCGAGGGAGTCGACACACGTGCGATTACCAAGAAGTTACGTGTATCTGGCGCGTTGAAAGCCTGTATTAGCACAGAGGGTATTTCGGATGAAGCAGCCGTGAAACGTGCTCAAGAATTTGGCGGCTTGCTCGGTGTCGATTTCGTAAAAGAGGTGACGACTAAAAAGTCGTATCAGTGGGACCCTGAAATGAAGCAATCGACACCCTTTACAGTAGTGGGCACCGATTTGAAGCTTAATGACGACAAGTCTGAAAAGCCGCGCTACAAGGTTGCTGCGATGGACTTTGGCGCGAAATTTTCAATCTACCGTAAATTACAACATCATGGTTTTGATGTGCACGTCTTTCCTGCGACTGCTTCCGCCGAGGAGATCCGTGCGATTCAACCAGATGGAGTTTTCCTTTCAAACGGCCCAGGTGATCCTAGCGCAGTGGATTACGCGCACGCCACGGTTAAGGATTTGATTGAGGATTATCCGACATTTGGAATCTGTCTCGGCCATCAGATCATCACACACGCCTTGGGCGCAAAAACTTTCAAGCTCAAGTTTGGCCACCGTGGTGGTAATCAACCCGTAAAGAATCTCGAAACGGGCAAGGTCTCTATCACCGCGCAGAATCATGGTTTCGCTTCCACTCGTGAAGAGCTCGAAAATGCTGGTGCGGTGGTGACTGAAATAAATTTAAATGATGATACAGTTGAAGGGCTTCGTCTTAAGGATAAGCCAGTCTTCTCGGTGCAATACCACCCTGAAGCTGCACCTGGCCCGAATGATGCCGATGCGTTGTTTGTCGATTTTTACAACATGGTGGCTAAGCACGCGGGTAACTAAGCGACATTTTCGATGTTCGACTTTTCGCAGCGGTTGCTGCACAGTATACGGTCTGCACCTTTACTTGTCGGTGATCTAGAGCAAGCGCTTGTTTTCGATCGTAGATTATTTGATTCGAATAGGTGCGAGGCCGAACTTTGCCACGAACAAAAGCTTGGGCATTTGTATGAAGATGCAGTCGCGGTGCTACTGCAGGCATCCTCATCTGTCGATTTACTTGCAAGAAATTTACAGGTAGTCGATGAGAGCGGTCGAACGCTTGGAGAGTTTGACTATCTACTTTTCGATAAGCTGCGTTACCAATACGTGCATCTCGAGCTCGCCGTAAAGTTTTACCTTGCTGTGGAAACTCCAGATGGTTGGCAGTTTCCAGGTCCGGATCCTCGTGACCATTGGCAGCGAAAGTTGGATCGCATGCGGACTCACCAGTTTACTTTAAGTCATGGGCCCGACGCCCGATCTTTGCTATTGAAGAACTACGGAGCTGACGCGGTGCAGGTCCGCCAGTTGATTTACGGCTGCATCTATCACCCAATATCGTCGACGCGGCGACCCCTGCCTGAGGCGGTGAATCCGCAGTGCCGAAAGGGGCGTTGGCTTTATGTGAGTGAGTGGGAAGAGTATCTTGCTGATATAGATTCAGTGCAGATGATTCCTAAGCCAATGTGGCCAGTTGAGGTGAATGATGCGCTTCGAGGTTCTCTTGAAGTCGTCTCTGTGGATACTTTGAAATCTGTAGCAACTGAGCGTTGCGTGTTATTTGTTCAAGAGGGCTCTGATGAACCAGTGTTCTTAGTGCCTGATAATTGGCTTACAGTTCAAAATACTGTTTGATGCCTGAGAGCACGTTGGTCGATGCCACCGCTGCGAGTATCAAGCCCATGACGCGGCTGATTACACTCGCTCCAGCATCGCCCAAATATTTATGCAACACATCTGATTTCTTGAGTAAAAATAGTTGGCAGAGTAACACCGCGAGGAGCACGCATACGGTGATCAGTTGGTTTATAAAGCTGTGCTGCGAATTATCAGTGAGTAATACGACCGCCATGATTGCTCCTGGGCCTGCGATGGATGGTGTCGCGAGTGGAAAGACTGCGGTTTCATCCCCGTTTTTGACTATGCGCACTTCTTCCTCAGGTTTACTCTCACCGAAGATCATTGAGAGTGCAAAGATGAACAAAATGATGCCACCCGAGACTTGGAAAGCTAGCAGTGGCACTCCGAGATAATTCAATAAGATCTCACCAACAAAGATGAAAAACATGAGAATTAGAAATGCGGTGCCGACTGCAATACGAGCGATCCGTTTACGTTCTGCTGAGTCGTAGTTGCGGGTGACGGCTAGAAAAACAGGCACGGTGCCGATGGGGTCAATGACTGCCCAGAGGACGATAAACGTGCTGATCAAATGTTCTAAGTTCAAGAGTGCTGAGTAGGACAGAAACCTTTAGAACTTCAATCTTTATGCATGGGCTTGAATCGTTGAAACTATGCCCCGTCTTTTGTAAGTTAGACAGCTTTGCCTGGCTTCTGCAGTGGGCTGGTCAGTGCTGAAGTAGCATGTAGGGGCAGCCTCTGGCCTGACCGCCGAACTTTGCTCTTGAAGATGCTAAGGGCGAGGTTGACCAACAAAATGGCCGCTCCCCCAAATTAATGGAAGAGCGGCCGGGTTTACTTTATACTTTATTATAAGGAACGTAACCACCGAGGTGATTGCATTCGAGTTTTAGGTGCCTTAATCCAGAGCGATTTGCGTTGGAGCATCCACTACCCGGAATGGGATGGTGATGTTAGTTCTCACTGGCTTACCGTTTTTCATGGCTGGCGTGAAACGCCAATCCATGACTGAATCGAGGACGGACGCTTCGAATCCTGGTGCATCTGCACGCAAGACGTAAGCGGCATCCACGATACCCTCTGCATTTACAGCGATTTCGACTTCAACAACCATGCCTGGCTCTGCATCGGCCACACTCGGTGACTCATACAGATACGGCTTTGCGGTGGTAATTGTCACCCCTAGGCCTTGTATGCCATCGAATGCGGATGCAAACAGTGGCATGATTATCGCGATCAACACTATATATGTGTGTTTCATTATTTGTTATTCCTCTTTTGTTCATCAGGCCGTGGTAGATCCCACGACCAAAGTCATGAGGCAACTTGTGATGTTTCTATTTGAGAAATAATTGGATCAAAGAACGTCACAGCAGGTGCTGTCGATTGAAGACAATGCATACAAAACCTAATTTGTCGATTCCGATAGGTGTATAATTTTGTGAATTTGCAGTGAAAAATGCTCAATATTTGTGCAAAAGTGTAAAATAGGGCACTATTTTAGTGCATTTCGAAGGATTGCAACAGGGTGTTGGGACGCTCTTTGCAAGCCATCTTTGATCTGGTGCCTGCAGCTGGTTCCAGTAGCTGCGATGAGTGTATCCGATTTTTCACTACGAATGTGTGGAAAAAGAACAAGTTCTCCAATTTGTATCGATAGGTCAAAGTGCTCCTTCTCGTAGCCAAATGATCCTGCCATCCCGCAACAACCACTTGGTATTTCCTGCACCGTATAATTCTCGGGTAGACTGAGTGACTGCAGGCTGCCACTGGTTCCAACTAATGCTTTTTGAAAGCAATGCCCGTGGAGCTGTATCTGTTTGGCTTCGTCGGTAAATGAGCTCGAAGTGATGCGCCCGGCGTTTGCTTCACGTGCGATGAAATCGTCAATAAGATACACATTCGATGCGAGCTCTACGGCGACGGCCTTGTGTTCTGAGTTTGCTAGGTCTAGGGCTTCGTCTTTGAATGTTAAAATGGCAGCGGGTTCGATTCCAATGAGCGGTCGCTCCTGTGAGACCACATTCCCGAGGAGGGAGAGGTTTTGATTGATTCGTTGCTTTGCCACCTTGGGAAGACCTTTAGACAGCTGTGAGCGACCACTATCGACATGCTTAGGTAGGTGCACTTCGTAGCCGAGTTGTTCTAAGAGCTCAATGGCTTGGATACCAATATGAGCGTCGTTGTAGTTGGTGTATTCATCGTTGAAGAGCCAGACGGACCCCACATTGCCCGCATTGGGGTGTGGCGAATGCGCTTTGAACCAGCGGTCTAAAGTCTGCTTAGGAAGCAGGGGGATGCTGCGCTTTGGATGAAATCCAATCGCTCGATTGAGTCCTTTGCGAACGATTGTGTTACCCCAAAAAAGATTCCACAACCAAGGAGCTTTCGATGCCAATTTTTGGTTAGCTGCAAAGTTGGCAATCAACTGTGTCCGAAATGGTATGCCCTCATTCTCATGGTAATGTTGCATGAACTCGGCTTTGAGTTTGGCCATGTCGACGGTTGATGGACACTCTTTCTTGCAGCCTTTACACGATAGGCAAAGGTCCAAAATATCCTTAACATCTGGATTAGAAAAAACTTTAGTGGCATTACTTGGGCCCGAACTGAGTGTGTGTCGCAATAGGTTTGCACGCGCTCGCGTGCTCTCTTTTTCGTTGCGAGTCGCCATGTAGCTTGGGCACATCGTGCCGCCAGTGAGTTGTGTCTTGCGGCAGTCGCCTGAGCCGTTGCACATTTCAGCTGCGCCAAGCATTCCATTGGTGGAAGACCAATCAAAAACGGTTTCGAAGGTCGTGGACTTAGCTGAACTATTGTAGCGCAAGGCTGAATTCATCGGTGGGGTATCGACGATTTTATTGGGATTGAAAATGCCATGAGGGTCCCATGTCCGCTTGATCTGTTGGATTAACCGGTAGTTGTTTTCGCCAATCATTTGCTCCAGAAACTCGCCGCGCAGGCGTCCATCACCATGCTCTCCAGATAGAGAGCCTCGATATTGTTTTACTAAGGCGACTATCGATTGAGCGACCTCGCGAAACAATCGATGGCCGTCTTCGGTCTTTAGGTTAATGATTGGGCGAAGGTGAATCTCGCCAGAGCCTGCGTGAGCGTAGTGCACGCAATCCAGATTGAATTGCTTTTTCAGCCTGCGGTTGAACTCCGCGATATATTCTGGAAGATCATCTACCCGCACGGCGGTGTCTTCGACCACGGGAACGGGTTTGGCATCTCCTGGGATATTAGAGAGCAGTCCCAGTCCTGCCTTGCGGAGATCCCATATTTTATTGGAGTCACTACCGAACAATACTGGGTATGCGTAGCCTAGATTAGCGGCCCGCATTTCTGCTTGGATTCGGTCGGTGATTACACGCACCTCAGTCTCGGTGTCGCCGCGAATTTCAGTCACTAAGATCGCACCTGGGCTACCTTCGATGAAAAAACGATTGGCTCGATGCTCAATGCTGCGCTCGGTGCATTCGAGCAAGTAGTGGTCGATTAGTTCCGAAGCAAAGCAGTGATGCTTCACTGCGATTTGTGCTGCGCGAAGTGCCTGATCGATGGTTTTGAAGTGGCCGCATTGTAATCCACTTACGGCAGGCGGTAGTGGGTTACAGTGAAGCTTCATCTCTGTGACTAAGCAAAGGGTGCCTTCGCTACCTGCGATCAATTTTCCAAAGTTGAAGCGCTTCTTCGATTGAGGATCGAGCGCATCCGCATCCATCAATAGATCAATCGCATAGCCAGTGTTTCGGCGTGGAATTTCGGGGTGTGGAAATTCCTTGGTGATCTCATCGCGAGTTGCTTGGTCTGAAAGCATGTCACGGATGTCGCAATAGAGCTTGGTTTCTAGGCATTCGGGGCCATTACACTTTGCGTTGAATTCCTCTTGGCTCAGTTCACCAAAGATCGCTATGGAGCCATCTGAGAGTAGCGCAGTGACTTCCAAGATGTGATCTCGTGTGCTACCGTATTTTATCGAGTTTGAGCCGCAGGAATTATTGCCGAGCATGCCGCCCATCATGGCCCGATTCTGAGTCGAAGTCTCGGGGCCGAAGAGTAAACCGTGTGGCTGAAGCTCCATGTTTAACTCATTACGAATCACTCCCGGCTCAACGCGAACCCAAGACTCATTTGTATTGATTTCAAGGATACGCGTGAAGCTTCGAGAGACGTCGACAATGATTCCAGAGCCGACGACTTGTCCTGCGAGCGAGGTCCCAGCTGTGCGGGGAATGAGCCCGACTTTGTGTTCGCTCGCAAATGCGATAAGCGTTCGCAAGTCCTCAATATCTTTAGGGAACGCAACTGCTAGCGGCATCTCTTGATAGGCAGATGCATCAGTCGCGTAGATGCGACGCATCGCTTCGCTATCGTGAAGTTCGCCCGCGAGGGCGGCTGTTAATTCTTTGAGCGCACTGAGCATTGTCTAATTCGTATGAAACCAGATTTTTTGCTTTTCGACGACAGTGGTAGGAGGTTCGTCGAGCTTTGGTAGTTGTCTACTACATATATCGAATCTTGCGGTGTAAATACCTTAGGGCTTGTTCGCCTCCGGGCGTATCCAGAACTTGAGGTCGCAGTTGGTGACTTATAGAGATCAAATTCTTTTTCACTCATTCCTAGCGTCTGACTCAGTCGGATTTACTGGACCCTCGCTTTTAATGTTTAGATCCACCCATTCGATGAATGTTTTTGCCGATGCGTTTGCTGAGCGAATCGGGTGCCCACCAGCTGCCTCAACCATGATCGCTTCTTCAGGCTCGAAGGTGCGCACTAGAACCTTCGGCTTTTCACCACGTAAATAATCGAGTGCGATTTGTGCATCTCTGGTGCGACGCATGGAGCAAAAGACTACCCGCGCTTGCTTCGCATGGGTCATTTCCAGAGTGTGTTCATCGGAGCCATCCGCTTGCACGCAGGCGATTTTTTGGCTGATGAGTTTGCGAATGACTGCGGCATCGTCGTCGACGACAACGACAGAAATATTGTGTTCTTGTAATGCTTGTATTGTTCGTGCTCCGGCACGACCATAACCCAGCAGCACTGCATGGTCGGACATCTTTTCGCATGCAGACTCGCCTCGTCGATATCGAGGGTGAAGCTTCATCAATGACCAAGCGACTTTTTCTTGAGAAATGAACGGTGTGAGTGTCATCGTGCTCACCGTGATGATGGCAATCATGGAAAAAAGCTCGGCGTTGATTTGCCCCGAACCTACGCCGGTGAGTGCGAGCATCAGTGAAAATTCACTGGTTTGGGAAAGGAGCACGCCAGTCTCGATCGATGCACGTGTCGAGTAGCCCACAGCTTCTGCGACAATGGAAACGAGCACGACAGTGACCACAATGAGCACGAGTATAAAGACGATGCTGTGCCAGAGCATTGCACCTTGCGGTATGGTTAAGACCGAGCCGATGCTGATAAAGAAGAGTGCGAGGAAGAAGCCAGACAGCGACCCAAGCATGCCTCGAACCAATCCATTCATTGGAAATGCAGATAGTGAAAAGCCCGCGAGGAAGGCTCCGACTAGAAACGGCAATTCTAACAAGTAGGCCATTCCGGAAAAGGCAAAAAGCATTCCGAGCGAGCCTAGCATGAGCTCTTCATCGTCCAGCTTTAGGCTCTTGGTGACCCAAGGCACAAACCATTTGTGCACTGCGACTGCGAGGAAGCCTAGCGCGATGGCGTTGGCAACTCCGTGAATGCTGGCAAGCACGCCATCGGGGGATTTCAGCAAGGCGACCATCAATAGAATAATGAATACGTCTTGCATCAACAGCACCCCTAGGACGAGTCGACCGAAAGGCTCGAACATTTGTCTGCGTCGTTGTAGGTGACGCACCACGACGAGTGTCGAACTGGCAGATAAGGAACAGCCCAGATACAGGGCAGTTGTCCAATCATAACCTAGTAGGTGTGCGGTGAAGACGCCAGCAGCGCCGAGGGTTATAAATTGGGTGAGGGCCACGATCATGATCGGGCGTGTGCGCCCCAACATACGCCGCGGACTGAGGTCAACCCCAGCGGTGAATACTAGCACCGCGAGTCCGATTTCAATCATCTCTCGCACCAAGTTTTCATCGGCATCAATGCCGAGTTGGTTGCCAAGTGCTTTTAGGCCGACACCTGAGAGCATGAGCAGCGGGATCGGTGGTAGTCGAAATAACTTCGAAGCCCCGAAGGCGATCGCCGCCGCAATCAATAATACTGCAAAACCAGTCATGAGGTGATCCCTTCCTTGGTCATCAACTCACGTTGTTCAACGATCCCATCGAGTGCAGGCATGAGTAAATAGCTCGTATCTAAATCGAGTAGGTCATTCACCACGGAGACGTCAAACGCATGGATTGCGCAACTCACACCTGCCGAGCGACAGCGATAGGCGAGTAGGTGGTTGGTATCTTCAATTTGTAGTGCGGATACCACAAGCTTTGCTTCGCGTAGGCCGATTTCTTCGACAACGGATTGATATTCTACGTTGCCGATCAACATTTCTGCGGGAGCGAGGCCTTCGAGTTTTTTAGGATCAGTATCAATGGCCAAGACGTGCTCACCGCGTGCAGTCATTGCTTGCACGATATTGCGACCGAGTGCGTTCATGCCGACAACGATGATGTGGTCTTTTAATACTTTTGAAACCTCTTTATCGGGTTCCTGTTTTGCTTTGATCAGTCTTAAAAGACCGAACCGTTTCATGAATACATAGAGCGGCTCGCTGTAGATGATGAGATAGGAAGATACTGCGATGGTGAGTATGCCAACCAGTCCACCCAGCGCGACAATCGTGCTGCCGATTAGGCCCGTGGTTGCCCCGAGCGCGAGCAGTATAAAGGCGAACTCGCTCACTTGCCCCGCTGCGATGGACGTTTGAAAGGCGGTATATTCGCTGAATTTCATGCGCGCCAGAATCGTAAAAATGATCAAAGGCTTCACGAGTAATACGAAGAGGCTGAGTCCGATTGCGGCAGGCCAGATCGCGGCCAACTCGCCAAATTCCATTTTAATACCCAAGGTCACTAGAAAGACTGCGATGAAGAAAGTCATGAGTGGGTGGAGGCGACGATGTAGGTCTTCGTGTATGGGTAGTTGTGCAATCGCGATGCCAGCGAGGAAGGCGCCAATCTCCACGGATAGATGAAATTGGTGTGCGAGGAGCACCACTAAGAAGCACCAGCAGAGTGCCCAGATGAAGACAGTGTCAGGCGAGCGTGATGCCCATGCAAACGGCTTCGGTAATATGTAACGGGAGGCTGTGAGTGATACGATCAACAGGACCGCCATGCCACCAAATGCGAATGCCAGGTTTTTGGCGAGTTGCACGAGCTCAATCGATTCGCCAGTGCCCAGACCACTCAGTATGGTCAGGCCGATGATGACGACGATGTCTTGAGCCAAAAAGAGGGAGATCGCAATCCGGCCGTAGAGGCGATTCGTTGCACCTTTTTGATCCAGTAGTTTAATCACGACCACCGTGCTACTAAAAGTGACCGTGGCACCGAGAAAGACTGCTTGGATCGACTCGTAGCCCATGAGCAGCGCGACTGTAAAGCCGCCGAGAGCGGTGAACAGCACTTGTAAGCCGCCTAGGACTAGGGCAACGCCGCCAAGGTCTTTAATTTTTTGTAGGCTCAATTCGATGCCGACCAGGAAGAGTAGGAGGGCAATGCCGAGCTCAGAAATGAGTTCTAAGGAGTGATCGAGTTCTACCAGATTGAGCCCAGGCCCCAGCACCATGCCAGCCATGATATAGCTTACAATCGATGGCATTTTGATGAGTTTTCCAAGAAATGCAAAGCCCGCCGCAGTGATGACGATGAGTCCGAGGTTGAGTAATAAATGTAGGTCCGGAGTCGGCATGTTTGATTCGAGGTTTATCTCAGCAGTTCTGATGCACTGCGTAAATGGAAATACTTGAGAATTTGTGCGGGAGGGAGGGGGGTGTCGTGTTGGTGTCTGTGATTGTAGCAACGGCGCACTACCGCTGTTTCGTATAAAGTAAGCCTCGTCAGAGTGAGGCGGGCTACAACTTGCCCTAGAGCTGGAGGGTTGCGCTCTGTCGTAACCGCTGTGGTGGCAGTTTGTGGGAGGGCAGTTGCCTCAACTGCCGAGGAATTGTGATGCCTTTCGAATTCAATAATAGTTACTGCAAATGGGCCTGAGCTCAATTTTGGCTAGGCTTCGTCGTTGCTGGCTTATGCTCCGCGGTTGCGACAGAGCGCAACCCTCCAATTGCGGCGGGCGTGTCAAGTCACGCCCCTACAGTCTTAGATGTTATCCTGCAGGCTGCCTAGCTCTTCTGGGTTTTCGAAGCTTAGACGCTCGAGGGCCTCTCCAACTAGATAGAGTGAGCCAGTGATGACGATGGTGTCGCCTGCGTTTCCGAGCGTGCACGTCTTGGGGCTTGGAATGATCTCTTGGAGAGCGGAATGATGGACTTCAAAGCCGCGCTCACTCGCTAAGTAGCCCTCAAGTGTTTCGGTGGGAGTGGCTCTTGGTTGATTGGCTTGCACTAAATGCAACTCTGCTGCGTGAGGTGCAAGTGCTTGCATCAAACTGCGGCCGCGGGATTCACCGAGTGCTCCAGCGACAATGATTGGACGTTTACCGTTTTTTTGGACCAAGGTCTTTAGGTTTTCGCTGAGCATCTGTGCGCCCTCAGGGTTGTGAGTGGCGTCGAGTATTAGGGTGCGGTCGGCAAGTTGTATGGTTTGCCAGCGGCCCGCCCATTCGATTTGTTGAAGGGCTTCGTGTGATTGAATAGGGAAGCGTTCTGCGATGAGTTCGGTAGCGTAGACTGCGACGGCGGCATTCCAGCGTTGGAATGAGCCTGATAGGTTGGTGTTCGGGAGTTCGGCTACATTAGTAAAGCGTTCCGTGACCGAATAAAGTGGCGCGTTGCGTTCGCTCGCTATCTCTCGAATGACAGTCTCGGCTTCTGGAGGGAGCTTGCCTATGAGCACGGGCTTGCCCTCCTTAATGATTCCTGCCTTTTCTCGTGCGATGGCTTCGATCGTGTCGCCGAGGAGTTCAGTGTGATCGAGGCTGATCGATGTGATGATCGAGAGTTCGGGGTCGACCACATTGGTGGCATCTAGGCGTCCACCGAGGCCGGTCTCGAGCAGTGCGATGTCAACCGACTTTTCTGCGAAGCGTAGGAAGGCCATCGCGACCATAAACTCGAAAAAAGATGGATGGTTGTCGTGGTCGACTTTGCCGAGGGCTTCGGCAACTGGGCGTAATTGCTCTGAGTAGCGGACGATGTCGGTATGAGAAAGGATCTCTCGATTGACCTGCACGCGCTCGCCTTGGTGAACGAGGTGAGGGGAATTGAAAAAGCCTGTTGTGTATCCATTGGATCGATACAATGCTTCGAGCATTGCGCAAGTCGATCCCTTGCCATTAGTGCCTGCGACATGGATACTAGGAAATGCTTTTTGCGGATGACCGAGCGCTTTGACAAAGAGGCGCATTCGATCAATGCCGTATTTGGAGCCTTGGTTTTTGAGCGAATAGAGATAGTCGCGGGTTTGGATGTAGTCGGTCATATACAAAAACAGGAGAGGTGATCGCCTCTCCTGTTAATAAAATACGTTGCTTACGCTCAAACTGCTTTTTCTGCGCGGTAGAGGGCTTTGATCAAGTTGATCACGCGGTCGCGCATTTCTAGGCGAGGGATGATCAAATCGACAAGTCCGCGGTCGAGTAGGAACTCTGAGGTTTGAAAGCCGTCTGGGAGGTCCTGCTGAGTGGTTTCTTTGATCACGCGCGGGCCTGCGAAACCGATGAGTGCTTCAGGCTCTGCGATGATCACGTCACCGAGTGATGCATAACTCGCCATCACCCCTGCCATCGTCGGGTTGGTGAGGATCGAGAAATATGGAATGCCGGCATCGCTGAGGCGAGCAAGGGCAGCACTGGTTTTAGCTAACTGCATGAGGCTCAAAATGCCTTCCTGCATACGAGCACCACCGGATGCAGAAACGATGATCACGGGGATCTTTCGCTCGACGCCACGCTCAATGGTGCGAGTGAGCTTTTCGCCAGCTGCTGAGCCTAAACTTGCTGCCATGAAGCGGAAATCCATGACTGCGATGCTGACGGGAACGCCGCCCATTATACCCACTCCTGAAATGACGGTATCCGTTTCTTTCGTCTTGGCCTGATTTTGCTTAATTTTTTCTGGGTATGACGAAGTGGCATTGAACTCAAGCGGGTCGAGAGAGTGCACACCTGTGTCCATTTCTTCGAAGGTGCCTTTGTCGAGCATCGATGCGATACGATCGCGGGCTTTGAGCGGGAAGTGGTAGCCGCTGTTGGGCACGACCATGAGATTCTCTTTAAGAACCTTGTTGTAGATGATTTCGCCAGTCTTTGGGCATTTGGTCCAAAGATCTTTTGGGATGTCCTTTTTCTTAACCGTGACGGTCGAGTATTGTGGTTTTCCGAAGAGTGCCATGTGTATGAATTAGGATTTAAAGTTAAGAATAATTCGTCTAGCCGTGCCCGAGAGTGACCACTTTAATTCGGGTCGCGCCTGCTTCGAGTAATACCCGTGCACAAGCGTTGAGAGTCGAGCCCGTCGTAAAGACGTCATCCACGAGGATGTATTGTTGATTGGGGATTACAACTGCATTGGGGGCCAAAGCAAAGGCATTTTTTACATTCTGGTGACGTTGCTCTCGATTTAGACGGGTTTGGGTCTGAGTAAATTCGCGTCGAATCAGCATATTTAAGACCTTTGAGCGTCCTTTAGTTGCCTCAGAGAGCATGTTTGCAATTTTTTCGCTTTGATTGTAGCCACGTTCCCGCTGTTTCGTTGGGTGCAGGGGCACTGGGATTAGGGTTGAATTATCAATATACTGCTGATAATGAGGAGATTGCGCGATCATTTTGGTCGCGTCGTTGAGCACGTAGAAGCCGCCATTGTATTTCAGCTCATGAATCATCGAGCGTGCTGGGCCTTTGGCCAGAAAGAGTGTCATTCCTTGCTTAAAGAGCGGGTTCAGCTCTGCGCAGTGCGGGCAACTCTTTGGGCCCGCCAGCATCCCGTAGAAGGGGAATCCGCAGGTCGAGCAGGCAGGTGGCTTGGATAAAAAGAGCTCTTGGCTACAGCTTCTGCAGAGAAATTCGTAAGGCGAGTCCTCGATCGCGTCCGTGCAGTGCACGCAGCTGCGGGGGAAGAAAATGTCAGTCAGTGCAGAGCCGAGCTTCTTGCCACTCGATGGACTGCTGTCGCTCTCGGTTTGCTTACTCATTCCCTGATGCAAATCGTGGACTGAGCCCCAAGCTGCTTATTTCACAGAGAGCGTTAATGTCTTCCAAAAATCTTCAATGATGTAGCCGTCGGTCTCATACTCTTCTTTCTCGACCATGGTCACGATCAATACGCCCTTGTCGTTGCTGCCGTAGGCATAGAACTCGCGTTTCCATTCCTCGTCGTTGTAGCGGGTATAAACCACTTTACCATTTAGTGTATGTTCGCCGATCTTTCTTTCGCCTGTTTCCTCTTCCTTTTTGTAGCCGTAGCTGACTTCTTCCTTGGTCAATTCATGCGCCATCAGATCGATTAAAGCTGAAGGGTCCATGGATTTGTATTCTTGAACCAAGACACCGCAACCGAGCGGAGACATGAGCATCGTCTGTTGGATGCCATCACCCAAATCCGTCTTTGCGGGCTGCAGCAAATTCTTGTGTTTGATGGAGAAGAAGTCGCTGTTGAAGGTAACGTATTCCATCTGCGTTACCTTGATGGTTAACTCTTCGCCGCCTTCTGTGGTGTAACGAACTTCCTCGTTTAAATGGAGGTCCATTTCCTTATCACCGATAAATAAAGAGTAGTTGGCTGCTTGCATACTCAATGCGCTGGCTAGCAGTGACGTGGAGAAAAGTGCGAGGAGTTTCATAGATATGGAATTCAGGAGTGCTGTCGCATTAGGAAGTTAGGAGTGTGTGGGGGGCCTTGGAAAACGCAAAAATAAAACTGAGTTAAATAATGAGGCCGATGATGAGGTGGTTGAGTCCAGCGAATTAGTATGTTCTCGGTAGTGCTCTTTTTTCGGGTGCGAGTAGAGCCTGTTTTGAGGGAGGGCAGTGAGTTCAATAAAACACTGTATCCAAAAATAAGCCTTTGGCAGGGGCGGTGACGATGCGGTGGGTGCGTTCTTTAGAGGCGATGATTTCGCTGATGTCGTTTGGGGTGAGTCGGCCGCGGCCTACGGCGTGTAGGGCGCCGGCGAAACTGCGGACCATACGGTAAAGGAAGCCAGTGCCTTCGGTGTCGATGCGGATGAATTTGCCGCGTTGTTTGATGTCGAGGCGGTGCACGGTTTTGACTGGGTTGGGATCGTTGTCTTTACCGTGGGTCGCGCTGAGCGCGGTGTAGTCTAGAGTGCCAGTCATGCGACTTGCGGCTTCGCGCATGGCATCGAGATCGAGTGGGAAGTCGCGGCAATCCCATACATAGCGAGTATCGACAGGATTGGGTCGGCCGAGATAGAGATTGTAGAGGTAGCGTTTGCCTTTGACTGAGTAGCGGGCGTGAAAGTCGTCGCTTACCTTGCGGGCGGATTTGATTTGTAGGGTTTTGTCGAGGTTTGCATGGAGCGCGCGGATGAGTTTCTCAGAGTCGTGTTTCCAGTTGGCATCGAAATGGAAGCATTGGCCGCGCGCATGCACCCCAGCATCGGTGCGGCCACTGCCATGGATTTGGATCTTGGTGTCGAAGATCTTCGAGAGGGTGGCTTCGAGATGGTTTTGCACGGCGCCGCCGCTGGGCTGTCGTTGCCAGCCGTCAAAGTCGGTGCCGTCGTAGGCGCAAATACATTTCCATCGCATGCTGGGAGCTTTGTCGGCTTCGGTTGAGTTGTGAAGAATGAAGTTTGGATTTTAGAGAAGAGGATAGTGGGAGAGGGGAACGTTGAACGCTCAACATCGAACGTTCAATTTTGAAGTTTTTAGTGGGACGGATAGGGATGAATTTTAAACCACCCGTTTCCTTTGGTCACTTGAGGACACCCAAAGCACAGAGCGACTCTGACGTGCTTTGGGTTTTTGCTTGATTTGTGGAGAGTGGGAGAGGGGAACGTCGAACGCTCAACATCGAACGTCCAATGTTGACGTTGAGCTGGCGTGAACGGAGTTTTCTTAGGCATTCATGATTCAAAGTTGGACGTTGAACGTTCGATGTTCCCCTTCGTGCTTGGCATTTTCTTTGGAGGTGCAAGGCTGGGCTGGATGTATTCTCTGGATGTTTGGCAGTATAGTATGATCGCATTGGGGGCCTTCTTTGTGGGGCTTGGCAAGGGCGGGCTGCCAGGTGTAGGGAATTTGACTGTCGTGTTGATGGCGTTGGCTTTGCCTGCGAAAGCTTCGGTGGGGATCTTGCTGCCCATCTTAATCTCGGCGGATATCATCGCGGTGATCGTGTATCGGCGTCATGCGCTCTGGTCGTATATCTTTAAGCTGGCGCCAAGTATGGTGCTTGGAATTGTGTTGGGCTATTTTGTTTTCAGTCGTGTGGATGATGCGCAAGTGCGCTTGATGATTGGGGTGATTCTGCTGGGGATGACGGCGGTGCATTTCATTCGTAAATGGATGCGGCGTAAATCAACGGAGGCGGATCTGCTTCCGCACCATCCAGTTTTTATTGGGGCGACAGGAATCATTGGTGGATTCGCGACGATGGTGGCGAATGCGGCAGGGCCAGTGGCGGCGCTTTATTTCATCGCGTCGGGTTTACCGAAGTATGCCTACATCGGGACTTCGGCTTGGTTCTTTCTCTTGGTGAATTGCTTCAAGGTTCCTTTCATGATGGATCTCGGTATCATCGATTGGCCTTCGCTACAGTTTAGTGCGAGCTTCATGCTGTTTTCAGTGCTGGGAGCAGTGATTGCGCCGTTTATCGTGAAGCATATCCATCAAAAGGTATTTGAGGGCTTGATTTGGTTTTTCGTGATTGTGGGTGGGCTGAAGTTGGTGTGGTGAATTGGGGTTAGGGGTTCGAGGATAGCGGTTAGGGGGTGTGATCAGGACTTTTTAAAAGCTGACTTCTAACTCCTATCTTCTAACTTCTTTTAAATGTCTCGGAAATCCTCACGTAAACTTTGGGCGGAGTATGTCGCTCGTGGCGGCACACAGGCTGCCAAGCAGCCGCAGGCTTCGATGGCTTTATCGGCTCAGTTTTCGGGTGTGGTGCTGGGTATCGACCCTAGCTTGCGCGGTAGTGGTTTTGCGGTGGTCGATTATCGTTCGAGCTCTGATATCCGTATCTTGGAAACGGCGACTTTGGGCCTGAAGCGTGACTTGACGCAAATTGACTGTTTGGGAGCGATCGGGAATCAAGTCGAAGATTTTATTGATCAGCATCAGATCAAGCATGTCGCGATTGAAGAGACGATTTATGTGCAAAACTTTCAAACGGCTCAAGTGTTGGGGGCTGCGCGGGGCGCTGCGATTGCGGTGGCTTCGATGCGTGGCTTGCCTGTTTTTGAATATGCGCCGTTGCGTGTGAAGAAGGCGGTCGTGGGCTTAGGGCGAGCGAGTAAGGAGCAAGTGGCGCGCACGGTGCAAAGTTTGACGGGTGTGGATTTTGCCAAGCGTTTGGATGAATCAGACGCGGCTGCGGTAGCGATTTGTCACGCGTTTACTTGGCGGGAGAGCTGAGGCTGGAGAGCCGAGACTTGGCGATGCGGTGAGCGAAACGTGTAGGGGCGCGACTTGACGCGCCCGGCTCGTCGTTGGGCCTGTCGGGCTGCGGGCGCATCAAGGTGCGCCCCTACGATGGCGGTGGTGGGCGATGACCTTCTCTTGGAGGGCCTCTTCGTTCGCCGTGCTCGCGTCCTCGGCGGTTGCCGCGTGTGTTGAAACTTGGGTCGGGTGTGCCTTTAAATAGTCTTGGGATGAAGGGGTAGTCGTCGGTGAGCACGTAGTAATAAGTGCCTTCGGGGAATTCTGGAGTGACTCCGAAGCGGCCGCCGCATTCGTCGAGGTCCCCGTTGCCTGTGATGTATTCGTAATCGAGTGTGAAGGAGCCGTCGTAGTTGCCACCTGGAGAACCTTCGCCGCGCGGGCGTTTGCCTTGTTTGATTCGATAACTGGAGGTGAGCTTGGCGAGGCTTGAGTTGGCATTGCTGGCGTCTTTGTAGCCGTAGGTAGCATAAATGGGGAAACCATCTGCGGCCCAGCCGACTAGGATCATTCCGTCGGTGTCTTTTGCGAGTTCGTTGACGAGTGTAGTGGGAAGGCCGTGGTAATGGTAAGCACCATTGGGTTGGACATGGGCATGGTTGCTATCGAGTCCGAGGGGGCGGGTGCCACTGCTGAGGGCTTCATAGTTCCACTCTGAGCTGCGGTCGTTTTGGTAGTATTCTGCAGTGCCTGGGTCGAAGAGCACGCCGTTGAGCGCGATGCCGAAAGGCTGACGAATCATCGGCGTCGGTTGCTCGGCTACTTCTGGGGCGGCGGGCGCGGTGAAGTGGTAGTGCTGCTCAGCAATAGTGTGCGGGTTGCTGCGATTTGGGAACGGGGCAACCGTGTGGTTGGGTATGCCGTTGGAGCGAAAGATGCGTTTGTCTCCTTCAATGTAGGTCTCGAACTGGGAGTCTTGCTTGAGGGACTCGGTGGCGGATACGAGTTGATCGTGTGTGCTTCCAGTGTGCGCATTCGATAATGCGTGGGAAATACAGAAGAGTCCTAGGGCGTAGAGAGGTTTCATGGGGCAACTGGATCAAGAAGGTATTGTCATTACCTTCATCGTGACTGTAGTGAGTTTGTTTCATGAGTCAGCATATTTTCATCACAGGAGTCAGTTCGGGGCTAGGTCATGGCCTAGCAAAAGTTTATTTGGAGCAGGGTGCGGTCGTCTATGGTTGCAGTCGGCGTGTGCCAGAGGACCTTGTTGCGGCTGGGTTGCAGCATGCGGTCATTGATTTGTCAGATGCCGCGCAGGGGGCGGTGCAAGCGACGGCGTTTCTTGACTCGGTGGAGTGCTTGGACCTGGTCGTGCTGAATGCCGGGAAGCTGGGGCAAATTCGCGATCTATCCGCGACGCCGCTGGATGATTTACGCGAGACGATGGAGGTGAATGTCTGGTCTAATAAATGGTTATTGGACGTGGTTTTTGAGCAAGTGCCAGTAGTGAAGCAAGTGGTGGCGATTTCTTCGGGTGCGTCACAGTCGGGGAGTCGTGGGTGGAATGGCTACAGTGTCTCTAAGTCGGCGTTGAATATGTTGATCAAGCTCTATGCAGGTGAAGCTGAGAGCACGCATTTTACTTCGTTGGCTCCAGGCTTAGTGGATACCGCGATGCAAGATTACTTAACAAATTTGCCCGTTGATGATCGCTATGCGCCACTCGAGATTTTAAAGGCAGCCAAAGGCACCGAAAAGATGCCCGATGGTGAGACCTGTGCGCGTATGTTGATCGATGCCTTTCCGAAGCTGTTGGAGTTGCCGAGCGGAAATTATTCGGATATACGGAAGTTGTAGGCAAGGGTTGTTCGACTTTGTTGGGAGCGTCCAGCTCTTTCTAGACCGCGGATGTCGTGGATTTATCCTACTGAATGCGGATACGGAAGTCCGCTCTCCCGAAAGCCTTTTTGTATTTCCTCGACAGTGCAATGTCATCTAGCGACTAAAACGGATAATAGATTCGACCCTCGGCTTCGTGTAAGGAGACTGTCAATCAAGATTGATCAAATCGTTACCGGTGAGGGTTTTCCACGTCGCCTTGGATTGGCTACTGGACAGAGGTTTGTAGCCGATAGCGTAAGCTGTTGGTCAGCTTCAATGGTAAATGAATTGTAGTTTCTATTATTGAGACAGGTTCCAGTGCGAGCCCTACGAATGTTTTATTGCGCGGTCTTGAAGCCGGCGCGCTCGGGGTATTTTTCTATGAACTTTAGGAAGACGTCTTTGGCTATGGGGCCAGCGGTAGAGCCGCCGTGGTAGCTGTCGCTAGAGCTGGTGCCTTCGACCATGACGGCGAGGGCAATTTGAGGGTTGTCGGCAGGGGCGAAACCGACGAACCACGCAAGGTTGACGTCTTTACCGTGAGCGCGAAAGTCGGCGGTGCCTGTTTTACCTGCGATAGGGAAGCCATCAATTTGGACGAGGCGGCCGGTGCCATCTGGGCCGATGACCCGCTGCATGCCGTCCCATAGTGTCTGGTATTGCTTATGGGTGAGACCGATGGGTTCGCCACCATGATTGACTTGCATGCCTTCTTCGCGGCTGAGGGCTTTGAGTGTCGGCTGGGTGCGTGTTTCACCGCGAGCAATGGACGCGATGACGGTGGCCATTTGTAAAGGCGTGACGAGTAGGAAGCCTTGCCCGATGGCGGTGTTTGCAGTGTCGCCTGGGACCCAACCTGCGCCGATTTTTTCGCGCTTCCATTCTTTGGTGGGCACGACGAGGCGGCTGGTTTCGTAGGGGACTTCGATGCCAGTTTTTTGGTCGAGGCCGAAGCGTATTGCCTCCGCGCTTATGACGTCGATTCCCATACGTAGGCCTTCGCTGTAATAAAAGACATTACAACTGCCTTCAATTGCACCCGCAAGATCCGTGACGCCGTGCCCGTAACGTGAATGACAGCGAAAGATACGGTTTCCGACTCGATAGACACCTTGGCAGTCGTGCTCGGTTTCGGTGGTGAAGGTGCCCGCGCGCAAGCCAGCGATGGAAGTGAGTAGTTTAAACGTGGAACCGGGGGGATAGGAGAGTTGCAGTGTGCGGTTGAGCCATGCGCCGCGTTCGTTGATTTCGTCAAACGTCTTACGTGGAATGAAGGGGCTTAGATCGTTGAGATCGTAGTTGGGGTGGCTGGCAATGGTCAGCACTTCACCGGTATGCACGTCGAGAGCGATGACGGCGCCAGTGCGCTCACCGATTGCGGTCTCTGCTGCGAGTTGCAGATCGATGTCGATACTGGTGATCAGATCTTCTCCCTGCTTCGGTGGAATTATCTCGAGTCGTTTGTCTTGAAATCCGAGCGGATCAACTCGCCACATTTCAAGACCTGTAGAGCCTGAGAGATGCTTGTCGAAGTGTCGCTCAAGGCCTGTTTTGCCCCGTTTCTTTTTGAAGGTGAAGGTCTTTATGCCGTCGCTTGGTATTTCGTCAGGCTCTGGGCTGACGCTTTGCACATAGCCAATCGTATGCGATGCGGCAGAACCATATGGATAATAACGAGCGGTATCGGTATGTATCCGAATTGGAGAGATTTTAGGGTTCGGATGGAGCTGTTCGATCAGGCGCGCGTAGTCGTCGGGGTCGAGGTCTTCTACGAGCGGTAGCGGTAGGAGCAGCTTCTCGTTGAAGTGGCGCATGACTTTGCTCTGTGAAAGTGTATCTTCGCGTCCTGTTATGGCATTGATCTGATCAAGGTAGCGCTGAATGACATTCATTCGAGCGGTCCAAGCGCAGTCGCTACGGTTGGCAATGGGTGGTTGATCGGGACGTTCTTCGATGGGCGTATTTTGATAGATCTCGATCAGAGCTTCGTCGGCTGCATTACGCACGAGCACAAACTCCTTGCGAAACTCTTTGCGTAGATCGTCGAGATAGACTGCGGCCGAATAATGCGGGCGATTACCGACGAGGAGCTTGCCGCTGCGGTCGTAGATATCCCCACGCGGCCCTGGCTTTAAGATGCGTCGCTCGGTTTGGCGCTTTTCGATTTCCTTGAACTCGTTGGTTGCAATCAACTGGCTCCATGCGAGGCCAATGATCAGCGCACCGCTAGCAATGAGGACGACCCAAAAGAATAACAATATGCGTGGGTTATCTCCCTTATGCACATCATATTGGCTCATAGGATCGGAAAATCCTCCGGCTCAGTTTCCAGCCTGCAGAGTTCAAAGAGGAGGCGCTGTAGGTCGAAAAACCACGGTGCAACGATAAGTAGCACCGCATGTGAAACCAGCGAGGTGGCGAACACTTGTATCCAAAAA
The DNA here is from genome assembly GCA_018607135.1 of Opitutales bacterium. Taxonomy (GTDB): domain Bacteria; phylum Verrucomicrobiota; class Verrucomicrobiia; order Opitutales; family Coraliomargaritaceae; genus JBPOFY01. The sequence continues at coordinate 137,416 of JABBCA010000104.1, forward strand.
TCAATTACATTGAAACGGCTTAGGCCTGTCGCGATCGTGAGTAGTGCGATGCAGAAGAAGTTACAGCTATGTGCGAGTAGGATGGGGTGGTAGTTGTGTTCGGCTCGAAAGCGAAAACGGATCTGGAAGATGAATGCGCCCGCGGTGATGAAGCCGCATGTGATGAGACCGAAATGGCTTGGGAGTGCGGCATCGACCCAAAGTCCAGTGAGTAGGGTGCAAATCATGTAGGAGCGATGGCGCAAAAAGATCGCTGGTAAGACAATCATTGGCCCAAGCAGAATTAGATAAAGCGACCATCCGCTGAGTGCAGAGTTCACCAGCATATTTAAATACAGCAGCAGCACGTTGGCGCCGAACATGATAACTATGCGTGGATCAAGGAACATTGAGTTCAAGTGGATTCAGAGGGATGAGGACGGAGACCTCTTGGATGCTTAGTAGGCGCTCGTCGAGGATGACACTACCTGCTTGGAAAATGCCAGAGCTGCCAGGTTCCAGCCAACTTACGGTGCCAATCATTAACCCCGCTGGAAACGTGCCTCCAAGTCGCGTCGAAACAAGTTTTAGTGGGGCGGCTGAGTTGGCGACAATATCTTGCGGCGCATCATTTACGGTGCCAACTGGCTGCCCGAAGCCGCTTTGTCCGATGCCTTGGTATACCACTGGACGTCCATCAGTTTCGAAAGTTGCAGCCATGCGAAAGTCGGGGCTGGTGATGAGTTCGACACGGCTGGTGAATGCGTTGACTTCGACGACTCTACCGAGCACTCCACCTGAGAAGATCACTGCTGCGCCTTCAGGGATACCGTAGTCGTTGCCTTTACGAATAACAATCTGCTGCCACCAAGCGCTGAGGTCACGTCGCACGACGCGGGCGACTTCGTAGCGAAACTCGCGACGACCCGGCATATTGAGGATGGTTTCTAGGCGATTGACTTCGGCTTCGAGGGATTCGTTGCGTTGGGCAATGTATTGGTAGTAAGCCTTTTTGCGGGCAAGTTCGCGACCGGCCTCGATGAGTTCGATTTTGGAATGGCTGCGTCGCGCCCAGAATCCTTGTAAGTCTTCAAGATAGGAGCTGACGACCCAGGCGGGTGCTTGAAACTCCGTGAAGCTGACTTTAAAAAACGACTTAATGAAGGGTGGCACAATCCACCAAGCGATCAAAAAGATGCCAAGCGCAACCAGCGGTTTCAGCTTATCGAGGCGCAGTTTCGCCACGTCCTTAGCTTAGCTTTTAGGGTTACCAGTGAGGTCTTTCAGGAGAAAGGCCAATTCGTGTAGCACCATGCCAGTGCCATTTGCAACCGCGCTGAGCGGGTCTTCAGCGATGATGACTGGCAGGCCAGTTGCGTCGCTGAGTTGTTGATCCAATCCACGAATCATGGCTCCACCGCCAGCGAGGAAAAATCCGCGGTCAACGAGGTCTGCTGAGAGTTCTGGCGGGCAGCGCTCCAAGGCGTTGCGAACTAGCTCGACGATGGATGCGATGGTGTCTGAAAGTGCGTCACGGATCTCTTGAGAAGTGATCGTGATGGTTTTTGGGAGGCCAGCAACTGAGTCACGGCCGCGCACTTCCATGGAAACTTCTTCTTCGAGTGGGAATGCAGAGCCGATCTTGATTTTAATTTCTTCAGCGGTGCGTTCACCGATCATCAAGTTGTAAGCGCGCTTCATGTAGTTGACGATAGCGCTATCTATTTCGTCTCCGCCCACGCGTATACTCTTGGTGTATACCACACCTGCGAGTGAGATGATGGCCACTTCTGTCGTGCCGCCGCCGATATCGACGATCATGTTGGCTGCCGGCTCATCGATTGGAAGGCCGACGCCGATTGCAGCGGCCATGGGCTCTTCAAGGAGCACGACATCGCGTGCGCCTGCACGGATCGCAGAGTCTTTCACGGCACGTCGCTCCACTTCGGTAATACCAGATGGGACCGCTACAACAATACGTGGCGCGACAAAAGTTTTCTTACGGTTCACCTTGTTGATGAAATACCGTAGCATCGCTTCGGTGATTTCAAAATCAGCGATCACACCGTCCTTCATGGGACGAATTGCAGTGATGTTACCAGGTGTGCGACCGAGCATTTTTTTCGCTTCAGAACCCACAGCACAGACCTTTTTGGTCGAGGTGTAGATTGCGACCACACTCGGTTCACGCAGGACGATGCCTTTTTCTTTAGCGAACACGAGGGTGTTTGCGGTTCCGAGGTCGATGCCAATGTCGTTGGAGAGAAATCCGATCACTTGTTGCGAGGTGGTTTAAATGTGGCTGATTACCAGTGTTATAGTGTGCTGATTACTTCTATGAAAGCATTTGAATGTCAAATAATTACCATGAAAACGGGGAATCATCTTGAAAAGAGTCGTCGGGAGACAGGATTCAGAAAATAGAAGTGAGCGCGAACGACTTATTACACGAAATGTTACAACTTGTGGGCCGCACCTCCGAAACCAGTAATTGTCTGATGTAGACGATTGAATCCTGCCTTCTGTATACTGAATTCTGGTGGTAAGCTCAATTCCTAGCCGACTACTTTGAAAAAGATACGCTTACCAGCTTGGAAGATACTTTCGCCTTTGGGTGGAGTGATTTCCTTGTTTGGGTCGCTTTGTTTTTCACCATCAATCTTGACTGCACCTTGTTGAACTAGGCGTCGTATGGCTCCTTTGCTCTCGAAGAGGTCGGACTGCGCCATTACTTCAAAAAGCGGAGCGCTATCGGCGTCTGAGATGAGGTCGCTCCATGCGAATGTGGGCATATCGTCAGGTAGCTTGTTCTTGGAAAAAACCTGCTCAAATTGCTCTAGCTCGTGCTTGCCTGCCTTCATGGAGTGGAATTGTCCGACGAGTGAACTTGCAAGGTGCTTTTTTGCATCCATTGGGTGGCCTTTTTGGCGACGCTCGATTTGCTCGTCGCTGGATTCTAGTAGAAGGCGGTAGTAATCCCACATGGTGTCGTCGCTGATGGACATGATTTTGCCAAACATATCCTTCGCGCTATCGGTAAATGCAATGTAGTTGTCCGCACTCTTAGACATTTTCTTGGTGCCATCGAGGCCAACCAGCAGCGGCATAGTGATGACGGCCTGTTCTTGCTTGCCTGCATCTTTCTGCAGTGCGCGACCAACGAGCATGTTAAATAGCTGATCGGTGCCGCCGATTTCGACATCGGCATTTAAGTAGAGTGAGTCGTAACCCTGAATGAGGGGATACATGAACTCGATCATTGAGATGGGTGCATTGTTTGCGTAGCGCTTGGCAAAGTCGTCGCGCTCGAGCATGCGAGCGACGGTCATCTTACGCGCGAGCTTAAGGCAGTCTTCGAAGCTCATCTTGTCGAACCATTCACTGTTGTAAACAACGGTGGTCTTTTCCTCGTCGAGAATCTTAAAGGCCTGTTCGAGGTAGGTCTCGGCGTTGTCGATGATCTCGTCCTTAGTGAGCACGGGGCGAGTGTTCGAACGGCCCGATGGGTCACCGATCAAAGTAGTGAAATCGCCGATAATAAGGATCGCTTCGTGCCCAAGGTCTTGAAACTGGCGCAGCTTATTAAACACCACTAAGTGGCCAAAGGTGAGGTCGGGTCGAGTCGGGTCGACCCCGAGTTTGACGCGCAGCGGGCGGTTGCCGTGCATGCGATCTTCGAGTTCGGCTTCACCGATGATAGTCTCGGTGTTCTTGCGGATGGTTTCGATAAGGCTCATTAACAGGAGTCAGAAGTTAGAATTTAGAAAATAGAAGCTCTTTTTTAGATGAAGAATAGCAAACTGAGCGTGGCTATGGCTCCGTAAAGGAAAAACAGTGATTAGATGCTAATGTAGGGCTCGATGGCTCGATTGCAGTTGGCAGAATCGACAAAGGCATCGCGAGTGGTCTGACTTGAGAATACGTAAAGCGCATAGCCTCCCCAACCGCCACCGCAGTATTTACGGCCGACACAGCCTGCAGCTTCAGCGAGTTCAGTCATACCTTCTTTCAATTGAGCCTCGTAGCTAAGGCGGATTGCGTCTCCTAGTTTTTCGACATTCGCTTCGAATACGGCGTCCCTCGCGGTGGCCGCCGCTTGTTCGATCAAGTCGTAGTCGCGGAGGTTGTCGGCATTGCTTGGGGTGTTATGCGGTATGTCGGTGTAGTGTAGTGCCATATGCCCCTGCAGAAATTCGCCATTCCGCTTGAAGTCGAGTTTTGGCAGTGGCCCGCTACGCCAGACGCAGAGTCCGGTCTCGCGTATGATCGCGGGGTCCTGCCAACCCACACCCATGTTGAGCTCACTTTCAACGCCGTCATTGCCATTGAGCAGTGCCCATGCGCCGCTGCCACCAAGACCTGATTGGAGTTCATAGCCCCACTCGAGGAGTGATACGGTTGGAGAAATTGCGCAATTTACAATGTAGGCTCCTTCGCGTGCATGGCGTGGCACATCGAGCCAACCGCCGCCAAAGTCGACACGGAGTGGAGCTTGTGCGGGTGTGCGAATATTACGCACAATGGAGCTGGAAGAGACGGGAGTGAACTGTGGAGGCGTCTTTGGAAGTGCCACATATTCGGCTCCGACCTCATCGCAGAGCGCACGTTTGATCGCTTCGTATTGGTCATCTTCAGTGACTGCGAGGACGTCGGGACGAATCGTTAAAAAGTGCTCTTTGAAATCGAGACCGAGTTCTTCACACTCGCCGATCACTACCTGATCCACGATTTCAAGTGCAGACATTAGGGCGCGTTTGTGATCCTGTGGGAGCGAGGTGCGGCGCTTTTTATGTTCCCAAAGCACTGCATCGGATGCGAAGCATACCGTCAGATGGTCACCCAGTGCTCGGGCTTCTCTGAAAAACTGTATATGTCCAGCGTGTAGGATGTCGTAGCAACCCGAAATAAATACTTTTTTCATGTGTGGGGTAGGGTTCTGGGGATTATTTAACCTTTAACTTCAAGCGCTGTCGCACTGTTTCGTAGAGGCAGACGCCTGCCGATACCGATACGTTGAGGCAATCCACTGTGCCCGCCATTGGAATGTTTACCAGATGGTTGCAGTGGTCGCCAGTGACCTTGCGTAAACCCCAGCCTTCACTGCCTAAAATAAATGCCGTGGGCACCTTAAGATTTAGATTGTAGAGTGAATTCGTGCCACGATCTGAAGTGCCCACGATCTGAATGCCCACATCCTTCAGTTTCGCAATGAGCTGGCTGAAGTTTTTAATCTTGAGGAACGGCACATCGTCGGCCCCGCCGCAGGAAATATCGCGAACCGTTGGAGTAATACCGACCGCACCTTTTACGGGTGCCAATACTGCAGTGACGCCCGCTCCCGAAGCGGAGCGAAGACAGGCACCCAAATTGTGCGGATCCTGCACACCTTCGAGGATTAAGAGCAGCGGATTCTCGGTGCGCTCAATAAGGTCGAAGAGGTCGCCTTCGTCTTCAAGTAGGACGACGGTTGGGCCACTCGAATGGCGAGGTGGCTTTTTGATTTTGTGGATAGAGTTTCTTCCCATAAGTTTTAAAGGCTAGGTGTTTAGATTCGAAGATTACGCAGATGAGCGCAGATTATTAGTAGGGGCGCAACTTGATGCGCCCGTTGAGTGGGTGGGACTCTTTACGAGGACGGCGGGCGCGTCAAGTCGCGCCCCTACAGAAGAGCTAATACCATGTGTCCTCGTCTTTGCCCATAAATCGGTAGAGTCCAATTAGGCAGGAGCCCGAGAAGAGTTTGATCGCAACAAAACCGTAATACTCTTGGCCATGCTCCTTGGGTGTTAGTGTGCGAGAGATGCGACTACCATGTCGTCCTGAGCTCAATGTGCTTTTGCCTGTGTAGAGGTCAACGCATCCTGCTATTATCGCCAGAAATCCCATGACTAGGACGAGCCACTTCACGGATCAAATCAGTTCACCTTGAAAGCCGCCAAGCGGTTCCAGTCCGATGACTTGCCAGCCCTTGTTGGTAAGAACCCGGCCTTGGGCGGTGCGTTGTAGGTAGCCTTCTTGGATGAGGAAAGGTTCGTGGACTTCTTCAAGCGTGTGGGCTTCCTCGCCGACAGCGACGGCTACGGTGCCGAGGCCGACGGGGCCGCCTTTGTAGTTTTCGGCCATGACACGCATCATTTGCTTGTCCATTTCATCAAGTCCGCGTTGGTCGATTTCGAGGAGCTCTAGGGCGGCGGATGCCATGTCTTTGGTGATCACTCCGTCGCCACGTTGTTGAGCGTAGTCGCGACAGAAGTTGACCAAATTATTAGCGATACGTGGGGTGCCGCGAGCGCGACGCGCGATCTCGGCAGCGCCGTTGCTTTCGAATTTTACATCGAGCAAATTGCAAGTGCGTTCAACGATGCCTTGGAGCGTAGCGTGGTCGTAATAACTGAGGCGCGACTGCAGCGTGAAGCGGCTGCGTAGTGGCGCGGTGAGTAAGCCCATGCGCGTTGTGGCACCGAGGAGAGTGAAACGTGGTAACGAGAGGCGAACGCTGCGCGCGTTGGGTCCTTGATCGATCATGATGTCGATCCGAAAGTCTTCCATGGCCGAGTAGAGATACTCTTCTACGGTTTTTGGAATGCGGTGAATCTCGTCGATGAAGAGAATATCTCCTTCATTCAGATTGGTGAGTAGACCAGCCAGGTCAGCCGGTTTATCGATGACAGGTCCTGAAGTGATGCTGACCTTCTTGCCCATCTCGTGGCCGAGAATCAGTGAGAGGGTGGTTTTTCCCAGCCCAGGAGGTCCGCTGAGTAAGATATGATTGAGTGGCTCACCGCGATCACGCGCGGCGCCGACCATCACCTTGAGTCGTTCGATGGTTTTGGGTTGTCCCGCAAAATCGTCAAAAGAAAGCGGGCGCAGCATCGACTCTTCCGAGCTAATAGGGTCAGCTAGGGTTTGCTCGATAAATTCGGTGCCGGTTGGCGGATCTTCGGGAGAGAATGACATGTGCCGCACTAACACAACATGAGTTCAGCACGAGTCAATCCATCCGGTGTAGGTGCCCAGTAAAATTTCTCACGCTTCATTGGGCCTTGAAAGATGGCGCAACGGCTACTCTTCGAGTAGTTCCTTTGGCATGTCCGTGTCTTTGAGACGCTCGATCTTTGCGCCGATGGCAGTGAGTTTTTGCTCAAAGCGTTCGTAGCCACGGTCGAGGTGGTAGATGCGCTGGATCCAGGTGTCTCCGGTCGCCGCAAATGCGGCAAGAATGAGGGCTGCGGATGCGCGCAGGTCGGACGCCATGACTGGCGCACCTGAAAGTTTGCTGGCTCCCTTGATGATCGCACTTGGGCCTTCGATTGCGATGTCTGCTCCCATACGTTGAAGCTCGGGCACGTGCATGAAGCGGTTCGGGTAGATGCGCTCAGTGATGATCGAAAGGCCTTCGGTTTGAGTCATCAATGCACCAAGCTGTGCTTGTAAATCAGTGGGATAGCCAGGGTGCGGTAGGGTGATGACATCGACTGGTTTCAACGAGCCTTCGTAAGGAAGCACGCGGATGTAGTCTTCACCCAGTTCCATGGGTAGGCCTGCTTCTTCGAGCTTGTCAAGGAAGGCACCGAGGAGACTCGGAGCGATGCCTTTCACAGTGACATCGCCGCGTGTGATTGCACCAGCAACGACAAAAGTGCCGGCTTCGATACGGTCGGCGATTACGGAGTGCTCCGCGCCGTGGAGTTTCTCAACACCAGTAATCGTCAGCTCTGGGCTACCAATACCTTCGATCTTTGCGCCCATTTTAACGAGTAAGTTGCAAAGGTCGACGACTTCAGGCTCGCAGGCTGCGCACTCTAGGCGAGTGGTGCCAGGCGCGAGCACGGCTGCCATGACGATGTTGGCGGTGCCGGTTACGGTGCTGCCGCTACGGCCGCCGAGAAAGATCGGTCCGCCTTTGATATTGGACGCATCGACGTGCACATAGCCGTTGGAAATCTCGACTTCACAACTGAGCTTCTTGAGCCCTTTGATGTGGAGGTCGATTGGGCGTGGGCCGATGACGCAACCTCCTGGGATGGACACTTCCGCTTTGCGCATACGAGCGACGAGTGGTCCGAGTAAACAGACTGAGGCACGCATCTTGCGCACGAGCTCATAGGGTGCGACGTGGGTCAATTTCTTTGCGGTAATCTCCCATGTGCCCGGTTCTGGCTGCACGGTTTCAGCACCGACATGGCGGAGAATCTCCGTCATGAAGCGCATATCGCTGAGGTCCGGCACATTCTTAAGAGTCACCGTCTCTTCAGTCAGCAGGGTTGCTGCGAGTATGGGCAGGGCGGCGTTTTTAGCACCACCGACTGCGATTTCACCGTTGAGTGGGCCGTTGCCGCTTACTTTGAAGACATCCATGGGGTAGCCAGCTGGGAATTAAGATTCGTTGCTGAGAGAGGCTGCAGTGTGACGCTTACCGCCACCGCCTTGACCGCCACGACCGTTGCCGCCGCCTTGGCGACGACGATTTTGGCCGCCTTTGCCACCTCGGTTCGGACCCCCCTTGCCGCCGCGATTCTGTCCGCCACGGCTATTTTTACCGCCACGGTTCGGGCCGCCTTTGCCGCCACGATTGCCAACCTGCTTCTTAGGTTCTGGTTTGCTGCCGAAGAGGCCGCTGAAAAATCCCGTGAGTGCTGCGAGAAGACCGCCGCTTTGCTTGCTTTGTGGCTTCTTCTTAGCGCTCTTTTTAGCTGAGGGCTTCCGCTCGCTCTTTGCTGGGCGATTCTTTTCGCGCTCGGCACGACGAGCGTCGCGCGCGGCTTTACGCTCATTGAGGCGTGCTTCCACCTTAGCAATAGCGGCGAGTGTCTCAGCGCTTGGCTGAGGGTTGGTTTGACGTTCTTCGCGAGGCGCACGTTCGCGGCGTGGCTTGTCTTGACGTTCCGCTTTTTCGGCACGAGGTGCGCGTTCTTCACGCTCAGTCTTTTCAGGGCGTGGAGCACGTTCTTTTCGAGGTGCGCGTTCGCTGCGTGGCTTGGAATCCGCTTCAGCAGGTTTGCCGCTGCCGCTGAGCTTTTCTTCTTTAATTGCTTTTACTGGATCTACTGGACCCATGTTGCCTTTACTTGCTGCGGCGACATCGTTCTTAAATCCACCGCTACGGCGGCGACCGCGTGGCTTAGGAGTGGCGTCTTTGCTAGGTGTGTAGTTTTCAGCTTGGTTATTTGTGGGTGTGGTTTCTTCGAATTCTGGCATCGTATGTGTCTATGTTGGTGTATGGTGCTTGCCGAGCTAGAGCAGTCATAGCTGGCAAACGTTTCAGTGGGCGACGCGGCGTATGGAGAGCGATGGAAGGCTGCGTAAGGTCTCAGCCGACTTCCGTTACCGGGCTTAAAGCTCTGCGTTTCACGCGTCGAGGGCTGTATCGGTAGAGTAGGACATTTTCTCCCGCAAGTGTTAAGTTCAATCCTTTGCTACTTGTTGGCTGAAAGTTGTTTGGATCGTGGAATCCGCTTGCTTGCGGGCAGATGTGAACCTACGAATTCGAGCATGGATAAACTCGAAGAAATTTTTGCGATGCAGGACACGCTGAATAAGCGTATTGGTGTAAATACTGACGGTATGTCGGACGAAGAAAAAGCCAAGTGGGTGCTGAACTACACCCGTGCGATGCAGCAAGAAATGTCTGAGTTGATTGATTCGGTGCCCTGGAAGTGGTGGGCGAAGTATCAGGAGTTCGACGAGCAAAATGCGAAGGTCGAAGTGGTGGATTTGTTTCACTTCCTCATCTCCTTGGCTCAAGTGCTGGGTATGACTCCGGAGGATGTTTATGAGGCTTATCTTAAAAAGAATAAGGTGAACCACGAGCGTCAGGATAGCGGCTACGTCAAAAAGGACGAAGACGATTCACGGCACATTTAGTGCGGAGCACGAAATGTGCAGAAGTTAGAATGCAGAAGTTAGGAGTTAGAATCACCCCTCAGCGCTGTTTATTCTATCTTCTAAATTCTGACTTCTACCTCCTTTAAATGAACGAAAACCCCGTAATGATTCTCCTCTACGTCGGCATTGCCGTGTATGTGGGGCGGATGTATTGGGGGGATTATCGAGCCCAAGTTTCAGGTGAGCCGAACGGTGGCGCGATGCCCGGTGCGATGCCTGCGAGCTATTCGGCGTTTTTGATCGGTGTGATTGGTTCGCTCTTGCTCCTTGCAGCTGAGACGGGCGGTGAACTTGCGCTGGGGATTTCTGATGAGCAGAGCGAAATGGTTTGGTATTTCGTATTTGCAGCGGTCGCCGCTGGTTTGGTGGAGGAAGTGATTTTTCGTGGATTTTTAGTGATTGAGAACCGAGGCAAGGCGGCGTTGATCGCCGGTTGTGTTGGGTTTTCCTTATTGTTCGCGCTGCTCCACCCGCATTTGTGGAGCACTGAAGATGGCTTTCACCTCACACTGACGGCAAAGGGCTTTTTCAGCACCAGTATTTTGCTGCTCAATTCACTCTGGTGGTATGCAGTGCGTTTCGGGCCCTGGAATAAAAACAACTCAATCTTTCCCTGCATGTTGGCGCACGCTGCTAGCAACCTCGGTGTGTTCTTCGTCAAACTTTCGCAGGGCTACGTGCTCTTTTAGGCAGCGATCCCACGGATAAAGGTCTCAACAAAATCGATGACCTTTTCTAACACGCGTTTTCGGGTAGGACCGCGTTCGGCGATTTTGAGCGGTCGCTCTATTAGGTCGATGATGTCGGGGTCGGGGAGTGGCTCTTTGCCGGTGTATACAAAGCGATCGATCACCTTATTTAGTTTATCTGGATTGAGCTGCTCTTCTTTGACCAAATGCTGAAAGGCTGAGAGACGTGCTTGCTCCCAATAGTCTTCAAAGCTGTCTGGTATGTCGGCAGCACTACCGAGTTTAGGTAAGTTGTTGTCGATGAATTTTTGGATTAACTCATGCTTGCTTCGTAGCTGTAAGTCACCGGACATGGTATCCAGTATCTGTTTGCGTAGGCCGACGCGTTGGGCTTCTGGAGCATCGTAGAGTTGCGCGAGGAGCTTGAGAATATACTGGACGTTAATGACGTCGCGATGGATTAGCTCTAGTTCGAAGTCGATGTCGTCTAGAATGGATGCCTTTTCCTTCTGGTTGTCCGTCTTGACCTTGTCGTAAAGGTCAAGATAGGCGCTGCGGTAGTCTGCATAACGTTGCGCACTGAGGGCGAGGTCTTCATGGTCGAACTCGGAGAACGCCTGCAAAATATTCATCAGCCGCATCAGCTCGCGGAAGATTTTGATAAACTTCAGCTCCGCCTCTTCATCAGGTAGATCCTTCACGCTGCGCACCGTGGGTGTGAGCGTCATCAGTTCGACTGCCACCGCATTGAACTGCTTTACGTATTCGTCATAAGGTGGAACGAAGATTGTTTCTTTGGCATCTTTGTTGGAGAAGAGCGCCACGGCTTTGTCGGTCTCTTTCTTCAAGTTACGGAAGAC